>NZ_JBQFOK010000001.1:0-611520 GCF_056533365.1 Ruegeria sp. G5 | reverse complement strand
GGGCGCCCCTGGCGCGCTGCCGGGCCCAACTTGTTTGACGGCATCTTTGATGCAGGCCAACAAGGCGGGAGGTCTCAGGTTGTCGGCCAAAAGAGCGATCAGAGACCCGCAAAAAGCTCCGTCAGGCGGTTCATCTCGTTTTCGATACCGAAAGGTGCGTTCAAAACATACATCCCTGAACCAACCATCCGGTGCCCTTGGCGAACGGGTGGGAAACGAACCTCATGGCATACAGCTTTCGGAAAATCTTGTGAATTCAGGCTTGAAATCATTGGCTTGTGAAGATCGCTTGTCAAAATAGGATACCACAATGCGATCACGCCCACGTTCCACTTGCGATGTAGTTTGGCAATAATACCCGGCAGACGATCGTATTCGGATTTCACCTCATAACTCGGATCGATCAGCATGAGCCCCCGGCGCGGGGTCGGCGGGCAAAGCGATTGCACCAGCTCATACCCATCCCGTTTGTGAACCTGTCCGCCAAAGGGTGACATTGTCAGCGACAAGGCTTCGTATTCCTGTGGGTGTAACTCTGCCAGTTGAATACTATCGTGATCGCGCAACAGGTTGGCCGCGATCAAGGGTGACCCCGCATAGCTCTGCGACCCATGTTGTGCCTGCACTTTGGTCAAAGCCCGAGTCAACGGATGGGACTCTGCGAACCATCCCTCGCGCACTGCGCGCCCGATGCCGGCTGCGGCCTCACCTGTTCGGGTCGCTGCGGCGTTATCCAAGTGATAAAGACCTCGCCCGGAATGCGTCTCAAGATAGGTCAGTGGCTTTTCTTTTTGGGTCAGGTAATCCAGCATCCAAGCCAATAAAGCGTGCTTTTGTACATCAGCCAGATTTCCAGCATGGTAAATATGTTGATATGAGAGCATGTTGCCTTCTAAAGTCCCAATCAATAAGGCGGAAAGGTGCTGATTGTCGCGGAATCAGCCCTTTTACCGGACGAGATGGCACCCTATAAGGCATCCGTCCCGGAACCGTCGAGTCGCGGGCAGTGGAAATTCTGACGAACGGGATCAGTGAAAACATGGGCATTTTTGGCAATCTGGGCGGCTTGTTCACGGCGGACATGGCTATCGACCTTGGGACAGCGAACACGCTGGTTTATGTCAAAGGGCGTGGTGTTATCCTCTCGGAGCCGTCGGTTGTGGCCTATCACGTCAAGGACGGCGTTAAGAAAGTTCTGGCCGTGGGCGAGGATGCCAAGCTGATGCTGGGTCGGACGCCCGGTTCGATCGAAGCCATCCGCCCGATGCGTGAAGGCGTGATCGCCGACTTCGACACCGCGGAGGAAATGATCAAGCACTTCATTCGCAAGGTGCACAAACGTTCGACCTTTTCGAAACCCAAAATCATCGTTTGCGTTCCCCATGGCGCGACTCCGGTCGAAAAGCGGGCAATCCGACAGTCGGTTCTGTCAGCAGGTGCGCGTCGCGCAGGCCTGATTGCCGAACCGATTGCCGCTGCGATTGGCGCTGGCATGCCGATCACAGACCCAACGGGAAACATGGTCGTCGATATCGGCGGCGGTACGACCGAAGTCGCGGTTCTGTCGCTGGGTGACATTGTTTACGCCCGCTCGGTCCGTGTTGGTGGAGACCGGATGGATGAGGCGATCATCTCGTACCTGCGCCGTCAGCAAAACCTGCTGGTCGGTGAATCCACTGCGGAGCGCATCAAGACCACCATTGGCACCGCCCGTATGCCCGACGATGGCCGCGGCCAGTCGATGCATATCCGGGGCCGTGACCTGTTGAACGGCGTGCCCAAGGAAATCGAAATCAGTCAGGCGCAAGTCGCCGAGGCTCTTTCCGAACCCGTTCAGCAAATTTGCGAGGCGGTGATGACCGCGCTGGAAACCACGCCGCCCGATCTGGCCGCTGACATCGTGGATCGGGGCGTGATGCTGACGGGTGGTGGTGCGCTGCTGGGCGATCTGGATCTGGCGCTGCGCGAACAGACGGGTCTGGCCGTGTCGATTGCCGATGAAAGCCTGAATTGTGTGGCTTTGGGCACCGGCAAAGCGCTGGAATACGAAAAACAACTGCGTCACGCGATTGACTACGAAAGCTAAGGCGCGCACCTTTATGGGGTGAGAACTCGGGCACGAGCAGCACGGGAAGGTAACCTGTGGCAAAGGACCGATCACAACGCGACGAATACACTGCCCCTCTGCGCCGCCTGCTGTTGGGGATTGTTGTACTATGCTTGCTCGGAATCTTTCTGGTTTGGCGAATTGATAGCCCGCGCGTTGAACGTTTCCGCGCGCAAGTGGTGGATAGCGTCGTCCCCTCGATGGAATGGGCGATGGTCCCTGTGACTGGCCTGATCAATCTGGTCCGGGATTTCCAAAGCTACCAACGCCTGAGCGAGCAAAATCAAGAGCTGCGCAGTGAACTGCGCCTGATGCGAGCGTGGAAAGAAGCGGCCCTTCAGCTAGAGCAGGAAAATGCCCGCTTGCTTGATCTGAACAATGTCCGTCTGGACCCGCGTCTGACCTACATAACTGGGGTCGTAATGGCGGACAGTGGTTCTCCGTTTCGGCAGTCCGTTCTGCTTAATGTCGGCGAGCGTGACGGCATTATGGATGGATGGGCTACGATGGACGGGATCGGAGTGGTCGGGCGCATCTCGGGCGTCGGCCCTGACACGGCTCGGGTGATCCTGTTGACCGACGCATCCAGCGCCATTCCCGCGACGATTCAGCCTTCGGGTCAAACGGCCCTGATCGCAGGTGACAATACCTCGTCACCCGCCGTAGAGTTTCTCGAAAACCGCGAGCTAGTGCGCCCCGGTGATCGGGTTGTCACCTCAGGGGATGGGGGGGTGTTTCCCGGTGGCCTGCTGATTGGCCAAATTGCTGAGGACCCCGGTGGGCGCCTTCGCGTCCGTCTGTCTGCCGATTTCGAAAGGCTCGAGTTCCTACGCGTCTTGCGGTTCCATTCTGCCCCGGCGATTGACGATTCCGGCGATATCGTTGGCCCCAGACGCCCCGAGGCCGCCCTGACCCCTGCGGAGGTTGGTGATGGATAGGCAAGCGTCTCGACTCTGGGCCAAGCGAGGGCTGTATCTGTTTCTGGCGACACTGATCCTGTTCCTGCACCTTCTGCCATTGGATTCCAAGCCAGACCGATGGCCATTTCCGGATCTGCTTATCGCACTCACATTTGTCTGGGTTGTACGGCGACCTGAATACGTGCCTGTTCCCCTTATCGCGGTTGTCATGCTGACGGCTGACCTTCTGCTTCAACGACCGCCAGGGTTATTGGCCGCGCTGGTCGTTATTGGCGCGGGTTTTCTGCGAAACTCGGCACCAGGAATGCGGGACGGAGGGTTCGCAAGCGAATGGACAACGGCTGCGGTCGTGATCACGGCAGTTTTTGTGCTGAACCGGGTAGTTCTTGCTATTCTATCTGTGCAGCAGGCGGCATTGGGACTGGTCGTGATACAAGTGGTTTTGACAATCGCAGTTTACCCAGTGGTGGTTTTCCTAAGCCAGAGCGGCTTTGGCGTGCGACGTATATCTGCCGGTGAGGCCGGATCCGCAGGAGCACGGCCATGAAGCAGCGCAAACCAAAATCGCAAGGCCTTGCATATAAACGTCTACCCAGACGAGCGTTGATACTTGGTGGAATGCAAGCCGTCTTTATCGGCGGCCTTGCTGCGCGGATGCGGTTCATGCAGGTCGAGCAAGCCGACGAATACCGCCTGCTTGCAGAAGAGAACCGGATCAATATTCGCCTGATTCCACCAACACGGGGCCGAATTTACGACCGCAACGGGCAAATCATCGGCCAAAACTCTCCTTCGTACCGGATCGTGATGGTGCGCGAGGATGCCGGTGATGTGGATGCCGTTATCTCGAAACTGTCCAGCATTATTCCACTGACCCAAGATGAAATCGAACGCGCCAAAGCCGAGATGCGCCGCTCGGCCCCTTTCTTGCCCGTCACGCTGGCGGATCAGGTGACGTGGGAAGATATCTCGAAAGTTGCGGTTAATGCCCCCGCCCTACCCGGTGTAACGCCCGAAGTCGGTATGACACGGCAGTATCCGCGTTACGAAGACTTTGCACATGTGGTCGGCTATGTCGGCCCGGTCAGCGACTATGACCTAAGCCAGATCGAAGACCCCGAGCCCGTCCTGCGTATCCCCCGGTTCCAGATCGGTAAGGTTGGGTTGGAAGCGAAACAGGAAATTTCGCTGCGCGGCAAGGCAGGCGCCAAACGCGTCGAGGTCAACGCCACCGGCCGTGTTATGCGCGAGTTGGATCGTCAGGAAGGCGAGGCCGGAGCCGATCTGCAACTGTCCGTAGACGCTGACCTGCAGCAATACGCCCAAGCCCGACTTGCCGGAGAAAGCGCCGCCGCCGTCGTGATCGATTGTGAGACTGGCGATATTCGGGCGATCAGTTCCGCACCCAGCTTTGACCCCAACTTGTTTGTGCGCGGCATATCAGTTGCCGATTACCGAACACTGACGCAGGACAATTACCGCCCGCTTGCGAACAAGACCGTGCAGGGGACCTACCCGCCTGGGTCGACCTTCAAGATGATCACTGCCATGGCCGCACTTGAGGCTGGTGTCGTGGGTCCCGGCAATACCGTGTACTGCCCCGGTCACCTTAAAGTTGGCAGCCGACGTTTTCACTGCTGGAAACGCGGTGGCCACGGAACAGTTGATCTTGAGCTTTCGCTGAAACGCAGCTGCGACGTTTACTACTATGATGTCGCCCTGAAAACGGGGATCGACAAGATATCGGATATGGCGCGTACGTTCGGACTGGGGGTCAAGCACGACATTCCAATGTCTGCGGTCGCCGCTGGATTGGCCCCTAATCAGGCTTGGAAAGAGCGCGTCCACGGCGAAGGCTGGCTGGTTGGTGATACCGCGAATGCATCGATCGGTCAGGGCTTTATGCTGGCGTCCCCCTTGCAGCTTGCGGTTATGACCGCCCGAATTGCCACTGGACGTGAGGTCAAACCTCGCCTGGTTCGTTCGATCAACGGGGTTGAGCAGCCATCGGGTGCGGGCGAGCCATTGGCCGTAAACCCGAACAATCTGAAGTATATCCGCGAAGCGATGTTTTCGGTGTCCAACGACCGGCGCGGCACGGCCTATCGTAGTCGCATTATTGCAGAAGACTTCCGCATGGCCGGCAAAACAGGCACCAGCCAGGTTCGCAACATCACCAAGGCCGAACGCGCAGCCGGGGTTATCAGAAATGAGGACCTGCCGTGGGAACGCCGGGACCACGCCCTGTTCGTCAGCTTCGCACCTTATGACAAGCCCAAATACGCGATCGCCGTAGTGGTAGAGCACGGCGGCGGCGGTTCGAAAGCGGCGGCTCCGGTCGCGCGGGACATCATGTTGCAGGCGCTCTACAACGGCACACCTCCGCTAGAAGCTTATCCGGTTGCCGATCGGGACCGCATCAAAGAACAGCAAAAACAGCTTGAGGGCGACCGCCGCCCCAAAGCGCGTCCATCCGAGAAAGACCGCGCATGAGCTATTTGGAATACGCCGTCAAATCCACACCCTCGGGGTTTCGCAAATTCCTTTATATGAACTGGCCGTTGACGCTGTTGCTGATCAGCGTGGCCAGCGCAGGCTTCCTGATGCTGTTCTCGGTGGCGGGTGGATCATGGACCCCTTGGGCCGAACCCCAGATGGAGCGGTTCGGGCTGGGGCTTGCCGTGATGTTCATCATCGCCATGGTGCCCATCTGGTTCTGGCGCAACATGTCTGTCCTGGCCTACCTGGGTTCGATCGGGTTGCTGATCATAGTCGAACTTTTCGGAACGATCGGCATGGGCGCACAGCGCTGGATCGACTTGGGCTTTATGCGGCTGCAACCCTCCGAAGTCATGAAGGTCGCGCTGGTGATGGTTCTGGCAGCCTACTATGACTGGCTTCCGTCGCATAAAACCTCAAGGCCGCTGTGGGTTATAATACCGGTTGTATTGATCCTGATACCGACCTTCATGGTATTGCGCCAACCGGATCTTGGCACTTCGATCCTGCTACTGGCCGCGGGTGGCGGTCTGATGTTTCTGGCGGGGGTTCATTGGGCTTACTTTGCGGCTGTCATAGCTGCAGGCGTCGGACTGGTCGCCACAGTCTTCAACAGCCGCGGCACTGAATGGCAGCTGCTCAAGGATTATCAGTTCCGACGGATTGATACATTTCTGGACCCCTCCACAGACCCGTTGGGCGCGGGCTACCACATCACTCAGTCCAAGATCGCCTTGGGATCGGGCGGCTGGAATGGGCGTGGGTTCATGCAGGGAACGCAATCGCGGCTGAACTTTTTACCCGAAAAGCACACAGACTTCATCTTTACCACGCTGGCCGAAGAGTTTGGCTTTGTCGGCGGCATAACGCTGTTAACCCTCTACGGTCTGATCCTTGTCTTCTGTGTTGTAACAGCGCTTATGACGAAAGATCGGTTTTCGTCGCTGGTGACGCTGGGTATCGCGTTGAACTTCTTCCTGTTCTTTGCTGTGAACATGTCGATGGTCATGGGCCTTGCCCCGGTCGTTGGTGTTCCGCTGCCGATGGTCAGCTATGGTGGGTCGGCCATGCTTGTCCTGATGGCCGCGTTCGGCATCGTTCAAAGCGCGCATATTCACCGCCCCCGCTAAGCTGAAAGGCCACCAATGCCCGTAAACGTTCTGTTTTCTGCGCGCCCTGAACTATGGCCAGAATACCAACCCTTATTGACGAAAGGGCTATCCGACGCGGGGCTGGATGTTAATCTGGATACGCAGATGGCACCGGATCAGGTGGACTACGTGGTCTATGCCCCGAACGGTGGGTTGTCGGATTTCAGCCCGTACACACGGCTCAAGGCGGTGCTCAGCCTATGGGCAGGGGTGGAAAGCATCTCGGACAATCATACCCTGACCGTTCCATTGACGCGGATGGTTGATCACGGGCTGACTCAAGGCATGACTGAATGGGTGGTGGGACATGTGCTGCGGTACCATCTGGGTATGGACAAGCACATCACGGTCCAGAACGGCGTGTGGACACCTATCGCACCTCCGCTGGCTTCGGACCGCACGGTCTGTGTCTTGGGACTGGGCGTTTTGGGCAGCGCAGCAGCGCAAGCACTGGCCTATCTAAACTTTGACCTCATAGGTTGGAGCCGCACGGAAAAAAACATTCCCAATATCACTTGCATGCATGGCCAAGAGGGTCTGCGCACTGCCCTTTCCAAATCCGCGATCGTGGTTTTGTTGCTGCCCGATACACCGGCGACCGAGAATACGATCAACGCCGAAACGCTGGCCCTATTGCCCTCAGGCGCGTGCATTATCAATCCCGGGCGCGGGCCGTTGATTGACGATGACGCTTTGCTTGACGCGCTGAATAGCGGACAGGTCGGGCATACCACGCTTGATGTTTTTCGAACCGAGCCTTTGCCGGTGGATCACCCCTATTGGGCACATCCAAACGTAACCGTGACGCCACATATTGCGTCCGAAACACGCCCCGTAACTGCAGCGCAGGTGATCTGCGAGAATATTCGACGAGGCGAAGCCGGAGAGCCGTTCCTGCACCTCGTCGATCGTTCTTTGGGATATTAAGCGGCGATTAAACCCCGCCCTTTCAGCAGCGCCTCAACACCGGGAAGACGTCCGCGGAACGCCATATACAGATCTTCCGCTTCGCGCGAGCCACCGGTGGACAGGATATGTTCCTCTAACGCCTTGGCGCGTTCGGGATCAAAAGCGCCACCGGCCTCTTCAAAGGCGGCGAATGCATCTGCATCCATAACCTCGGACCACATGTAACTGTAGTAACCCGAACTGTACCCGTCACCGGCAAAGACATGCGAAAAATGCGGGGTTGCGTGCCGCATACCTATCGCCTGCGGCATCCCCAACTCGGCCAAAACTTCGTCCTGTTTTACCATCGGGTCGACAGGCGCGGGACCGTCATGAAAGGCCAAGTCAACCAAGGCCGAAGAGACGTATTCCACGGTCTGGAAACCCTGATCGAAATTGGCAGCCCGTAGGACTTTTTCCAACATGTCTTTCGGCATCGGCGCGCCGGTCTCGGCGTGAGTGGCGAATTTCGTCAATACTTCCGGGACCTCCAACCAGTGTTCATATAGCTGGCTGGGCAGTTCCACAAAATCGCGCGCTACCGACGTTCCCGAGATGCTTTCATAAGTCACGTCCGACAACATCTGGTGCAGGGCGTGACCGAATTCGTGGAACAAGGTTCGCGCATCATCGTATGACAAAAGCGTGGGCTCGCCTTTCGCAAAACTGCAGACGTTCTTGACGATCGGTGTTTGAACATCGGGAAACTTCGCCTGAGATCGCATGGCGCTGCACCACGCGCCCGAACGTTTGGATCCGCGCGCGATGTAATCGCCGATAAACACTGCAACATGCTGACCGTTCCGTGTGACCTCCCACGCACGGCAATCGGGGTGGTAGAGCGGCACGTCCAATGGTGCAAATTCCAATCCAAACAGACGATTGGCGCAATCAAAAGCGGCCTCGATCATTCGGTCCAATTGCAGGTAAGGTTTCAGCTCGGCCTCATCCAGATCATGTTCGACCTTGCGGCGTTTCTGGGCGTAATAACGCCAATCCCAAGCCTTGAGTGATCCGTTTACACCGTCGGCTTGCATCATCTGTTGCAGGGTTTCGGCGTCCGCATCCGCGCGCGACTTGGCCGGTTCCCAAACCTGCATCAACAATTCGCGCACCCGATCCGGGGTACCTGCCATTTCGGTTTCCAGCTTGAAGGCTGCAAAGCTGTCATAACCCAGCAGTTTTGCGCGTTCTTCGCGCAGGTGCAAAATCTCGGTCGCGATTTCCCTGTTATCCGTTTCGCCTCCACCTGCGCCGCGCGCTGTCCACGCCCGGTAGGCCTTTTCACGCAGATCACGACGGTTGGAAAACTGCAGAAACGGCACGATCAAGGATCGCGACAACGTTACAACAGGCCCGCCTGCACCTTTTTCCTCACCCGCCGCACGCGCCGCGTTCACGACGAATTCCGGCAAGCCTTCCAGATCATCTTCCGCCAATTCCATGAACCATTCACGCTCATCAGCCAGAATATTTTGGGTGAAGGACGTCCCCAATGACGCCAACCGCGCCTTGATCTCCTGCATCCGCACGTCTTCTGCGCCGGTAAGGGCAGCCCCGGATCTTACAAAACCGCGATGCGTCAGCATCAGCACACGTTTTTGCTCGTCACTCAGGTTCAGGTCATCCACCTGGCCCCAAAGATCAGCCAACCGGTTAAACAGGGCTTTGTTCGACGAGATCCCTGCGAAATGCGCCGCCAGCTTTGGCGAAAACTCGCGCTGCAATTCCTCGCGCTTGGGATTGCTGTCAGACCCTGCGACGGCATAAAAAACGGACAGAACCCTTTTCACCTGTTCACCCGCAACCTCAAGAGCCTCGACCGTGTTGGCGAACGTGGGTGCCTCTGGATTATTCGCGATTGCTTGGATTTCAGCGTTATGGGTTTGCAGGGCTTCGTCCAATGCGGGCGCATAATCTTCGTCGGAAATCTTGTCGAATGGTGCAATTTCGAACGGGGTCGTCCAATCGGACAGGATCGGGTTGGTCATAGAGCTCTCCTTTGACCATTACCTAGGAACAGAGGCGGCACCGGTCCAGTGCAGATAATCAATCTGTGCCGCAAACCGGGCAATCAGCGCGGCGCGACAGAGTGATTTTCCGGCTTTCGCCATAAAGTGCATCGTAGATCAGCATGTCGCCACGAAGGGCCTGACCGGCCCCTGTGATGACCTTGATCGCCTCGACCGCCATCATCGACCCCACCACACCCGGAAGCGGGCCAACCACTCCGGCCTCGGCGCAGGAAGGGGCTAATCCGGGCGCGGGTGCCTCTGGAAAAATGCATTGGTAGCAAGGCGCTTCGCCCGCAGGGTCAAAAACACTCAATTGCCCTTCCCACTGAGACAACGCGCCCGAGATCAGCGGTTTGCCCAATGCCGCGGCGGTCCGATTGGCCAGATAGCGCGTATCGAAATTGTCAGTACCGTCCAACACCAGATCAAAATCCGCAAACAGGTCGGACGCAATCTCGTCGGTCAGACGTCGGTGATAGGGCAAAACCACCACGTTTGGATTCTGCGCCAACATGGCCTGCTGCGCCGAAAACACTTTGGGCATACCGATATCTGCGTCTCGGTGGATCACCTGTCGCTGAAGGTTGGCATTCTCGACCACGTCATCGTCAATGACACCGATCGTGCCGACACCCGCCGCTGCCAAGTACTGCAATGCCGGAGCACCGAGGCCACCCGCGCCTATCACAAGCACCCGGGCGTGTTTCATCTTTTTTTGACCCGGCCCGCCCAATTCCCGCAGCACGATGTGGCGCGCATAGCGTTCCAGCTCAGTTTCAGAAAATTGGTCAGATGGCATGGCGGGCTCCTTGGTCGTGGAAGGTGCAGCGCGATCTCGCAGCGCTTTCAGCACCTTTCCATAAACCAGAACCAAAACCGCCGAGCCACCCAATATCAACCACATCGCAGCAGAACCACCGGTGGCCTCGCGCAAGGGGTGGCCGTCAGGTAGCACCAGCTGCGCCACGATGACACCTAGCAGCAAAACGCCGACCGAGGCCATGCGCGCGGTGCGTGACACACCCGCCAAATACCCGATACCCCACAGAGCGGAGGCAAGAATGAGGATCAGCAGCATCTAGCCTCGCCCGGTCGAACCAAAACCGCCCGCACCGCGATCCGTATCGCTGAGGGTATCGGCTGCCTCGAACACGGCTTGCACAACCGGGGCAACAACCAATTGGGCGATACGCTCGCCATGTGCGATCTCAAAGGTATCCTGGCCCGCATTCAGGACAATCACACCCAAAGGGCCACGATAATCGCTGTCAATTGTGCCGGGTGTGTTGGGCAAGGTGATGCCGTGTTTCAAGGCCAGTCCCGAACGCGGCCGCACCTGAATCTCGTAACCCTGCGGGATCTCAACGCGCAATCCAGTGGGTACCAGCGCTCTTTGACCCGGTTCCAGTTGAATTGACGCTTTTCCCGGCAGGTTCGCGCGTATATCTGCGCCCGCAGCACCTGCGGTCTCATATGAGGGCAATGGCACCGACAAGTCGGAATCCTCGTCTCGGATCACACGGATCGCTACCATCCTGGGTCCTTTCATCTATCCTGTAAGCGCATCGGCAATTTTGGCGGCCAGGCGTTGGGCGACCGCGTCTTTCCCCATACGCGGCCATGCTTCGGCACCGGTGTCGGAAATCAGGGTCACCGCATTCTCGGACCCGCCCATTATGCCGGTCGCGGGGCTGACATCGTTCGCGACAATCCAATCGCAGCCTTTGCGCGCACGTTTGGCGGTTGCATGTTCGACCACGTTATCTGTTTCCGCAGCGAACCCAACGACAAGCGAAGGGCGGCCCGCCTTTAGTTGAGAGATGCGCTTCAGAATGTCCGGGTTTTCGGCGAACTCGAGCGCAGGCAAGCCATCACGGGTTTTCTTGAGCTTTCGATCCGAGGCGCTTGCCACCCGCCAATCGGCAACGGCTGCAGCAAAAACGCCTGCATCAAAAGGCAGCGCGGCGTCAACCGCGTCAGACATTTGTTGAGCGGTCTCTACGGACACCACCTGAACCCCTGCGGGCGGCGCGACATCGGCAGGTCCGGTCACGAAAATCACCTCAGCCCCCAATGCTGACAGCGCGCGTGCGACTGCTGTGCCCTGCGCGCCAGAAGATCGGTTCGCGATGTATCGGACCGGGTCGATCGGTTCATGTGTCGGGCCAGACGTGACCAGAACACGTTTTCCAGCCAACGGTCCGTCGCCCAGTTGCGCCTCGATAGCTGCGACAATCTCAAGAGGTTCCGACATGCGGCCCGGTCCATATTCACCACAAGCCATGTCGCCCTCATTCGGGCCAACAAACTGAACACCATCTGACTGCAATTGCCGCAGATTGCGCTGGGTCGCGGGATGATCCCACATCCGGACATTCATGGCAGGCGCACACAGAACCGGCGTGTCAGTCGCCATCAGCAAAGTCGAGGCCAAATCGTTGGCCAAACCTGCAGCCATCTTCGCCATCAAGTCAGCTGTTGCGGGGGCAACAACCACCAAATCCGCCGAGCGAGACAGCTGGATATGGCCCATCTCGGCCTCGTCTGTCAGGTCGAACAAGTCACGATAGGCTTTTTCACCCGCTAGTGCAGAAACCGACAGCGGTGTTACGAATTCCTCAGCGGCTTTCGTCAGGACAGGCGTCACGGCAGCGCCGCGTTCTTTCAGCCGACGGATCAGATCCAGCGACTTATAGGCCGCAATCCCTCCGCCGATGATCAGCAGAATGCGTTTGGATGCCAGCATGTTTTGCCCTTCCCGTGCAGATCGGTCCCGACATTAGGCAAGGCTGCGCTCCAGTACCAGCCGTTAATTCTGTGTCTGGAACGCCAGACAGGGATCTTCACGTTCAACCGTGGGACTGTCGATCACGGCATCAAACTCTCCGTTAATATTGCCATCTTCGGATTGTCCCAGAACAAAAACCTTCAGGCCCGGGCGCAGGCGCGACAAAAAGGTGGGAATGCCGCGATCCTTGCGAGCATGGCCATTGCCCGTGATCACTGCGATCGGGCCGCCAGTTTCGTCATCGGCACGGAGGATGGCACGGGTCAGAACCGCATCGCGTAGGCGTTGTATCGCCACCATTTGCGGCAAAGCCTCAGCAGGCAGTGCGTTGCAATGAGCCGCCATTTGATCAGCTTCTCGCTCTGCCTGATCTGCTGCAGACAGCGGCACCGTCAGACCGTACCGCGCAGCATCCGCGCCCAATGCTGTCGCCGCGCCCCGTTGCATTGCCGCACGCGCCGCCGCACGTGGTACCATTGCGCCGTAGACCGGTGCGTCGGTAGCCTGAAAAACAGGATAATACAGGCTGAGAGGCGGCCATCCCATCTCTGCCCACTCAAGAATACGGGCCAGTTCCTCGGGGTTGGTCGCAGCTTTCTGCCCAAGCCGTCGCGCGCCCTCTTCGGTGATCATCTCCCATACAACAGCGGATGGGTTGATCAGTTCCAGTGCTTCTTTTTGAACAATATGGTGCTGAGGGTTGTCGTGAATCTCACCCAGAATAACGATATCTGCGGCCTGCATTGCCGCAGCTACCTCATCAGGTATCAATTGTTCGGCACGGGCCAAGCCCGGCGTAACCATTAGTGCAATAAGCAGAATCGCAATCTGTTTCATGCGATGAAGTGTTGCACCTCGCGCGATTGAGCTTCAAGGTTCTTGCGCATTTTTACAAATGCAGCGGCCTCAAGCTGGCGCACACGTTCTTTCGAAAGACCCAGCTCCTGCCCAAGGCTTTCCAGTGTCCGCGCTGGTTCGCGCAACTTGCGCTCTCGCACGATAAAGCGTTCACGGTCGTTAAGAGATTGCATCGCGGTCACCAACCATTCGCGAAGCTGCTCGGTGTCGTGGCTGTTTTCGACAGTTTCTGCGGCTTGCTCGCTGTCGTCTTCCAGCGCATCAATCCACTCGCGACCATCTTCGTCTGCAGACTGAACTGCGTTGAGCGAGAAATCCGATCCCGAAAGCCGGCCCTCCATCATCTCAACATCGCGAAGAGGCACACCAATCTCGGCGGCAATCATCTGATGCAACTGGTGGCGATCAAGGTCCATGCCTTCGGTTGCAGCCTCACGTTCCAGACGTGCCTGAACCCGACGCATATTAAAGAACAGCGATTTCTGGGAAGAGGTCGACCCGGTCCGAACCATCGACCAGTTCCGCATCACATAGTCCTGAATGCTGGCCTTGATCCACCAAACCGCATAGGTCGAAAACCGCACACCGCGATCAGGGTCAAACTTGTCTGCCGCTTTCATCAGACCCAGCCCGGCCTCTTGGATCAGGTCGTTCATCGGGGCGCCGTAGCGTTTGAACTTTGCAGCCATCGAGATTGCCAGCCGCATATAAGCGGTGATCAACCTGTGAAGCGCCTGCTCGTCGCGGTGGTCTCGCCACGCGTAAGCCAGTTGTAATTCTGTTTCCGCGTCCAGCAACTCGGCTTTCATCGCCTGCCGTGACATTGAGAAATCGTTCGTATTGTCCAGTGCCATGGAAATCTCCCCTTTTCACAGGCGTAGCTCGGCCTTGCTTTGCCAACTTATGGTGGATACGCAGAACAGAACCGGGTGGATCACATGGAAGGTAGTAATAGTGGGTCCGGATTTAACCTTAATCTTGGGTGGAGCGGCCTCTGGGAAGTCGGCTTTCGCTGAACAACTTGTTGTTTCTTATGACAAAGACCGGATATATTTCGCCACTTCACAAGTGTTTGATGATGAAATGCACGAAAAGGTGAACAGACACGTCCAGCAGCGGGGCGCCGGATGGACAACGATTGAGGCCCCTTTCGACCTGCGCCCGGGGTTATCTACACTCAATGAAAGCCAGGTCTGCCTGATCGATTGCGCAACTATGTGGCTGACCAACCATATACTGGCCGAGAATGACCTGGAGCACGCGCAGGCGGAATTGTTTGACGCGCTTTCAGGCTGTCGCGCGCCGGTCGTCATCGTCTCGAACGAAGTGGGGTACGGGATTGTCCCGGACAACGCGCTATCCCGTCGCTTTCGCGAAGCGCAGGGTCGGTTGAACATCGCGTTAGCCGCCCAAGCTGACCGTGTGGTGCAGGTGACGGCTGGATTACCGTTGGTCTTAAAGGGCCAGTTGCCATGACAAGATTGCATCTTGTCCGACATGGGCCAACTCACGCCAAAACCATGGTCGGGTGGTCCGATATACCTGCTGACCTCAGCGACCACGCAGCGATCGCACGATTACATGACCATCTGCCTGCACAGGCTGTTGTCGTTTCATCCGACCTGTCCCGTGCCGCAGATACCGCTTCGGCCATTCAAGGCGCGCGGGCGCGCCTGCCGCATCACCCGCACCTGCGAGAAATCAATTTCGGCAGTTGGGAGTTGCGCGGCTTTAAAGAGATCGAGGCCGAAGACCCGGAATTGACCTTCGCCTATTGGGACAATCCCGGTGACGTCCGTCCGCCAGACGGAGAAAGCTGGAACGAGGTCCGCGCACGGGTCGACGCAGCCATCGACAACCTGATCGCCTCACATTCAGGACAGGATTTGATTGTCGTGGCGCATTTCGGGGTCATTCTGACTCAGGTACAACGCGCTCTGGATATCAGCGCCTATGAGGCGTTCAGCCACAGGATCGACAACCTTTCGGTCACCGAGATCACCTATCATGATGACCGATGGTCAGTCGGGCGGATCAATCACTGCCCGTGATCCATACGCGCACAAATCACTGTTTTACGACCCTGACGAACCGCGCCATTCTGTTGCTATGATTTATGATCTGTTTATCGGTGACCGGCTGTTTTCCAGTTGGTCGATGCGCGGCTGGTTGATGCTGGAAAAGTTTGGACTGCCCTATCGAAGCCATATGATCGGCTTGTATTCGGGCACCATGGGCGAAGACATGAAGCCGTTGGCCCCGGCGCGTCTGGTCCCTGCCCTGCGCCTGCCTGACGGGACGGTTGTCGGTGAAAGCCTTGCGATGGCCGAAACACTGGCCGAACGGCATCCCGAAGCTGCGTTATGGCCCTCAGACCCCGCAGCGCGTGCCACCGCGCGATGGATCTGCTGCGAAATGGTGGCCGGTTTCTCGGCTTTGCGCGGGCAATGTCCGATGCAGCTAAAACACTGCTGGAAAGGGTTTGAGCCTTCGGCCGAAACCCTAGCCGACCTCAGCAGGATCGAAACGCTTTGGGCCCACGCCCGCTGTATTTCAGGGGCCACATCTGGCCCACTGTTTGGGGCTTATTCTCTGGCGGATGTTTTCTATACCCCTGTGGCTGCGCGCGTCGTTGGATATGGTTTACCGATGTCTGCCGAGAACCTAGCCTATTGCCTTGAGTTATTGTCTGACACGTCTGTCCGACAATGGCGCGCCATGGGGATGACAGTTGACTACGACCCTTTCCCATACCCGCAAAACCTGCAGGCTGATCCATGGCCGATTGGGGACATGATGGCGGAACCTGTCGATACAGGACCTGCCATGAACCAAGTCTGCCCCTATTCTGGCAAGGCGGTCACGGATTTCCTCAAACTTAACGAGCAGGTTTGGGGGTTCTGCAACCAATTCTGCCGCGACAAGACCGTGGCCGACCCCGGTGCGTGGCCGGAGTTTGCCGCAATGACCGGTGCCGTTAACGATTCCTAAACCTCAGCCGTGCAAGCAAGAACCTGTTAACCAAAAAGGTCTTGCATGGTCACCCGGTCCCATACAGTTGCATTCCAAGGGGTCGAAGCCCGCCCGGTCGAAGTACAATGCGCCGTCACACCGGGCTTACCCGCCTTTTCCATCGTGGGATTGCCTGACAAGGCGGTATCTGAGGCACGTGACAGGGTACGCAGTGCCTTAAGCGCCATGGCAATTGCGTTGCCGTCCAAACGCATCACGATCAACCTGTCGCCAGCTGACCTGCCGAAAGAGGGCAGCCATTTTGACCTTCCTATCGCCGTCGCGCTGCTGTCTGCGCTTGAGATCATCCCACAGGACGCCGCAGAAAGCGCGGTTTCGTTGGGAGAGCTGTCGCTGGACGGCTCGCTCGTTCCGGTGGTTGGCGCGCTCCCTGCTGCGATGACGGCAGCGGCCGAGGATCGTGCGTTACTCTGCCCCAAAGCCTCCAGCGCCGAGGCCGCTTGGGTAGACGCCACACAAGTATTGGGCGCAGCATCCCTTGCAGAAGTCGTGCGGCATTTCTCTGGTCAAAACCCTTTGCCCACCGCGCAACCCGGCGAAGTCGACCTTTCCCCGAATGCGCGTGATCTGAGAGACGTCAAAGGGCAAGAACGCGCCAAACGCGCATTAGAGATCGCAGCAGCAGGGCGGCACCACCTGATCATGATAGGCACACCGGGATCTGGGAAATCAATGCTGGCGGCCCGGTTACCCGGAATACTTCCACCGCTTACGCCTGCCGAGGCTTTGGAGACCTCGATGATCCAGTCCCTCTGCGGGCTGCTGGACGAAGGCGGCATCAGCCGTTCCCGGCCATTCCGCGAGCCGCACCACACGGCATCAATGGCTGCAATTGTTGGCGGCGGGAAAGGGGCCAAACCTGGCGAGATATCCTTGGCCCATAACGGGGTCCTCTTCATGGATGAATTCCCCGAGTTTCCCCGCACTGTTTTAGAGACGCTCCGCCAGCCTATCGAAACGGGTGAGGTCATGGTTGCACGCGCAAACGCGCATGTGAAATATCCCTGTCGGTTCATGCTAGTTGCGGCCGCCAACCCCTGCAAATGCGGATACCTGACGGACCCTGCGCGTGCCTGTTCCCGTGCGCCCGTCTGCGGAGAGGACTATCTGGGGCGGATTTCCGGTCCGTTGATGGATCGTTTTGACCTGAGGATTGAGGTTCCGCCTGTCGGATTCACCGACCTTGACCTGCCTCCATCCGGGGATAGTTCGGCGACAGTTGCAGCGCGGGTCGAACTGGCACGGCAGGTTCAGGCCGCACGGTTTTCCAAAACTCCTGCGATCCGCCAGAACGCAGATGTGGAGGGGAACCATTTAGAAGAAATCGCCGCCCCAGACGCAGAAGGCAAAGCGCTGCTGTTGCAAGCTGCGGAAAGGTTCGGCCTGTCTGCGCGGGCCTATCACCGCGTGCTAAGGGTCGCCCGCACCATCGCCGACATGGACAACGCCCCAGACGTGCGACGGCCCCATGTGGCCGAGGCGCTGAGCTTTCGCATCAGTGCCAAGGTCGCGTCCTAAAGCTTGGCTTCGATGGCCTGCCAGATTTTTTCGGCGATATTGACCCCGTCAAACCGCTCAAGTTCCTGAATCCCTGTGGGAGAGGTCACGTTAATCTCTGTCAGGTAGTCTCCGATCACGTCGATCCCTACGAAAACCTGCCCTTTTTCCTTCAGCAATGGCCCGATCGCGGCGCAGATTTCCTTGTCGCGCGCGGTCAGGCCTATTTTTTCAGGGCGCCCACCAACGTGCATGTTGGATCGTGTCTCACCTTCAGCGGGAACGCGATTGATGGCTCCGACGGGTTCGCCGTCGACCAAGATCACACGTTTGTCCCCATTGCTGACATCGGGCAGAAATTTCTGCACAATCAGCGGTTCGCGCGAAAACCCGGTGAAAAGCTCGTGCAGTGACGTCAGGTTACGGTCGTTCGCATCCAGCCGGAAAACACCTGCACCTCCGTTTCCGTAAAGTGGCTTCAGAATGATGTCGCCGTGCTTTTCCTTGAAGGCCTTGATCGTTTGCAGGTCTCGCGCAATCGTTGTTGGCGGCGTCAGTTCGGGAAAATCCAGAACAAGCAGTTTCTCGGGATAGTTACGCACCCAAAACGGGTCGTTTACCACCAGCGTCTGCCCCTTCAGGCGGTCCAGCAAATGGGTCGACGTGATATAATGCATGTCGAATGGGGGATCCTGCCGTAGCCAGACCACATCAAACTCTGCCAGATCGACCTCGCGCTCGGGCCCCAGTTCGGCAGGGTTTCCAGCGATGCGCTGAACCTTCATGTCGTGACCACGTGCTGTAATCAGCCCCTCTTGATAGGCCAGCTGGTCCGGGTCGTAGAAAAACAGCGTGTGACCGCGCGCCTGAGCCTCTTCGGCCAGTCGGAACGAGCTGTCAGCATTGATATCCACGGCCCCGATCGGGTCCATCTGAAAGGCGATTTTCATGGTGTGTCCCTCAAATTCACGCCAGATACATGGCGCAGCAGGGGCAGGTGTTCAATGGGGATCAGGTCAAGCCAAAGGCATTTTCGATGATTTGCACCTCACCCAAAGCATCGACCAAGGCAACATCAAAGCGCACATTAGTCAGTTGCCCACCCGGTTGGCCTTCTAAAAACTGGGCCGCTGACGCGCATATCCGGTTCATCTGACGCCGGCTGATCCGTGCAGCCGCCCGTTCAAAGCTGCTGCTTTTCTTGACTTCGATGAAAACAAGACCTTCGCTATCGCGCGCGATCAGGTCGATCTCACCCCCAGCACCGCGCCAACGGCTTTGAATGATGGACAGTCCACGCCGCTCATAATCTTTGGCTGCCAAAATCTCAGCGGACCGACCTGCTTGATAAGAAACGGAACTTTGAGCAGATCGCGCGTTCATTTCATCCCTTCGCCAGTTTCAGAGCCTTCTGATAAATCGGACGTCTTGGCAACTTGTACATGCTTGAAACCAAATCAGCCGCATCCCGAACCGAATGTGTTTCCAAAGCCTTTTTCAGCGCCTCTTCTACATCCGACTCGTTAACAGTTTCTGAATCGCCTCGGTCTACCAGCAAGACAATCTCACCCTTCACGGATTGCTCACTGAGATCAGCGGCCAGTTGCGCCAGGGTGCCACGCCTGACTTCTTCGAATTTCTTGGTCAGCTCTCGGCACATTGCTGCGGGCCTGTTTTCACCCAAGACAGCCGCAAGATCCGCGACACAGGCCGCAACGCGTTTGGGCGATTCGTAGAACACAAGCGTACCGGGCACGTCGCGCAGCGCCTCGATACGAGAGCGTCTGGCGTTCGAAGAGTTGGGCAAAAAACCCGCAAAAAAGAATGCGTCTGTCGGCAGCCCAGCCAGCGTCAATGCCATCAGCGCGGCGGACGGGCCCGGGGCACAAGTCACTGTAAACCCGGCTTCTGCGGCTTGACGGCCCAAATCGTACCCTGGGTCCGCAATCAGTGGCATTCCGGCCTCTGACGCGTAAGCTACGGATTTACCGTCGCGCAGGGCATCCAGTAGCTTTTCTCGTGCACCCGCACCGCTGTGGTCGTGATAGGCAAAGATGCGTCGGCCCTCTAACGGGACGCCGTGGATTTCCATTAAACGCCGCAAGCTGCGGGTATCTTCGGCAGCAATCACATCCGCTGACGCCAGCACGTCAAGCGCCCTGAGCGTAATATCGCGCGCCGCTCCGATCGGAGTGGCAACAAAATACAGGCCCGGGCCCAATCTGACTTTTTGGTGATTCAAAGCTGGACCCTCACAGCGTGACGTTTATTATTGCTGCCTAACAAATTGGCAGCGCTTCAAGCTGCCGGGACAGGGAGTTTTCATTTAGATGTTTACCGATTGCAAGCCCGTTCGCAAACTGGCGAAAACCGCGGCCTTCCTGGCCACCGCAGCATTTCTGGCCGCATGTGAACCGGGCGGTCTTGGCGGAGGCCCGTCGATCAACACGTCCAAACCTGTCCCCGTTGCGCTATTGGTTCCGGCTGGCTCGGCCAATTCCGGTGATGCTGCGTTGGCCCGTAGCCTTGAAAATGCAGCACGTCTGGCAATGTCGGACTTGCAGAACGTCCAAATCGATCTGCGCGTGTACGATACGCGCGGCAGCTCGAATACCGCGGCCGAAGTCGCCCAGCGCGCTGTCTCCGAAGGTGCCAAAGTCATCCTTGGACCTGTTTATGCGCAGGCCGCGAACTCGGCAGGGCTGGCAGTTCTGAACAATAACGTCAATGTCTTGTCCTTCTCGAACAACCCAAGCATTGCAGGCGGCAATGTCTTTGTTCTGGGCCCGACGTTTAACAATACCGCAAACCGACTGGTCAACTTTGCCGGATCGCAAGGCAAAACGGGGATGGTGATCGTGCACAGCAACGATGCCGCCGGTCAGTTGGGTCAATCGGCAATCGCGGGCGCGCTTGCTGGCAGCCGGGTCAACAATGCTGGCACCGTCGGTTACGACCGGTCGCAGCAAGGCGTAATCAATTCGGTCCCCACGATCAAAGCCACCGTGGACGCAGCCGGTGCAGATTCGATTTTCCTGACCGCAACGACCGCAGGAGCATTGCCTTTGTATTCGCAGCTTCTGCCAGAAGCGGGCGTTTCACCTGCTACGACCCAGTATATCGGTCTGACCCGTTGGGATATTCCCGCTCAGACATTAGAGCTGCCGGGTGTTCAGGGCGGCTGGTTCGCTTTGCCTGACCCGACAAAGGCCCAAGCCTATCGTCAGCGCTACAACAACACCTATGGCGAAGCACCTCACCCGATCAGCGGATTGGCATATGACGGCATTGCGGCAATCGGCGCGCTTGTCAGCCAAGGCAAGGCGGATGCACTAACCGCCTCAGCCCTGACACAGAATGCCGGCTTCCAGGGCGTCGGCGGTATCTTCCGTCTACGATCCGACGGCACCAACGAACGCGGTCTGGCTGTCGCCACGATCCAGAATAAACAGGTAGTAGTGATTGACCCTGCCCCACAAAGCTTCTCTGGCGCCGGCTTCTGATAGACCGGCGCTGACGCTCACCCCAAAAGGTGAGTTGATCTGCCCGGCCGAAGATATTTTCGACAGCGCAGCCGTGATGGCTCAGCTGTCGGATGCCTTTGAAGATACCACCGACAATGCAGCGCGACGCAGTGAGACGGTGCGCATTCTACGCGAGGCGCAGAAAACCGGTCGCCAAGCCATTGCCGACGCTTTTGCCCAACGCCCGTTTGACGCGCGGCCTCTGACGCATTCCTACACCTATCTGACGGATGGGCTGGTCTGCACTGCAATGCAGGTCGCCAGCCAGGACCTGCACCCGCTGGCGACACCAACACAGGGCGAAAAGATCGCAGTTCTTGCCGTCGGTGGGTATGGTCGGGGCGAAATGGCACCGTCTTCGGACGTAGACCTGTTGTTTCTGACCCCCTACAAAATCACCGCCTGGGCCGAAAGCGTGATCGAATCCATGCTGTATATCCTGTGGGATTTGCGGCTGAAGGTTGGGCATTCCTCACGCACGATCAAGGATTGCCTGCGGCTTGGGGCAGATGATTTCACGATCAGAACTGCCATGCTGGAGCAGCGCTATCTGGCCGGCGATACAACTCTGGCCAATGATTTAGGCACCCGGCTTAAATCCGATCTGTTCAAAGGAACAGAGCGGCAGTTCATCGAAGCGAAACTGCAAGAGCGCGACGAACGCCACAAAAAACAAGGCCAGCGCTATATGGTCGAGCCCAACGTCAAAGAAGGCAAAGGCGGGCTGCGCGATCTTCAGTCACTCTACTGGATTGCCAAATACATCTACGGCGTGCAGGACGTAGCCGAGCTGGTGCCGCTGGGTCTGTTTACACCCGAAGAGTTTCAAACCTTCGTCAAGGCCGAGGATTTCCTGTGGGCCGTGCGGTCTCATCTGCATCTGGTTACTGGCCGGGCGACTGAACAACTGAACTTTGATCTGCAGGTCGAAGTCGCCGACCGCATGGGTTACGAGGACCGCGCAGGTAGGCGGGCCGTCGAAGTGTTCATGCAACGCTATTTTCGCGAGGCCACCAAGGTCGGTGAACTGACCCGCATTTTTCTGACCAAGCTTGAGGCGACGCATATGAAAGGCGCGCCTTTGCTGGTGCGGATTTTCCGTCGCCGCCCTCATGCCAAACCGGGGTACGAGGTCGTACATGGCCGTCTGGATGTAGCCGATGCGGACGCGTTTCTTTCCGACAAACTGAACTTGCTGCGGTTGTTCGAAGAAGGTCTGCGAACAGGTATGCTGATCCATCCCGACGCGATGCGTCTGGTCAGCGCGAACCTGCACCTGATCGACGAAGACATGCGCGAAGACAAGGAAGCGCAACGCATCTTCCTGGATTTGTTGCTGAAGCACGGCAATCCTGAGCGTGCATTGCGGCGCATGAATGAGCTGGGGGTCCTGTCGGCCTTTTTGCCTGAGTTTGAACACATCGTCGCAATGATGCAGTTCAACATGTACCACAGCTACACCGTGGACGAGCATACGATACAGTGCATCGTGAACCTGGCGCAGATCGAACGCGAAGAACTGGTAGAGTCCTTGCCGCTGGCCTCGTCCATCCTGAAAGAAGGCGTTAATCGCAAAGTCCTCTATGTCGCCTTGCTGCTGCACGACATCGCCAAGGGTCGACCCGAAGACCACTCGATCCTTGGGGCGCAAATCGCGCGAAAAGTTGCCCCGAGACTGGGTCTCAACAAGGCGGATTCCGAAACGGTAGAGTGGCTGGTCCGTTACCATCTGCTGATGTCGGACATGGCACAGAAACGCGATATCTCTGACCCGCGCACGGTGCGTGATTTTGCCAAGGCCGTCAAAACCGTAAAACGGTTGGATCTTCTGACAGTGTTGACGGTGTGCGATATCCGCGGTGTTGGCCCGAACACATGGAACAACTGGAAAGCGACCCTTTTGCGTGCACTGCATGCCGAAACCAAGCGCGCGCTTGAAACCGGTATGGAAGACCTCAACCGGGCCAATCGCGGGGCCGGAGCCAAAAAGGCCCTTCGTGCGGAACTGGCGAATTGGTCCAAGGCAGATCTGAAAACCGAGACCGGCCGACATTATGACCCCTATTGGCAGGGGCTGAACCTCTCGACCCATGTCGAGTTTGCCGAGATGCTGCAAGAGCTTGACCAAACCGGCGATCCGGGGGCGATGGAAATCAGGCTGCAACCGGATGTGGACAGGGACGCAACACGCGCCTGTTTCGCAATGGGCGACCACCCGGGTATCTTTGCACGGATCGCAGGTGCTTTGGCGCTTTTGGGCGCGAATGTTGTAGATGCCCGAAGCTACACCACCAAGGACGGGTATGTGACGGACGCGTTCTGGATTCAGGACGCAGACGGACGCCCTTACGAGGCAAGCCGCCTGCCCCGCCTGACACAAATGATCCAAAAGACGCTGAAAGGCGAAGTCGTTGCACGCGATGCATTGAAATCCCGCGACAAGATCAAGAAACGCGAACGGGCCTTTAACGTGCCCACACATATCATCTTCGACAATGACGGGTCCGAGATCTACACGATTATCGAAGTCGACACTCGCGACCGCCCTGGCCTTTTGTATGATCTGACCCGTACGCTGGCCGCAGCAAACGTCTACATCGCCAACGCGGTCATCGCGACCTACGGCGAACAGGTGGTGGATACGTTCTATGTCAAAGACATGTTCGGGCTGAAGTATCACTCAGAAAGCAAGCAGCGCGGGCTTGAGGCCAAACTGCGCAAAGCCATCACCGAGGGCGCCGAGCGCGCAGCTTCATGAAACAGATCCGGCTGTTTTCAGGACTGTTCACAGTCGGGTTCTGGACACTGGCAAGCCGGATTTTGGGGTTCCTGAGGGAAATCCTGCTAACAGCCTATATCGGCCCGGGCCCGGTGATGGATGCCTTTGTCGCCGCCTTCCGCCTGCCCAACATGTTCCGCCGTTTCTTTGCCGAAGGCGCGTTCAACGCAGCCTTTGTGCCGATGTTCTCGAAACGGCTGGAAGGCGAGGAAAACGCCGAAGGTTTTGCACAGGATGCCTTTAACCTGTTGGCCGTGGCCGTTCTGGCGCTGGTCGGACTTGCCATGGTGTTCATGCCCGCTTTGGTCTGGATCACAGCCGAAGGGTTTTACGGCGACGAACGGTTCGATCTGGCTGTGGACTATGGCTATGTGGTGTTTCCCTACATCCTGTTCATGTCACTGGCGGCGCTGTTTTCGGGCGTTCTGAATGCGACGGGGCGTTTTGCAGCCGCGGCCGCCGCGCCGGTATTGCTGAACATCTTCGCGTGCACTGCATTGATCGCTGGTGCCATGTCGGGCGGCGACGTAATCCGCTGGCTGATCACCGTCATCCCGGTGGCAGGCGTTGCGCAGCTTGCCTTGGTCTGGATCGCAACCGAGCGCGCCGGCATTCGCATACGTCCGGGTGTACCCAAACTCAGCCCCGAGATGCGCCAGATGGTGCGCATTGCCGTGCCTGCCGCGCTGGCGATGGGGGTTACACAAGTCAACCTTGTGGTTGGGCAACTGGTGGCGTCAAAAACAGAGAATGCGGTCAGTTGGCTATTTGCAGCAGATCGTCTGTATCAGCTACCGCTCGGCGTTGTCGGCATTGCCGTCGGCATCGTCCTGCTGCCCGACCTGTCACGACGTCTGCGCGCAGATGACAAAGATGGTGCCCGAAACGCTTTTTCGCGGGCCGGAGAGTTTACTTTGCTGCTGACCCTACCCTCAACCGTGGCGTTTGTGATCATGCCAGCCCCACTGGTCTCGGTCCTGTTCGAGCGTGGCCAGTTCACGTCCGAGGATACCGCCGCCACTGCGTTGGCCGTGGCGATCTATGGGCTAGGATTGCCCGCTTTCATGCTACAAAAACTGCTGCAACCGCTGTTTTTCGCGCGCGAGAATACCAAATCTCCGTTCCGCTATGCCTTGGTGGCAATGGTTGTGAATGCTGGATTGGCGTTCGGCCTGTACCCGATATTGGGATGGATTGCGCCTGCCATTGCCGCCTCTGCCGCCGGATGGGCCATGGTTGGGCTGCTGGTTCTAGGATCACGCAGCATGGGCCAAGAAGCCAGATTTGATGACCGGTTCAAGCGCCGGGTCTGGCGGATCGTGGCGGCGTCACTGGGGATGGGTTTGGTTCTTTTCGTCGCGATCCAGCTTGTCGGCTGGGCCTTCTTGTTACCGGGATGGCGGTATTTGGCACTGATCGTCCTGATCCTCGTTGCAGCGTCCACGTATTTTTTCCTGGCTCACCTGCTACGCGCCTTCGAATTCTCAGAACTCCGCAAAGCCCTGCGCCGGTCGTGATCAGTCGCGGCGGATGCGCCGCACGATACGCGCCCATCCGCCCGGAGCCACAAAGAACGACAGGGCAAAACCTGTCGCGAACCCACCCAGATCAGCCACCGAGTCCAGCGTGCCGCCAAATAGCAATCCGAACAAAAGCTGAATGCCCATCAATACTGCAATCAGACTGAACGCACGCGACTGGTTCTCGCCGACGATCGACAGCCTGCGCCACAAAATCCACGTAAACGCACCGATAAGCCCGTAAACCGGAGGAAACCCACCAACCAGCGGATATTGCGGATCAAACAACAGTGCATATACCAGCGCCCCACCGATGCCCGATATCACGAAAATCACCAGCATCTGAACGCCGCCGAAAACCTCGGCCACCATCTTGCCCATCGCCAGAACAAAAACACAGACGAATATGGCCTGTGTGAAATTGGCTGAAACGAAAGGGTAGGTCACGAAACGGATCAGATGCTCAACCGGCCAACGCCCGTTTTTCACCATCCAATCGAATATGTCCGGCGAGAAAGAATAATGCTGTAGCGCATCCAGCCGCCATCCAACCGCAGACGGCCCTCCGATCAGCCCGCGTGCGCCAAAGTTAAAGGCCAGTTCGATGCCCATGATGAACAGAACCAGCGCCACAACCACGGGCGGCAAGGGGTTCACGGCGGGTGTATAATGCTCACTGCTCATTGGGCTGGCCTTTCGCGGCTGTTGACGTCCCTTGGCCTCATGGGTAAGCGACGGGGGCTGATTTTTCCAGACGGGAGTTCCCTTCGATGACCGAGACCCAGTTCACACCACGCGTGTTTTCCGGCATCCAGCCGTCGGGGAACCTGCATCTTGGCAACTATCTGGGTGCGCTCAAGCGGTTCGTAGATATGCAGGGCGAAGATTATGAGACCATCTATTGCATGGTCGACCTGCACGCCATCACCGTCTGGCAGGACCCGGCCCGTCTGCGTGAAAAAACCCGCGAGGTCTGCGCAGGTTTCATCGCCGCTGGTCTGGACCCGGAAAAATCCATCCTGTTCAACCAAAGCCAGGTGGCCGAGCACACGCAGCTGGCGTGGATTTTCAACTGTATCGCCCGGATGGGCTGGATGCAGCGGATGACGCAGTTCAAGGACAAGGCGGGCAAGAATGCGCAGAACGCCTCACTGGGTCTGTTTGCATACCCGGCACTGATGGCCGCGGATATTCTGATCTATCACGCAACCCATGTGCCGGTGGGCGAAGATCAGAAACAGCATCTGGAACTGACCCGCGACATCGCGATCAAGTTCAACCACGACTACAGCGTCGAGTTCTTCCCGGTGACCGAGCCCGTGATCGGCGGCCCTGCCCCGCGCGTCATGAACCTGCGGGACGGGTCGCGCAAGATGTCGTCGTCGGACCCGTCGGACATGACCCGGATCAACATGACGGATGACGCCGACGCCATCGCCAAGAAAATCCGCAAGGCCAAGACGGACCCGGATGCCCTGCCCTCTGAGGTGGATGGTCTATCTGAGCGCCCCGAGGCGCGCAATCTGGTCAGCATCTACGCAGCCCTTAGCGACCAGACTGCCGAACAGGTTTTGACCGAAGTGGGTGGCAAGCAGTTTGGCGAGTTCAAGCCGATGCTCGCTGAGCTTGCCGTGTCAAAACTGGCCCCGATCTCGTCCGAAATGGCCCGCCTGATGGGCGAAGAGGCCGAGATTGACCGGATTTTGGCCAATGGCGCGGAAAAGGCACGTGCAATCGCGGCACCGATCTTGCAGCAGACTTACGAAATCGTGGGCATGGTGGGCGCAAAACAGGGCTGATAGCTCTGGACCTTGCCGCAACGTCTTCCTAGGTTTGCCGCAAAGCTTGGGAGGGCGTCATGGCAGTCGGCAAGAATATTCGCACCTATTTCGAAGGTCAGTGGCATGACGGGGATGCACCCATCATGCGCGCGGCCGATCATGGCGCCTGGCTGGGGTCGTCTGTCTTTGACGGTGCACGCTATTTCGACGGGCTTGTTCCCGACCTTGCAGCCCATTGCGCCCGTGTAAACCGCTCGGCCGAGGCACTGATGCTGACGCCCTTCGTGACAACCGAACAGATGGTCGAGATCATCCGCGAGGGGTTGGAAAGCTATGCCCCAGACACCGCCGTCTATATCCGCCCGATGTATTGGGGTATCGACGGTGACCGCACGGCGATCGTGCCTTTGGAAAACAGCACCGGCTTTGCCATCTGCCTTGAGGAAATTCCGATGGCACCCGAAAGCGCCTCGGCGACGTTGGGGTATACTCGCTTCCGTCGTCCGGTTTTGGAATCGGCGGTCGTGAATGCCAAGGCCGGCTGTCTTTACCCCAACAACGCGCGCATGCTGAGTGAGGTCCGGTCAAAGGGTTTCTCGAACGCGCTGGTGGCTGATGCGTTGGGCCATGTGGCCGAAACGGCGACCGCCAACATCTTCATGGTCCGCGACGGCGAGGTGTTCACCCCCACCCCCAACGGCACGTTTCTGGCCGGAATCACCCGTGCGCGCCACATCGAAAACCTGCGTGCCGACGGTGTTACCGTGCATGAAAGCATTTTGACCTTTGATGACTTCCATCAGGCGGATGAAGTCTTCATGACGGGTAACATGAGCAAGATTACCCCCATCACAGCGCTTGAAGACACGCAATACCAGGTTGGCCCCATCGCCCGCCGCGCGCGGGAACTGTATTGGGATTGGGCAGCCACCACGCGCTAGGCATCGGTTGCCAGTCAGCATCTGGTCGGGCATGATCACCCGAAAAGAATGAGGACACCCATGCGCAAGTTCCTGGTCGTACTGGATGACAGCCGCGAATGCCTGAACGCTATGCGTTTTGCTGCGATGCGCGCCGCTCATACCAATGGCGGCGTCACGATCCTGTCAGTCATCCCTCCGGATGAGTTCAACCATTGGATCGGTGTGGCCGAGGTCATGCGCGAAGAAGCCCGTGAACGCATCCACGCCCATTACGAGGTTTTTGCGAAATGGATGCGCGACAAGCAGGGCGTTGATCCCGAGCTGGCGATACGCGAAGGCGAACCAGTGGCGCAGATCATCGAACATGTTCAATCCGACCCAGAGATCGGGGTATTGGTTCTGGGCGCTGGTGTCGAAAAGAAAGGCCCGGGCCCGTTGGTGACTCAATTGACCAAGAACTCGGGCAGCCTGCCGATTCCAATCACGATTGTCCCCGGTGATCTGAGCAAGGAAAAGCTGGAAGCAATTACATAAGGCTTTGCTATGCCACGCAGTATCCAGTTCTGGTTCGAGTTTGCGTCGACCTATTCTTATCTCAGCGCCATGCGTATCGAGGACGCTGCGGCAAAGCATAACCTGACTGTTGAATGGCAGCCATTTCTGCTGGGTCCTATCTTTGCAAGTCAGGGCTGGAACAACTCGCCGTTCAACCTTTACCCGGCCAAGGGCAGGTACATGTGGCAGGACATGGCACGCCTATGCGCGAAACGCGACCTGCCCTTTGTGAAGCCCGATCCGTTTCCGCAAAATGGCCTGAGGGCGGCCCGGCTGACTCTGGCGATCAATGACCCATCTCACAAGGCCGCTTTCGTGCGCGCAGTATATTCTGCGGAATTCGCAGATGGTCAGAACATTGCAGACGATGCGGTTTTGGAATCTTGCCTGAACACTGCGGGTTTGTCCGGCGATCTGATGGCCAAGGCCAGTGACCCCGACATCAAACAGGCTTTGGTTGCGCAAACCAAAACAGCACAGGACAAAGGTCTGTTCGGAGCACCCAGCTTTCTGGTGCAAGATGAATTGTTTTGGGGCGACGACAGGCTTGAAGACGCGATTATGCAAGCTGCTGAAATTTAGAACGGTTCCAAATCTTGACTTCCTGAGCCCGGGGTCGCATATCAGGAACACCTGATACGGAGCCGCGACATGTTCATCCAGACCGAATCCACGCCAAACCCTGCGACGCTGAAATTCCTGCCCGGACAGACCGTGCTTGAGGCCGGGACTGCAGATTTTCCATCCGCTGACGCGGCAGAAAAGTCGCCATTGGCCAATAGGATTTTCGCGGTAAGCGGCGTGACGGGCGTGTTCTTTGGCAATGATTTTGTCACCGTCACCAAATCTGATGACGTTCAGTGGGATCACATCAAACCTGCCATTCTGGGCGCTGTGATGGAACACTATCAATCCGGTCAGCCGGTTATGGCTGCAGATGCGACGACGGCCTCAGGACATGCGGAACATACTGGTGAAGACGCCGAAGTTGTTAACCAGATCAAGGATCTTTTGGACAGCCGCGTGCGCCCGGCCGTGGCGCAGGATGGTGGTGACATCACCTTTCATGGTTTCGACCGGGGTATCGTCTACCTGCATATGCAAGGTGCGTGCGCCGGATGTCCGTCTTCGACCCTTACGCTGAAAATGGGCATCGAAAACCTGCTGCGCCACTATATCCCAGAAGTGACCGAGGTACGGCCCGTTGCCGTCTGACCCACTTATTCTGGCTTTTGATACATCGGCCGCGCATTGCGCGGCCGCTTTGTTACGCGGGGATACCTTCCTTACTTCATGTGTTGAGCCCATGAAAAAGGGCCAAGCCGAGCGCCTAATGCCTTTGTTGGAGGAAACGCTATCTACCGCGGGTTTTGTCTGGACTGACCTCACCGCGATTGGCGTGGGTATCGGACCGGGAAATTTCACCGGCATTCGAATTTCCGTCTCCGCCGCGCGCGGGCTCGCGCTGGGTCTTGGCATCCCAGCGGTTGGCGTCAATGGGTTCGAAGCTTTGGCCGCCGAAAACCCCGATGCTCTTCCCGCAATCCGTGCTCCACGCGACCAGGTTTATGTCTCTCCGCCCGGTCAACCCCCAGCATTGATCGCGCTGGATCAGGCAGAATCACTTGGGCCGCTTACCTTCAACGACGACCCAGATGCACAGGTGCGCGCCATCGCCAGTGTCGCGCTTCAAAAGTGGCCAAACGCAGTCGAACCGCCAGCCCCGCTTTACATACGCCCTGCGGATGCGGCCCCGTCCAAAGAGTCACCCCCGGATTTGTTGGACGAATGACGCCCGAGCTTATGGCCCAAATACATAAGGCCGCATTCACCCAATCGCGGCCATGGAATGCTGTGGAATTTGCAGAGCTTCTGAAGAATCGATTTACCTATGCCATTGGGAATGATCAGTCTTTTGCTCTGTTTCAAGTTATCGCCGGTGAAGCTGAATTGCTGACAATTGCCACGCACCCAAGTGTTCAACGCCAGGGCCTGGCTTTGAAATGCATGAATGAATGGCATGCAGAGGCAAAAAAATTAGGCGCAACACACGCCTTTCTTGACGTCGCGAAAGACAACCTGCCCGCGATTTCACTTTACGAGCGTTGTGGATACAGACCCAGTGGGCTGCGCAAAAATTACTATCTGCGTGAAAACAATAAAAAAATTGACGCTATCGTGATGAATTGCGATTTGACCTGAATTCACTTCGCCATTTTTTTCGACCAATTGGTCAAAAATCTGTTGACCCAAGCTGTTGCAAACGTCCTTAATTCCCGCCATCACAACAGTTATGCTCGCCCACATTGGGTAAGCGGGGCGACATTGGCCCCGACTAACAATAACCAACGGGAGTAACAAATGACCCTGATGAAATCCTTGATGGGAGCTGCAGCCGCAGTTGCACTGACCGCAGGTGCAGCACTGGCAGAGCCGGCCCTGATCTTTGACCTGGGCGGCAAATTCGACAAGTCGTTCAACGAAGCTGCTCATAATGGCGCGCAGCGCTGGGCCGACGAAACTGGTGGCAGCTATCGTGAGATCGAACTGCAGTCCGAAGCGCAGCGCGAGCAGGCATTGCGCCGTTTCGCCGAAGCAGGTCTGAACCCGATCATCACCATGGGTTTTGCCATGGCTGATCCGCTTTCTGCAGTTGCAGGTGATTATCCGGATACGAAATTCGTTGCCGTTGACGTGAACTGGCTGGACATCCCCAACATCCGTCAGATCGGCTTTGCCGAACATGAAGGCTCTTATCTGGTTGGCATGATGGCCGCTATGGCGTCTGAGTCAGGTACGGTTGGCTTTATCGGCGGTATGGACATTCCGCTGATCCGTCACTTTGGCTGTGGATATGCGCAGGGTGCCAAGGCTGTGAACCCCGATATCGAAGTCGTCGCTAACATGACCGGAACCACTCCGGCCGCCTGGAACGACCCGGTCAAAGGATCCGAGCTGACCAAAGCTCAGATCAGCCAAGGCGCTGACGTCGTATATGCGGCGGCCGGTGGCACCGGCGTTGGTGTGCTGCAAACCGCAGCCGACGAAGGCATTCTGTCGATCGGCGTGGATAGCAACCAGAACCACCTGCATCCCGGCAAAGTTCTGACCTCGATGCTCAAGCGTGTAGACGTTGCCGTTTACGACGCCATGAAAGCGGGTGAAAACCTTGAAACCGGTGTCTTTGCCATGGGTCTGGCGGAAGACGGCGTAGGCGTTGCCATGGACGAGAACAACGCCCCACTGGTATCCGACGAAATGCAAGCTGCGGTCGACAAAGCGCGTGATGACATCATCGCGGGTAACGTAACCGTGGTCAGCTACTACGAGAACGACAGCTGCCCGGCACTGCAGTTCTGATATCGCGCGAGGCGGGGGTTTGACCTCCGTCTCGCACCCACTCTACCGCTCGGGGTTAGCCGGGCAGCCCCTTCGGGAATTGAGGACAAGACATGAGCGTCCCCGCCATTGAGCTCAAAGGGATTTCCAAAGCCTTTGGGCCTGTTCAAGCCAACAAAGATATCTCAATCAGCGTCGCCCCCGGTACGATCCACGGGATCATCGGTGAAAACGGAGCGGGCAAATCCACGTTGATGAGTATCCTTTACGGCTTTTATAAAGCCGACAAAGGCGAGATTTGGATCAACGGAACCAAAACCGATATTCCCGACAGTCAGGCGGCGATCGCTGCAGGCATTGGAATGGTGTTTCAACACTTTAAGCTGGTTGAAAATTTTACCGTTCTTGAAAACATCGTCTTAGGGGCCGAAGACGGCGGCATGCTGGCACCCTCTTTGGCCAAAGCGCGCAAAGAGTTGAAAGCGCTGGAAGAGGAATACGAGCTGTTCGTGGACCCGGACAAACGCATCGACGAAATCGGTGTGGGCATGCAGCAGCGGGTGGAAATCCTGAAGGCGCTGTATCGCAAGGCCGAGATTCTGATTTTGGACGAACCCACCGGTGTTTTGACGCCCGCTGAGGCCGATCAGCTTTTCCGCATTCTTGATCGCCTGCGCTCGGAAGGGAAAACCATCATCGTGATCACGCATAAACTGCGTGAGATCATGGAAAACACCGACACCGTCTCGGTCATGCGGCGTGGTGAGATGACGGCCACCGTGAAAACAGCTGAGACCAACCCACAAGAGCTGGCCGAGTTGATGGTCGGCCGTAAGGTGCTGCTGCAGGTCGACAAGGTACCTGCCAAACCGGGGCAGCCGGTGCTTGAGGTCGAAAATCTGCGGGTCTTCGATTCAGCCGGTGTTGAACGCGTCAAAGGTATCAACCTGACCGTCCGCGCCGGCGAGATCGTCGGCATTGCTGGTGTCGCCGGCAACGGGCAATCGGAATTGCTTGAGGTGCTGGGCGGCATGCGCCCGGGTCAAGGCGAAATTCGCCTGAACGGCGCGCCACTTGCGCTGTCTGGTGCCGGATCAGACGGTCAGGCCCGGCGCGCGCGCGGCATCGCCCATGTGCCCGAAGACCGCCAGCGCGAAGGTCTGATCATGGACTTCCACGCGTGGGAGAATGTGGCCTTTGGCTATCACCGCGACCCAGCCTACAAGCGCGGCATCTTCATGGACAACGCCGCCCTGCGCGCAGATACCGAGCGCAAGATTGAAAAGTTCGATGTGCGCCCACCCAATGGCTGGTTGGCGGCCAAAAGCTTTTCGGGCGGCAATCAGCAAAAGATCGTCGTCGCGCGCGAGATTGAGCGGAACCCCGATCTGTTGTTGGTCGGCCAGCCCACCCGTGGTGTGGACATTGGCGCGATCGAGTTCATTCACAAACAAATCGTCGCCCTGCGCGATCAGGGGAAAGCAATCCTGCTGGTCTCGGTCGAATTGGAAGAGATCTTCTCGCTGTCTGATCGGATTGCGGTGATGTTTGACGGACATATCATGGGCGAACGTCTGCCGCATGAGACAAATGAAAAAGAGCTGGGCCTATTGATGGCCGGTGTTGCGGGAGAGGCCGCGTAACATGGAAAAAATGCCCAAATGGGCCGACGTCGTTCTGATCCCGCTGATCAGTCTGATCCTGGCAGCAATCCTGTCGGCACTTGTCATTCTTGCGATCGGCGAAAACCCAGTCGAGGCCGTGAACCTGATGGTCACCGGCGCGTTGGGGTCGACTTATGGGTGGGGCTATACGCTCTATTACGCGACCAATTTCATGTTCACCGGTCTCGCAGTGGCGGTGGCGTTTCACGCGCGCCTGTTCAACATCGGTGGCGAAGGCCAGGCCATGCTGGGCGGGCTTGGTGTTGCTATGGTCTGCCTCTATATCGACTGGCCGCATTGGAGCATCGCCCTGCTGGCCGCCTGCCTTGGGTCGATGCTGTTTGGGGCCCTCTGGGCTGCGATTCCGGCCTATTTGCAGGCCAAACGCGGCAGCCATATCGTGATCACTACCATCATGTTCAACTTCATCGCGGCCGCGTTTCTTAACTATATGTTGGTTAACGTGATGCGCCCGCAAGGCTCGCAAGACCCTGCGACCGCGCGTTTCCCCGAGTCAGTGCATCTGCCGACCTTCCAGTCGATGTTCTCGACCGCAGAAAACGTGATGTTCCGGGGTGCGCCAGCAAATATCTCGTTCTTTGTTGCCCTGCTTGCCTGCGTTGTCGTCTGGGCTTTGATCTGGCGTACACGATTAGGCTATGAAATCCGCGCCTACGGACATTCGGAAACAGGCGCGGTCTATGCGGGGATCTCACCAGTTCGCATCACCATTATTGCGATGCTGATCTCGGGCGCGCTGGCGGGCCTGATGGCCATCAACAATGTGATGGGCGAAGCAGAGCGGTTGGTTCTCAACTCGACCGAGGGCGCTGGCTTTATCGGAATCGCCGTAGCCCTGATGGGGCGATCGCACCCGTTTGGTGTATTTCTGGCCGCGATTTTGTTCGGGTTCCTGTATCAGGGCGGTGCAGAATTGGCATTGTGGACGTCAATCCCGCGCGAGCTGATTGTAGTCATTCAGGCTCTGGTCATTCTGTTCACCGGAGCACTGGACAACATGGTTCGGATGCCGCTTGAGAAAGTGTTCCTGAGCCTCCGCAAAGGAGGAGCACAGTAATGGAATTCTTCATTACCCTCGTTCAGGTGCTCGACTCGACGATCCGCCTTGCGACGCCGCTGCTATTGGCCTGTCTCGCCGGGCTATATTCCGAACGGGCCGGGATTTTTGACATTGGGCTTGAAGGCAAGATGCTGATGTCTGCCTTTTTCTCTGCTGCTGTGGCGGCGGTAACAGGATCCGTTTGGTTGGGCTTGTTGGCAGGTACAGCCGCGTCTTTGGTCCTGTCCGGCCTGCATGGTCTGGCCTCGATCACGTTCCGCGGCAACCAACTTATCTCAGGCGTTGCTATTAACTTTCTGGCGTCTGGTTTGACAGTGCTAATAGCGCAAAGCTGGTTCCAACAAGGCGGTCGCACCCCCTCATTGGTAGGAGGCGGCAGGTTTGAACCGACCGAATTCCCGTTTGCAATCGGTCCCGACGATGCCGAGCGAACCGGGGAATCCGTTTCAGAGCTGATGTCTGACGCGAATTTCTTTGAACTCATCTATTCCGAGCTCTTGTCCGGACACTCAGTCCTTGTGTACTTCGCATTCCTGATGGTGCCCGCGACGTGGTGGATCCTCTATCGCACCCGATTTGGTTTGCGGTTGCGCGCTGTGGGTGAAAACCCGGCTGCGGTTGATACCGCCGGGGTTTCTGTCGTTGGATTGCGCTTTGCCGCTGTGGCTATTTGCGGTGTGCTTTGCGGTATCGCGGGCGCTTACCTAGCCACCGCCCTGCAGGCTGGTTTTGTAAAAGAGATGACGGCTGGGCGTGGCTTTATCGCGCTGGCCGCCCTGATCTTTGCTAAGTGGCGGCCGTGGCATGCGATGGGTGCCTGCCTTTTGTTCGGACTGCTACAAGCCATAGCACTGCGGTTTCAGAACATCGATCTGGGCGGAATCGTCATTCCCGTACAGGTCATGGACGCCCTGCCCTATATCCTGACGGTTGTTATCCTGGCCGGGTTTGTCGGCAAGGCGATTCCACCGCGCGCTGGTGGCGAACCCTATGTAAAGGAGCGCTGATAGGTCCAGTTTGGAACTCAGTTCAGTCCTGTTTGCTGCAGGGCGGCATGCAGAGTTGATTTTGCATGCCGCAAAGGCTCTAAAGAGGTATGCGTGTGTTTCCTGTGATAACTGACCTCGGAAAACGAGCCACCGGGGTGACGGGTGCAATGACCCGTGGTTTGACCGCGAGATTACAGAGTTTTGGGAAACATTCAGTGCCCAGTCATCCGACGCGCCGTTACGGTGAGTTTGCGGATGTCTGGCGACCGTCGAACCCGTCGTTTGCAGGTGCGGCATATTCAAGCTTAACCCGGTCTTCCAGAGAAGCTCGTGTCACATTGCGCGATGCATCTGGACTTATTAGTTAGTGCGTCATGCAGATTTACCTTCCAATTGCCGAAGTCTCCGTAAACGCCTTTCTGCTTCTGGGGCTGGGCGGCATGGTTGGCATCTTATCCGGCATGTTCGGTGTCGGTGGCGGGTTCCTGATGACCCCGTTGCTGTTTTTCATTGGCATCCCGCCGGCCGTTGCAGTTGCGACCGAGGCAAACCAGATCGTGGCCTCATCTTTTTCAGGTGTTCTGGCCCATTTCCGACGAAAAACCGTTGATCTAAAGATGGGAACGGTGCTGCTGACCGGAGGCCTGATGGGGGCGGCTCTTGGCGTGGTGGTATTCAATTACCTCAAAAGCCTAGGCCAGGTCGATCTGTTGGTGACGCTTTGCTATGTCGTCTTCCTCGGGGTTGTCGGCAGCCTTATGTTCATTGAAAGCCTGAACGCGCTGCGAAAATCCAAGAAAGGCGGCACGGCCCCTGCCCCGCGCCGCCAACGCGGGTGGGTTCATGCAATGCCTTTCAAAATGCGGTTCCGGACGTCGGGCTTGTATATATCCGTTATCCCACCGGTATTGGTCGGGCTGTGCGTTGGTGTCCTTTCGGCAATCATGGGCGTCGGGGGTGGCTTCATCATGGTTCCGGCAATGATCTACCTGTTGGGAATGCCCACGAAAGTGGTCGTCGGAACATCGCTATTCCAGATTATCTTCGTCACCGCCTTCACAACGATGCTGCACGCGACCACCAACTATACGGTCGATATCGTGCTGGCTGTGTTGCTGCTGGTTGGTGGCGTCATTGGTGCTCAGATCGGAACCGTCATCGGAGCTCGCATGCCAGCCGAGCAATTGCGCGTACTGCTGGCGGCCCTCGTTCTTGTAGTGTGTGGCAAGCTGGCGTTGGACCTTTTGCTTGAACCGTCCGAGCTCTATTCACTGGGCACGGAAGGGGGGCACTGACATGCTGTTGCGTCTTGCCCTGTTTCTGGTCCTGTTCTGCTCGGCTGTGTCAGCGCAAGAGGAACAGGTTGTTCTGGGGCTCAGCCAGGATCGTGTCGCGATCACAGCCAATTTTGATGGCTCTGAAATCCTTATCTTTGGCGCGGTCAAACGCGAAACGCCGATCCCGTCGGGCCCGCCACTCGAAGTCATTGTTGCCGTCGCCGGCCCGTCCGGCCCCGTGACAGTGCGCCGTAAGGAACGCAAACTTGGGATATGGGTGAATACCGATAGCGTGCTGGTTGATCTGGCTCCCAGCTTTTATGCCGTTGCGACCAGCGCACCGCTTGACGATATTCTGACCGATACCGAAGACCTGCGTTATCGGGTTTCTATAGAACGCGCGATCCGTTCAGTAGGCGCCGCCATGCACATTCGCAGCGCTCAGGACTTTGCCGACGCCGTTGTGCGCATCCGCGAGGACGAGGGCTTGTATTCCATCCGTGAAGACACCGTCGCCGTCGATGAACAAACCCTGTTTCGAACCTCTATCGCGATGCCTGCAGACTTGACCGAAGGGGAGTATGTCGCGCGCATTTTCCTGACCCGCGGGGGCGAGGTCGTATCTCGCTTTGAAACGGTAATCGATGTCCGAAAGGTCGGGCTAGAGCGTTTCTTGTACAATATGTCCCGAGAACAACCGGTGTGGTACGGGCTTATGTCCCTTGTCATCGCCATTGCGGCGGGTTGGGGCGCGTCGACGGCGTTCCGGCTTTTGCGTGAGAACTGATCGTTACCCGCGCCCGATATAAGGCATTGTCGTCGCCATCACCGTCATAAACTGCACATTCGCCTCGGGCGGTAACGACGCCATGTGCAGAACGGATCGCGCTGCATCCTCGACCGCCATGGTGGGGTCGGGTTGTTGGCCGGACGCAATGGTTGCATCAGTAAGATCCTGCACCATCTGCGTGCGCGCGTTTCCGATATCAATCTGACCACAGGCGATCCCGAACGCACGCCCGTCCAGTGAAAGGCTGCGGGTCAGACCGGTCACCGCATGTTTGGTGGCGGAATAATGAGTGGAATTCGGGCGCGGTACATGGGCCGCAATTGATCCGTTATTTATGATGCGCCCACCCTGAGGGTGCTGATGGCGCATGATGCGAAACGCCTCACGTGCACATAAGAACATGCCGTTCAGGTTGACGTTGACGCTTTGGTACCAGTCTTCAAGGGCGATCTCATCAATGGTGCCGCCGGGTGCAAAAATACCTGCGTTGTTGAACAGGACGTCCAAGTGACCGGTCTCGTCCTGAAATAGCTGAAACGCCTTCGACACAGCATCGGGGTCGGTGACATCTGCTGGCAGAGAGACTGCATTTGCGTTCTCAGACGCCATTGCATCCAATGCCTCGACACTGCGTGCGATCAAGCCCACGGTCCAGCCTTCGGCCAAGAACAGCTCGGCCGTGGATCGACCGATACCAGAGCTGGCTCCTGTCACGATAATGGTTTTCATGTTTCTTCCGCTTCCAATGTCAGGGCCGCTGCCGGGGCCGCACGCAAATCATCGACGCGCAAGGGATGGGTTGGCTTGGCCAGGCGATTGCGCACGACCCATATTAACCGTTCTTGCGCCCGAGTTATGGCAACATAGGCAAGGCGCTTCCACAAGGGTTGACCCGCTTCGGTCCGCCCCATGCGCGCGGCCGCGTAAATGTCGGGTGCAAAGACCTGCACAGTATCCCATTGCGACCCTTGGGCCTTGTGTATCGTGACCGCCGCGCCATGCAAAAACGTCGCCCCCATCCGCGCTGCGTAGGGAATAAATGGCTCTTCCTCGTCGGGCATTTCAATTTTCACGATCGAAGCCGCGCTGACCTGAGGGTCTTCCGCGCCCGTCACATGTAATCGAGAAAACCCGGGCTTTCGACCCGGCCCAAGATAGATGACCTGAGCCCCCTTGATGAGCCCCCGCGCCTCGAGGTCCAGTCGCTTTTTGCGGTGTTTCAACGGAAGCTCGATCCCATCGCAAATCAGCGGCTCACCTTCCAACAATTCGGTATCAGGTGCCCCGTGCACATGTCTGAACGCCTGTATCAATCGGATTCGCGTGGCGTTTCGCCAGACCAGAACCGGGCTGCGGGCCATTAGGTCAACTTCGACCCGCTGTCCCCATATAACCCGGTCATCCTTTAGCGCGGTCTGCTCGACCATGCGTTCGAAATCCTCAAACCCAAGCGCAGGGTCGGCAAGCGCATGCGCCAGATCCAGAATCGGATTGTCTGCTGTCTGCCTGTGCACGCGCTGCAGGATTTGTTTTCGTGGCTCGGGCAAACCGTCAAAAACCATGCTGCCCGATTGGTTGACCGGCGCCAACTGCGCAGGATCGCCAAACAGAAGCAGAGTAGGGAAAATTTCCTGAAGATCCTCGAATTGCCTGTCGTCCAGCATGGATGCCTCGTCGACAAAGCCAATATCCAAAGGCTCATCCCGGCGTTTCCAACCTGTGATAAAGTCAGATCCCCGCAGTCCTGCCGCGGCCAACGCGCCCGGTATCGACTTGTTGTTTTCATAAAACGCGGCCGCCCGGTCCAGCGCTTCATCGGTCAGGCCTTCGATCTCGGGTCGCTCGTCATTTCCCGCCAGCCATTCTGCGATCCGTTCATATTCCGGGTCATAGACCGGCGTATAAAGGATACGGTGAATCGTTGTTGCAGGCACCCCTCGCAGCCGCAATACGCTGGCGGCCTTGTTGGTTGGGGCAAGAATAGCGAGACTACGCTTATCACGGGCTTTTCGGCTTTCGAAATCACCCGAGACAACTTGTACACCTGTTTCAGCAAGGGCTTTGTAAAGCTCGGCCAACAACAGCGTTTTGCCTGACCCGGCCTTGCCAATAACGGCCATGACACCGGATTTTCCGTTGCCCGGCAATTTCAGCAAAGCGTCATCATCCAGGTCTACGCCTGCTGATTTCAACATCTCTGAGATGTTGTCGTAGGCGGCAGCCTGGTCATCGGAAAAGGTTACGGGGGTCAAAGACATGGCGCGACCCTACAGGGCCGCGCAGCCTATCGCCAGATGTGGATTTGGGTTTTCCGCCTTTCAGGCTGACATCGCAAAACGATGCTGCCGCCCGGTGCCAAAAGCTGTTTTAAACCAAAGACGCGACAGCTCGCGAGGGATGCCTGCGCGTTCGGCGACGCGGTTACAGTCTTCTGAAGAATAGGGCCACAAACCGACCGAGATCTGATCGCGCCCTTCACCTTCCGAACCAAGGACAACCGGCGATGATCCAATCAGACGGTAAATACGGATCATTCGCGCGTCAAAGACACCGGCGATATGGGTCAGGCCAAAACCCTCCATGATCTCTCCGCCGCTCAACATAATCGCCCCGGCCGTACGAGGGCTGGCTGTTCGCGACAGACAAAACCGTGTCACTTCCCAAATCAGAGGGCTGTGAACCGGTTTGCCACCCGTGAGATGCCCAAACACTTCGTTGACCATAACCGGGCCGGTTGTCGGAAGGACGCGCATGGAACCACCATGGCTGCCATCCTCTTCTTCCCAGATTACATAGAGCGGGTTCAGGTCATCGTATTGATCCCGCTCTTCACCCTTGTCGTTAACATGAACGTCCCAACCCAGCCGGGTCTTGAACTGATCTGCCCGGTCCCGAAACATCCCGTCCGCCAGATTTGGAAACTTGTGTAATTCGTCGGCAAACAAATAGCGCAACATGACTTTTTCCCCTTGTCGTCCTGTGCAGGAACGAAGGGGGTACAAAGCCGTGGTTAATTTCCGGTTCGAGGGGCGCTCGGTCGTTAAACGACTATTAATCCCCGGCTGAGCGCAGTTGCGATGGCATGCGTGGTGTTCAGCGCCCCAAGCTTGGCGCGCGCGCTTTCGATATAGACCCGTAAGGTATGTTCAGAGATCGACAGTGAATGTGCCACCTGCGCGCGGCTGTATCCCAGCGCAAGTAACGTCATCGCATCGACCTCGCGCGGAGACAATCCGCGGGGTGCATCCGGTTGACGGTTGCTTTCAAATTCTAACGCTTTGCGATTAAAGAAATGCGCGATCAGGATCAGCTCGCGCCCATGGCTGTCGATGAAAGCCTTCCACACTTCATCGCTGCAGGAGTGGTTTACGGTAAACAAAGCGAACTGCCCGTTCGGACCACGGATCGGAATCGAATAACCTTGGTTCCCGACCCCATGCTCTAACGCGTCCTGAAGAAAGTTCTTCGCGACTTTTCCTGACCAGTCCAGCGCTTTCCAGTCGACAGGATGGAACCGTTGAAAACAGCCCAGGATCACAGGATCAATCCGGTGATAGTTGCGTTCAAGATACCTTTCGGCCCACGCATCCGGATAGGTCGTATACCCGTACTGATCGCCAGCACCATCAACCCAATGGTAAATCAGATGCTGTACCTTCAGCCGATCACGCAGTCGAACTGCAACATCACCCAGCTCGTCAAGCGTGCTGGTGCTTTCCAAGTCCTCCAGGACCTGGCTCAAATCGATTTGCGTTCCCATTCGCAGGCGCTCGTGCCTCGTTCTTCATGGACGCAATCTCGGCCGCTGCGATCAGCTTGGTGTCATCAAGCTGTTCAGCAAGCGCGGTCAAACCGTTCTCAACCGCGAAGGCGTTGAGGTCCGACAAAACGTCCAGTATCCACTCATTTTGCGCCATCCAAAGTCTCTCCGAAACGGTTAACGAAGGGTTAACACAACCATAACATGTACAGTGTTTTTTAGCCTATTCACCGATTTCTACTCCCCAAAAATAGCGGGGCAGCAATTTCCAAGCCTTTGGTAATTCTGCTCCTAGCGTGAAAAAGGAACCACCCGCGAACCGGTTGCGCGGTTCGCGGGTGTCTCTGATGTTTGTTTGACGGGTTACCTGCCCGCGTCAAGGACCTCTTCGAGGGTGCGCATACCGGTGCGCGGTGCCTGAACCAGAACCGACATATTCCCCGGCTTATGTTCGTTGCGCATCATTTTCATGTGCGCCTCAGGCAGGTCCTGCCATGTAAAGACTTCGGACATGCAGGGATCAAGGCGGCGTTCAACCATCAATTGGTTCGCAGCCGAAGCTTGTTTCAGGTGCGCAAAGTGCGAACCTTGCAGGCGCTTTTGATGCATCCACATGTAACGCACGTCGAATGTCAGGTTGTAGCCTGTAGTACCCGCGCAGATCACAACCATGCCGCCCTTTTTCACCACGAAGGTCGAGACCGGGAACGTGCTTTCACCGGGGTGTTCGAATACCATATCGACATTCACGCCCTTACCGGTGATGTCCCAAATGGCCTTGCCGAATTTACGGGCCTCTTTGAACCACTCGGCATATTCGGGTGTGTTGACTGTAGGCAGCTGACCCCAGCAATTGAAATCCTTGCGGTTCAGAACACCCTTGGCGCCCAGACCCATCACAAAGTCACGTTTGCTTTCGTCAGAGATAACCCCGATCGCATTCGCACCAGCGGTGTTGATCAACTGAATAGCGTAAGAGCCCAATCCTCCTGATGCGCCCCAGACCAGAACATTTTGGCCGGGTTTCAGGTCATGCGGCTCGTGCCCGAACAGCATCCGGTAGGCGGTGGCTAGCGTCAGAGTGTAACAGGCGCTTTCCTCCCAAGTCAGGTGCTTGGGGCGCGGCATCAGCTGTTGCGCCTGAACATTGGTGAACTGCGCAAATGAACCATCGGGCGTTTCATAACCCCAGATGCGCTGGCTATCCGAATACATCGGGTCACCGCCGTTGCAAGCCTCGTCATCGCCGTCATCCTGATTGCAGTGAATGACAACTTCATCACCCACTTTCCAGCGCTTTACCTTGTCACCCACGGCCCAAACGATACCCGATGCGTCCGAACCGGCGATGTGAAACGGTTGACCATGCCCATCAAACGGGCTGATCGGTTTACCGAGCGAGGCCCAAACACCGTTGTAGTTAACGCCGGCGGCCATCACCAGAACCAGAACCTCATGGCTGTCGAGCTTGGGAACATCGACCACTTCCAGCTGCATAGCCGTATTCGGCTCGCCATGACGTTCCCTGCGGATCGCCCAGGCGTACATTTTCTTGGGCACATATCCCATCGGAGGGATTTCACCCATTTCATAGAGGTCTTTTTCCGGCGCATCGTAAGACGCGATACCGCTTTCGGTGTCCAGAGCCATATTGGCCTCCTTTATCTCATTGCTTTCGCCGCGATGCAGAATCGCTTGCATTAACAGATGAGATATTGGGCATTGAGAAATATTGCAATAGATTTTGGATGTATTTTGTAATTTTATGACCCAGCGGATGCAGAAAATTACTTTGCTATCGCAGCATTCAAGCTTTCCCGATCCAAATCGACAGAGTCTGCATAGTAGTTCAACAGGTCAACGCGTTGGCCGGACTGGGCTATTTTCCCCTCCGATCGCAGTAAAATCCGACGTTCAACTAATTGATCCAATGCCGCCGATACCGAGGCCTGAGCCTGTTCTGCGGAGTTTCCGTCGCGTAGCATAAGATCCGCAATCACGCGACGCGCCTCGTCTTCGGGCAGGCTTTCACACTCGCGAACAAGCCAGCACGCGGCTGGAATCGGAAGTACGGGAATCGCGCCCCTGATACGCGACATCAACTCTCGGGCCAGATCGGTAACGACATCACCACCGTGCTCGGCCTGAAACTGTTGCAGCGAAACAGGCCGACCGTAACGCACAGCGGCAAGACCAAAGCGTTTGTAGCGCCCGACCAGTCGGCGGCCGATCTGTTTAAGTATCCATCCGGTGATAACACCAATCCGTGCGTGGAACCGCCGTTGATTTCCAAGGGCTGCCTTGGTCAGAATCGTATCTTCCAGCACACGGTCGTAATTCAATGCGACGGGCACAAACACCACGTCCTTACCGTCCGGTCGCGTACCGTCGACGATATATTTCAACAAACCAAGTTTGGGCCGACCCAAAGCCCCCGTCAGGCTAAGGCCGCCCTCTGGAAACATGGCCTGTGTCACGCCAGCCTCGGTCGCGTGCCTAACATAACAAGACAGCACTTGACGATACAACTCGCTTCCTGACCGGCGGCGGATAAAGTAAGCTCCCATCGCCCGGATCAGGCGGCTAAGTGGCCAAACCCTGGCCCATTCGCCCACAGCATAAGACAGCGCAGATTGCTGCGCGGCAAGATACGTCACCAGAACGTAGTCCATGTTGCTGCGGTGATTCATCACAAAAACCACTGTCGCGTCAGGGTCGATATTCTTTACGGCGTCATTATCCTGATAGGTCAGCCGCACATCATAAAACGCGTTGCTCAAAGCCCGGGCCGCTCGAATGGCAAAACTGAAATACGCGACCGCAGAAAAGGAAGGCACAATTTCACGCGCGTAACGCCGCGCCTGTTCGAAAGCGACGGCCTCAGGCACACCCGCTTCGCGCGCATGATCCTGTACGGCGTGACTAACCTGAGGATCATAAATCAAGCGCTGAATCATGTCGTGACGTTCGGCCAATTTGAAGGGCTGGATGGGTCGCTGAAGACGTGTGTTCAGCCGTTTAACCGCCCGTTCAAGCCTGCGTCGGAAAAACCACCGCACGGACGGAAACAAAAAATGAGACGCCAACGTGACCACGGCGAACACCAGGATCAGCAAAAAAAGCCAAAGCGGAAGCTCCACGGTCTGAGTCATGCGCGCACCCTGCCAGCAAACGCTGCGTCCTACAATCACAAGAAACCCATATGCCGCAACGCAGCGAATTGACATATCCCGAAAATTGCGCTTTAGAACCTCTGAGAGTAATTTTCTTACCCGTCAAGCACACGAGGCCCCTTATGACGCAGATGCAGAAAGATCGCCCTTGGCTCATCCGAACCTACGCCGGTCATTCCACCGCCAAGGCGTCAAACGCATTGTACCGGGGGAACCTCGCAAAGGGGCAAACGGGCCTGTCGGTGGCCTTCGACCTGCCGACTCAGACCGGGTATGACAGCGACCACACGCTGGCGCGCGGCGAGGTGGGAAAAGTCGGCGTACCGATCAGCCATCTGGGCGACATGCGGGTCCTGTTCGATCAGATTCCGCTGGAACAGATGAACACCTCGATGACGATCAATGCGACAGCCCCATGGTTGCTGGCGCTATACATCGCGGTTGCCGAAGAACAGGGTGCCGATATTTCACAACTGCAAGGCACCGTGCAGAATGATCTCATCAAAGAGTACCTGAGCCGCGGAACCTATGTTTGCCCGCCAAAGCCATCCCTGAAGATGATCGCGGACGTGGCTGAGTATTGTTATTCGCATGTGCCCAAATGGAACCCGATGAACGTATGTTCCTATCACCTGCAAGAAGCCGGTGCCACGCCCGAGCAGGAATTGGCATATGCGCTCGCCACCGCGATTGCCGTTCTGGACGAGCTGCGTCCGCGCGTCCCTGCTGAGGATTTCCCTGCGCTTTGCGGCCGGATTTCGTTCTTCGTGAACGCGGGCATCCGCTTTGTCACCGAGATGTGCAAGATGCGCGCCTTCGTCGACCTATGGGATGAGATTCTGCTGGACCGCTACGGCGTCGAAAACCCCAAGTTCCGCCGCTTTCGCTATGGCGTTCAGGTGAACTCGCTTGGATTGACCGAGCAACAGCCCGAAAACAACGTCTATCGCATCCTGATTGAGATGCTGGCCGTAACCTTGTCCAAAAAGGCTCGTGCGCGCGCCGTTCAATTGCCTGCTTGGAACGAGGCCCTCGGCCTACCCCGCCCTTGGGATCAGCAATGGTCGATGCGGATGCAGCAGATTCTGGCTTATGAGACCGATCTTCTGGAATATGGCGACCTGTTCGATGGCAACCCGAATGTGGACTCTAAGGTCGAAGAACTGAAAGAAGGCGCACGCGCAGAGCTGGCCAATCTGGACTCGATGGGAGGTGCCGTAGCCTCGATCGAGTACATGAAGTCCCGCCTTGTGGATTCAAACGCAGAACGGCTGAACCGGATTGAACGGAACGAGACTGTCGTGGTTGGCGTCAACAAGTGGACCGACGGTGAAACATCGCCACTGCAAACCGAAGACGGCGGGATCATGGTCGTCGACCCAGCCGTTGAACAAGAACAGATCGCACGCCTGAATGAATGGCGCGGCGATCGCGACGAGGCGGCAGTAGCCAGCGCGCTTGCTGCGCTGCGGGACGCGGCGCGAACCGGAGCAAACGTTATGGCTCCGTCCATCGCCGCCGCCAAGGCAGGTGTCACCACCGGTGAATGGGCCGAAGAAATGCGCAAGGCCTACGGCACGTATCGCGGCCCGACCGGTGTGTCGGGCTCGGTGTCCAACAAGACCGAAGGGTTGGACGATCTTCGCGCGGCAGTCGATGCCGTTAGCGACAGGCTGGGCCGTCGGCTAAAATTCCTTGTCGGAAAACCCGGCCTGGACGGGCATTCAAACGGAGCCGAGCAAATCGCGTTTCGCGCCCGCGACTGCGGAATGGACATTACCTATGATGGTATCCGCTTGACCCCCGAAGAAATCGTGAACGCCGCGATGGAAGACAAAGCCCATATCATCGGCCTTTCAATTCTGTCGGGCAGCCATATTCCGTTGGTCGAAGACGTTATGGCACGGTTGCGGCAGGCCGGATTGGAAGACGTACCGGTAATTGTCGGCGGCATTATCCCGGACGAGGATGCCGCAAAACTAAAGGCGATGGGCGTCGCTGAAATCTACACACCCAAGAACTTTGAGTTGAACGCAATCATGGATGACATCGTCACCTTGGTTGACCCCCAAACCCTCGCCGCGGAATAGCGCGCGCAGGGCGTTTTCGGTTTTGATCTGATCCGAGCGATAAAACGGGGTATTTGCGCGTTAAGCTTGTAACTACGGCTACTCTTCCAGTAAGCCGTAGTTTCTTATGTGGGCCGGAAAACAACGGGAATCATCGTCAGCATAGCGATTTGCAACCACAAAGCGGAGCGACACGGGGCGCAACAAATGCCCGATCGCTGCACCGCTGCGCAGGTTTAGATACGTTTCACTTCTGCTGTGCTGTCTGAATTTGCGCTGAACCGGCTCTGTAAAAATGGCGTTAGGCCTGAATCCAAGGGGACAAAGCTTTAAAATGACGATCCATATTGGTGCCGCTAAAGGTGAGATTGCTGAAACCGTACTTCTGCCGGGTGACCCTTACCGGGCGAAATGGGCGGCTGAGACCTTTCTGGAAGACGTCAAACTGGTAAACGAAACCCGCGGAATGCTGGGCTATACCGGCACCTGGAAAGGAAATCCGGTTACGATTCAGGGCAGCGGGATGGGGATGCCATCACTGTCGATTTATGTAAACGAGTTGATCCGCGACTACGGTGCAAAAACGCTGATCCGCATCGGTTCATGCGGCGGCATGCAAGACAGCGTTAACGTTCGAGATGTCATTCTGGCGATGACCTCGACCACGCTCAGCACACCTTCTCGTGGGATTATGAAAGAGCTGAACTTTGCGCCCTGCGCCGATTGGGGTTTGCTACAGGCCGCGGCAGACGCCGCAGCCACCAAGGGCACCCCAACCCATATTGGTGGAATATACTCGTCGGATGTTTTCTATGATGAGCGGCCCGATCTGAACGATCAAATGGTTCGGCACGGTATTCTTGGCGTTGAGATGGAGGCCGCAGAACTCTATATTCTGGCCGCGCGTCACAAATGCCGGGCCCTCGCGGTGCTCACGGTATCCGACCATTTGCTCACCGGTGAGGCGTTGCCCTCGTCCGAGCGCGAGCGCAGTTTTGGCGAGATGGTTGAGATTGCGCTTCATGCGGCGTTCCCCGACGCCGAATAACAGTCCAAAGCCACCGAGGTCGCCTTAACCCTGCCTGCTTTTCAAACATTGGGTAGGCGCATCATCGCCAGATTGTTCCGCACCGCAAAAGGCACAGACCCAAGTGCCCTCTTTGCGGTGTTGGCGCCAGCGACAGTCGCGGGTCAACGACGTGGTCCGCGAGCGCCATAAAAGGTATGCAAAGACCCCAAGGGCCAAAATAAGCAAGAGAATGGGCATGACTATGCTTTGCCCAATCTCTGTATGGCTTCAAGTGTCTTGGTCGGGTTTCACGCAGCGTTTGCGTATTCGAACAGCTCTGGTTCGGCTTTATCCTGTCCGACGACCGGCTCGGGCATGTAATAGGCCCAAGCCTGTTCAAGAACTGCCAGCGCTTCTTGCGCTTTGGATTTGCTGTCTGGTTGAGTTTTCTGCATCGGAACGATCCCGTATAGGTGATATCATTCCTCCCTGATCGATCAGATAACGTCGATCAGATCGCGCTGCAGCCCATGATTTTGCAATCTTGCCATGCGCTTGCCGCAACCCGGCAAGCACATGGAATCAAGCCGTTATACGGCGCGTTCGACCATCATTTTCTTGATTTCCGCAATCGCCTGTGCCGGGTTCAAACCCTTGGGGCAGGTCTTTGCGCAATTCATGATGGTGTGACAGCGATACAGTTTGAACGGATCTTCCAATTCATCCAAACGCTCACCCGTCGCTTCGTCACGGCTGTCGATGATCCAGCGATAGGCATGCAACAACGCGGCGGGCCCGAGATAGCGGTCACCGTTCCACCAGTAGCTGGGACACGAGGTCGAGCAGCTGGCGCACATCACGCATTCATACAGACCGTCCAGTTTCTTGCGGTCCTCGATGGACTGCTTCCACTCTTTCGCGGGTCGGTTCGTCTTGGTTTCCAGCCAGGGCATGATCGATGCGTGCTGCGCGTAGAAATGCGTCAGGTCCGGGATCAGGTCCTTGACCACCGGCATATGTGGCAACGGATAGATCTTCACGTCGCCCTTGATCTCATCCATGCCGTAGATACAGGCCAGCGTGTTGATCCCGTCGATATTCATCGCGCACGACCCGCAAATCCCCTCACGGCAAGACCGGCGGAAGGTAAGTGTTGGATCAATCTCGTTCTTGATCTTGATCAGCGCGTCCAAAACCATCGGGCCGCAGCTATCCATATCAACGAAATAAGTATCGACGCGCGGGTTCTGACCGTCATCTGGGTTCCAGCGATAAATCTGGAACTTACGCACATTGGTCGCGCCATCAGGTTTGGGCCACGTCTTTCCGGTTGTGATCCGGGAATTCTTTGGGAGGGTCAGCTGTACCATATGTTCCTCTCCTTAGAACGTCCGCGCTTTGGGCGCGATTTTCTGAAGGCTGATGCCACCTTCGTTTTCTGTGGTCAGCGGATCGACGATGACCGGGCGATAGCTAAGTTCAACCTTGCTGCCTTCAACTCGGCTGACGGTATGAACGCGCCAGTTTTCATCGTCGCGTTCCGTGAAGTCTTCGTGCGCGTGCGCACCACGTGATTCCTTACGCGCTTCGGCGCCCACAATCGTTGCCAGCGCGCTTGGCATCAGGTTGGTCAGCTCAAGCGTTTCCATCAGGTCACTGTTCCAGACCAAAGAGCGGTCGGTCACCTTCAGATCGTCCATCTTGGCAGCGATCGCGGTCATCTTCTCGACGCCTTCGGCCATCGTCTTGGCAGTACGGAAAACGGCCGCGTCGGCCTGCATGGTTTTCTGCATCTCAAGTCGCAGGTCGGCCGTCGGGATTTCACCACTGGCGTTGCGAACGGCGTCGAACCGATCAAATGCTTTGTCGACAGACGCCTGGTTCAGAACAGGGTTTGATGCCTCAGCATCCACCACTTTACCGGCCCGGATTGCCGCCGCACGCCCAAAGACCACTAGGTCGATCAGAGAGTTCGAACCCAAACGGTTCGCCCCATGGACCGACGCACACCCTGCTTCACCCACGGCCATCAGGCCCGACACAACAGCGGTTGGGTCGTCGGCGGTTGGGTTCAGCACCTCACCCCAATAGTTCGTGGGAATGCCACCCATGTTGTAGTGCACGGTCGGAAGAACCGGGATCGGTTCTTTGGTGACATCGACACCGGCGAAAATCTTGGCTGATTCCGAGATGCCGGGCAGACGTTCCGCCAGTGCCTCGGCAGGCAGGTGCGACAGGTTCAGGTGGATATGATCGCCTTCGCCGCCGACACCACGCCCTTCGCGGATTTCCATGGTCATGGACCGGCTGACGTAATCGCGGGGCGCAAGGTCTTTGTACTGGGGCGCATAGCGCTCCATGAACCGCTCTCCTTCGGAGTTGGTCAGGTAACCACCCTCGCCCCGTGCACCTTCTGTGATCAGACAGCCCGAACCGTAGATGCCGGTCGGGTGGAACTGCACAAACTCCATGTCTTGAAGGGCCAGACCCGCGCGGGCCACCATGCCGCCGCCATCACCGGTGCAGGTATGGGCCGACGTGGCCGAGAAATAGGCACGGCCATAGCCGCCAGTTGCCAGCACCACCATCTTGGCGTTGAAGACATGCATGGTGCCATCGTCCAGCTTCCAGCAGACAACGCCCTGACACTGCCCGTCGTCGGACATGATCAGGTCGATGGCGAAATATTCGATATAGAACTCGGCGTTGTTCTTCAGCGACTGACCATAGAGCGTGTGCAAGATCGCGTGACCGGTCCGGTCAGCCGCGGCACAGGTGCGCTGTACGGCAGGGCCTTCACCAAATTCAGTGGTGTGCCCGCCGAAGGGACGCTGATAGATTTTGCCTTCTTCAGTACGGCTGAACGGCACACCGTAGTGTTCCAGCTCATAAACCGCCTTGGGTGCCTCACGCGCGAGGTATTCCATCGCGTCGGTATCCCCCAACCAGTCCGAACCTTTGACGGTGTCGTACATGTGCCACTGCCAATGGTCCGGCCCCATGTTCGACAGCGACGCCGCAATCCCGCCTTGCGCCGCAACCGTGTGCGAGCGCGTCGGGAAAACCTTGGTTACACAAGCCGTGCGCAACCCTTGTTCTGCCATGCCCAGAGTGGCGCGCAGTCCGGCCCCACCAGCGCCGACAACGACCACGTCATATTCATGTGTTTCGTATTCGTATGCAGCCATTTCGTTCAGCTCCGGGAATTAAAGGGCAATGCGCGCGATGGCGAACAAGCCAGCCGCTGCCGCGCCGTAAGACAGGCAGGTGGTCAGGATGATCAGGACTTTTTCCATGGTGCCATGGACATAATCCTCAAGCATCACCTGCGCGCCTTCGGCAAAGTGTTTGAACCCGATAACCAGTGTCAGCGCCGCGACAATTGCCGGGAAGGGGCGCGAGTAATAGTCCAGCACCACATCATAGGGCTGTCCCAGTACCGGGCCGAATGTGAAGATGAAAAGCGGAACAAGGATCAGCAAAGCAACCGAGCTGACCTTCATCCGCCAGAAATGCGCAGTCCCCGCCTTGGCTGAACCCAGGCCAATCGCGCGTTTACGGTCCGTCAGATAACGCATGTCAGGCCTCCTTTAAGCGACGATGATCAGGGTCAAAAGGGTCAGAACGACTGAACCGATGACAACCGCCCAACCCAGCTTGGTCGCGGTGGGCAAGTCCAGCCCCACGGCGTTATCCCAAATCAGGTGACGCACACCAGCCAGGGTGTGATACCACAGACCCCACAAGGAAAACGCCATCACCAGATCACCCAGAACCGAGGTCACCCACCAGTTTGCGCGTTCAAATGCCTCGGGCGACGTCGCGGCGGCCAGAAACCACCACACGATCAGCAACGCGGCCACGATCATGGCGTTTCCGGTGATACGGGTCAGAATGGATGTGACCGAGGTCAGCTGCGGTCGATAAATCGACAGGTGCGGTGATAACGGGCGATTGCCCCGATTAACATCGGCCATGGCGGCTCCTTTTCGGTTGGCTACCGAACGTTTTACTGGTTTTTGCGACACTGTCACGTGCTGCACATGCAAAAAAGCCGCAAATTGACGCAATATGGCAGATATTGCGAAAACGTGATCACACAAAATAATGACGTGATCACAAAAGAAATCGAGTCCTTTGGATGTTAGCGCCGCGACTTCCGAATCTGCGTTTCGACTATTCCAACCCAGCCGTTTGTTGTGTCACTTCCCGCAGCAACTTTTTCCGGATGCGCTCGGGATAATCCGCGAATCCGGCGGCCGAAACAACGAATGCGCCTTCGCCCACTATAACGTTTTCAAAGAAGTAGGCGGTCAGGTCCGGTTCACTCTCTTCAATGGCGATCGCATTCACCGTCACACCTCGGTTTCGCAGAACGTCATGTATTTCGTTAGGTTCGACCCCCTCGTTCGAGATTCCGTCGCCAGATATGTCGATCAGATGACGTTTGCATTCAGAAACCTCGTCAAAGCTGGACAATGTCATCTCGAGCGCTTCTCCGATCGCGGTGGAAAAGTTGCGCCACACCCTAGGGTCAGCCGCCACTTGATCGGCAAAGCGATCCAAAGTTTCAAAACTGTCGATCCGGGTCCACGGGATCGTCACTTTTTGCCGCGACGCACCGGTCCACTGCACCAGCATCAATCTGGCATCGCCCCGCACCAGCGCCTCGGACACGATTGGGTCGCGCAAACCGGCAGCCAGACCGTCCATCTGAATGCGGTATTCTGTGGAATCAACCGACCCGGAAACATCAACTGCCAGAGCTAAAGCGAGGTCACACGCCAAAGCGGGAGAAGAAAGACCAAAAGTGACCGCAAGGGAACGAAGCAGAACCATGCGCGCAGCCTAGCACGATTGGCCGTCATTGCGATCACATGAATGTGGGCGTCGATCAAATCGGCATAAGGGCCCAATAATCAAGGTCGAGCAGGACATCAGGAAGGTACTTGCCGTCCTCACCCTTTATCTCAAATGCCGGCCCACCTTTGGTGGCGACCAGCCGCAGGCGAATGGCACCAACACCGGGCACGTCGGTTTCCGCCTTGTCCAGAACCTCGGACCAGGCTTTGATTGTGTCGCCCGCGAAACAAGGGTTGGCATGCGCCCCACCGTTCAGCCCAACGATCATTTGCGCGTTTGCAAGCCCGTTGAAGGACAGCGCACGCGCCATCGAGATCACGTGCCCACCGTAGATCAATCGACCTTCGGGCCGGAACGTCAGGTCGAAATGTACTTTGGCCGTATTCTGCCACAGCCGAGTTGCCAGCATATGCTCGGCCTCCTCCACGGTGACCCCGTCGACGTGATCAATTTTTTCGCCAACCGAGTAGTCACCCCAACGGTGCGACTCTCCTGCAAGCGCAAAGTTGTAATTGGTGAAGTCCAGACCGTCAGGAACGATCAGATCTTGCGGTTCCAAGACCTTTTTCAGTTCCGGAACGACCGTATCGGGTGCAGGTGCACCCGGATCTGATTTACGCACCATAACCCAACGAACATAATCCAGAACGGTTTCGTCCCTTTGATTCAGGCCGCGTGTGCGCACCCAAACAACGCCCGTCTTGCCGTTAGAGTTCTGCTTGACGCCGATCACCTCGGATTCCGACCGCAACGTATCGCCGGGATAAACCGGTTTCAGCCAGCGTCCTTCGGCGTACCCAAGATTGGCGACCGCATTCAGTGATACATCCGGGACGGTCTTGCCGAACACGACATGAAAGGCGGCCAGATCATCAATCGGGCTTTTCGGCAAACCGCTTGCCCGGGCAAACTCGTCCGAGGAATACAGCGCATGACGCGCTGGATAAAGCGCGTGATACAAGGCCCGCTCGCCATCTGTCACAGTCCGCGGCACCGCATGATGCAGGACCTGACCGACAGAGTAATCCTCAAAAAAGCGTCCCGGATTGGTTTTTGCCATTACTGCAGTCCCAGTTTCATATCGGGGGAATAGTCGGCCTCAACGTCTTTGGTCACAGCTTGCGCGCACCGCATGACGTTGTTGGCCGCGTCAAAGGCGTATGAGGGGCCGCCGTAAAGCTCCCAACCTTTGGCCAGGGCATCGGACACCTTGTGGCAGAAAGCCGAGGTGTCCTCCTCGGTCAGAATGCGATAGAGTTTCGCCATCGGTATACCTCTTACGAACCAAACGGTGACGGGCCAACCAGCCCGTGAATATAGCCGATGATCCCAAGCAGAACGATCGAGGCCACAAAGAACATCGCGTCCTTACCGTAGGTGCCAGGTTCACCCGGCGTCCACTCGGGCTCGGATTTGTTGATCACGATCACTTCGACCACGGCCCAGGCCAGCAACCCGCCGAACAGGATGATCGAGGCCAGATCGCCATTCACCAGCAGATGCGCAAAGGCCCACAGCTTGAACCCGCCCAGCATCGGATGGCGCAGTTTGTTCAGCAGGCGGCCTTTCTTCGCTGCGGGGCTCATCAGAAAGATGGCGATCAGCACCAACAAGTTGTTGACGTGGATCAGGAATGTCGGCGGTGCCCAGACATAGACGAAATCGGTCATGCGATAGCCGAAGATCATCAACACAATCGCCGCGACCAAAGCCAGCGCCACGGCGCCCTTGCCGCCATCGCCCATCGCCGCGCGCTGCGTAGGCATTACACGTTTGAACAGATGAGCCGCCCACCAAAGCGCCACACCAAGGATCAGAAGAACAAAGCCCATGCTGGCTTACCCCGCTTGCAAAGCTGAAATTGCCTCTGCTTTTGCCAGAATTTCGCGGGCGGTTGCAACGTGCAGGTTTTCAACAATTTTGCCATCAACGACGGCAACACCCTGCCCTTGGGCCTCAACCTCTTCAAACGCTACAATCTGACGTCGTGCCAGATCGATCTCGGCATCTGACGGCGCATAGGCCGCATTGGTGATATCCACTTGCGCCGGATGGATCAGAGTCTTGCCATCAAACCCCATATCACGCCCCTGCTCACATTCCGCAGCAAGGCCAGCGTCATCTTTGAACGCGTTATAAACACCATCCACGATCACCAGCCCCTCGGCCTTTGCGGCCAGCAGACACAGCCCCAGCGAAGCCATCATGGGCAAGCGGTCAGGACGGAAACGAGTTTGCAGCTCTTTGGCCAGGTCATTTGTGCCCATCACAAAGCCCGCCATCAGAGGGTGGGCGGCAATCTCGGCTGCCTTCAGCATCCCGCGCGGCGTCTCCATCATTGCCCAAATGGGTAAATCTGCGGTGATTGCGGCCAAGGCATCCACATCCGCCGCGGAATTCACCTTGGGCAAAAGAACCACATCGGCATCCATATCTCGAACGGCTTCTGCATCGGCACGGCCCCACTCGGTGTCTAGCCCATTGATCCGCACAATCTTGACGCGCGCGCCATAGCCACCAGCGTCCAGCGCAGCTTTGAGGGTGGCGCGCGCATTGTCCTTTTCATCCGCTGCCACCGCGTCTTCCAGATCAAAGATTATCGCGTCGACGGGAAGAGTGCGCGCCTTGTCCAGCGCGCGGTCCCGGGAACCGGGGATGTACAGAACAGAACGATAGGGGCGCTGACGGGGGTCCACGGGCCTCTCCCTCTTGAAATAAAGTTGCGCGAAATGGGGCATTATTTTTCGGAAAGTTCAAGGACAAAATCGCCGCATCGCAGCATAAACGACGCAACGTACGTTTATTTAACCAGATTTCGGAGTCTACTCCGCACTTTTTGGGTCAGTTGAACCCGAAGGAATCGCGAATGAAAAAGACACTCATCAAGATGACAATTGGCTTGGGCATCATGGCTCTGGCCGCTCAACAGGTGAACGCGCAAACATGTGCGCCGCGAAAAGATGTGCTCACACGCCTGGCTGAAACCTATGGGGAAACACGCCGCGGGATAGGGATCGCCCGACAGGGTGTTGTGATGGAGGTATTCGCGTCAGACCAAACCGGAAGCTGGACGATTACCGTCACACATCCCGATGGAATGACATGCCTGTTTGCCTCGGGCCGCGCGTATGAAGATACGGCCGAAGATTTGCCGCCCAACACTTAGGTCAATGCATCCCAAATCAACTTGCTGCCAGTTAAGGTCAACAAGACATAAGCGATACCAAAGAACAGGCGTTCGGACAGCATAAAATGGGCTCGAACGCCAAGCCAAGCACCCAGAATGGCAAATGGGGTCAACAACAGATCAGCCAAGGCCGTGTGCCACGTGAACAGACCCAGATAGGCGTATGGGACGAACTTGGCAAAATTGATCACCCAGAACACCAACACGGTTGACGCCTGAAATTCGGTTTTCGAAAGCCGTTGCGATAACAGGTACACTGCGGCCGGGGGTCCCCCGGCATGGCTGACAAAGCTGGTGAATCCAGCCACCAGACCCGCGAACAAGCCTGCGGGCGGCGGTAGTCGATTTGCAAACCCGCGAATCCAACCTTTGCTCTGCGCCATATGCCACACCACAAACCCAACTGAGATCCCTCCGATCAGCAGCCGTAGCAAATCGTCATCGGTGGCTCGGTAAAGCCATGCGCCTAGTGCCACACCGGGCACAGCCCCAAGGATCAGCAACCTCGAGTCCGGCCAGCTCCAGCGCTTCCAATATGGTCCAAGCGTGGTGACGTCGATCACCATCAGGATCGGTAACATCAATGCCAGCGCCTGGCCTGGTGTCAGGATCAATGCCAGAATCGACGAAGACGCAAACGCTACGCCAGACCCAAAGCCACCCTTGGAAATGCCAGCAAAAATCACTGCCGGGATCGCCACTGCAAAAAACATCAAGTTCAATTCGAACATGTGGCATCCCGTAAATACGCCTGTGTGCTAGGCCATTTAGCGCAATCACAATGGAGAGAGCAAACAGTATGCGGTTGCATGCCGCGCCGCAGGACACTTGCAAGAAACGCATTTAACGACTAGCAAAACCGCGATTTCAAAACCGACCGGAGATAATCCAAATGGCCAGACCCAAGATCGCGCTGATCGGCGCAGGTCAGATCGGCGGCACGCTCGCCCACCTCGCAGCAATGAAAGAACTCGGTGACGTTGTCCTGTTCGACATCGCCGAAGGCACCCCCGAAGGCAAGGCGCTGGACATCGCAGAATCCGGTCCCTCGGAAGGGTTCGACGCCAAGCTGAAAGGCACGCAGTCCTATGAAGACATCGCAGGCGCGGATGTCTGCATCGTCACAGCCGGTGTCCCTCGCAAACCGGGCATGAGCCGCGACGACCTGCTGGGCATCAACCTGAAGGTCATGAAATCCGTGGGTGAAGGCATTGCCGCCAACGCGCCCAACGCGTTTGTCATCTGCATCACCAATCCGCTGGATGCGATGGTCTGGGCACTACGCGAATTCTCAGGCCTGCCCCACAACAAGGTCTGCGGTATGGCAGGCGTTCTGGACTCGGGTCGCTTTGCCCACTTCCTGTCGGAAGAATTCAACGTCTCTATGCGCGATGTCACTGCATTCGTTCTGGGCGGTCACGGCGACACGATGGTGCCGTCCGTTCGTTACTCGACCGTTGCCGGTATCCCGTTGCCCGATCTGGTTGAAATGGGCTGGACCACACAAGAGAAACTGGACGCTATCGTTCAGCGCACCCGTGACGGCGGTGCCGAGATCGTTGGCCTGCTGAAAACCGGATCGGCCTTCTACGCTCCGGCTACTTCGGCGATCGAAATGGCCGAAGCCTACCTGAAAGACCAGAAACGCGTTCTGCCGTGTGCTGCCTATTGTGACGGTGAACTGGGTGTCGAAGGCATGTATGTCGGCGTACCCACCGTTATCGGCGCTGGCGGCATCGAACGCATCGTCGACATCAAACTCAACGCAGAAGAGCAAGCCGGGTTCGATAACTCGGTCAACGCCGTAAAAGGCCTGATCGAGGCTTGTAAGGGTATCGACAGCTCTTTGGCGTAAGCTTTTGCACAGAACTGATGAACCCGGCTCCTTGCAAAAAGGGGCCGGGTTTTTGTTTATCTGAGAGCGGCATCTTCCCGAAACAAAGCACCAGTAGTCGTGACGCCGAGCAAAATCATGCAAGCCGCGAACACGACAAGTTATGCAAATCAACCTTGTCACCTAAAAAGCGGCTGATAAGCTCTGCTACGGTTAGCGCTAGCTTCCGACACATTACATTCCAAGGTCGGAATTCCGTGCCGAATCAACAGAAAGCAGCAACTCAAACTTTGTGATCACACCCAAAAAAGGCGTGATCACAAATAGTGAAAATCTTCGTGAAAAAGCGCTTCGACGTCAAAAAAGCCTTTAAACTTGTCCCCTAGACCCCCCTATAAAGGTGTAATCGTAGTCAGACGGGACATATTTCGATGAACATTCACGAATATCAGGCCAAAGCGCTTCTTCGCAGCTATGGCGCTCCGGTCTCCGATGGACGCGCCGTGTTGCGCGCCGAGGAAGCCAAAACCGCAGCCGGTGAACTGGACGGCCCCTTGTGGGTTGTCAAAGCACAAATCCACGCAGGTGGACGCGGCAAGGGGTCTTTCAAAGAGGCCGACGCCGGTGAAAAGGGCGGTGTCCGTCTGACCAAATCGGTGGAAGAAGCGGCAGAAGAAGCCAAAAAGATGCTGGGCCGCACCCTGGTGACGCATCAGACCGGCCCCGCAGGCAAGCAGGTCAACCGCATCTATATCGAGGCCGGTTCCGGCATCGAACGCGAACTGTACCTGGCGCTGCTGGTGGATCGCCAGACCAGCCGGATTTCCTTTGTCTGCTCGACCGACGGTGGCATGGACATCGAAGAGGTGGCGGCAGCCACACCAGAGAAAATCCTTTCTTTCTCGGTGGACCCCGCGACCGGTTATCAGGCCTATCACGGCCGCCGCATCGCCTTCTCACTGGGACTGGAAGGTGCGCAGGTCAAGCAATGCGTCAAGCTGATGAACCAGCTCTACAATGCCTTCGTCGAGAAGGATATGGAGATGCTGGAGATCAACCCGCTGATCATCTCGGACAAAGGTGACCTGAAAGTTCTGGATGCCAAGGTCGGCTTTGATGGAAACGCGGTCTACCGCCACCCTGACATCGCCGAACTGCGCGACACGACCGAGGAAGACCCCAAAGAACTGGAAGCCTCGAAATACGACCTGAACTACATCGCTCTGGACGGTGAGATCGGGTGTATGGTGAACGGCGCCGGTCTGGCGATGGCCACGATGGACATCATCAAGCTCTACGGTGCTGAACCTGCCAACTTCCTCGACGTAGGCGGTGGCGCGACCAAAGAAAAAGTGACCGAAGCGTTCAAGATCATCACCTCGGACGACAACGTCAAAGGCATTCTGGTCAACATCTTCGGCGGCATCATGCGCTGTGACGTCATCGCCGAGGGCGTTGTCGCCGCGGTGAAAGAGGTCGGCCTGCAGGTTCCGCTGGTCGTGCGTCTGGAAGGCACGAATGTCGAGAAAGGCAAAGAGATCATCAACACCTCTGGCCTGGACGTGATCGCAGCGGACAACCTGAAAGACGGTGCCGAGAAGATCGTGAAGGCCGTCAAAGGCTAATCCCAATTCCGTAGGGTGTGCTTCGGCACACCTTTCCGAAGAATTCTGGCAGGCCGAGGCCCGCCAAAAAAAGGAGAACGCCAAATGGCAGTCCTCATCGACGAAAATACCAAAGTGATCTGTCAAGGCTTTACCGGCTCGCAGGGCACATTCCATAGCGAACAGGCCATTGCTTATGGCACCAAGATGGTCGGCGGCGTGACCCCCGGCAAAGGAGGGCAAACACATCTTGACCTGCCCGTGTTCAACTCGGTCCACGAGGCCAAGCATGTGACCGAAGCCAACGCCTCGGTGATCTATGTTCCACCGCCCTTCGCGGCGGACTCGATCCTCGAAGCGATTGATGCCGAGATGGAAGTGATCGTCTGCATTACCGAAGGTATCCCGGTTCTGGACATGATGAAGGTGAAACGCGCGCTGGAAGGTTCAAGCTCGCGCTTGATCGGGCCGAACTGCCCTGGTGTCATCACGCCGGATGCCTGCAAGATCGGCATCATGCCCGGCCACATCCACAAGCGCGGCTCGGTCGGCGTTGTGTCCCGCTCGGGCACCCTGACTTATGAGGCCGTCAAGCAGACCACCGATGTGGGTCTCGGCCAGTCCACCTGCGTCGGCATCGGCGGCGACCCGATCAAAGGGACCGAGCATATCGACGTGCTGGAATGGTTCCTGGCTGATGACGAAACCCACTCGATCATCATGATCGGTGAGATCGGTGGCTCGGCCGAGGAAGAAGCCGCGCAGTTCCTGGCGGATGAGGCCAAGAAAGGCCGTAAAAAGCCGGTTGCTGGCTTCATCGCAGGCCGCACGGCCCCTCCGGGCCGCCGCATGGGCCACGCAGGCGCGATCGTCGCCGGCGGCAAAGGTGGTGCCGAGGACAAAATCGAAGCCATGCGCTCAGCCGGTATCGTAGTGGCAGAAAGCCCCGCGACGCTGGGTGAGGCTGTGCTGGAAGCGATTGGTTAGGCTATGTCTGCCCCCTGCGCATATGTGCTGAGGGCAGCACCCTATCTGGGGTGGTTGCGAAGCGCCCGTCCTCTGGGGCGGGCGGGCTTCATTGTCGCGCTTGCTTGCTCAAGTGGCACAGCGGGCGCCGAAGCTTCCAACAAAACACCGTCGGATCAATTCATCGTTCGAGCCATTCCCAGTGTGACAGGCGGTTCGACAGAAACACTAGGACAAGACCGCATATCATTCACTTACTTGAGCATTCGTGTTGATAATGAGGAACTGCAAACAGCGGCCGACTTCTGGTGCACACAGTTTGAAGGTTCCCCAAGGCTTGTTTCGGACAGCGCTATCGGCAACTCATTCCTTCTATTTGAGCGTCGTCAGTCAATTTTTGACTGTGCGTCCAGCAACTAGGGGGTAAGGGATGAATCAACACGGAACAATGACCTTTTCCGACGCCATCCGCACTTGTTTCTCCAAGTTCTTCACCTTCACGGGTCGTGCTTCACGGCCCGAATACTGGTTCTTTTTCCTTTTCATCGTGATCTGGAGCATCATCGCCGGAATAATCGACCTCAAGTTCTTCACTCAGGTCGCCACTACAGAAACCGAGACGACCAAATCCGTCACCGCCACGTCCTCTGGCCCTGTGCAGACCATTGTCGGTGCGATTGTGTTTTTCCCGCATCTGGCCGCAGCGTTTCGCCGGATGCACGACACAGGACGCAGCGGGTTTTATGCTTTGCTACCGATTTTGCTGATCGTCGGAGCCGTGGGGGTTTTGATCTTTGGCATCGGCCTTGCGTCTCATTTCCAGCACGGGGGTAGCCTGGATATCCTGTTTACCCGTGCCACGCTGCTTCTTGTTATTCCGACACTACTGGTTCTGGTGGTGTCGCCCCTCCTGGTTTTGTGGTGGCTGACCCGCCCCAGTGAACCAGGCACCAATCAATACGGTCCCAACCCAACAGAGGTAATCCCATGACCGAACACTCGCCCAACGACCAGTTTCATGCCTCAAGCTTCATGCAGGGGCATAACGCAGAGTATCTGGAGCAGCTCTATGCCCAGTACACCAAGAACCCAGGCGCTGTAGATGCGGCCTGGGCCGAGTTTTTCAAGGCAATGGGCGACGCAACGCCTGACGTACAGAAAGAGGCCGAAGGTCCGTCATGGGCACGGACCGATTGGCCTCCGATGCCGACGGACGATCTGACCGGAGCACTTACGGGCGAGTGGGCCGAGATTGATGCCAAGGCGGCGGGCAACAAGATCAAGGACAAGGCCGCTGCAAAAGGGGTCGAGGTCAGCGACGACCAGATCAAACGCGCGGTGCTGGACAGCCTGCGCGCACTGATGCTGATCCGCGCCTATCGGATCCGGGGGCATCTGGCCGCTAATCTCGATCCGTTGGGCATGCGCGCGGCCAGCACGCATCCGGAATTGGACCCCAAGACCTATGGGTTCACTGACGCTGACATGGACCGGCCGATCTTTATCGACAACGTACTGGGCCTGCAGATGGCCAGCATGCGCCAGATCGTCGAGATCGTGAAGCGCACTTACTGTGGTACTTTTGCATTGCAGTACATGCACATCTCGAACCCGGAAGAGGCCGCGTGGCTGAAAGAGCGGATCGAAGGCTACGGCAAAGAAATCCAGTTCACCAAGGAAGGTCGCAAGGCGATCCTGAACAAGATGGTCGAAGCCGAGGGTTTCGAGAAATTCCTGCACGTCAAATACATGGGCACCAAGCGGTTCGGTCTTGACGGTGGAGAGGCTCTGATCCCCGCGATGGAACAGATCATCAAGCGCGGCGGTGCATTGGGTGTCAGCGACATCGTGATCGGGATGCCCCACCGGGGCCGTTTGAACATTCTGGCCAACGTGATGCGCAAGCCGTACCGGGCCATCTTCAACGAATTCCAGGGCGGCAGCTTTAAACCGGAAGACGTAGATGGATCGGGTGACGTGAAATACCACCTCGGTGCGTCCAGCGACCGTGAGTTTGATGGCAACAGCGTACACCTGTCTCTGACAGCGAACCCCTCGCACCTTGAGGCGGTGAACCCTGTGGTTCTGGGCAAGGTCCGTGCAAAACAGGACCAGTTGAACGACAAGGATCGCACGGCTGTCATGGGCATCCTGCTGCACGGCGATGCCGCCTTTGCCGGTCAGGGTGTTGTTGCCGAAGGTTTCGGCCTGTCTGGTCTGCGCGGTCACAAGACCGGCGGCACTATGCATATCGTTGTGAACAACCAGATCGGGTTCACCACTGCACCGCATTTCTCGCGTTCCAGCCCATATCCGACCGATATCGCGTTGATGGTCGAGGCGCCGATCTTCCACGTGAACGGTGACGACCCCGAGGCCGTGGTTCACGCAGCCAAGGTCGCGACCGAGTTCCGTCAGAAGTTTCACAAGGACGTGGTCATCGACATCTTCTGCTACCGCCGGTTTGGTCACAACGAGGGCGATGAGCCCATGTTCACCAACCCGATCATGTACAAGAAGATCAAGACGCATAAGACGACCCTGTCACTGTACACAGAACGTCTGGTGAAGGACGGCCTGATCCCAGAAGGTGAGATCGAGGATATGAAGGCCGCGTTTCAGGCTCATCTGAACGATGAGTTCGACGCTGGTAAGGACTTCAAGCCCAACAAAGCCGACTGGTTGGATGGGCGTTGGTCACATCTGGACAGAAACAAGGACGAATACGTGCGTGGCGACACCGCCATTACGCCGGAAACCCTGGCCGAGGTTGGCAACGCGCTGACGCACGCCCCAGCAGATATCGCCGTCCACAAAACTGTTGCCCGTCTGCTGGAACATAAAAAGCAGATGTTCGAAACGGGTAAGGGTTTCGACTGGGCAACCGGCGAAGCTTTGGCATTCGGGTCTTTGCTGACCGAAGGGTATCCGGTGCGCTTGTCAGGTCAGGATGCAACACGCGGGACGTTTTCTCAGCGCCACTCGGGGTTTGTGCATCAGGAAACCGAAGAACGCTACTATCCGCTGAACAACATTCGACAAGGACAATCGCACTACGAGGTCATCGACTCGATGCTCAGCGAATATGCCGTGCTGGGGTTTGAGTATGGCTACTCGCTGGCCGAACCCAATGCACTGACCCTATGGGAAGCGCAGTTTGGCGACTTTGCCAACGGTGCGCAGATCATGTTCGACCAGTTCATCAGTTCGGGCGAAAGCAAATGGCTGCGGATGTCCGGGTTGGTTTGCCTGTTGCCGCACGGGTTCGAAGGGCAAGGCCCTGAACACAGCTCGGCGCGGCTCGAGCGGTTCCTGCAGATGTGCGGTCAGGACAACTGGATTGTGGCGAACTGTACGACGCCTGCGAACTATTTCCACATCCTGCGCCGTCAGTTGCACCGGACCTTCCGCAAGCCTCTGATCATGGTAACGCCCAAGTCGTTGTTGCGTCATAAGCTGGCCGTCAGCACTGCGGACCAGTTCACCACCGGGTCCAGTTTCCACAGGGTTCTATGGGACGACGCACAACAGGGGAACTCTGACACCAAGCTGGTGGCCGACAAGAAGATCAAGCGCGTGGTGATGTGTTCGGGCAAGGTCTACTACGACCTACTGGAAGAACGCGATGCGCGCGGGATCGACGACATCTATCTGATGCGGATCGAGCAATACTATCCGTTCCCAGCCCACTCTCTCATCAACGAACTCGAGCGTTTCAAAGGCGCCGAGATCGTCTGGTGTCAGGAAGAGCCCAAGAACCAGGGGGCATGGACCTTTATCGAACCCAACATTGAATGGGTTCTGACCCGCATTAAGGCCAAAAACACACGGCCCCGTTATGTTGGTCGCGCAACTTCGGCCTCGCCCGCGACGGGTCTGGCCAGCCAACACAAAGCCCAACAAGAAGCGCTGGTGAACGAAGCGCTGAGCATTGAAGGAAAGTAATGATGACCATTGAAGTTCGTGTTCCCACGCTGGGCGAGTCGGTCACCGAAGCCACCGTCGCCACCTGGTTCAAAAAACCCGGTGACGCGGTCGCAGTCGACGAGATGCTGTGCGAGTTGGAGACAGACAAAGTCACCGTCGAAGTGCCTGCCCCTGCCGCGGGTGTGATGGGTGAAATCGTCGCCGCCGAAGGCGAAACTGTTGGCGTTGATGCATTGTTAGCCACGATCACTGCGGGCGAAGGCGCTGCCCCTGCTCCAGCAGCGGCGGCAGCAGCGCCGGCGGCGGCACCTGCGGCAGCATCAGGTGACAGCGTGGATGTGATGGTGCCCACGCTGGGCGAATCCGTGACCGAAGCGACTGTTTCGACGTGGTTCAAACAGGTGGGCGACGCCGTTGCGCAGGACGAAATGCTGTGTGAGCTGGAAACCGACAAGGTCTCGGTCGAGGTTCCGGCCCCGGCGGCTGGCGTGCTGGCTGAAATCGTAGCACCCGAGGGTACAACCGTGGATGCAACGGCCAAGCTGGCTGTCATCTCGGGTTCGGGTGCTGTTGCAGCCCCAGCGGCGGCCCCTGCAGCAGCAGCGGCCCCGGCGGCCGCGGCCACCGGCAAGGACGTGGCCAACGCGCCCTCTGCCGAGAAGGCGATGGCCGAGGCTGGTCTGGCCGCAGGTCAGGTCACCGGCACGGGCCGTGACGGTCGCATCATGAAAGAAGACGTTGCCCGCGCCGTCGCCACGGCGGCTGCGCCCGCACCGGCTGCCGCTCCGGCACCGGCCCCTGCGCCGCGAGCGCCTGTGGCCGCCGACGATGCAGCGCGCGAAGAACGGGTCAAGATGACTCGTCTGCGCCAGACCATCGCCAAGCGTCTGAAAGACAGCCAGAACACCGCAGCTATGCTGACCACCTATAACGAGGTGGACATGACCGAGGTGATGGCGCTGCGCAGCCAGTACAAAGACCAGTTCGAAAAGAAACACGGCGTGCGTTTGGGCTTTATGTCCTTCTTCACCAAAGCCTGCTGCCACGCCCTGAAAGAAGTGCCCGAGGTGAATGCCGAGATCGACGGCACCGACATCGTGTACAAGAACTTCGTCCATATGGGCGTCGCCGCCGGTACGCCCACAGGTCTGGTGGTTCCGGTCATCCGCGATGCGGATTCGATGTCTTTTGCTGCGATCGAAAAAGCCATTGCCGAGAAAGGCAAACGCGCCCGTGACGGTAAGCTATCCATGGCTGAGATGCAGGGCGGCACCTTCACCATCTCGAACGGAGGTGTTTACGGCTCGCTGATGTCCTCGCCGATCCTGAACCCCCCGCAGTCGGGTATTCTGGGCATGCACAAGATCCAGGATCGTCCGATGGCGATCAACGGTCAGGTTGTGATCCGTCCGATGATGTATCTGGCGCTGTCCTATGACCACCGGATCGTTGACGGCAAAGGCGCCGTGACCTTCCTTGTGCGCGTGAAAGAGGCGCTGGAAGATCCACGTCGCCTGTTGATGGACCTGTAATCATGGCAACGCATGTTCTCTGGCAGGCCGATGTGGCCGATTTCAATGCCTGGCTCACTGTGTTTCGCGAAGATCAACCCGCGCGTAAGGCGGCAGGTATTCATGACCTGCATGTCTGGCGCGACCCCGATCAGCGCGACCATGCCATAGCCATGTTCGAAGTGCGCGATCTGGACAAAGCTCGCCGATTTCTGGAATCTCAGGAATTGGCAATGCACCACGAGCGCGGCGGCGTCGCCCACATCCAGGTGAAACTGCTGGAGCCCGTCTGACACGAACCTTACCCGTGTGCCGGGCCCACCTCGGCACACGGGATAGCACATGCGCGTGAACCTGACCTGCGCTCGACCAGTGCGAATGCTAATCGCAAGACCGGACTCTGATTGATAAAAGGATACCTATGATGTCTTCCGAGCTTTCAATTCTGGCACTATATGGCCTCGTCGTGATCGTGGTCATTCTGGTTAATGTCCTGACCGCCATGTCGCAGGTCGGGCTTATGACCTTGGGTGGCGCACGGGATGATATGCCGCCGCTGACCGGGGTTGCCGGTCGTGTCGAGCGCGCACTGACCAACTCTGTCGTGGCAATGGCGCTGTTTGCCCCTGCCATTCTGATCCTGTCCGCCAAGGACGCCTTTACAGGTGGCACGTTGTTTGCCGCACAGTTGTTTTTGATCGCCCGGATCGCCTTTGTGCCGATTTACGCGTTCGCCATTCCCGTTCCGTTCCTGCGCACCATTGTCTGGCTGGTAGGATTTCTCGCGACGGCTTATCTTTACCTGCAAGCTCTGTAGAGCCTGAATTGCCGCGTCTTGAAAGGCGCGGCCAAGACACACCAAGGAGTGCCCTATGTCCAGCTATGACGTCATCGTAATCGGAGCCGGCCCCGGCGGCTATGTCTGTGCCATCCGCTGCGCCCAGCTGGGCCTTAAAACCGCCGTTGTCGAAGGGCGTGACACCTTGGGCGGTACCTGCCTGAACGTGGGCTGTATCCCGTCCAAGGCCCTGCTGCACGCCAGCCATCAACTGCACGAGGCCGAGCATAACTTTGCCAAGATGGGCCTCAAGGGCAAAAGCCCCTCTGTCGACTGGAAGCAGATGCAGGCCTACAAAGAGGAAACGATCGAAGGCAACACCAAGGGCATCGAGTTCCTGTTCAAGAAGAACAAGATCGATTGGCTGAAAGGCTGGGGCTCGATCCCCGCCGCCGGTCAGGTCAAGGTTGGTGATGAGGTCCATACCGCCAAGAACATCATCATCGCGTCGGGGTCGGAACCTGCTTCGCTGCCCGGTGTCGAAGTGGATGAAAAGGTCGTTGTGACCTCGACAGGGGCGCTGTCACTGGGCAAGATCCCGAAAAAGATGGTCGTCATCGGCGCGGGCGTGATCGGGTTGGAATTGGGCTCGGTCTATCAACGCCTGGGCGCCGAGGTAACGGTGATCGAATTCCTCGACGTGATCACGCCGGGCATGGACCCCGAGCTTCAGAAGACATTCCAGCGTATCCTGAAAAAGCAGGGGCTGAACTTTGTCATGGGCGCTGCGGTTCAGAAAACCGAAGCCACCAAGACCAAGGCCAAAGTCACCTACAAACTGCGCAAGGATGACAGCGAGCACGTGATCGACGCCGACACCGTGCTGGTCGCCACCGGGCGCAAGCCCTTCTCGGACGGGCTGGGGCTTGAGGCTCTGGGCGTTGAGATGACGCCGCGCGGTCAGATCAAGGTCGGCAGTGACTGGCAAACCAATGTACCCGGCATCTATGCCATCGGTGACGTGACCGAAGGCCCGATGCTGGCCCACAAGGCCGAGGATGAGGGCATGGCAGCCGCTGAACAGGTCGCCGGCAAGCATGGCCACGTGAATTACGGCGTGATTCCAGGAGTGATCTATACCTGGCCCGAGGTTGCCAATGTGGGCGAAACCGAAGAGACGCTCAAGGCTGCTGGCCGCGCCTACAAGGTTGGCAAGTTCATGTTCATGGGCAATGGCCGTGCCAAGGCGAATTTTGCCGCTGACGGCTTTGTAAAAATTTTGGCCGACAAGGACAGCGACCGCATTCTTGGCGCACATATCATCGGCCCGGCAGCCGGCGATCTGATCCACGAGGTCTGCGTGGCGATGGAGTTTGGCGCGTCTGCCGAAGACCTGGCGCTGACGTGCCACGCGCACCCGACCTATTCCGAAGCGGTGCGCGAAGCCGCTCTAGCCTGTGGCGACGGCCCGATCCACAGTTGATTGAAGCTAAAACCTGAGATTTCAAAAAGGCGGGCCATATGGCCCGCCATTTTCTTAACGCGATCATGCCTCACTTTCGCTCTCGCGAGAGTTGATCACGTTATCGTGACCGATGCTATCCCATCGGGCTCGATCAACAGCATTTTGAGGCAAACATGAGATTTCTTTTTTTGCTCGCCGCAGCAATGAGCTTCACTCTTTTCCTTGGGCAAGACGCACAGGCTGCTCGTGGTGGCGGCGTCTGGGGTACATCCGAACAGATGAGCCTGATCGCCCAAACAGATATCGAAGACGACAGAGGCCAACAGCTGGCCCTGTGCCATCTCACCAAGAAAACCCATATCATGTTCGCCGGAGTTTGGCGGAGCTCGATCGGCTACGTGATAGCCCCTAACGCATGCGACAGCGACAGCTACTACAAGCTTACAACTGACAAGCTAGAGCTGGGCAAAGTGCTGGGCGATTTCCCGTCCGACCTACCTGATCAACCCGTTATGTCGCGCGCAGATAAGATCTCGGGATTTTGGGGGCTTGGTGCAATTGCACTCATTCTAGTGTTTGCCGGCCTTAAGGCATTGGGCCAATCCAGGCGCAAAGCACAACGCCATGCCGAAATGGGTAGTGTCCATCCCGCTGCCCTACAGGTCATGGACGCAATGTGCCACGCAGCAAAGGCCGATGGTCGTCTGGATACATCAGAGATAGCAACAATGATTGACATCTCCCGCAAGATTACCGGCGAAGAGTTCGATGAAGCACGAATTCGCCGTCTGTACGATATGGCCGAAGCCAAACCAACAGATGCACAATTCGCGGCATTTGGACGTGGTTTGAGCCCCGAACAGAAACGTATGGTCATGCAAGCCACACTAATGATCGTCGGCGCGGATGGCGGTCTGGACAAGTCTGAAACTGTGTTCATTCAAAAACTGGCCAAAGGGCTCAGCATCAATGTGGATGAAATCAAACAGATGTTCCAAAACATGACGGCACAGCCCACCTAGGCCTTCTACCACATCGTCTCGGCGGCGCGGGCACCCCATTCCTGATCATAGCGTGCGCCGCCTTCTTCACCCTCTGATGCCTCTGCCAGAATCTCTCCGACCGTGGGCAACTGGGCGGTTTCATCCCCGCTCGTCCATGTTCGTGCGCGCATCAGCGCACGGGCACATTGGGTGTAGATTTCCGAGATTTCAATAACGATCACAGTGGCCGGGCGTTTGCCGCCTTTCGCAAACCGATCCCTGAGCCCTTCATCTGCTGTCAGACGCGCGGACCCGTTAAGCCGCACAACAGTGTTTGAGCCGGGCACGACAAACATCAACGCGACACGTGGATCCCGCACGATATTGCGCAGACTGTCCAACCGGTTGTTTCCACGCCAGTCCGGCAAAGCCAGCGTTTGTTCGTCCAGCTCCAGTACAACCGGGCCATCATCGCCACGCGGGCTGCCATCGACACCTTCTGGCCCCACAGTGCTAAGGACACACAGCCGTGACGCCATGATCCACTTTCGATAAAGCGGTGTCATCCGATATGCGACTTTGCGCAGAGCGGGCGCGGCGGGCGTTCCATAGAGCCCTTCTAGCGTTTCGATATCCTCAACGAATTCCATCAGGATCAAACCCCACTTCTCTCATCAGTGTATTCGAGCGGTCCTCGATCACGCCCTCAAGGCGTTCCAAAAACGAAGCCCGTTCGACCCCGGGCTCGATCCGGTCAAGAAAGTCCACGATCGCCAGACCCGGCTTACGCATGACCCCAGTGCGCGGCCAAAACACGCCAGCGTTGGTTGCGACTGGAACGCATGGAAAGCCAAGCCCCTCGTACAAAACGGCTGTTCCAACCTTGTAAGGTTTCTGCAGACCCGGAGCGACCCGCGTTCCCTGCGGATAGATGACCAACTGACCGGGTTCGGCGAACTCTTTGGCGACGTCCTTGACCATCTTTGCCACAGCCGCACCCTTTTTCCCGCGATCGACCGGGATGCAGCCCAATCGACGCGCATATACTCCGATGATCGGGGTCCACATGAGTTCGCGCTTCATGATGAACTTGGCCTGCGGCATCGCATTGAAGATCATGATGATATCCAGGAACGACTGGTGCTTTGCGCCCACGACAACTTCGTCTACCGGTGCGGTTCCACGCACCTCGCATCGGATACCAACCATCCAACGTGCCAGCCACATGGTCGTGCGCGCATATGTTTTACAGGCCTTCCGTGCCCCCTGTTTCGCGAATATTGCATAGGGCGCGAACACGATGCCAAGGATCAGCATCCATACATAGATCACGATCATGAAGACCAAAGAGCGAACCCATTGAATCGCTGTCAGCATCACGAAAGCTCCTTTAGTTTGCGGCTGGCGGCCGTCCATGTCGCCAAAAATGCGACCATTGCCCCCAGTGCCGGGATCAGGGCGGGTAATAGCCAACCGATACCCTGAAAACCCAGCCCAGTCAGAAAGCCGCCCTCATCCGAGGCCTCGGGTAGCAACAAAACACCTGTCATACCCAGAACCACTCCGACCACGGCCCCAAAGAAGGCGCGATAGGTAAAACGTCGGACAAACGCGCTGGCGATAAACCGGTCGCGCGCGCCGACAAGGCGCAGAACTTCGATGATTTGCGCATTGGCGGCGAGTGACGCATTCGCGGCCAGCGTGATCATGGCAGCGGTTGCTCCGCCGATCAGCAGGATAGACACCCAACCCAATCTGCGCAGTGACGTCGCCGCATCGACCAGAGGTTCGCGCCAGCGGGTATGGTCATCCAGAACGGCACCGGGAACTTCGGCACCTAGCCTCAAACGCAAACCGGCGGCATCCATGCCCGGCTCACCCTCGATGATTTCGATGAGTTGAGGGATCGGAAGTGTCTCCAACGGCAAGTCGGACCCAAACCACGGGGATAGAAGCGCGATTTGTTCATCAGACGAAAGCGCACGTGCCGATGCGACACCAGGCGTCTGCGATAACACGGTCAGCGCCGCCTGCGTCTGGGCCTGCAATTGATCTGCCGGCGCATTGATGCGCAACGTTGCAGCCCCCGCGAGTTCTGTCGCCCAACGATCTGCCAACCGCCCTGACGCCAAAGACAGGGCCAGCGCAAACACCGCCAAAAAGGCCATAGCCCCGGACACGAAAAGGGTCAGCTGTGCCGTATAGCCTGTGGGTGGAACGACACGATCCGCACGCGAGTCCCGCTTTAACAGATTTCGGATGGTTCCCTCGCTCATAGGTCCGCCCCCGCCAGTTGAACCTGCCGCTGGGTAATCCTCAGAACGCGCGCCTGAACCTGGCTTTTGGCCGCCCGGATCAGGCTTAGATCATGGGTTGCGATCAGGACGGTTTTGCCCATCTTGTTCAGCTCGACCAGAAGGCGCAGCAACCGCTGAGACATTTCCCAATCCACGTTACCGGTTGGCTCGTCCGCCAACACAACATCCGGTGACAGGATGACAGCGCGCGCCAGGGCTGCACGCTGACGTTCACCACCGGACAGCTCAGGCGGTAGGGCCTCCTGTCTGGCAGCCAGACCGACCCAACCCATAAGCTCAGTCAGGTCGCTCTGCTGCGCTGCTTCGGCGCGCCCGGAAACCATCAGGGGCAGCATCACGTTTTCAGCCAGCGTCATGTGATCCAGAAACCGGCAGTCCTGGTGAACGACGCCAATTCTACGCCGAAGCAGGGCCATTTGGTCCCGGTCCAAATCCGCGATGTTCTGTTCAAACGCTATCATCCGACCCGAGGTCGGCAACAATGCGCCGTAACACAGCTTGAGCAAGGTCGTCTTACCCGCCCCCGAAGGTCCGGTCAGAAAATGGAAGGATCCGGGCTGAATTTGCAGAGACACATCGCTCAGCAATGCGTCACCACCATAGGTATAGCTGACGTTTTCCAGCTCGATCACAGAAGCCCCCAATTTGATTGCCGCTCTTCTTGCCCGAGCGCCGCCACGGTTTCAATGCCTGCACCGGGTCGAATTGGTGACACTTAGGCCGTGAAACCGAAAACACCCTTTGCTGTCAGGTCTTAACGGAATATCATTTCTGAAAAAACTATTATCAGGCCAACGCCATGGCCGGGAGGCAGCATGCGTCTTACATGTCCAAATTGCAGTGCCCAGTACGAGGTTCCAGACGAGGTCATCCCCGAAGAGGGGCGCGATGTGCAGTGTTCGAACTGCGAAAAGACGTGGTTTCAGAGCAAATACCCTGAGGCTGCTGCCGCACCAGAGGAAACAGAACCTCAGCACCCTGAGCCCGAACCTACAGAACCAGAAGCAGCGCAGCCCGAAATGGAACCGGCTGCCGAGCCCGAGCCAGTTCCGACGCCACCGTTTCCGCCGAAACCGGATCCTGATCAGAAAGACGAGGCTTCGTCATCGGCCCATGTCGACCCCGATGTCGCCAGCATTCTGAAGGAAGAGGCCGAACGCGAGGCGCAACTGCGCGCGAAAGAAGCCGAAAGCCTAGAGACGCAACCAGACTTGGCGCTGGAAGCCCCCCCTGCCCCAGATCCAGAGCAGCGGATCAAGGAGCTGACCAGAGCCGAAGCTGAAAAAGACGCCGCGCAGTCAGATGACCTACCCGATGTTGACGCGATCAATTCAAGCCTGCGCAGTACCGAAGCTGCTCCGGCACAGGAAGAGGTTCAGCCGTTACCGCGACGGTCCAGCGGCGGATTTCGGCGTGGGTTTCTGATCGCCATCATCATTGGTGTCATCTTGTTCCTGATCTACGGAAACGCCCAACAGATATCTGAGGCCGTTCCTCAGGCCAAGCCGGTTCTTGACGGGTATGTATCCGTGATCGATCAGGCCCGGCTGTGGCTCGAGGCGCAGTCAGGATCGGGTGGGTCGCAGAACTAAGGTTTCAGTTCAGAACCGCTCCAGCAAACGCTTAAGGTATTCCAGCTCGACCTCGGGACGATCAGATTCGCCCGTGCGCCGGCGGATCTCGTCCAGCAATTCCCGCGCACGACGATACACATCCTCACCCTGCAGCAGGTTATCATCGGTCGAGATCGATCCTGAAGACCCGGGGTTGCGCCCCAATGGATCGCGGTTATTGGCCTGCATATCACCTTCTTGCGCGCCCTGACCCGGCTGGTTCTGTTGGTTCTGGGCCAGTGCTTCGCCCAAAGAGCGCATACCTTCGCGCAAGGCTTCCATGGCCTCGGACTGGTTATCGATGGCTTCGGCCAGATCATCATTGCGCAAGGCCTGTTCAGCCTCGTCCATTGCACGACCGGCCCGGCCCAACGCGTCCCGTGCAGCCTCACCTTCCGGGGTTCCAGCACCGGGCAGGTTTTGCTGTTGACGACCAAGCTCATCCCGAAGGGCTTGTTGTCTGTCGGCCAGTGATCCCTGACCTTGCTGGCCCTCACCCGCCTGATCAGAACCTTGGCCCTGACCGCCCTGACCTTCGTGGCTTTCACCACGGCCTTGACCACCGTTGCGCCCTTCGTTGCCTTGATTTTCACCCGCTTGGGCACCGGGATTAAATTGTTCCTGCAAATCGCGGAATGCCTGATCACTTAAGCCCTGCTGTTCGCGCAACGTTTCGGCCAAGCCCTCCATAGCCTGTTGGCCTTCGGATTGTTGGCCTTGTCCCTGACCTTGCGTGACACGCATGTTTTCCATCATCTGCTGGAATTCTTCCAGCGCCTGCTGCGCTTCGGCCATGCGACCCTGTTCCATCAGCTCCTGAATGCGATCCATCATCCGCTGCAGATCGTCTTGCGTCATTTGCATGGACTCGCCGTTTTGGCCCTGCTGGTTCTCGCCGCCTTCGCCGTTTTCCTGGGCCAGACGCTGAAGCTGTCGCATGTATTCCTGCGTCGCTTCCCGCAATTCTTGCATGAGTTCAGCGATCTCTTCGTCCGAGGCCCCGTTCTGCATCGCCTCGGTCAAACGTTCCTGGGCACGGCGCATACGCTCCAGTGCATCCGCCAGTGTGCCGTCTTCGATCTGAACCGCCAGATCCCACAATGCCTGTGCGATTTCTTCCTGCTGTTCGGGTTTCAACCCGTATTGATTGAACAACTCGAGCCGGCGCAGAGTAACCCGCAACCGCAAATACGCGGTATCCGATCTAAAGAAACCTTCGGGCAGATGCGACACAGCCCGCAACAACTGAGATACCCGGGTCGCATTTTCCCGTGACCACAAAAGGTCGCGGCGTTGTTCAATCACCGCTGCGGCCAAAGGATCAAAGAACCGACGTGCAGGTAGTTCCGTCAAATAGGGTTCTGACTGACCTTCCTGATCCGCAGCATCGCGCGCCATAAGCGATATCTTGACCGGCAAATGCGCCCAAGGGTGCTGGGAAAAATCTTCGATCAGATCTTCGACAAAATCAGCACGATCGCCGGTGATTGGCATCGGCAGCTCAACAATGATCGTTTCGCGCGGTTCAGGATTCGTTTCCAGACCATAGCTGCGATCAACCGAAGCAAGGTCCAGTTCAATCAATGCCGAACCTGAAACGACGCCGTAATCATCACTTGCCGCAAAAGGCAATTTCATCTGGCCGCCCGCCTCAGACTCGGCAACGTCGGCAACGCCGATCTGCGGGGGCGTATCAGCGATTACGCTCAGTGCCCACTCACGGCCCGCCGGACCGTCAATCTTTAAAAGACCCGAGCGGTCCGCGACGAACTCCTGCTCGGGCTCTGCTGCGGCTTCGGTGCCCAAAGGCGTCGACGTTTCGGTCAACGTATGCGCGCCGACCTCGCCATAAAAGCGCAGTGTAATGCGGCTGCCCTGTGGAACCGACAGGGTCGGGTCTGATTGATCCGCCAAATAAAGCGTCGGCAGCCCAGTGTATCGTGGCGGCTCAACCCAGCCTTCCCAAGTGGGCCCCTGCCCTGCCACGGCGGCCCCCGGCGTCATCTCAGTCACCGAACCGATCCGCCAGAAAGAGCCGAATAACGCTGCAATTACCAACGCCAGCAGCGCAGCATAGCGCAAAGCGAACGGATCGCGATCAGCCAGGCGAAGATTGGGTTTCACCGGTTCCGCCTGCGCTGCGCGTTGTGCCATACGTGCCTGGTGCGCGTGCCACAATGCAACAGAATCCGCATCCATGGCGCCAATCGCCTGATCATCCATCAGCGCCTGAATCGGTCGACCCGGAAGGGTTTCATCCAACCGCATCAGCGCTTCGGCGCGTGTCGGAAGATGGAATCGCCTGGCCCCAAAAACGGCTGCAAACACAAGAGCCAGCACTGACAACGCTGCAACGCCCCAAACAACCTCAACCCTGACAAGGTCCTGCAAACCCAGCATCAGGGCGGCCAGAACCGCCATAACTCCCGAAAAAAACGGCCAAAAAGCGCGCCAAACCCGTTCGGCGAGCATCCCCGCATGCGTCAACAGCAGGGAAAACTTTGGAATCGGCAGGGTCTGTTTAGCCATAAAGGCGGGCCTCCTGATCAGGCCCGCGCGCCTATCGCGTCAAAGCCACGAGGGTATGGTATCGCGGTTTATGATTTCGTCAAAGCTTGGGCGTTCACGAATAACTGCAAATTGATCCCCGTTCACCAGAACTTCGGGGATCAGAGGCCGCGTATTGTACTCGCTGGACATGACGGCCCCATACGCACCCGCGCTTCGGAATGCGATCAAATCATCCGCAGCAAGCGGGGGCATGTTGCGGCCCTTGGCAAAGGTATCCCCAGATTCGCAGACCGGCCCAACAATGTCGTAGGGGCGCTGTTCGATACCTGGTGAGGGTTCGACGACTGCGACGATATCATGATGCGCCTCGTACATGGCCGGACGGATCAGGTCGTTCATCGCACCGTCTACGATCAGGAAATCACGGTCTTCCCCTGACTTCACGTAGATAACTTTGGATACCATCAGCCCCGCGTTGCCTGCGATCAGGCGGCCGGGTTCAATCTCGATCTCGCAATCCAGATGACCTAGCGTTTTCGTGATGAGCGCGCCGTATTCCATCGGCAAGGGCGGCGCGTCATTCGCACGGGTGTATGGAATACCCAAACCTCCGCCCAGATCCAGACGTCGGATATCATGGCCTTCGGAGCGCAGCTGCTCGGTCAATTCAGCGACCTTACGATAGGCTAACTCAAACGGCTCAAGCTCGGTCAGTTGCGAACCGATATGGACGTCAATCCCGATTACCTCGAGCCCCGGCAAGCTGGCCGCAAGCGCATAGACCTCAGAAGCGCGCGAGATCGGGATACCGAACTTATTTTCGGATTTTCCGGTCGCGATCTTGGCATGAGTTTTGGCGTCCACATCGGGATTCACACGGACGGTGATCGGAGCAACCACGCCTAGTTCCGTGGCTACGGCGCTGATCACTTCCATCTCGGGCTCGGATTCCACGTTGAACTGGCGGATACCGCCGGTTAGCGCAGTGCGGATTTCATCCGCCGTTTTGCCCACGCCCGAGAACACGATCTTGTCGCCCGGTACGCCTGCAGCTTTGGCGCGAAGGTATTCACCGCCCGAAACCACGTCCATACCGGCCCCGGCCTGCGCCAGCGTTTTCAGGATCGCCTGATTGCTGGCCGCTTTCATCGCATAGCAGACCAAATGCTCGGTCCCCTCCAGCGCATCATCAAACAGCTTGAAATGCCGCAGAAGTGTCGCCGTCGAGTACACATAGAAAGGGGTTCCGACCGCGGCTGCGATCTCAGATATCGGGACATCCTCGGCGTAAAGCGCGCCGTCGCGGTAGAGAAAGTGATCCATGACTGCGCGCTTAGACCAAAAACGCCCCTTGGATCAATGGATTCGCAGCATCGCGTTACCGAACAGTCGACACGCCAACCCGTCCATACCCCGAAATCGAAATACCCGACCCGCCGGAATTGGTTTCAGGCTCTGGCCGCGGTTGGTACGAAGGGTCACAAGCAGCAAGAGCACACAGCGCAACAAAAAAGGCAGCTATTCTCATTTCAATCTCATCTTAAATGTGGAAACGGCTGCGCGCTTAGTCCTTGTTAATTAAAGGGTTCAACCCTCAAAGCCCAAGGAAAATACCCAACCCACCACGCTGCAGGCCAACGCCCACGCCGCCGTAGGCTCCGCTGCTTCCGACACCGATATTGGCGCTCATGGTGGGTTGAATAGGTTCGCCATCTGCGCCGCACCCGGCCAAGACTAATCCGACCGACACTATTACCACCAATCGCAAGATTCGCATCACACCTGCGCCTTCCATCGCTTGATCTGCGCACGCACCTGATCGGGTGCAGTGCCACCATAGGATTGGCGTGAGTTTACCGAATTTTCGACCGTTAGGACAGAATAGACATCATCTGTGATGTCTGGGTGCACGGATTGCATGTCATCCAGCGTCAGATCGGGAAGATCGCAGCCTTTGGTCTCGGCCATAGCGACCAGCGATCCAGTGACGTGATGCGCATCGCGGAACGGCAGGCCCAGCACCCGTACCAGCCAGTCGGCCAGATCGGTCGCGGTCGAGAAACCCGACCCGGCAGCGGCAGCGAGGCTTTCGCGGTTGGCGGTCATGTCCTTGACCATGCCCTCCATCGCCGCCAGCGCCAGCATCCAGTTGTCGGCGGCATCAAAGACCTGCTCCTTGTCTTCCTGCATGTCCTTGGAATAGGCCAGCGGCAGACCCTTCATCACCATCATGAGCGCAGTGTTTGCGCCGTAGATACGGCCCACCTTGGCGCGGATCAGCTCGGCCGCGTCAGGGTTTTTCTTCTGCGGCATGATCGATGAGCCGGTCGAGAACCGATCCGAGAGTGTCACAAACCGGAATTGGGCCGAAGACCAGATTACCAATTCCTCAGCAAAGCGTGACAGATGCACGGCGCAGATCGAGGCGGTGGAAAGGAACTCCAGCGCAAAGTCACGGTCGCTGACCGCATCCAGCGAGTTCGCGGCGGGACGGTCGAAACCCAGCGCCTCGGCCGTCATCTGACGGTCGATGGGGAAGGACGTGCCCGCCAGCGCGGCGGCACCAAGAGGGGATTCGTTCATCCGGGCGCGTGCATCGCGAACGCGGGACAGGTCGCGACCAAACATCTCGACATAAGCCATCATGTGGTGACCCCATGTGACAGGCTGCGCCGTTTGCAAGTGAGTGAACCCGGGCATGACCCAATCGGCCCCGGCCTCTGCTTGCGCCAAAAGCGCGCGGATCAGGGCTAAAAGGCCGGTTTCCGCCGCATCGAACTGATCACGCACCCAAAGCTTGAAATCTGTTGCGACCTGGTCATTTCGCGAACGCCCGGTGTGCAAACGACCAGCGGGTTCCCCGATCACCTCTTTCAGCCGCGCTTCGACATTCATATGAATATCCTCAAGCGCGGTCGAAAACTGAAACGAACCGGACTGGATTTCTGACAAGACTGTGAGCAGCCCTTCCCGAATAGCTTCTGCATCACTATCACTTATGACGCCTGTGGCCGCTAACATGGCGGCATGGGCGCGCGAGCCTGCGATGTCCTGGGCTGCCATCCGCTGATCGAACCCGATCGAGGCGTTGATCGCCTCCATGATCGCGTCAGGACCGGCGGCAAAGCGGCCGCCCCACATCTGGTTCGAGGATTGATCGGTCATGTAAGAAAACCCGGAGTTGATATGCGCCTATTTCGTCTGATCCCCCTTTATATGGCCCTTGCGCTGGGTGCAAATGCGGCTTTGGCTGCCGATGTAGAAACTCTCAAACCACTGCGGGAAGGGACGCTCAAGCGGCTGATCCTGCACAAAGAGCCCAAGCCCAAAGAGGCGATCGAGTTCCAGTTGGAAGATGACGGCGGCACCGCGACGCTGGCCGATTACAAAGGCAAATATGTTCTGGTGAATTTCTGGGCCACCTGGTGTGCCCCCTGCCGCAAGGAAATGCCTCAGATCGCTGAGCTTCAGGAAGAGTTCGGCGGTGACAAGTTCGAGGTTGTCACACTGGCCACCGGCCGCAACTCACCCGCAGGCATCAAGAAGTTCTTCGAGGAGAACGGTATCAACAACCTGCCCCGCCATCAGGACGCAAGTTCTGCCGTAGCGCGTGAGTTCGGTGTCATTGCCCTGCCAATCACCGTAATCCTCGACCCCAACGGTGACGAAATCGCCCGCCTGATCGGCGATGCCGAGTGGAACTCGGATAGCGCGAAGGCGATTGTTGGCGCTCTCGTGGCGGGTGAAAGCTGAGAATTTTCGGCTGAAATCATCGAATCGTGGTAATCTCCCGGCGTTTAAAACCGGGAGATTTTCTTATGAAGACCATAGCTTATGTTGTCGCCGCTGCTGCCTGCATCTTTTCGCTGGCAGATCCCGCCGAAGCGAAAGACGTAAAGAAAAAAGATAAGTTCCTCGAATCCGTAGCCGGTAAGAAACTGGTAAGCGGCGATACATGGTTCATCATTTCTGCCGATGGCAAAATCTCGGGCGTTGGTCGCGACAATGCCAAGGTTGTTGGGGCCTGGGCTTGGAACAAACGGTATTGGTGCCGCAACATCGTAATCGGCGAAAATCAACTGCCCGAAGACTGTCAGAAAGTGTCGGTTGAAGGCAACCAGGCCACCTTTACGCGGGACCGTGGCAAAGGTGACTCTATCACTTTCACGATGACGGAATAATTCGTTCACGGAAATCAAAACGTACCGCAGGTCCAAGTAACCGCGTATTGCGAAGCTGACGCGACGCCACCTTTGACAGATACCCATCCTCTTTGCAGTTTGACTGCAGGAGGATGGAATGCCACTGGACATACTGTTGGTTCTGGTCGTCGGCGGTATCGTCGGCGTAACGGTGCTGTTGCATTTAACTGGACGGTCGCGGATGCGCGAGCTGACGCCCGAGACTGCGCGCTCGGAATGGCTGCGTCATGCGCCCGATGATGTGATCATCGACATCACCATTGCACATGACAGACATTCTGCCTTGGTCCGAACCGAAAGCGGGAACGGGCTGCTGTGGTCTTTTGGGGCCGACACTGTGGCCCGCCACCTTATGGATTTCGACCGGATCGACCACCCCGACGGGTTCGAAGTTCAGTTCCACGACTTCGGCACCCCCAAAGCCATCATCCGCCTTGACGACTTTGAACGCCCGCACTGGGAACATCTGATGGACCCCACATGACTGACCAAATCACCTTCCCCGACGCCGTGCAATGGGCCGTGCCCTTCTTCATAGCCGCCATTCTGGCCGAATTCCTGTGGATTGCCGTCAAAGGCAAAGGCGGGCGGTACGAGACCCGCGATGCCGTAACTTCATTGGTCATGGGCGCGGGCAACATCGCCTCAGGCTTTTTGCTGGGGCTCATCGCCTATGGGTTCTTCATGTGGTTGTGGCAGATCACGCCGCTGAACCTTGGCACCTCGATCCCTGTGATCATCCTGTGCTTTGTGCTGGATGATCTGCGCTATTACTGGGTACACCGATTTGGCCACCGCATCCGCTGGGTCTGGGCCAGCCATGTGAACCATCACAGTTCGCAGCATTACAACCTGACGACCGCGCTGCGGCAGACCTGGACCTATACGTTCACCTTCATGATGGTCGTGCGCGCACCGCTGATCCTGCTGGGCTTCCACCCCGCGATGGTTCTGTTCGTGGGTGGTTTGAACCTGATCTACCAATTCTGGATTCACACCGAGGCCATCGGCAAAATGCCGCGTTGGTTCGAGGCGGTGATGAACACCCCCAGCCACCACCGCGCCCATCATGGCCGCAACGCGCGCTACCTGGACTGTAACTATGCGGGTGTGTTTATCGTCTGGGATAAACTCTTTGGCACGTTTGTTCCCGAGCAAGAGAATGACCGCGTTGATTTTGGGCTGGTCCACAACATCGGAACATTCAACCCGCTGCGTGTCGCGTTCCACGAATGGGTCGGCATCTGGAGAGATGCCACCCAACCAGGGCTGACACTACGCCAGCGACTTGCCTATTGTTTTGCACCGCCGGGGTACAGCCATGACGGCAGCCGGGATAACTCTGACCAGATCAAAGCAAAGCACCTGATGCGCCATCCGGAAGATCGCGGAACGCCCGGATTTGAGCATTTCACGACAGAAACGCCTAATTCGCAGGCAAAACAGGCGTAAACGCGCCGGTCTATTAGGGGTCGATTCTTGAAGGCGGGGCTTCGCATTCCATATTCCTATGGATGAAGCCGAAAACGCCGGAGAGCAAAATGAACCGTTTAACAACCTATTCTACCATCCTCGGGTTGGCAGGTCTGGTTTTGGCGATGCTCTTGGCGCTGACGACTTCAGCGCCCACAGGTATTGCGCTGGGTTTTGTCATGATGGCGCTGGGTTTTGCAGGCGCGATTGTTGGCGCAGCGGCTGCGTTGGGTAAAGCGTGGGAAACCGCGCGCTGAGCAATTTGCGCTAAGTTTAAGCCGGAAATTAACTCAAGATTCACAGGTTTGTTCTGAAATCCAACCTTGACCGTCAACGGCAAGGGGCAACAGCGCATGCAGGACAACAAACTGGCAGACTTGCCCGAAGGCTCGGACAGTCCGCTGAACGCGGCCGTTACGTCCCGTGACGCCTCAACCGTTCAAATGGCGACCGAGGCGGTGAGGCACAAACAGTGTAAGCTGGCGTTCCAACCCGTTATGCAAGCCAACCCGCCGCATGCTGTTGCCTTTTACGAATGTTTTATCCGCGTCTTGGATGAAACCGGCCGGGTAATCCCGGCCCGAGAATTCATGCCTCAACTGGAAAACACACCAATCGGCCGCGAACTGGATTGTATCGCGCTGGAAATGGGATTGCGCACATTGGCCCGCAATCCCGATATTCGAATGTCGGTCAACATGTCCGCACGTGCGATCGGCTATGCACGCTGGAATCGTTTGCTTGAGCGGTATTTGAAAAAAGACGCCAACATAGGCGAGCGGTTGATCCTGGAAATCTCTGAAAGTTCAGCGATGACCGTGCCTGAACTCGTGATGGACTTCATGGATCGGTTGCAGCCGCGCGGTGTGGCCTTTGCTCTGGATGACTTCGGCGCCAGCAACTTCAGCTTTCGCCATTTTCGCGAGTTCCTTTTCGACGCCGCCAAGATCGACGGCCAGTTCATTCGCGGCATTAGTACTAATCCCGACAACCAAGCATTGGTCCGCGCCCTGATCGCCGTCGCGCGCGAATTTGAAATCCTCGTCACAGCCGAATCGGTCGAAACAAAAGAGGATGCTGAGTTTCTTGTGTCGAACGGAGTTGACTGTTTGCAGGGGTTCCTCTTCGGTGCCCCAAGCGTTTCGCCGCCCTGGAAAAACGAAAAGGTCAAACATTCAGCAGTTTAGTCAATAAATAATCAGCGGAGTCAGCCTGAGACAAGCTGACCGTTGCTGCATGTGCAGCGTTAGGCTATTCCATGAGCAGTTGGAGCGGGGGATCATGTGGCGCTCTTACTGGCAGGGGGCGACCTCTGATAACTGCGCCGTCACGTTTCCCACAGGACCTTGACGGTAAAGGATTGTCTAAATGACGAACGTAGTAATCGCATCCGCGGCACGCACCGGTGTGGGCAGTTTCGGTGGTTCCTTTGCGAACACGCCTGCGCATGATCTGGGAACCGCTGTGCTTGAGGCCGTTGTGGAACGCGCCGGGATCGAAAAGGGCGAAGTTTCCGAAACCATCATGGGACAGGTTCTGACAGCAGCGCAGGGTCAAAACCCCGCGCGTCAGGCACATATCAACGCAGGATTTCCGCAGGAAAGTGCGGCTTGGGGTATTAACCAAGTGTGCGGCTCGGGCCTGCGCGCTGTTGCCTTGGGCGCACAGCACATCCAACTGGGTGATGCGGATATCGTTGCCGCAGGTGGCCAAGAGAATATGACGCTGTCCCCCCATGCCGCAGCACTTCGCGCTGGACACAAGATGGGCGACGTTAAGTATATCGACACGATGATCCGCGATGGTCTTTGGGATGCTTTCAACGGCTATCACATGGGACAAACCGCTGAAAACGTGGCTGAGAAATGGCAAATCAGCCGCGATATGCAGGATGAATTTGCCGTAGCCAGCCAGAACAAAGCAGAAGCGGCGCAAAAAGCCGGTAAATTCGCGGATGAGATTACCCCTTTCACGATCAAGACCCGCAAGGGCGACATCGTGATGGACAAGGATGAATACATCCGCCACGGCGCCACAATCGAGGCTATGGGCAAACTGCGCCCGGCCTTTACCAAAGACGGTTCGGTCACAGCGGCGAACGCGTCTGGCTTGAACGACGGCGCAGCGGCAACGCTTCTGATGTCAGCGGAAAACGCAGAAAAGCGCGGGATCGAACCTTTGGCCCGCATCGCGTCTTATGCAACAGCTGGTCTTGACCCGTCCATCATGGGTGTTGGTCCGATCTACGCTTCGCGCAAGGCGTTGGAAAAAGCTGGCTGGTCCGTGGACGATCTGGATCTGGTCGAAGCCAACGAAGCATTTGCCGCTCAGGCCTGTGCGGTAAACAAGGATATGGGCTGGGATCCTTCGATTGTGAACGTGAATGGCGGGGCCATCGCGATTGGCCACCCCATCGGCGCTTCCGGCTGCCGCGTACTGAACACGCTGCTGTTTGAAATGAAGCGACGCGACGCCAAGAAAGGCTTGGCGACTTTGTGCATCGGTGGCGGAATGGGCGTAGCCCTGTGCGTGGAGCGCGACTAAGTGCGTCCCCACTCAAATAAAAAAGGGCGCCGATCAGGCGCCCTTTTTTGTTGCAGATCAATGTTAACTCTCAAATGCAGCAATATTCTGGCGCCGGAGGAAGCCAAAGCAAGACAATAATGTTGCGCAAATCAATCCATCAAAGTAACAGAATTACCAAGACGACTAAACTGGAGGACTACCATAATGGCACGTACAGCACTTGTTACCGGCGGTTCGCGCGGGATCGGCGCGGCCATTTCCAAGGCTCTTAAGGCCGAAGGATACAATGTTGCCGCTACCTACGCGGGAAATGACGAAGCGGCGTCAAAGTTTACCGAAGAAACCGGTATCAAGACTTACAAATGGAACGTGGCCGACTACGACGAATCCAAAGCCGGGATCGAAAAGGTCGAGGCCGAGGTCGGTGCCATTGACATTGTGGTCGCCAATGCCGGCATTACACGCGATGCACCCTTCCACAAGATGACGCCCGAGCAGTGGACTCAGGTCATCGACACCAACCTGACCGGTGTTTTCAACACAATCCACCCGGTCTGGCCCGGCATGCGCGAGCGCAAGTTCGGACGTGTCATCGTAATCAGCTCGGTTAACGGTCAGAAGGGTCAGTTTGCGCAGGTCAACTATGCGGCTACCAAAGCTGGCGATTTGGGCATTGTGAAGTCGCTGGCGCAGGAAGGCGCACGTGCGGGCATCACTGCAAACGCCATCTGCCCCGGCTACATCGCAACCGAGATGGTTATGGCCGTTCCGGAAAAGGTGCGCGAGGCCATCATCGGGCAAATTCCGGCGGGCCGTCTTGGTGAGGCTGATGAAATCGCGCGCTGCGTGACATTCCTGGCTTCAGATGATTCACAATTCATCAACGGCTCTACCATTTCTGCGAATGGCGCTCAGTTCTTCTCGTAAGTCTGACAGCTCAGATACAATTCGGGCCGGTTCATCGAACCGGCCCTTTTTTATCCCGTAAGAACACGCGCGCTGTATTCAGCGGGAACCAAAAAGCCATTTCAGGGCTTGCTTGAAAATCTCACCACGCTGAGCGTGCGCCTTTTGAAAGGCGCGGGCAGCTGCGGGGTTGGTCGTCATCTCGATCATGGCAGTCGTCCTTTCAGTACAGTTTTGTTTGACTTGAAACCAATATGACGCTTACCAATGTGTCGTACAAACGAGCTTTCTACACCCTTCAGTTAAATAAAACTTACCTGACATGAGCAACTATCTCCCCCCACTCACCGCGTTGCGCGCTTTTGATGCAGCCGCGCGTCATATGTCATTTGCCCAAGCCGCCGAAGAGCTGCGCGTCACACCGGCAGCCCTTTCCTTTCAAATCAAATCGCTGGAAGAACACTTGGGGCGCCCTTTGTTTCACCGTTTGAACCGCGCGGTTGAGCTTACCGAAGCTGGGCGTATTCTGGCCCCCGGTGCCGCCGAAGGGTTCGCGACCCTTCAGGCAGCCTGGCAGGCGACACGCAAGCAAGGCAATGACACAAGCCTGACCGTAACAGCTGGCCCGGCCCTGACGGCGAAATGGCTTGCCCCCAGACTATATGATTTTGCGCGCGCGCATCCCGATATTGACCTCAAATTCTCGGCCACCCTGCGCAACATGGATCTGGAAAGGGACGACGTGGATGTGGCCATACGCTTTGGTTACGATGAAGATGAGGGTCTCTACTCCCTACCGGTCCGCAAGGAATGGCTGACCCCGGTCATGACGCCAGAGCTGGCCGCGCAGTATCCAACACCGGACAGCCTGCGCGAGGCACCCCTGATATTTGACGACTCAATCGCGTTTTTGCGCCCGCCCAGTGATTGGCCCACATGGTTTCGTGCCGTCGGCGTCGATTTTGCGCCGACACATGGCGCGCATTTCTCAAATGCCGATCACGCAATTGATGCCGCAGTCGCAGGTGTTGGCGTTGTTTTGGGCCGCCGCGCGATGATCATCAAAGACCTGACCGAAGGCCGTTTGGTTGCCCCGTTTAAGGTCGCTATCGAAACCCGCGGGCGGTTTCGCTTCTTGTGCCTTCAGGGGGCGGAAAAACGGCCACAGATTGCAGCCTTCCGCGATTGGTTCATGACCGAGATTGAAAAGACCGCGCATCTTTCGGATGATTTCACGATCATTCCGGTAGAAGAGGTTCCTGCCCCATGACAAGAACGCGCGCAACCGGGATCGGCTTTGTTGCCGTCCTGCTTTGGGCTCTGCTTGCGCTGTTTACCGTTGGGTCGGCCCCAACGCCCCCATTGTTGTTAAACGCCATCTGCTTTTCGATCGGCGGGAGCCTGGGGCTGGTTTGGACATGGGCCAATGGCGAAATCGGCCAGTTAAAAACTGTACCCTGGACAACCTACCTGTTCGGGACGGTTGGCTTGTTTGGATACCACGCGCTGTATTTTTCGGCTTTGCGTATGGCTCCGGCTGCCGAGGCCGGTTTGATCGCTTACCTTTGGCCCCTGCTCATCGTATTGTTTTCGGGGCTTTTGCCGGGGGAACACCTGCGTATTGGACACTTGATCGGTGCCTGTCTGGGTTTCGCCGGAGCGGCTGTCATCATCGCGGGTGCTGGCACAGGATTTCAATCACAACATATCCCCGGGTATGCCTTGGCGCTGCTATGTGCACTGACCTGGTCAGGATACTCGGTCCTGTCCCGCAGACTTGGCGATACGCCGACAAGTTCCGTCGCTGTATTTTGCGTGGCTACAGCCATCGCGTCCGGGCTGTTGCACATGGCACTGGAAGAGACCGTGTGGCCTGAAACCGCAATGGGTTGGATTTCGGTCGCCGCGCTGGGGCTGGGGCCAGTGGGCTTGGCGTTTTATGTCTGGGATATCGGGGTCAAGCAGGGTGACATTCAAATGCTGGGCACGTCTTCTTATGCTGCCCCATTGCTGTCTACGCTTGTTTTGGTGCTGGCCGGGATCGCCGCCCCTAGCTGGGGTCTGGCGATCGCGGCGCTCTTGGTTACAGGTGGCGCGGTTATTGCCGCGCGGGCCAGTATCGCTCGTTAACTGGACAATCGCTCAATCTCTTCCTTTAACCTTAGCTTCTGTTTTTTGAGCTGGGCTATATGGAGATCGTCGATACCTGGCGAGCGTTGGGCTTGTTCTACTTCGAGACCGAGAGTTTCGTGCTTTTTCTTCAGTTCGGTCAGATGTGCGCTCACGCTCATTTCGATACTCCTTCGTTGGTGTCTCAGGTTCACGTAAGAAGTTGACCACATCGTTTCCAGCCTGTCACGCTGCGGGTGCATAGAAAATATGATAAATCCGACAATTTCGGCTGGTTAATGCCAATCAGCCTGAAAAACCCGGAAGTTGAGCCCCATTTCGGAGGACCTCAGAGACCTGCGGTGTATAGCTGTCACCGTCCTGCTGGTGGGATTCTCCTTCGTGCAAGATCAGCGGTGCATGAAGCTGAAACGCGGCTTTACCACCTTTTTTCGCCCTGAGTATCACCAACTCTGCCGAGCGGCCGATCCGTGCAGCCAATGGCAACACTTCGACCGACCCCAGCCGCCCTTCGCAGGCGGTCAGCATTTCGGGCAGCCGGTTGGCCTTTTGGATCATGTGCAAATAGCCCTTTGGCGCAAGGCGTTTGGCAGCACATTGAACCCATGAGGCCAGTGGTGTCTGCTCCCCGAGCGCTATGCTGCGCCCAGCATTCTCGGCTGGGCTATGCGCACCTGCCCTATAGTAAGGTGGGTTCGCGATAATGTGATCAAACTGGCGCTGCCTCAGATCAGCAGGCAAATCGGTCAGATCGGCCTCGATCACCTGTAGCCTGACCTCATTCTCTGCCGCATTTCGCCGCGCAAGTTCAGCGTAAGCCGCTTGCAATTCCACACCAGTGGCACGCAATTCAGGTACCCGGGCCATCAGACACAGTACCGCCGCACCGGCACCACACCCCAGCTCAAGCATAGTCTGGCCGGGCTCCGCAGGTACCGCAGCGGCCAATAAAACAGGGTCAACCCCAGCCCGATAGCCTGATCGGGGCTGCCACAGCCGCACACGACCGCCTAGAAAATCATTGCGTGTCAGATCGGCTTCAGGGAATTGGGTCATCGACCCAGCGGAATGTCGTTATCCCGCATCACACGCTCGGCACGGGTCAGGTCGTCAGTCCGAACCATCAGACGACGCGGAAAGATGCCGATGCCTCCTTCGAGGATGCTCATATTTACGTCCATTTGAAAGCAGTCTATATCCTCGCCTTCAAGAAGGGCAGAAGCAAAGGCCAGGATCGTTGGATCGGTGCTGCGCAGAAGTTCTTTCATGGGGATGGATGTAAGGGCAAGGTGAGGTGGAAGTCGAGCCTTGTATCAGGAGTGTGATGGATATCAGCACGATCTCAAAGCCGCATGAGCGCCTGGCAGAACTGCTCGCAGGCGAAATGAACTCGGTCAACGACCTGATCCGCACGCGCATGGCGTCTGAACATGCGCCCCGCATCCCCGAGGTCACCGCGCATCTGGTCGAGGCAGGCGGCAAGCGCCTGCGCCCCATGCTGACGTTAGCGGCGGCGCGCCTGTTTGGATATTCCGGTGACCACCATGTCCGACTGGCGGCTACGGTTGAATTCATCCACACTGCAACACTGCTGCACGACGATGTGGTCGACGAAAGTGCCCAGCGTCGTGGGCGCCCGACGGCCAACCTGTTGTGGGATAACAAATCAAGTGTTCTGGTTGGGGATTACCTGTTTTCCCGCAGTTTCCAGTTGATGGTGGAAACCGGGTCCCTGCGTGTTCTGGACATTCTCGCCAACGCGTCCGCAACAATCGCCGAGGGCGAGGTTCTGCAGATGACCGCGGCCACTGATCTGGGTACGACCGAGGCGATCTACCTTCAGGTCGTGCGTGGAAAAACGGCCGCCCTGTTCTCGGCAGCGACCGAGGTCGGAGGCGTGATCGCCGGAGCGTCTGAAGAACAGGTCAAAGCACTCTATGCCTATGGCGACGCGCTTGGGATCGCCTTTCAGATCGCTGATGACCTTTTGGATTATCAGGGCGACAGCAATGCAACCGGCAAGAACGTCGGTGACGATTTCCGCGAACGCAAATTGACCCTGCCTGTCATTAAGGCTGTGGCACAAGCAACACCGGAAGAACACGCGTTTTGGGAGCGTACGATTGGACGTGGCCGCCAGGAAGACGGCGATCTGGACCATGCGCTTTCCCTGATGGCCAAATACGGCACGCTGCAGGCCACAAGAGCAGATGCGTTCGGCTGGGCTAATAAAGCGAAGGCATCGCTTGACGCTCTGCCCGATCATGAGATCCGCACATTGTTGCGCGATTTGGCCGACTACGTAGTCTCTCGCCTCAATTAAGCTGCGTTGCCCGACACCACCAATCGGGGTGGGCAGCCTGCAGTGTCTCTGCCGCAGCCCGTGCCTTTGCCATCGTGGGGTAAAGCGCAAAACACGTCGAACCAGAGCCGGACATCCGAGCCATAAGCGGGTGTTCCGTTAGCTTCAGCTCATCCAATACAAACTCGATCTCACGCGCCACACCGGTTGCCGGTGCCTCAAGGTCATTGCGTTGATCCGCTAGCCAATGCGCACAATCCGCAGGGGACTCAAACTCCGGGATATCTTGCGGCATCCCCGGATTATTACGCGAGGCCAACGCCCCAAACACAGCAGCCGTTGGGACAGGGATGCCCGGGTTCACCAGCACGGCGGGCAAATGCGGAAGGGTGATCGGCGTTAACCTGTCGCCAATGCCCTGCATTCTTGTCGCCTTGGCTGCCATGCAAACAGGAACATCCGCACCCAGCGAAACCGGAACCTCGTCTGGGATGCTATAACCCATCCCCGATAGCGCCCACAACGTGGCCGCCGCATCAGACGAACCACCACCGATCCCGCCACCATGCGGCAACACTTTGTCCAGCGTTATATGGCCCGACCAACCCACTGCGTCAGCGGCTTTCCAGACGAGATTTCGGCTGTCTGTAGGGACCCCCTCAGCATGTTCACCCGTTACCGAGATCGACAAGGCATCTCCGGGTGTGAAACTTAACCGGTCACCGATATCAGCAAAGACCACCAAGGAATCCAACTCGTGATAGCCGTCCTCGCGGCGGCCGGTCACATGCAGAGAAAGATTGATCTTGGCAGGTGCGAAAGCCTCAGCCTTCATTCGCCACCTTCAAAGGGTCCGCACCTTCTTCGACCAACACCGCGTCCAGCCCGATTTCAAGCTTGCGACGAATGCGATCCGGGTCGGCTTCGCCATCGGTGTCTTCGGGATCAATGAACGACAAGGCGCGTTTCCACTGGAACTCGGCCTCGCGTGCCCGACCAACAGCCCAGTACACATCGCCCAGATGGTCGTTGACCACCGGGTCGACCGGCATCAACTCGACCGCTCGCTCCATATGTCCGACCGCCTCGTCGTACCGGCCAAGGCGGAACAAAACCCAACCCAGACTATCCACGATATACCCACTTTCAGGGCGTGCGGCGACTGCGCGTTCGATCATATCAAGCGCTTCGTCCAGCTTTTCTTGCCGCTCGACCAGAGAATAACCCAGGTAATTCAAAACCTGTGGCTGGTCCGGGTTCAATTCCAAAGCGCGACGAAAATCGGCTTCGGCCGCGTCCCAATTCTTTAGCCGCTCATGCGAGATACCGCGCGCATAGTGCAAGAACCAGTTCCCGCCGACCCCGGCGTCGATCAGCTCGATCGCGGTGTCATAGGTTTCAACAGCCTCGGCATAGTTTTCCTTGCGGCGCTGCAAATCGGCCAAGGCCACATGAACGCTGGGCAAATCGGGGCTTTTGGCTGCCAGATTTTGCAGCACCTCGGCCGCGGCATCCGTTTTTCCGGCACGTCCCAAAACCTCGGCGCGGCCCAATTCAGCCGCATGATAGTCGCTGCTGGTGGATGGCACCTTGCGGTAAACCTCGACCGCAAGGTCATATTGTTCGAGCGCATCAAGCAATTCAGCGCTTAGCAGGATCGCATCTATATGGTCGCTGCGCAGAAACGCGGCGAGCTGCGCATAGAGCAGTACATAGTTTTGCGCTGCTTCGCTGCTGAGCGCTGCGCCCACGGAAAAGAACACCTCGGCCATTCCGTCTTGCGGTGACGACACATGCGTAAAGGGCAGCGTTTCCCCAGCCTTCAGGCGGGCTTCATAGCCTTCGATTGATGGATCGCTTCCGGCGACGAAGACTTCGTTCAGAAACGCCAGTGCATCTTCGTTTCGATCCAACTGCGACAGGATTTCCGTACGGGCCAACGCCGCACGGCGGGTAAATCTGGAAATCGCGCCACCGTTGGACGAAAAGATCGCCTCGGCTGCTTCGAAATCCCCAACAGAGGCCAACGCCAGAGCTTTGTGATAAAGCGCGAACTCGGCCAGGCCCTCTTGCTGAGAAACGGTATCGAATTGGTCCATCGCCTTGGTCATTGCGCCCTGACCGACATGGGCCCAACCCAGAATCAACCCGTCTACAAGCGGACCGACACCCTGAGTTTCCGGGTCACGCGACAACAGCTCATCCAGCTTTTCATCGGCAATCAAGTTCGCCACGATCACCATTCTGGCGGCCTGACTTTGCAGGTTCATTTCTTCGATAACTTCTGCAACCGGTAAGGCGCGTCCGATTTCCCCCAGCGAAAGCCGGGCGACGACAACACTTTCCAAGAGCTGGGCATTTTCAGGATCGGATCTCAGCGCCTGAGCATAATACCGTTCGGCCGCGGTGTAGTCGTTTTGGAAAATCGCCTGTCGCCCGGCGAGATACGCACCGGACCCGGTATCCGAAAAACCGGGAAACGCAAATGCCGAGGAGAATAGCGCAGCAAGCGCCGCGCGACGAAAGACGGATACCACCAAAACCCTGCCCTGCCATTGTTGACTGCGTAATAAGCTAGGGCTTCGCCTCGAAAGAGGCAATGGCAGAGCCTTCACGACGGTGCCATTGCCCATTTTTTGCTTACATGTTGGGATAATTTGGGCCATCGCCGCCTTGCGGCGTTGTCCAGGTGATGTTCTGGCTGGGATCCTTGATGTCACATGTCTTGCAGTGAACGCAGTTCTGGAAGTTGATGACGAATCGTGGCTCGCCTTCGTCTTCGACCACCTCATAGACACCAGCCGGGCAGTAGCGCTGTGCCGGTTCGGCAAATTTCGGCAGGTTAACACTGACCGGGACAGCCGGGTCCGACAACCGCAAATGGCAAGGCTGGCTCTCCTCGTGGTTGGTCATTGCGAAAGACACGTTGGTCAGACGGTCAAAAGACAGCACCCCATCGGGCTTGGGATAGTCGATGGGTTGGTGCTTGCTCGCCTCTTCGGTCGATTCTGCATCGTTCTTGCCGTGCCCAACGGTTCCAAACAAAGAAAAGCCCAGCGTATTGGTCCACATATCCAGACCGCCCAGCATCAACGAGGCCGTCAGACCCCATTTCGACCAGATCGGCTTGACGTTGCGCACTTTCTTCAGGTCAGAACCGATCGCACCATCGCGCACGTCGGTTTCATACGCGGTCAGTTCATCGCCCGAACGGTCGGCTTTGATCGCTTCAAACGCAGCCTCGGCTGCGGCTTTGCCCGACAGCATCGCGTTGTGGTTGCCTTTGATGCGCGGCACGTTGACCATACCCGCCGAACAGCCCAGCAGCGCCACACCCGGCGCGACCAGCTTGGGCATCGATTGATAACCGCCCTCGGTGATCGCGCGCGCGCCATAGGCCACACGCTTGCCGCCTTTCAGCAGCTCGGCCACCATCGGGTGGTGCTTGAAGCGCTGGAATTCCATGTACGGATACAGGTACGGGTTCTTGTAGTTCAGGTGCACCACGAAACCGACATAAACCTGATTGTTTTCCAGGTGATAGATAAACGACCCGCCACCCGCGTTGCTGCCCAGAGGCCAACCCATCGTGTGCGTGACAGAGCCTTCTTTGTGCTTGGCCGGGTCGATCTCCCAGATCTCTTTCATGCCGACGCCGTATTTCTGCGGCTCTTTGCCCGCAGACAGGTCGTATTTGGCGATCACTTCCTTGGACAGCGAGCCACGGACACCTTCCGACAGGAAGACATATTTGCCGTGCAGCTCCATCCCCGGTTCGGTGTTGGGGCCGTAGGAGCCGTCCGCTTCCAAACCAAAGACACCGGCGACCACGCCTTTGACTTCGCCATTCTCGCCGTAGACAAGCTCGGAACACGCCATGCCCGGGAAGATTTCCACGCCCAGCTCTTCGGCCTGTTCAGCCATCCAGCGGCAGACATTGCCCATCGAGACGATGTAGTTGCCGTGGTTGTTCATCAGCGGCGGCATCGGCCAGTTGGGGATGCGGATCTGACCCGCTTCGCCCAGCATGTAGAAATTGTCCTCATGCACCTCAGTGTTCAGCGGCGCGCCCTTCTCTTTCCAGTCCGGGATCAACGCGTCCAGACCGCACGGATCCAGAACCGCGCCCGACAGGATATGCGCGCCAACTTCCGAGCCTTTTTCCAGAACCACGACGTTCAGGTCGGCATCCAGCTGTTTCAGACGGATGGCCGCAGACAGGCCCGCGGGGCCTGCGCCCACGATCACCACGTCATATTCCATCGCTTCGCGTTCAATATCGGCCATCGCGGGCTCCTTAGCTAACTTTCCGAATTGGCGCTTTATGCGCGCGGTCGGCGCAATTTTGTTTCACGGCTGATTACATGCTGAGAAAGACATAGGTCAATCGAAACACGGCGTAACAATGCCGCTATTCGACACTTCTGCCTTCCGGAGTGTCACCCATCAGGTATCTGGGACCTTTACCATAGGATTTTGCACGATCATCGGGATTATATAACGCGCATTTTGGCAGGCTCAGGCACCCGCAGCCAATGCAGCCATCCAGATTGTCACGCAATCGTGTCAGGGTTTCGATTCGCTGGTCCAGATGGGTTCGCAAACCAACACTGATATCCGTCCAATCCTTGGGTGTCGGCGTACGGTTTCCCGGCAGACCCGACAAGACATCGCGGATCTCAGGCAATGTCAGGCCGAACTGCTGAGCGATCATAATAAAGCTCAAACGTCGAATGTCGGCGCGCTGATACCGGCGCTGCCCCCCCGCATTGCGCCAAGGCGCGATCAAGCCTTGCGCCTCGTAATACCGGATCGCCGAAACAGCCAAACCCGTGCGTCGCGACAAAGCCCCAATAGCCAAACCTTCAGAAGCTGCCATTTCGCCCTCAAAAAAATACCTTGACCTAAAGTTAGGTTTAGAAATTACGGTGAGTCGGGACAAGCCTCAAATAGAAAAGGAGATCCCATGATGGCGACACTTGAACACACCAATTTCACAGTCCGCGATCCCCAGGCCTCGGCGAAATGGATGCAGGATGTATTTGGTTGGAAGACACGCTGGGAAGGCCCGGCCATTGCTGGCGGTTATACGGTCCATGTGGGCAGTGCTCATACCTACCTTGCACTTTATGCACCCAGTGATCCGAAACTTTCCGAGGAAAGCAGCTATGACATCGTGGGCGGGCTGAACCATGTCGGTGTTCTGGTGGAAGACATCGATGAAACCGAAGCCAAGGTCGTCAAGGCCGGGTTTGTCCCGAAATCACACGCAGATTACGAACCGGGTAAAAGGTTTTATTTCGACGACGATAACGGGATCGAATTCGAAGTGATCAGTTATAACTAGGCCGCAATCCGCACATGGTGCGACAAAGCCCCCTTGCATTTCACGCGCCATTTGGGTCAGGTATTCAGCGACCCAACACTTCGCCCCGACGCTTTTTGTGCGGCGGGGCGACTCAATTTATGCGTGGACGACAAGAATATGGAAAAAATTCCAATGACGCCTGCTGGCAATGCCGCGCTCGAGGCGGAACTGAAAAACCTGAAGTCCGTCGAGCGCCCCGCGATTATCGAGGCGATCGCCTCAGCGCGTGAACTGGGCGACCTGAAGGAAAACGCAGAATACCATTCCGCACGCGAAAAACAGGGCTTTATCGAAGGCCGTATCAAAGAACTTGAAAGCATTCTGTCGCTGGCAGATGTGATCGACCCATCCAAGCTATCGGGTGCGATCAAGTTCGGGGCAAAAGTGACCTTGGTTGATGAAGACACCGACGAAGAAAAAACATGGCAGATCGTTGGTGAGTACGAGGCCAATATCGAAAATGGTCTGCTGAACATCAAATCTCCCATCGCGCGCGCCTTGATTGGTAAGGAAGAAGGTGACAGTGTCGAGGTCCGCACCCCTGGTGGTGTGCGCTCCTATGAAATCCTGAGTATCGAGTACGCCTGATCCAAGCGCCGACAATGTCCGAGTCCACGCAAGAGCAAGAACCCGAGCGGCCAACGCCGCTGGGTGTTTATGACAAACCCGCCGAACCTTCGGTGACAGAGATCGAAATCGCAGCCATCGCGCTTAGCCTTGTCTGGCTGGTCGTGTCGGTTGTCTTTCTGGTCCTGCCCGGGAAGGTTGGCGGTAGCGGCTTTGTTGTAACCTTGCTTGCTGTGTTCATGCCGATCGCGATGATCTGGGTCGCAGCGACCGCCCTGCGCGCCAGTCGCATAATGCGCGAGGAAAGTGCGCGGCTGCAAAGTTCAATCGACGCAATTCGCAACGCGCTGATTGCACAGCAACAGCGTGCCTCCAGCGGGTATGAGCCGAACGTCACCAAGAAACTGGACGAAATCGTCGAAACGGCGAAGAAAACCGAAAGCGCGCTGGCCACGTTCTCGTCCAATCGGCGGCAAACGATCCGCGGCAAGACACCGAATGCGAACGGGGATCAAACCACGTTGGAACTGGGCACGCAGGCCGGGGACATCTCACCTCCGCTTAGCACCGACGTTTTCATACGCGCCTTGAATTTTCCGGAAACGCAGGAAGATACCGAAGGGTTCAACGCCCTGCGTCTTGCGCTGAAAGACCGCAAAGCCGCCCAGCTGGTGCAGGCATCGCAGGATGTACTGACCCTGCTTAGCCAAGAAGGCATCTACATGGATGACTTGCGCCCTGATATGGCGCGCCCTGAAATCTGGCGGCAATTCGCGCAAGGGGCCCGCGGACGCTCGGTCGCTGCATTGGGTGGTATCAGGGATCGGTCTTCTCTTGCACTGACGTCGGCGCGGATGAAACAGGATCCGATCTTTCGCGATGCTGCGCATCACTTCCTGCGCCGCTTTGACCATATGATCATCGAATTCGAACCCGAAGCCAGTGACGCGGAACTGACGGCACTTGGCGACACGCGCACCGCGCGGGCATTCATGTTGCTGGGTCGGGTTGCAGGGACTTTTGACTGACGGCTAAAGACCGAAACTGCCGTACGGAATAAACCGCACCATATCGCCGGGTTGAATGTGGCAGGCACCGTCGCCAATCTCGACCAGCCCTTCGGCCCAGCTCAATCCGCTGATCCGCCCGGACCCTTCCGAGGCAAAGACCTCGGCCCGACCATCGCGCACCCGGGCACGCAGGTATTCCCGCCGACCCGGTTTCTTACGTTTCTCGAAACCTGCGGGCAGGGCGAACCCCTGTGGCTCCTGCCAGCCCTCGCCAGCCAGCAATCCCAACGCAGGTCGGGCAAAGATCAACGTACAAACCAAAGCCGCGACCGGGTTTCCGGGCAATCCAAATACCGGAGCACCCTCCCACATGCCAAGCGCAAGGGGACGCCCGGGTTTCAAAGCTATGCGCCATTCCTGCATTGCCCCAGCATCCCGCAACAGCGCCGAGACATGATCCTCATCCCCAGCCGAAGCGCCACCGCTGGTCAGGATAACGTCGGCTTGTTTCGCCGCGCTATCAAGGCGCGCGCGCAATGCTTCGCGATCGTCCGGCACACGCCCCATGTCGACGGGATGAAACCCCGTACGCTCGATGAGCGACAACAACATCGGGCGGTTCGCGTCATAGATCTGCCCGGCACCAACGGTGTCACCCGGCTCGCGCAGTTCATCACCTGTCGATAAAACGGCGACCCTCAGTGTTTCGCGGACCGAGACATTGGCAACACCGATCGCAGATAACAGTGCCAGATCAGCAGGCGTTAACCGACGTCCCGCGCTCAGGGCCAGATCCCCTGCGGCGACGTCCTCTCCGGCGCGGCGGGTATTCGCCCCCAGTTTTAGTGGCCCGCGAAACGCGATGTGCCCGTCCTGAAACGTGACATCTTCCTCAAGAATGACCGTATCAACCCCGTCGGGAAGCGCCGCACCTGTCAGCACCCGAAGAGCGTTGCCCGCCGCAACCTGACCGTCAAATGGAATACCGGCCGCCGCGCGCCCGTCCTGCACCGGCATAACCTGCGCCCCGTCCGGCGCGGGACCGGCGAAACCATACCCATCCACGGCCGTGTTAGGCTGCGGTGGGTTCGAACGCTTCGCATGAACATCTTCGGCAAGGATACGACCAGCCGCCTGCGCAAGCGGCACAGTCTCTGCCGCTTTCACGGTGGACAACCTGTCGCGCAGCAGTGCCAGCGCGTCATCGACCGGCGTCCAACTCACCCCGGCGGGCAACGCAAAGCAATCATTGCGCAAAGGCGGCGGTGCGATATCTGGCTTGTTCATAACCCCACCTCATGCAGTATGAATTCCGCGATGGCCGCCGTATCATTCAGATCGAAAACCGGGCGATCCACATCCAAAGGCGTATCACTGGCAACGGCGCGTATTGACATGTTGTCTGTCGCGATCAAAGGGTTTCCGGCTTCGGCGCGATAAGCCTCGACCTTGGGATGTGGTTCGCGTTTGAAACCTTCGATCAACACCAAATCCACCGGTGCCAGACGGGCCAGCAATTCTGGCAAAGCGGGTTCTGGCGATCCGCGCAGCTCTTGCATGATGGCAACGCGTTGCGCCGAAGCCAGCAAGACCTCGGACGCACCTGCCATTCGGTGCCGGTGGCTGTCGGTGCCGGGTTGATCCACATCTACGGCGTGATGCGCGTGTTTGAGCGTGGAAACAGTAAAGCCGCGCCCGGTGATCTCGGTCACCAACCGCTCGACCAGACCGGTTTTACCTGCGTTTTTCCAACCCGTAACACCGTAGACCCTCATGCCTGCTCCAGCAGTGTTTGCGCCCGGGCCAGATCGTCAGGAGTGTTAACGTTAAAGAATGGATCAAAGGGATCTGCGGAGAACAAAGCTTCTCGTCCGTCGTGCTTGTCCGTCCACAAGACAACCTTGCGCAACCCGTCATTCAAGGCCGCACGTAAATCATCGCGCAATGCAACGGGCCAGAGTCCAAAGGTCGGATGGCGATTGATGCGTTTTCCACCACCGGATTTCAAAGCTTCGCCCTCGCTACGCGGCGTGGTCGCAAGGACCAACGGATGGGTCTGACCTACGGCAGCTGCGACCAGCCGTGCCGTCAGGTCGCGCGGAAAGAACGGCGTATCGGCAGCGGCCGTCACGATTGCGTCCGCACCCTGTTCCGCCGCCCAATCCAAACCGGCCAATACTCCTGCCAAAGGGCCCGCAAACCCTTCGATACTGTCGGGCAGAATGGGTAAATCCAAATCAGCGAACCGTGCTGGATCACCATTCGCATTCAGCGCAAGCCCATCTACCTGTGGGGCGAGGCGTTCAATCACATAAGACATCAGGCTCTGCCCACCGATCCGCAGCAGCCCCTTGTCGCCACCGCCCATTCGGGTGGCTAGGCCGCCTGCGAGGATTACTCCGAGTGGTTTAGTCATTGGGTGTCCTCTATAGTGGGCCACTTTCGATACTTCTCAAACGGAAGAACAACGCCAATAGCAATGACACCTACCAAGGCCGTGAACCAATAGACCGGGGGAGTAGAGGTGGCGTTGCCCAGCCAGACACCGATCTTCGCCGATCCCACCAAATACACCAAAGACAAACCCGGGACACCAACTATCCAAAAATAGAGCCTAAATGCGCGCGCTGATTTTCGTACAGATTCCTCCATCTCGTCAGGGGTAGGCAGGCCACGGATCGCCACTCGTTGAAGGCCAAGCATCTGATCTCGAAAGCTATTGCCATGTAGCGTCCAACCTGATCCCTGAAACGGAAGCGCTTTCCACAGGCTAATGTAAGGGCCGGATTTCCATCCAAGCGGGGCCAGCCTGTCCTCGCCAAGCGTCGCGATTCCCTCAACGACGGCTTTCTTGCAACGTTCAAAGTGCAGGAAAGCTCTGACCATGATCCAAGTGAGCAGGACCAGAACCAGTACCGGAATGACATACAGCAAAACAATCATACCGCACTCTTCCGCCGATGTTTCTTGTCCTCGACCGCGACGCTGGCCGGATCGATGTCGCGCAGCAGGCGATCCTCGCCCGACAGGCATACGAACCGTTGCCCGCGCATTCGGCCGATCAGAGTCAGGCCGACCTCGCGCGCGATCTCGACGCCCCACGCTGTGAACCCGGACCGCGAGGCCAGAACCGGGATGCCCATCATCGCAGTCTTGATCACCATCTCGGACGTCAGGCGGCCCGTGGTATACAGAATCTTGTCATCTGCACCTTCGCCTTCGGACAGCATCCAGCCGGCAATCTTGTCGACCGCGTTGTGGCGGCCCACGTCTTCCATATAGACCAAAGGTCGGTTTTCCCGGCACAGCACTGTTCCGTGGATCGCCCCTGCCTCAAGATACAAAGACGGAGTACGGTTGATCTTGGCCGCAAGCTCATACAGCCACGAGGTCCGCACCTGAACCTGAGGCAAGCGCACATCTTCGAGGCCTTCCATCATGTCGCCGAACACGGTCCCGACAGCGCACCCGCTGGTGCGGGTCTTTTTCTTGAGCTTGTCCTCATACGAGGTTTGACGCGCCGTTCGCACGACAACAGTTTCAAGGTCATCGTCATAGTCGACGCGGGTGATCTGGTCGTCTTCCAGCAACATGCCCTGATTACGCAGAAAGCCCAGCGCCAGGTATTCGGGATAGTCGCCAATGGTCATCGCTGTCACGATCTCCTGCGCGTTCAGGAAGATCGTAAGCGGGCGTTCTTCGACCACTGAGATCTGGCTGACCGCACCATTCTGGTCCACGCCTTCCACCGCACGGGTCAGGCGTGACGCTCCGGGCTCGGGGGCGATGATATAGTCTGTCAGGTCGATTTCCGTGGCCAATTGCAACCCTTTCCCAAGACCGCTACTGCTGCTTCGATCACCATAGGATTTAGCCATGGCCTCTGCCACATCCAAGTCATACTTCTGGAAAGGTTTTCGCGACGGCACGCCGTTTGTCTTCGTCGCCGTACCGTTTGGCCTATTGTTCGGGGTTTTCGCAACCGAAGCCGGGCTGAACATCGTCCAGACGATCGCCTTTTCCGCTACTGTCTTTGCAGGTGCCGCCCAATTTACCGCACTACAATTGCTGCAGGACAACACGCCGACGATCATCATTCTTGTTTCGGCACTTGCCGTGAACCTGCGCGTGGCGATGTATTCGGCTTCACTGACCCCCTATTTGGGGGCGGCACCATTATGGCAGCGAGCTTGTGCCGCCTATTTGATCGTGGATCAGTCCTATGCCTGTTCGATGGTGCGGTTCGAAAAAGAGCCCCAGATGACTGTCCCTCAGCGGATGACATATTTCCTGGGCACAACGGCCCCGATTACCCCGATGTGGATGCTGGGCACCTATCTTGGCGCTGTTCTGGGCACGCAAATCCCTGAAAGCTGGGCGTTGGATTTTGCACTACCGATTACTTTTCTCGCAATGATCGGCCCGATGATGCGAACACTGGCCCATGTTGTCGCTGCACTGGTCGCCATCACGGTGGCTTTGCTGGCTGTGGCCGTGCCCTATAACCTTGGCCTTTTGATCGCGGGCACGGCGGGGATGATTGCCGGTGCATATGTCGAACTTATGCTGGAAAGACGCCGGACATGACCAAAGTCGACCCAATAACAATGTGGATCATCATCGCCGGATTGGCGTTTGGCAGCTACGCCTTGCGTTTCACTTTCATAGGGCTGGTCGGGGATCGACCGATGCCGCCCTGGTTGCTGCGGCATCTGCGATACACGGCTGTCGCCATCATTCCCGCTCTGATCGCGCCCTTGGTGGTCTGGCCCACAGCGACCGAGGGGCAGCCGGATGTGCCGCGGATGGCAGCAGCCGCGGTCGCCCTGGCGGTAGGCTACATCACCAAGAACGTATTGGCCGCCATCTTTTCCGGTGCCGCAACACTTTACGGATTGCTTTACTTAGTTGGCTGAGGCGGCCTCAAGCTGGTTGAGGCGTGCGTTGTTTTCGGCCAGCCCCTGCTGCAGATCGGCATTGTCATTCTCACGATATTCCGTGGTAACGACACCCGGAATCTGACCGAACTGATCCGACAGTTTGACTGGATAGAAGGTCGTTTTGATTTGCTCGAACCCGGGCACTTGCTGCAACAGTTGCGCGGTAGAATTTGCACAAAAGGCGCCTGCAACCGGGCCAGACTGCTTGGCCAGCTGCAAAGCGATCTCAGCCTGCTGTGGGGTCACTTGGATGGTTTGAATACGCGCGTAATGCGTCTCGCGGGCATGGCTGCTGCGATAGGCACGCTCGGCATTCGGAGTGATGCCGTACAACACATCATCTTTGATCGGCACAACATCCGCCCGGAACGATCCCGCCGGGTCAAAAATCACACGCTCGCTACCGCTGATCATAAGCGAGGTATGCGCACCCGAGCCGGTCCGGGTGCTGATCATCGTGTAAAGGGTCAGCGTCGATGGGCCAGGATCACGGTACGAACGCGCCACAATCTCGGCCTGGTCCGCCTGCGGACGCTGAGAGCCGACACAGCCGGCAACTGTCGCTGCCAGCAGGCAGGCAATCAAAATCCTGATCACGGCCGACCCCGCTTTGGATTAAGAGGCGAAAACCGCCAGAAAGAGGCACAGGAGGGCAATGGCGACGACGCACCACGTGGTTGCCTTGACGAACCCGTTGAAAGTTTTGGTTTGAACGGTGATGTCCATTTCGCCGTGCTTGTGTTCAGCCATGTCAGATAGATTCCCAATTCGCGTGTTTGGAATGTTGGATAATCGAATTTGTCGGGCCTGTCACCACGTCATTCGCGCGCAGTTGACAGCGGCTGAAACACCGAGCAGCCCGGATACCCAAACCCCCATCGCCAAGGCAGGCCAGAACACGGACCGCCGCCGAATCGAACAGCCGCATACATCGCCTCGGCCGTAATGGAATACGCTGATTGTATCTGGTCTGGCGTCATGTCGTAACGCTGGGCATACGTGTCAGCGTGGTCCCTGCCATGTTGCTTTACACAGCTGCGCAACGTGTCATCCGCAGAAAGCCGCGCTGTGAAACTGTCTTCGGGCAGCAGCGCGCCCCCGGCATTGTGGTAGGCGCGATCATGGTCAACACAACAGTTTTCCCAAGGCGGATGGGCTTCGTAAAGCGCACGGAACTTTGGAAAGGTCTCGGCTACGAACCGCCAACTGGCAGATAGACCACCTGAACACCCATCCGTTTCAAAGGGCGTCAATTCGACATCACCCTTCTGAGCGATCAGAGCACGATGCGCAGGCATTTCGATACTGCGCATGATATCTTGCGCCCATGACGGGGCAGCGATCATCGCGATCAGAACCGCAGCTTTAAGGGCTTTCATCGCGCATGGCTTCCTTGTCGAAGGACATCCCGAAGGTTGTCGCCATCCACAGCAATATCCGTTCGGCCGGACCAAGCTCGGCCCGCACACGAAGTACTTCGTTGGCCATTGCGGGGCGATCAGTGATCAGCCCGTCCACCCCCATCGAAGCCATCGCCGACATCTGCAAAGGATCATTCACCGTCCAGACGTAGATATCTTTCCCGGCCGCCTGCACGGAACGAACCAAACCCGGCGAGGCCATTGCCGCGTTGACCGCAACGAAATCGCCTTCCAGCCCTGTCAGATCACCGATTGCTGTTGCCGCCAATACGCCAGCGCGCCAATCCGGACGCAGTGACTTCATCTTTTGCACGGCCGGGTATTTCAGCGACATGGTCGCGATATCGTCCTGCATCTCGAATTCTTCGACCAAGGCGGCGACACGATTTTCCAGATCGATATCATGCCCATAATATTTCAGTTCGATAATGACTTTGGACTTGCCTTTTGCCGCGGCCAGAACATCACTCAGGGTCGGGGTGCGCTCGTCGGCATATTCGGGTCCAAACCAGCTGCCGATGTCGATATCGGCCACGTCCTCCATCGTGGCATCCCAGACCTTTAGGTTCACGCCCGCCAGTTTCATGAAATCACTGTCATGCGCCACTAGAACAACGTCATCCGCAGATTCCTGCACGTCGATCTCGACCCAGTCCGCGCCGTCCTCAATCGCCTTAAGGACCGAGGCCATGGTGTTTTCCGGCCTCAGCGCCGCCGCACCACGATGACCGATAACTTCGGCCCGGTCTTCGGCTTGCACTTGCTCAAGCAACGTCTTGCCGAACCAAAGGCCGATCAGAACTGCAACGGCCGTGCCGCCCAGCGCGACAAAAAGCGGAGCACGGAATTTCCCCGGTTCGGGAAGCGGTGGTCTGTCGGCGTCGGTCTCGAAAAAGCGATCCAGCACAACGGCCAGTGCGCCCAAAGCAATCGCTGCCAGCACCAGTCCGGCCAAAGACCACACAGCTGCAACAATCAAGCTGTAGACAAGTGCCACCCGCAGGTTCGCAGACCCCTGCAAAGGAACCAGATCGAATAAAAGCCCGACGACCGCGGCAATAATAGCGGCGATCAGCAATCGCACACCTAACCAGATCGCAAGCTCGATCTTGAGACGGCCACGTTTGCCCTCCATCCGCTCGGCACTGGTCGCAAAGGCCTGCGACGGTTTCAGACCTTCGAACAGAACCAGATGCAGGCCCAACGCCCAAGCCGAAAGTCTGCGGATCAAAACCCACGCCATGACCAAAACCACAATCCCAATCAGGCCAACGGCGATCCAGAAGGACGGTGGTTTGAACGTAAGGTAATAGTTGATGTCATACTCGGTCAGGCGCCACCATGCGATCAATGCCGCAACCGCAGCAAATGGAACAACCAATACCAGAACGCGCAGCACAAACCGCGCCGCGAACCCAAAGAGCGCAGGTAAGCGGGACAGGATTAACCCAACAGCCGACCTGCCTGCGCGCCACGGATCGATTTCCCCCATGCGCAAAGACCCTGCCATGACCGAAAACACAAAAACTTCGGCCAGCAGAAAAATGCTCAGTACGGTGATGGCTGCGACGAACCCGATAGGTGAAAGGAAAAAGGCCGCGATGTCCTGATCCGTCAGTGCGGTCTGATCCGACAACGATACAGCAAGGTTCACAGCTATTGCGACGCCCGGAGCGATCAGTGCGATCAGCAGCAATCGAACAGCAACATAAATCGGAATAAAGACGGCTCGACGCGCCCAAGCAACTTTGTAGGCATTTGTAACGGCTGAAAAACTTGTCACGATCCGCCCCTAATAAATGGTGGATTCATTCAAGGCTGCGCAGACGTGAATTGCAAGATGTCTATTCGTTTTCTTCCAGATCAGCGGCCAACCTGAACCCAATGCGATTTGCGGGTTTGTCTTCCACCGATTTTGGCAACGCACGCAACATCACGTTCAACTGGCTGACATGTTGCACGAGCTGAGTGCGCGCACCCGTCGCGTCAGACCCGAAAAAGGTGATCACGTCCGGATCGAAATATCCCATCCCTTCGATCCGCATGACACCTGCATCCCCTCCGGTAAAACCCATTGCAACTTCGTGATCACCGTCCAGCGTCTTTTCAAAGTTCTGGATGTACAGGATCAGCCGTTCATAGGCCCACTGGGCAGGACTTTTGGTTTCAACCGGCTTTTGCAACGGGCCGGGCAGTTCCTGCGTGCCGGATTGGGATTCCGAATTCGCGTGAACCTCGTAGCAGCGCGGAAGGGCGGCGGACTCTGCCGCTTCGGCCGAGGTTTCGATTTTGTCCATTCTGGCTACCCTTTGCGCTGAAACTCCCAGGCCCCGTCCGCACGACGCGTTCGGGTGACAGCACCAGTGTGGTAAAGATGGTTCAGATGTGCAACCGCTTCGACCAGTGCCAGGCCGTATTCCCCCTCGCCTATCTGGCGCTTGAACAAGGGAACAAAACACTCTGCGGCGGTTCTGGGTCGATCGAGATAATCCTGCAGACGGTCCAGTGCGCTATGGTGGTTTTCGATCAGTTGCTTCATGCGCAACGGCAATCCGGTGAAGGGCAACTTGTGTCCACCCAATGCCAGATGATCTGGCCGCGCCAACCCTTGCAGGCGCTCACAGGCATCCAGCCATTCGGCAACGGGATCAGCCATCGGTTCGGTCACATAGACGCCCAGATTCGGACTGATCGAGCTTAGGATCTGATCACCGGTGATCACCAGGTTGTCGTCACGGCTCCAGAACGTTGCGTGTTCAGGGGCGTGGCCGTTGCCAATGTGCACATCCCAATCACGACCGCCCATCCGGATCACGCTGTCCTGTTTGATCCGCGTAAAGCCCAAGGGCATTGGGTAAACCGTATCGCAGAAATTGAACGGGCGTTCGGTCATGCGCTTGGCAAGGAAATCAGGATCCATCCCGGCACTTCGGTAGTAGTCCAGCGTTTCCTGTGGCCAGTTTTCCTGCACGTCCAACTGCAGCATACGGGAAAAAAGCCATGCCGTTCGTGTCGTAACCAGCTCGGACCCATGCTCGGACTGAAACCAACCGGCATTGCCGACATGGTCGGGATGGTGATGCGTGACGATAACGCGGTTCACGGGCTTGCCGCCCAGTGCGCCTGCCAAAAGCTCGGCCCAGATGCGCCGGGTTTTGTTCGACGACAAACCAGTGTCGATCACCGTCCATCCACCGCCGTCATCCAGCGCATAGACATTGACGTGGTCCAGAGCCATCGGCAGGGGCAACCGCATCCACAAAACGCCTTCGGCGACCTCAATAGCCTCGCCCGCAGCCGGAGGTTCGGGCCAGGGATACCGGATCGTCAAAGGGGTATCGCCGTCCATCAGGCTGTCAATTCTTCAGCGCTTAAGGCAAACACATCGTCGGCCCCGCACTGCGCCCGAACTAGCAGCCCGGCGCACTCGGGCAGCAACGCGTTGATATAAAAACGCGCCAGTTTGAACCGGGGTCCGTCCGGTTCGGCCAAGGCGGCTTTCAGGTGATAATGCCCACCCAAGACGCGCGCGAACGCATGCAGATAGGGTACTGCCCCCGCGAAACGGTTATTCATATCCGATTGTGCCACCAACCACTCTGTCGCTTCACGCAGGCTCTCGGTTGCTTCCCAGACAGGGCCGGCCAGTTCAGGCATGGATGTCCGGGCCATTTCGGCGTGATCTTCGATCTCATCCAACAGACGTCCTGCGGCCTCGCCGCCGTCCATCATCTTACGGGCAACAAGGTCCATTGCCTGAATGCCGTTGGTCCCTTCATAGATCGCAGTCACCCGTACGTCGCGGTAATACTGGGCAGCGCCGGTTTCCTCGATAAAGCCCATACCCCCGTGGACCTGCACGCCCTCTTCCGATACCCGCATGCCGGTCTGGGTGCCGAACACTTTGCTGATCGGTGTCAACAAAGCGGCGCGCGCGACCCAGTCGGAATCGCCAGTGGCGCAGGCCATATCTATTGCGGCTGCGTTGGCCAACATGATGGCCCGTGCAGCGAACGTATCGGCGCGCATGCTCATCAGCATCCGACGCACATCCGCGTGGTCGATAATCGTACCCGAGGGGGTTTTGCCCTGTTTACGCTCCAGCGCATAAGCCAGTGCATGTTGGTACGCACCTTCGGCGGCACCGACACCCTGACCACCAACACCCAGCCGCGCATTGTTCATCATAGTGAACATCGCGGCCATGCCGCCATGCTCTTGCCCAACAAGCCACCCCTTGGCCCCGTCATACTGCATCACACAGGTCGGAGAGCCATGCAGCCCCATCTTATGCTCCAGCGAGACGACCTTCAGATCGTTGGCCACACCGGGATTTCCATTCTCGTCCGGCAGGTACTTTGGCACCAGGAACAGCGAAATACCCTTGGTGCCGGGCACACCATCCGGCAAGCGCGCCAAAACAAGATGGCAAACATTTTCGGTAAAGTCGTTGTCACCCCAAGAGATATAGATCTTTTGGCCCGTGACAGAGAACGTCCCGTCCCCGTTCGGCTCTGCCTTTGATGTCAGTGCGCCAACATCTGACCCTGCTTGGGGCTCGGTCAGGTTCATGGTCCCCGACCACTCACCCGCGATCATTTTGGGAAGGTACAGCGCCTTTATGTCATCGCTAGCGTGATACTCCAGCGCCTCGATCTGGCCCTGGCTCATCAGCGGAGCCAACTGCAGCGACAGGCAAGCCGCGCTCATCATCTCATTCACTGCGGTGGTCAGCGTCATCGGCAGACCCATACCACCATATTCGGGGTCCGCGCTCATCCCGATCCAGCCACCTTCGGCAATCGCCTTCCAGCCGTCGGCATAGCCGGGCGACGTGCGCAGCACACCGTTTTCCAACCTCGCCGGTTCCAGATCACCCGGGCGTTGCAAGGGCGCCATCACCTCTTCGCACATCTTGCCCGCTTCGGTCAGAATTGCGGTTACAAGATCTTCGCTTGCCTCTGCAAACTTCTCGGTGGCCGCGATCTGATCAAAACCAACAGCATTGCGGAACAAAAACTCATAATCAGAGATTGGCGCGCGATATGGCATAGTTTTCCTCGGGCTGTCTAACTCGGTGTACGCAGGCGGGGTTGGAATTTCCAGCGCCCACCTTTATGCATCTGGGTTTGAATTATTACGTAGCCTTCCTCATGTTACACGCAATCAAAACGCGGCGTCACCAGCCATGATCCCCAACGGCACACAAGAATTATCCGCAGATCCGGATGGAATCGCCCACGCTGCAGACCTTTTGCGTCAGGGTCTTCTGGTCGCCTTTCCGACCGAAACGGTTTATGGTCTGGGCGGTGATGCGCGGAACGGCGAGGCTGTGGCCAGCATCTATGCCGCAAAGGGGCGGCCCAGTTTCAATCCACTGATCGCCCATGTTGCCTCGGTTGAAGCCGCGCAGCGTTTCGTGACCTGGTCGGATCAGGCCGAAGCATTGGCCGCAGCTTTCTGGCCCGGCCCCCTGACGCTGGTCCTGCCTTTGCGCACAGGGCACGGGGTATCCTCACTGGTGACGGCCGGGTTAGAGACACTGGCCATAAGGGTTCCGGCACACCCGACCGCACGGGCCGTTCTAGCCGCTTTCGATGGACCTGTCGCAGCGCCTTCAGCGAATCCATCGGGTCAGATCAGCCCTACTACAGCAGAACACGTACGCGCGGGTTTGAGCGGTCGCATCGCTGCAATCCTTGACGATGGCCCCTGCGGTGTCGGGCTGGAATCTACGATCGTCGGTTTGGCAGGCGATCCTGCGCTATTGCGCCCCGGTGGCATCCCATTGGACCAGATCGAAGACGTCTTGGGAACACAGCTACATCACCACCAACCCGGAAGTCTGCTGACAGCCCCCGGGCAACTCCAATCCCATTACGCACCGGATGCGCCGGTCAGATTGAATGCAAAAGACCTGCAAGGCGATGAGGTACTGCTGGGTTTCGGCGAAATTGATTGCGATTTGAACCTGTCGCCAAGCGGTAACCTGAACGAAGCAGCCGCCAACCTGTTCGCAGGCCTGCATACTTTGAACGCCACCGGCCGCCCGATTGCCGTTTCGACCATTCCTGATGAGGGGCTAGGTGCGGCCATAAACGACCGTTTGCGCAGAGCCGCCGCACCACGGGATAGCTGATCAGGCGCGCCCGGCGCTTGCCGACAGGGTCAAAGGATCCACGCCCAGTGTGGCCAGCGCGGCCTCCCATTTTTCGTCATCCGGGACGTCGAACACCAGTTTCGACGTCGCGTCGGTCGTCAGCCAGCCATTCATGGCGATTTCATCTTCCAACTGTCCCGGTCCCCAGCCGGAATAGCCCAAGGCCAGCGTCGAATTCAGCGGGCCGCGCCCGGATGCCAGATCCTCCAGCACATCCAAAGTTGCCGTCATGCTGAAATCATCTGAAATCTTCATCGAATGCAGATTCGCGTCATAGTCAGAGCTGTGCAGGACAAAGCCCCGCGACATCTCAACCGGGCCACCGAAATGGACAAGACGTTCCCCGACGATCGGTATCCGACAAGCGATGTTGAGCTGTTCTAGCAAGGTTTTGATGCGCAGGTCGGACGGTTTGTTGATGATCAGACCCATCGCACCATCTTCGCCATGGCTGCACATATATACCACCGAATGATCGAAGCGCGGATCGCCCATGCCGGGCATCGCTATCAACAGTTTTCCCGTCAGGTCCATCAGATGACATCTCTTGCTGTGTCTGCTTCAACAATGACCCTGAGGGGCGTGGATTGGCAAGGGATCAGCGCAGATTTCCGCAGATTTCATTCAGGTGACCGGAACGTGACTTGGAATCTGCGGCTGGACCGCGCATTTATAGGTTATGAACGCGCATATGACATTCTCAGTGGTCGCTTTGACCCTTGCCATCGGTACCGCCGGACCCAGTTCAGCGCAGGTGACAGGATCGGTGGCCGAGTTGGACATTCTGGATGGCGGACGGACAGCACAAGGCACATACCTTGGCGCGGTACGTGTGACACTGGAAGAGGGGTGGAAAACCTATTGGCGCGCGCCCGGCGACGCCGGAATCCCTCCGCAATTCGACTGGAACAGTTCGGACAATGTCGGGGATGTTTCTATCACCTGGCCCGCTCCGGATATCTTTGACCAAAATGGGCTGACATCCATCGGCTATGAAGACCAGCTGGTTTTGCCGGTCGAAATCACACCGCGCGACCCGGCGCGACCGGTTCATCTGAAGGGCACGATGGATCTGGGCGTATGCAAAGACGTCTGCATTCCCGCGCAGCTTGGCTTTGACCACTCTGTCGATGCCGAGGCCGATCGCAACCCTGCGATTGCAGCCGCGCTGGCCCAACGACCCTATTCCGCGAAAGAGGCGCAGGTCACCGCAGCACAGTGTCAACTGACCCCGACATCGGACGGTATGCAGATTGAGGCCCGGCTGACCATGCCTTCGGCCGGTGGCACCGAGCTTGCCGTGATCGAACCCGGCAATCCGACCCTTTGGGCCTCGCAACCCAAGACCGAGCGTCACGGGGACACGTTGATCGCAACATCCGAAGTGATCAGCGCGTCAGGGGCATCTTTTGCGCTGGACCGGTCGGAAATCCGGATCACCGTTCTGGGTGCCAATCACGCCGTCGATATTCAAGGGTGCAGCGCAGGCTGACCGGGGTGACACAATCGCCCAAAATCGGTGCTTTGGCCGTTGTGTTGCACAACGATCACGTCCTGCTAGTAAAACGCAGCAAACAACCGGACGCAGGTCTTTGGGGGTTTCCCGGTGGCCACGTGGAATGGGGTGAAACGGTTTTGCAAGCAGCACAACGCGAGCTGTCCGAAGAAACCGCGATCATAGCAGAACCGTTGCATTATCTGGACAACCTCGATCTGCTACGCCAGGACGCGCAAGGCGAGACTATTTCCCACTATCTTTTGGTCGGCGTAGCCTGTCGGTACGTGTCAGGTCAGCCCACAGCGGGCGATGATGCGCTCGACGCGCGTTGGTTTCCTTTGGAGCAAATACGCAAGCGCGATCTGCCCATGAGCGACCGGGTCACCGATCTATTGGAAACAGCTTTGCGACGCAGTTAAGCCATTCGATCCCTGAGGCGTGTGTACAACAATCCAGACAGCACAACACTGCACAACAAAATGACTGCAGCTCCGGCAACAAAAGCGCCTAGCCCCATGTGCAGGGCAGCAAGCCCATCTTCTGATCCATAAAGGCCCGACAGGACGCCAACCGGGCCACCGGTTACTGCAGGCCAGACCATTGTTACGCCAAACCAAACCATCAGCGTCGCACCTGTCGCCACAAGCGCGCCCTGAACTACCCGGTCAGGCGCACGTAAAGCGCGCCGCATCGCGGTCATCGGACGCGCCAGATCGTTGAGAATAGCCAACAGCGCTGGCACCAGAATCAGAACCAACACCATGCCAAAGGCCAAACCGTAAACCAGCGTGATCACTGTCGGTTTGAGGAACTGCGCCTGCTGTGATCCTTCATACAGTAGCGGCGTCAGCCCCAGAACAGTCGTCAGCGTGGTCAGCATAACGGGGCGCAGACGGTCGGCGGTTCCCTCGATTATCGACGGCACCAAACCGCGATCCTTTTGGTAAGCGTCAATAGTTGTCACCAGGACAATCGAGTCGTTGATGATGATCCCTGTCATGCCCAACAAGCCGACAACTGTGAACATGCTGAGCGGCACATCCCAGATGTAATGCCCCCAGATCGTACCGACCAAGCCGAATGGAATGATCGCCATCACCACCAGCGGTCTGGTCCAACTGGCGAACACCCACGCCAAGACCAGATAGATACCCGTCAGACACAGGATCAAACCGGTACGCGCCTCTGACAGGAACTCATCCTCCTGTTCGCTTAGCCCGGCCATCGTCCATTCGACCTGACGTTCTGCGGCGATGTTGGGCAGTATCTCTTCGCTCATGGCGCGGCTGATTTCTTCGGCCCGCGCGGGATCATCCTCGGATATGTCACCGTTGACCGAGATCACCCGCAGCCCGTTTTCACGCCGTACTGTCGAAAACCCTGACCTGCGCTGGACCGAGACGATATCAGCAAGAGGCACATATACCCCATCCGGAGTTCGCATCAGCGTTCGTTCCAGGAAATCCGCCGTTAGCTCGCTTTCGGGAAGCTCGACCCGTATTTCGGCGCTGCGCGGGCCATCTGGGAAAGTCGCGGCCTCGATCCCGTTCAACCGATCCCGTAGAACACGGCCCAGTGTTTCAATCCGGAACCCTAAGGCCTGACCCTGCGCGGTCAGATCCAGAATGAACTCTTCCTTGTCATAGGCAAGGTTGTCTTCCAGAGCTGAAACCTCGGAATATTTGGCCAGCTCGGCCTGCAGATCCTCAGACGCGGTCTTGAGCGTATTGACGTCGGCGCCGTAGAACTGAACGTCAATCGCATCACCGCCCGGACCAGACCGCCAACCGCGGAAGCTGAGCAGCTCGACCTTGGGATGGCGCGGTACGAAATCCTGCAGCTCGCCCACGAATTCAAAACTGGAATAGGGCCGCAGATCTGCGTCGATCAACTCGATCGAGATGCCGCCCAAAAGGTCTTCGTCTTTCCCGTCTGCCGCCGATAGCCCAAACCCTGCCGATCCACCGACCTCGGCCAGGACATAGTCGATCGGATTGCGCCCGTGCCGTTCTTCGTAGATCACACCCAATTCGTCCACCGCTGTTTGCAACTGACGCATCATTGCCAGCGTGTCTTCGCGGGTGGCCCCCTCGGCCATGATGAAGTTCCCAGTGACCGAGCCGCGCTCGGGCGCGTTAAAGAACCGCCAGTTCACATCACCACGAATGAACAGAACAGCCTGGCTGGCAAGGATCAGGATCATGGATGCAACGACCACGTAACGCGCCCAGATGACCCAGGCGATCGCGGGGCGGAACAAGTGGTCACGCACCCATCGGAACCCGCGATTAACCACGCGGTTGGGCATATCGTACCAGTGTTCCTTGGCCGAGTGCGCAATGGCGTGCGCCATGTGGTTTGGCAGGATCAAAAAGCATTCAATCAGCGACGCAATCAAAACAGCGATCACGGTGAACGGGATGTCACGGATCAATTCGCCGAACCGTCCCCCGATTGCAGTCAGGCCAAAAAAGGCGATCACCGTCGTTAGCGTAGCCGCAAAGACCGGCATAGCCATCCGGCGCGCAGCACGTTCTGCCGCCACCATGGGCGCTTCACCAAGACGGCGGGCGCGGAAATCAGCGTGTTCGCCCACCACGATGGCGTCGTCCACCACGATCCCCAACGTAATGATCAGGCCGAACAGCGACACCATGTTGATCGACAGCCCGCCGATATACATGAACGCAATCGCGGCCGACATTGCCACCGGTATCCCCGCCGCGACCCAAAAGGCGATGCGCGCGTTCAGAAACAGGAACAGCAGACAAACGACCAACCCGAGCCCGACCAGCCCGTTATCGATCAGGATATCCAGGCGATCGGTAATCGCCTGCGCGCGGGTCCGGATCAGTTCGACCGTCACGCCCTCGGGCAGGCTGGCTTGCATTTCGGCAAGCACATCCTCGACCGTGTGCTGGATTTCAATCGCATCACCAAGGTTCGAGCGGTCAACCCTTACTGACATCGCCGGGTTTTCGCCTACAAAATAGCTGCGGACCCGGTCGACGCCTTCAACCCGGATTTGCGCAACATCTCCGATCAACATCTTTGAGCCATCGGCGAAATTGCGCAGTGGGATGCTTTCGATTTCTTCCGGCGTTCGTTTTTCCGTACCGGTCCGGATACGCGCGTTGGCCCCGCTGACGTCGCCGGCGGGGTTGGCGTTCACCTCGGCTGCAACCGCCTGCGCAATCTCGGACAAAGTAATGTCGTTGGCGATCAACTGAGCGGTGGGAACCTCGACGACAACGCGCGGTGACGCCAATCCTTGGATGGTTGTGCGCGTGACGCCGACCGCAAAAAGCCGGTTGATCAATTCATCTGTAAACTTGGCCAGTTGGTCGGGCGATACCGGCCCGGTCAAGACCACATCCGTGACCCGATCCCGCCAGGCCCCGCGACGGATTGTGGGTTCTTCGGCGTCTTCCGGCAGGTTAGTCACCCCGTCGATAGCGGTTCTGACCTCTTCTACCGCACGGGACATATCCCAGTTCGGCTCAAACTCCATCCGGATACCGGCCCGCCCCTCGCGCGAGGTCGACTCTGTGCTTGAGACGCCTTCAACAGCCAAAAGCGCAGGTTCAAGGATCTGGACAATGCCGTTGTCGACGTCCTCAGGCCCGGCGCCTTCCCACTCGATATTCACGTCGACAATTTCGCGAACCACATCGGGAAAGAACTGAGCCCTCATGTTCGGGATGGCGGCTGCACCCAGAACCAGCATGACCAGCAGCAATAGATTGGCAACCGTCCGATGCCGGGTGAAATAGCTGAGGATACCGCTTGCCGCGCCGGGGATCTCGCGCATCATCGCGCCTATCCCCCCGCCCGGTTTTCTATGCGACGCACGAGCGATGCGGGCACTTTGGCCTCACCAAGCTGCGTCAGAACGCGGTCTTTCATGTCCTTTGGCATCCGGTCGCTTGCTTCGACCTGCGCCACAAGCTGTGCGCGTTGTTCATCGGTCAGTTCAACCATATCCGATTCGACACTTGCGCTGTCTTCGTCCCTGAGCGGTCGAACCCGAACACCAGGACCAAGCAGAGGCGTGCGGCCAACGACAACTTCACGCCCTTCTAGGCCTTCGCCGCGCAGCAAGACCTCATCTCCCTGACGGCGGATCAACTGTACCGGCAGCGCTTCGAGGCGGTCATCCTCTCCTAGCACCAGAACCGTTCCGATTGCATCCAGTACCGAAGATGGCAGCCTGACCACGTTGTCCAGTGGTTGCTCTTCGACAGTAACCGTAACGAAATCCCCCGGCTTAAAGCCTGAAACGTCTTCAAGGCGCGCATAAATCAAACGCCCTGTCTGGCCTTCACCGGCCGAGCCGCTGTCGCGACTGATCCGGCCCGTGGCCAGCAAATCCGCCCCGGTCACTTCAAGCGACACGGTCACCGGTGCGCTGATCAGATCCCCCTCGGCATCCAGAAGACGCACGAATTGCGCAGTAGACACACGGAACGCGACCTCAAGCGCGTTCGCATCGACCAGTTCCGCCAGTTTTTCATTGGCGGCGACCAACCGACCTTCGACAAGGGTCACATCTGTCAGAGTTCCGCTAAAGCGCGCGCGTATCGTCATGTCCTTGAGATCGCGCTCAGCCGCTTCCAGCGCAATACGCGCCCGGGCCAGCAAGGTAGACGCCTGATCCACGCGCGATTCTGCCTGTGCCAACGCAATACGACTGGACAGTACCGCCTGCTGTGCAACAGCTTCGGCCAGTTCAGCCTCTTCCACGGCGGCCGCTGCGCCCACACCGCGCGTTTGAAGGTCTTTCTGACGTTGCATGGCACGGCCACGTAACTCTGCCTGCGACTCGGCCGAGTTCAATTCGTCCTGCGCCAAAAGCAATGAACGTTCAGCATCACGTTCTTCAAACTGGGCATCCAGCAAGTCAGATTTAGCTCGGTCCAACGCCGACTGTGCATCCGCAGGGTCCAGCTCAACCAAAACCTCACCGGCGGTCACGACACCGCCATCCTCAAAATCGTCGGACAAGGTCACGACGCGCCCACCCAAAGCGGCGCGCAGTTCAAGGCGACGACGGCTTTGAACTTCGCCAAAGGCCTCCAACAAAGGGGTTACCGTTTCGAGTTCGGCTTCGCGCACACTTACGGCAAAGACACGCTCGCGCGCTTGCGGGGCCTTATCTTCGCGCGCCAGCACGTCCTGAACCGCCCCGGCGATCATCTGGGCAGCCGCAAACAGCAGCGCCAGCGTCACGGACGCCAGAAACACACCAACAAGGCTTTGCCTTAAAAAGCGCATGTTACTCAAACCCCGGTTGCATCATGCTACCACAAACAAAAGGTAGCCGGACCGTCGAAATTGCCAAGCCACAAAGCAGTTATATACAGTTGAACGTACGACCAGTTTACTTCCGTCGCAGATGTTCGTCCAATCTGGGCATTATTTCCACGAAATTGCAGGGACGATGCCGGTAATCGAACTGTTTCTCTAAGATCCCGTCCCAAGCATCCTTGCACGCGCCGGGGCTGCCGGGCAGAGCAAACAAATAAGTTCCCCCTGCGACGCCACCCGTCGCCCGCGATTGCACGGCGGAGGTGCCAATTTTTTCCATAGACAGGATGGTGAAGACTGTTCCGAAAGCTTCGATTTCCTTTTCATAAACGTCGCGATGCGCCTCAACCGTCACATCGCGGCCGGTCAAACCGGTGCCGCCGGTCGATATCACGACGTCGATGTCAGAATCAGCAACCCATGCACGCAGCTGATCGGCTATCATACTGCGTTCGTCCGGAATAATCTTTCGATCCGCGACCGAGTGCCCGGCTTTTTCGATCCTGTCCACAAGCGTCTGGCCCGAGCGATCCTCGTCCAGAGACCGCGTGTCCGAAACCGTCAGTACCGCGATCCGGATCGGGATGAATTCCATTGTTTCATCAATGCGTGACATGCTGCGTCAGGCCCTTTCCATAACTGCAAGTCGGATAGCGAGTGCTGCAAAAATACCGCCTGTTACCCATCCCATGACCCGCGATGCACGCGGGTTTGAAATCAACACACGCCCCGCACCACCGGCGAAGACACCGACCAGCCCGTTCACCACAAAACCGCCCAGCGCAATTATCACGCCAAAGATCAGGAATTGCGGCAGGATCGGACCAAGCGCGGGGTTAACGAATTGCGGAATAAAGGCCAAGACAAACAAGATCACTTTAGGGTTGGTGAGATTTACGACCAACCCGTCCCGAAAGGCAAACTTCGCAGGTTTTGCAGGCGCATCGCCCGAGACTGCCCCGTTTCGGACCGCCCCCCAGGCCAGATACAAAAGATACGCGACGCCCATCCAGCGGATCACATCAAAGAGCCACGGCAAAGTCGACACCGCCGCGCCCAAACCCAGCCCCGCAAGCAGAACATGTACCATCAGGCCAGCAGACACCCCGGCACTGGCGATCAGCGCGGGCTTTGCACCTGAACGCAGCCCCTGTCCGAAACAGAACATCATATCTGCACCGGGCGTAAAGTTCAGGGCCAGAGCGGCAGGCACGAAAGCCAGCAAAGTAACGGTCTCGATCATGCATCCACCTCGAACCAACTGGGTCTGGGCCCAAGGTTGGCAACCTGCGTCCGCCCGATCACCCCACGATAGCCCCAACTGTCATGAATATGACCATGCAGCGAAATACTTGGTTGAACGCGTTCAATCGCGTCCCGAACGGCAACCGAACCGACCGAGTCGCCCATCGAGGTTGTGTCGCCATGACCTTTTGGCGGCGAATGCGTAATCAGAATATCAGCGCTGTCACACCGATCCAGCAACTCGGTCGCCTCGGCCTCGGTCAGGTCGCAGGACCAGTCACCAAAGGGCGTTTGGGGCACGCCATATCCCATTCCGAACAACCGCAGCCCGTCCAGCGTCATCCCGGCACCGTGCAGGACATGCACGCCTTCAGCCGCCGCGTCCGTCATCTCTTCGAAGCTTTCAGCGTTCCCCGGTACTAAAACCAAAGGAACAGAGATACCTGACAGCATCTCCATCGCTTCATCCAACCCTTGCCGCATATTGCAGAAATCACCCGCTCCGATGACCAGATCAGCGTCGACACTGGCTTTGACGACCTCGGCAGCGCGATTGCGTGCCATGTGCAGGTCCGAAAACGCCAGAATGCGCATCACTTGGCCTCCAACCGGGACTTAAGTTCCAGCAAATCGGCCCACGCCTCACGTTTCATCGCAGGCTGTCGCAATAGATAGGCAGGGTGGAACATGGGTATGACCGGCAAATCCATGGCCTGATCCCACTGCCCCCGCAAACGCGTGATGCCGCGTTTGCCAAGTACGGCCTGACAACTGATATTGCCCATCACCACAAGAATGTCGGGCTTGGCCAAGGCCACGTGGCGTTCCAGAAAGGGCTTCATCATCCCGATCTCTTCGGGTTTTGGATCCCTGTTCTGAGGGGGCCGCCATGGAAGGACGTTGGTGATATAGACGTCCCTGTCCCGCGACAGATTGATTGCCGCCAGCATCCGATCCAACAATTGTCCCGCCCGCCCGACGAAGGGCTTACCCTCGCGGTCTTCGTCGCGCCCCGGTGCTTCGCCGATGATCATCACCTTCGCGTCTGGCGACCCGTCAGCAAAGACCAACTGCCGCGCCCCGCGTTTCAGCTCGCAATGATCAAACGCCGCCATCGCATCGCGGAGTTGTTGTAGCGACCCTGCAGTCTGCGCGGATGCTTTGGCCACGGCCACCGCATCCACCGCGACCGGCTTGGCGGGTGCTGCCTGCGCTGCCGGTTTCTTGGCCTTTGGCGTCACATCCGGAAGCGAATAGCGATCAACCGGCGCATCACCGATTGCATCTGTCGCGCCCATTTCGATCTGCCACTCCAGCAGAGCCCGCGCTGTATGATAGTCCAAAGCCGATTCCATAGCCCTCAATCTAACCACCTTTTGACCGAGGGAAAGCGAATAGGTCTTGATCCACCGGCTGGTCGCACCGACGATCAGACCGTTCATGCGTGTTATTTTGCGATTCCTCTTGCTGACCCTGCTGCTGACATCCGTCGGCGGCCCCGGTTTTGCGCAGATCAACGACAGAAACAGCCTTCAAAACCGAGGCGGCCTTTACGACAGGAACGCTCAGTGCCAGGGCAGACAGCTTAGATGCGGCACCCGGTGCTGCGCGGCAGGCCAAAGGTGCAGCTTTGATGGCCATTGTATTCCACTAGGTGCCACATATTGCGGCGGTGGTTTGTCCTGCGGCCCGTTCGAACGCTGCGTCGACCGTCGTCGATGTGCGCCGAAGGGCGAAAACAAATGCCGTTCTACATTGGATTGCCCCAGCGGCACTTCGTGCAACGGGCGCGGCGAATGCGAGCCGATCACGCTGGAATTCACCCTGCCCCGCCCGCAAGCCAGATGTGACGACGGCAGCACCTGCGCAAGCGGCTCAAGCTGTTTGCCCGGTGGCGGTTGCACGCAACCGGGCTGGTTCTTGTGCGAAAAAACCGGCTCGCAATGTCGCCCGGGTTTCAAATGCTCAAGAAACCAGGGATGCGTGCCCGTCAAGGCTGTCGACTGTGGTTATGCCAAATGGTGCAAACCCGGCGAGCAATGCCTGCCCGGAGGCGGGTGCGAGAAACTGCCCGAGGGGTCGGAACCATAGGTTGCCTTAGCCCACGCAGGTTTCTATAAGCGGCTCGATTGTCAGACAGGAGCCCGCCCATGCGTTTCGCCCATCGTCACCTTCTTGGCATCGAGCATCTGTCGCAATCCGATATCACCGCCATTCTTGATCTGGCCGAAACCTATGTCGACATGAACAGACAGTCGACCAAGCGTTCTGACGTGCTGTCGGGGCTGACGCAGATCAACATGTTCTTTGAGAACTCGACCCGTACGCAGGCCAGTTTCGAACTGGCGGGCAAGCGGCTGGGCGCGGACGTGATGAACATGGCGATGCAGGCCAGCTCGATCAAAAAGGGCGAGACGCTGATCGACACAGCCATGACGCTGAACGCGATGCATCCCGACCTGTTGGTGGTGCGGCACCCGCATTCTGGTGCGGTCGACCTGCTGGCGCAGAAAGTGAATTGTGCCGTGCTGAACGCGGGCGACGGGCGACACGAACATCCCACGCAGGCTTTGCTGGACGCGCTGACAATCCGCCGCGCTAAGGGCCGTCTGCACCGGCTGAACATCGCGATTTGCGGGGATGTGGCGCATTCCCGCGTGGCGCGCTCGAACCTGATCCTGTTGGGCAAGATGGAAAACCGCATCCGCCTGATCGGCCCGCCGACCCTGGTGCCCGGCCAGTTCGCTGAATTTGGCGCCGAAATCTATGACGATATGAACGAGGGCCTTCAGGACGTCGACGTCGTGATGATGCTGCGCCTTCAGAAGGAACGCATGGATGGCGGCTTCATCCCGTCCGAGCGCGAATATTATCACCGCTACGGGCTGGATGCCGCGAAACTGGCGCTGGCCAAGCCTGACGCCATCGTCATGCACCCCGGCCCGATGAACCGTGGGGTCGAGATCGATGGCACACTGGCTGATGACATCAACCGGTCCGTCATTCAGGAACAGGTCGAGATGGGCGTCGCCGTCCGTATGGCCGCGATGGAGCTGCTGGCCCGCAATCTGCGCGAGGCCGCATGAGCAACCTGACCGTCGCCCCCAACGAACGCGGCGTAATCCGCCTGTTCACGCTGGACATGCGCCCGGAAGAGGCAAAATTTCTGCGCGAACCGGGTGCGGCTGATCAGGTTCTGGGGGTAGAAGGTCTGGACCCTGCACAGATCGACATCTTTCCGGTCTCGGACCTCGAAGATCTGGGGCTTTATGGCTACCTGAATGACGGTTGCGGGGTGTCACAGGACCAGTTGAACCGCACTATTCTGGACTCTGTCGAAGGCTGGGTCATGGTTTTGCGCAGCGCAGCGTTTGGCGGTCGTACGGCGACATTGAAACCCGATCCCAGACTTAGCCTGCTGGAGCTTTTGACCGAAGAGGCCACAAACTGGACCGGCGGCATTATTGAAACGGAAAGCGCCAAACCTTATTCCGCGCCTCAGTCACCGTCTGAAAATGATCAACCGCGCCGGATAGGTTCAGCCATTCTGGCGCTGGTTATTCTGATAGCTATCGGAGGTGTCCTATGGCTGATCCTGTGATCTTTACCCCTAACCGGGGTGCCTACATCCAAACAAATCTGACCCTTGCCGCCATTGCGATGGCGGGCGCGATGATTGTTCTGTGGCTGATCGGCAATCCCTATGTCTGGACCGGTGCCCCCGCCGGGCTGGCCGCCATTGGTATCCGCGCGTGGTATCTGGCCTCGGAAGAGCTGACCAATACGTGGGAAATGACTGACACCACCCTCACCGGTCCGGGCCCGCGCACCGTGGCGTTGAACCAGATTGAGGCCGTCAACACCATGGGCAGCTTTGTTCAGGTCGTAACCAAAAGTGGCGACAAACATCTGATCAAGTACCAGGCCGACCCTGCCGCCACCAAAGCCGCGATTGAAAGGGCGATGGGATGACGGACAGCGGTGAAGCTTGGTGGCGCAGTCAGATCCCAGACGACGAACAGGTCATTTGGTCAGGACGTCCGCATAACGGGTTTTTTCCCTATCAGGTGGGTTGGTCCTATCGCATTCTGATCTCTGGCCTCGCGCTGGCATGGCTGGCCAGCCCTCTATTCGCAGACACCGTTAGGGATTATTGGAAACTGGTCAGCTGTACGGCGCTTCTTGCGTTCTTCATCTGGTGGGACCGTTTGGTACGTTCAAAGCGCGTCTATGTTGTCACGACACATAACGCTTGGTGGATCAGTGAGATTTTCAAACCCAAGTGTGTTCCAATTGACAGTGCATTGAAATTTCATCGCAGCAGACAGAATGTCGTGTTTTCCCGCCGACTTTTCCTTGTATTCGAATATCTTGCCGACCCTGACGCCGCTTTAGCGGCCTTGAAACAAGCCCGAGAGGCCTCAGCATGACATCCGCAGTTTTCTCCAACGCCCGTCTGATTGACCCCGAAGCCGGGACGGACTCGGCCGGTTGGCTCCACGTCGCGGAAGGACGGATCGTTGCGCGCGGCGAAGGCGAGGCTCCGTCCGTGGACGCGCACGTTATCGATTGCGGTGGGCAATGCCTGGCCCCCGGTATCGTCGATATCGGCGTCAAGGTGTGTGAGCCCGGTGAACGGCACAAAGAAAGCTATAAATCCGCAGGGTTGGCAGCAGCGGCCGGTGGGGTAACCACCATCGTCACCCGGCCCGATACATTACCTGCAGTCGACACGCCCGAAACGCTGGAATTCGCAACCCGCCGGGCACAGGCAGATGCGCCGGTCAATGTGTTGCCCATGGCCGCTTTGACAAAAGGACGCGAAGGGCGCGAAATGACCGAGATCGGGTTCTTGCAGGACGCGGGGGCTGTGGCCTTTACCGATTGCGATCATGTCATCACCAACACCAAGGTGTTCTCACGCGCTTTGACCTACGCCAAATCCTGCGGCGCGCTGGTGATTGCACACCCGCAAGAACCTGGGCTGAGCCAGGGTGCAGCGGCCACCAGCGGCAAATTTGCCGCTCTGCGCGGGCTGCCCGCCGTTTCACCCATGGCGGAGCGTATGGGGCTAGACCGCGATATTGCACTGCTGGAAATGACTGGCGCGGCCTATCACGCCGACCAGATCACCACCGCCCGCGCCCTGCCCGCGCTGGAGCGCGCCAAGCGCAACGGGTTGGACATAACCGCGGGCACTTCGATCCACCATCTGACGCTGAACGAACTTGACGTGGCCGATTACAGAACCTTCTTCAAGGTCAAGCCACCCCTGCGATCCGAAGACGACCGGCAAGCCGTGATTGAGGCCGTGCGCACCGGCCTGATCGACACGATCAGCTCGATGCACACGCCACAGGACGAAGAAAGCAAACGGCTACCGTTCGAAGAAGCAGCCTCTGGCGCGGTGGCGCTGGAAACGCTGCTGCCCGCCGCATTGCGCCTCTATCATTCAGACCAACTGGACCTGCCGACCCTGTTCCGCGCCATGTCGCTGAACCCCGCAAAGCGGTTGGGTCTTGAGGGTGGCCGCCTTGCCCAAGGTGCGCCGGCCGACCTTGTTCTGTTCGACCCCGATGTGCCGTTTGTCCTGGACCGGTTCAGCCTGAAATCGAAATCGCAGAATACGCCGTTTGACGGTCAGCGGATGCAAGGTAAGGTCACCGCAACATACGTGGCAGGACAAGAAATCTACCGGAGACCCTAATGCCCCCGATTGACAGCTCAACGGCCCAACTCCTGTTATGGGCCGCGCTTGGATACCTGATGGGGTCCGTCCCGTTTGGGATGATCGTCGCCAAAGTCATGGGGCTGGGAAATCTGCGCGACATCGGGTCGGGCAATATCGGCGCAACCAACGTTCTGCGTACCGGGAACAAATCCGCCGCGGCCCTGACCCTGATTTGCGACGCCGCAAAAGGTGCCGTCGCCGTACTGCTGGCCCGCGCCCTTGCCGGTGAAGACGCCGCACAGATCGCTGCACTAGCGGCGTTTCTTGGCCATTGTTTTCCGGTTTGGCTGGGCTTCAAAGGCGGTAAGGGCGTCGCAACATTTCTGGGCATTTGGCTGGCGTTGGATTGGCGTATCGGTATCGCGTGTTGCTTGACGTGGTTGGTTGCCGCCTTGGTCTGGCGCATCTCTTCACTTGCCGCGCTCTCGGCGGCGGCCATGTCGACAATCTGGATCATGCTGCTAACAAACGGACAAGCGTTCTTTCTGGGCATGGCGCTGACACTGCTTGTCTATTGGCGCCACAGCGCCAACATCGCGCGGATACGCGCGGGCACTGAGCCTAAGATCGGCCAGTCTTGACGACATCAGACGCGTTCCTGAACGCTTTCTTTGCGATACCATTGGGCACTTCGACCGGCTCCAGCAACGGCCGGCGGTATGTCGTCAGTCGTTCGAAACTTGCACGCGGCAAATCAAACAAACTTGTCGCTCACCAGCTTGGCGGTTCGGACTATATCAGCCTGAACCTGTACCTCACTCAAAACAGCGGTGCATTGTTGCGGCCTTGTGAAATGACGGTCGAAAAGGTGACTTCATTTGTCATCAATTTTTTGCCCGATCTCTGACCTTCGATCTGCATTTCTGCACAATAACTATTCGATTACGCACAATCACAATTGATTGTTTTGAACGTGAAGGCGGAACCACCCACTTCGGGATCGTGACGGCCAATTACCGACCGCACGGAACAAAATCTAAAAAGGGCGGCCCTAGTTCAATTATTGTACTGACAGGTTGCTCAATTCACGAAAGGTGAAAACCATGAACAAGTTCAAATCCCTCATCGGCGGCGTTGCGCTGTCCGTCGCAGTTGCAAGCACGGCTCTGGCTGCTGGCGTTGAGCTGAACGCAAGCTCGACCGGTCTGGCGCTGCAGGGTTACGACCCGGTTGCCTATTTCACCGTTGGCGAAGCAACCAAAGGTGACTACCGCATCACCACGCTGCACAACGATGCGCTGTATCGCTTTGCAAACGAAGAAAACAAAGCTGCGTTCGAAGAGAACCCAGAAGCATACCTGCCTGCATATGGCGGCTACTGCGCCTTCGGCACCGCAATGGGCTTCAAGTTCGATGGTGACCCGAACTACTGGAAAATCGTTGACAACAAGCTGTACCTGAACCTGTCGGCAGACATTCAGGAACGCTGGGAAGGCGACATCCCGGGCTTTAACGAGCGCGCAGACGCCAACTGGAAAGACATCGCGACCAAAACTCCGGCCGAACTGCAAGCGCAGTAAATCGACCAAAGGTTTAGAAAGATCGGCGGCAGATATTTCTGCCGCCGATCTTTTTTGTAGTAGGCAGCTATCTATTCGCCCGAAAGCTCGAGAACCGTGCTGCCTGTTGTTTGGCGGGCTTCCAATGCGCGGTGGGCCTCTGCCACCTGCTGCAACGGAAAACGCTGGTCGATGTGAATCTTGACCTCGCCACCTTCGACCTTGTTGAACAGCCGCCGGGCCATAGCCTGACACACCGCATGATCAGAAATATGCGTGAACAATGTTGGCCGCGTGATTTTCAACGACCCCTTTTTCGCAAGAATGCCGATATCCATCAAAGGTACCGGCCCGGAAGCATTGCCAAACGAAATCATCATGCCCAATGGCTTTAGACAATCCAACGAGCCGTTGAACGTATCAGCACCGATCGAGTCCATCACAACGTCTACGCCCTTGCCGCCGGTGATCTCGGACACACGTTGGGCGAAGTCCTCAGTTTTGTAATTGATGCAGTGCGTGGCACCATTGAATTGGGCAAGGCTGCATTTTTCATCGGTCCCAGCCGTCCCGATCAGTTTGATCCCTTCGGATTTCGCCCACTGACAGGCAATCAGCCCGACACCTCCGGCGGCTGCATGGAAAAGAACGGTATCGCCACGCCTGAGCGGCGTTGTACGGTGGAACAGATATTCGACCGTCATCCCCTTGAGCATCATGGCAGCCGCGGCATCAAAGGATATTCCGTCAGGCAAAGGGCAGACCTGCGCAGCGGGCATGACCCGCGCCTCGCAATAGGCTCCGGAAGGGGCGGCGGCATACGCGGCGCGCTGGCCGGGCACAAGATGTGTCACACCCTCACCGACAGCTTCGATAACACCCGCTGCTTCCATCCCCAATGCATGAGGCAAATCCATCGGATAGAGGCCAGTACGCTGATAGACATCGATGAAATTCAAACCACAGGCATGATGCCGGATACGGACCTCTCCGGGTCCCGGATCACCAAGAGCGCGGTCTTCGATCTTCAGTACCTCGGGGCCACCATGTTCGTGAATGACGACTGTACGTGCCGTTTGCTGCATACTCACCTCCTTACACCTGACGACAAGCTAACACGCCTGTGTCACAGGGCAATCGGCACGATGGCATGAGGTTTGCAAAAAACTGTGCTATACTTGACGCCTAAGCGTTGCCGGCTGGTCCGGCCAAGGGCAACTCATGTCGGATCATCTCTGCTGCGCGTGTCTGCAAACGGGAGGGATGACGATGGTCAGGACGATAGGAAATCCGATCAGTTGGGCGGCCCGGAGTATCGGTGCCACCGGAGACCACATAGCAGAAAGCGTGAACCGGATCGGCAGCGCAGAGACGCGTCAGGTGCCGGAACCTCAGAAACTAAGACTAAGCGATTTGTGGGCCTGCTTGCGGGCCGGTTCTGATGACTTTCTTGAAACCCGGGCCGACGCGATCTTTGTCGTGCTGATCTACCCGATCGCCGGTCTGTTGATGTTTGGCTTTGGGTTGAACAAGAACATGGTCCCGCTTCTGGCCCCTCTGGTGGCGGGCTTTGCCTTTGTGGGGCCCGTGGCGGCTGTTGGCCTGTATGAGATCAGCCGACGTCGCGAACAGGGAACCGAGGCGCATTGGCTGGACGCGTTCGGCGTTTTCCGCTCGCCCTCGTTCGGGGCCATTCTGGCGCTGGGGTTCTATCTGGTCATGCTGTTGCTGATTTGGCTGATGGTGGCCCAAAGCATCTATGAACATACGCTTGGCCCCGATTTACCCACATCGTTCGGCGCATTCCTAAGCGATGTTTTCACCACCACGGCAGGTTGGACGATGATCCTCGCGGGCAATGCCATTGGGTTCATGTTCGCGCTGGTCGCCCTGGCAATCAGCGTGGTCAGTTTTCCACTGCTTCTGGACCGCAAGGTTGGTGTGCCTGTGGCCGTTGTGACTTCCGTACGGGTCTTGCGACGCAACCCCGGCGTCATTCTGACGTGGGGGTTCGTCGTCGCCGTATCGCTGATCCTGGGGGCGGTCCCGATGCTCTTGGGTCTTATTGTCGTCATCCCGGTCCTGGGCCATGCGACCTGGCACCTTTACCGGCGTGCCGTAGCCTGACTCAATTGCCTACGTTCAAAACGATTTTGCCGATATGACCCGAGCTTTCCATCCGTGCATGTGCAGCCGCTGCGTCTGCCAATGCGAATTCGCTATCCATGACCGGAGCGACCTTGCCTGCGGCAAGTAACGGCCAGACCGCTTCACGCAAGTCTTGTGCGATTTTCGCTTTGGCCAGATCGCTTTGTGGCCGCAACGTACTGCCGGTCAGGGTCAGGCGTTTGACCATCATCATCGCAAAATTCAGCTCGATCTTCGGGCCTTGAAGAAAGGCGATCTGAACCAACCGACCGTCCTCGGCCAGCGCTTTGACATTGCGGGGGATGTAATCACCACCCACCATATCAAGGATCAGGTTCGCACCGCCCTCGGCGCGCATAGCGGCCACAAAATCCTCTTCACGATAATTGATGGCTTTTTCCGCGCCCAGGCTGACGCAGGCCGCGCATTTCTCATCCGATCCGGCGGTGGCAAACACGCGTGCGCCAAAGGCGTTGGCCAATTGGATGGCCGTCGTACCAATCCCGCTTGAGCCGCCATGCACCAGGAACCTCTCACCCGCTTTAAGGCCGCCGCGTGTGAAAACGTTCGACCAGACCGTGAAAAAGGTTTCGGGTAAACAGGCGGCCTCTTTCAAACCCATCCCGGCGGGAACCGGTAAACAATGCGCAGCGGGCGTTGCCACATATTCAGCGTACCCACCACCCGGCAGCAATGCGCAGACCTGATCGCCAATGGAAAGGCCTTCGACACCGGCACCGACGGCCACAACTTCGCCCGATGCCTCAAGCCCCGGCAGATCGCTGGCCCCGGGGGGCGGGTCATAGGCACCAGCGCGCTGCAACGCATCCGGACGATTGACCCCTGCATAAGCAACCTTGAGAACGACCTGACCCGTAGCCGGTGTTGGCACAGGCCGCTCGGTCAACTGCAGAACATCCGGGCCACCGGGTTTGGTGATTTCAACGGCGCGCATCATCTGGGTCATGGGAAAATCTCCTTTGCGCAATGCCTAGCAGGCAATTCACGGAAGGCCCAGCGACAAGCCAGTTACTTGCGCGGGTTCAGCAATCCTGGCAAATCGGCCCGCATTTTCATCGGAGCTTTGACCTGACCCGCCAACCAGTTTGGAACAGCCAGAAAGGGCTTGAGCAGAGGGTTACCATTGACCTGAGACTTGAGCTTTTCGAACTGCATGACGTTGTCGATCCGCCGGTCCAGGAATTCCCACGTTTTCTGATGATCCGGCGAATCATCACCCAACCAAAACAACAGGGTCGAAGAATAGACACCCGATAAGGTTGCCCGCTTGGTGTACCAATTCACATCATCCGAGGTATCCCCCAGCGTATCCCAGATCAGATCGCAGGTCTGCCAGAGCGCCTTCGCCCCATCGGCTGCATGCATCGGCAGGGCAAACAGCGTCATTCCCCGGCGCACCAGTTCCTTGTCTTCGACAGCCTGCAGACGAAATCGAACGGCTGTGGCAATGCGATCCCGGAACTTCAGATCGGACAAATCTTCGGTTTTCAGGCGTTCTACCATTGCGGCATCGCCCCGTGCGTGGAATGCCAGCGCCATATCTACCGCGCCACGGGGACAAATCGCGCGGGCCAATGTGTCTTCGATCTCGCAATCCGCGACCGCCATACGAAAGCTGGTTTCCGACCAGCCATCAAACGGAACATGGCCCAGCATTGCATCCAGTAGCTGGTCTTTTGCGTCTTCATAAGTGGTGGTCATGGCGGTTCTCCGGTTCTCGGGTCCAGTACTAGACAAGATAGGGGCGCTTTGCTATACGGCCAACTCCTGCAATTTCCTTGCAACTCTATCTAGAAAGGTGGTGACAACCACATGCAGGTTAGTGTTCGCGACAATAACGTCGATCAGGCGCTTCGTGCCCTGAAGAAAAAGCTGCAGCGCGAAGGCGTGTTCCGTGAAATGAAGCTGAAGCAACATTTCGAGAAACCGTCCGAGAAGAAAGCGCGCGAGAAAGCTGAAGCGATCCGCCGTGCCCGTAAACTGGCACGCAAGAAAGCCCAGCGCGAAGGTTTGCTCTAAGCGCAGCCCGAAAAGTGGGAACCGGTTTTCGGGCCAAGCTGCGCGAAATCAAACCACTGACGCTCGTCCAGCTTTGGATGACACTATTTGACGACCCCCGAAGCATCGCTCGGGGGTTTGTCGTTTCAGGGGTATCGAAGGGTCATTGGGATCAGTAGATTTTCGGCACGTGCAATTCGTCCGGTAGAACACGGCGTTCATATTCCGGGTTGTACTTGCGGTCCGGCAGATTGACCTTTTCCTGCGGCACATCTGTATAGGGTATCTTGGTCAAAAGGTGCTCGATACAATTCAGACGTTCGCGTTTCTTGTCGTTGCCTTCAACAATGTACCACGGCGCTTCGGGGATATTGGTGCGGAACAGCATATCCTCTTTGGCCTTCGTGTAGGACTCCCACCGGATACGCGATTCAAGATCCATTGGTGACAGTTTCCACTGTTTCATCGGGTCATGAATCCGCATCAGGAAGCGCAGTTGCTGTTCTTCGTCAGAGATCGAGAACCAGTATTTCAACAAAATGATACCCGACCGCACCAGCATGCGTTCAAATTCGGGAACGTCCTGAAAGAACTGCTCAACCTGATCTTCGCTGGCAAAACCCATCACACGTTCGACGCCTGCGCGATTGTACCATGACCGGTCGAACAAAACGATTTCACCCGCCGCAGGCAGATGCGGAACATAACGTTGGAAATACCATTGGCTCTGTTCCCGGCGGCTGGGCGCTGGCAGAGCGACCACGCGGGCCACACGCGGGTTCAGGCGCTGGGTGATCCGTTTGATTACACCCCCTTTGCCGGCACTGTCGCGCCCTTCGAACAGAATGCAAACTTTCGCGCCGGTGTGCTGGACCCAATCCTGAACCTTGATCAGCTCGGCCTGAAGCCGCAGCAGGTTCCGGAAATACACCTTGCGATCCAGCATCTCTGGGTGCTGGTCCTTGTAGATCTTGCGGATTTCCATCGACAGCATGGGTTCGCTGAACTCGATCTCAAAATCTTCGTCCAGCGTGTCTTCCAACTCGGCTTCCAGCCAGTCTTTGGAGGCGTCGTTATATTCGTCGGCCAAAATCTGCTCCTTATGTGTCAACGGGTTCAGACCGTATCAGGCGCGTGTAAACGCCTGATGTCATCAGAAGAATTGATGAAAGCCCATTTCTAATTATAACAGCTTGCGGCCACAAGATCACTGCGGCGCGAAAACGCAACCAACCCTCTGATCAATCAGTGCAGGCCAGCCTTTGATGGGCTTGCCAGAACCGGGTTTGTCGCGTCATGAAGGCGGATGTCCAAAGCGTGAGAGGACCGTGGCGCATTTTATCTCATTACTCCCTTCGATCTGGCCGTGGTTGATCCTGATCACCGCTCAAATATGCGCTGTTAGTGGTCAAAATCCCATTGGCTTCGCGTTGCTGGCATTGTTCGGGATCGTATCTTTGGCCACGGGCCTCGTGGATCCCGTCGCCGTGACTATCGTTGTCTCAGGTATTATCGGTGCAGCATTTCTACACCGCTTGTCCGGAGCACCTGCCGCGCTTGGCCATGTCGCACTGGTGCTTTGGTGCCTTGCTTTGGGCATCCACGTTTTTCCCGGATTTCATAATCTGTTGGTATTAGACCAAGTGCGGGCCGGTCCAGACAGCACAACGTTCACGATGTACCTGAACCTGGACAAGCCAATGATCCTGTTTGCGGTGCTCGTCGCGTGGCCCAGCATGATCAAAAACGGTAACGCGTTTCGCGCGGCTCCGATGTTGATCGGACTCGCACTTCTGCCTGCGCTGTTTCTGTTGGGATTGACGGTCGGTGCTATTCACCCGGAATTCGGCATACCACCCTGGTGGCTTGTTTTCGCCATGTCCAATCTGTTTTTGACCTGCCTGACAGAGGAAGCTTTCTTTCGCGGCTACCTGCAATCCGCTTTATCCTCGAAGATCGGCACCATTTGCGGGGTCGCAATTGCCAGCGTACTATTTGGTTTTGCCCATATCGCCGGTGGCCTGCCATTAGTAGCTTTCGCCACGATCCTGGGGGCGGCTTGTGGGCTTGGATACTATGCAACAGGGCGCTTATGGGTTCCCGTTCTTATGCATTTCGCTTTTAACGCAGCGCACCTGATTTTGTTTACCTATCCCGGCCCGGCCTGATTACACAGGCAAAGCCGTGGTTTTGAAAACGGTGCGCAATGCAAACGAACTTTGCATTTGGGCCACGCCCGGTAAGCGCGACAAGTATTGGCGATGGATACGGGCAAAATCCTCGGTGTTTTCGGCAACGACCTTGAGGATGTAATCCGCTGTGCCAGCCATCAAATGGCACTCCAATACATCCGGAATACGCGCGACGGCCTTCTCAAAGGCTTCCAAGACTTCTTCGGCCTGTCCCTGCAGCGTGATCTCGACAAATACGGTTGTCGGTACATTCATTTTACGCGCGTCCAACAGCGCTACGTAATTGCGAATAAACCCATCCGCTTCAAGCCTTTGCACGCGCCGGTGGCAGGCTGAGGGCGACAGATTCACCTGCTCGGACAGCTCTGCATTCGACATCCGGCCATTTCGTTGTAACGCCGCCAGAATCTTTCTATCCGTCGTATCTAGGCTCATTCACGCAAATCCTTTGCAAGTTTAGATCATTTTACCGCAGAATCTTTCAAAGAGAACCGCAGATAGTGAGAGAGTTTCACAGAAATTGCGCCTCGATATGCCCATTATTTAAGCAGTTTATGAACGGAGAAACCCAATGAAGATCGGTTGCCCCAAAGAAATCAAACCGCAAGAGTTTCGCGTTGGCATGACCCCAAACGCAGCGCAAGAAGCAATCGCCCGAGGCCATGAGGTAATTATTGAAACCGGTGCCGGGCAGGGCTCTGGCTTTGACAATGACGCATACTTTGCAGCGGGTGCGCGCATCGTTGATACTGCGGCCGAGGTCTTTGCGACGGCTGACATGATCGTCAAGGTCAAGGAACCGCAGGCGGCAGAACGCAAGATGCTGCGTGAAGGTCAATTGCTGTTCACTTACCTTCACCTTGCGCCCGACCCAGATCAGACGCACGACTTGCTGGCGTCGGGTTGCACAGCCATTGCCTATGAAACCGTAACAGACGCAGGCGGCGGCCTGCCTTTGTTGGCCCCCATGTCCGAGGTTGCCGGTCGTCTGGCCCCACAAGTTGGATCGTGGACACTGCAGAAAGCCAACGGCGGTCGGGGTGTTCTGATGGGCGGCGTTCCCGGTGTGGGCCCGGCCAAAGTCGTTGTCATCGGCGGTGGTGTTGTCGGAACGCATGCAGCCAAGATCGCGGCCGGGATGGGTGCTGATGTCACGGTTCTGGATCGCTCACTGCCCCGCCTGCGGTACTTGGATGATGTGTTCGGAAAACAGTTCAAAAACCAGTATTCAACCGCTGGCGCGACGGCCGAATTGATCCAAACAGCGGATATGGTAATCGGTGCTGTGCTGATCCCGGGTGCAGCCGCGCCGAAACTGGTCACGCGCGCGCAACTGTCTACCATGAAACCCGGCGCGGTTCTGGTGGACGTCGCGATTGACCAGGGCGGGTGCTTTGAAACGTCCAAAGCAACGACGCATGCCGAACCGATCTATGAGGTCGATGGTATCATGCACTACTGCGTTGCCAATATGCCCGGCGCCGTTGCGCGGACGTCAACGATCGCATTGGGCAACGCCACGATGCCTTTTATGCTGGCGCTGGCTGACAAAGGCTGGAAACAGGCATGTCAGGACGACCCTCACCTGATGGCCGGCCTGAATGTCCACGCGGGTCAGTTGACCTACTATGCGGTCGGCAAAGCCCTGGGAATAGACGTCGTATCCCCCAGCATTGCGATCAAGTCCTGAAGCCTCCCGCCCCTGAAAGCGCCCTCTTGCGAGGGCGTTTACTGCGTTGGGCGTGGCGCCGCGCTGGTGCGCGTCACGGCATCCTGCTGGCCCTCATACCAATAAACGCAAAAGCGCCGCGCATCAGCGCGGCGCCGGGCCCAACCGGAGGCGGGCATGCCAATGCCCAATCGACGGGCGGGAGCACTAACCTTGTTTCTGAATTTCCACAGAATGTGGGTAGGGGATGGAAACACCCTTGGCGTCAAATGCTTCCTTAACCGCCTTGGTGAGTTCGAACTTTATGTCCCAATAGTCCGCAGCGGCACACCAGAGGCGCGCTGTCAGATCGACTGAGCTGTCACCCAGATTGGTGACACGCACCCAGGGCTCGGGATCGCTATGAATCCGCTCATCTGCCTTTGCCACATCCAGAATGATCTTCATCGCCTCATCAGCGCTGTCGCCATAGTCGATACCAAAGACCAAATCGACACGTCGTGTATCATGCGCGGAATAGTTTGTGATGATCGATCCCCAGGATTGACCGTTGGGGACAATGATCTGCACGTTGTCGGGTGTAACTAGCTCAGTCGTGAACAAATTGAGATCCTTAACGGTTCCCGCCGTGCCGCCAATGTCCACATACTGCCCCAGTTTATAGGGACGAAACACAACCAGCATGACGCCTGCGGCCAGATCGCTGAGCGTGCCTTGCAGCGCCAGACCAATGGCCAGGGATGCGGCACCCAGAATGGCGACGATACTGGTGGCTTGGATTCCGAAAATGCCAAGCACCGCAACCAGCACCATGGCCAGGATCGCCCATTTGACGAGGCTGGCCATAAAATTCCCCAATGTCTGGTCGATATGCGGCGTCGCGTTGATCCTGCGGCGCACCACGCCACCAATCGCCCCGGCAACGATCCAACCCAGAATTAGAACAATCAGCGCTTTGACCGCGCTCATGATAAGAGGCGCAAACGCCCCGACCTGTGTTACGACCTCATCCACGCGCTTCTCCTTTGCGAGTCACAACAAACCCGCGGCAATAGCGCGGGGGTCACAAGATTGTGAGTGATAACTGCGGTTCAGTCTAGGTGTGAGTTTCTGCGGTTTTCCCCGCTGTTCCCAAATGCACAATATCTGACCAGCAACGCACACGCCGCATACTGGTAAGACGCAAGTTAAGCACCTACCTGATGGGTACACCGCAACAGGAGTTTTCAATGCTGGACACCGCTTCCCACCCGATCACGGCCCGCTGGCCTGCCCAGTCGCCGGACAAAATCCAACTGTACTCCTACCCCACGCCAAACGGGGTCAAGGCCTCGATCATGCTGGAAGAAACCGGCCTGCCCTACGAGGCACATCTGGTGACCCTTGCGGATTCGGACGTCAAAAGCCCGGAGTTCCTGTCGCTGAATCCAAACAACAAAATCCCCGCACTGATTGATCCCAATGGTCCGGACGGCAAACCGCTGAGCCTGTTCGAAAGCGGAGCCATTCTTCTGTATCTGGCGGAAAAAAGCGGCAAGTTTCTTGGTGAAACCGCGGGCGACAAACATCGCGTCACACAATGGCTGATGTTCCAGATGGGAGGCTTGGGCCCGATGTTCGGGCAATTGGGGTATTTCCACAAATTCGCCGGAAAAGAGATCGAAGATCCCCGCCCTCGTGAGCGGTATATCAACGAAGCTAAACGCCTGCTGAATGTCGTGAACACGCAGCTTGATGGTCAGGACTGGATCGCCGGCACTTATTCGATTGCAGATATGGCCATCGTCCCATGGCTGCGCGGGCTGGACTATTACGGTGTGAAAGAGATCCTTGGCTGGGATGACTTCTCGAACCTGCAGCCTTATATGGACCGGTTCCTTGATCGTCCCGCCGTGCAGCGGGGGCTGTCCATTCCGGACGCCAACTGAAGCAGGGCGAGGCCAGACCTCGCCCGTTTCATCTTAGCCGGGCAATTGCCCGGTCAGAACATATCGGAGCACGTCAACGACCTGTTTGGGGTGCTCTGCTACAGCCAATGCCGCCGCGTCCACCTCTTTCAGCGCGTGCTGGTGGTCAGGTCCGTGCAACACGATCAGTGACTTGCCCAACGCAGCCGCATAGCCTGCGTCAAAGGCGGCGTTCCACTGTTTGTATTTATCGCCAAAACGTACGACGACCACATCGGCGTCCGCGATACCCTTGCGGGTCCGGATTGCGTTAACCATCGCACCCTTGTGGTCATGCCAGTACTTGTCTGGCTCTGCTCCAAGTGTGGCGACACCGCAATCATCGCTGGCGGCATGATCCGTGACCGGGCTGTTGAATGCGATATCCAAACCTTGCGCTCCATCGATGATCTGTTCTCGCCAGTCGGTATGGATTTCTCCGGACAAATACACATTCAGGCCCATGGCATCCTCTCAATTTACTCTATCGCCTACTTAAGGCGCGAAACGCCAAAGCCCAACGAAAAACGCGCCCGAAGGCGCGTTCAACTCATCCTGTTCCAGCGTGTTTATCCGCGTAGAACACCACCCGTCGCTTTTGAGACTTTGGCGATAATCTTTTCGGCCACCGCTTCGATGTCCTTTTCCTTCAGCGTCGTATCCGTAGGTTGCAGACGCACAGTTATGGCCAAAGACTTTTTGCCTTCGCCAAGGCTGCCACCAATGAACTCATCAAAGACGCGGACATCTTCGATCAACGCTTTATCGGCACCAGCAGCGGCGTTGACCAGCGTCAGAGCCTCGACACCCTCATCAACAACAAAGGCGAAATCACGTTCAACCGCTTGAAGATCGCGCAGCTCAAGCGCGGCGCGGGTTGCACCGGATTTTCGGGGCACAGGAACCTCGTCAGGCCAGATCGTGAACGCCATCGCAGGACCTTTGATATCCATCGCCTGCAAAATGCGCGGGTGAAGTTCACCAAAGACGCCCAGCACCTTCTTGGGTCCCAGACAAATCTTGCCGTGGCGACCGGGATGCCACCAGGCATCCCCATCGCGCAGGATCTGCACTTTGGCAGGTGCACCAATGGCCGCCAGCACCGCCTCGGCATCCGCCTTGGCATCAAACACATCCGCGGAACGGGACGCACCGTGCACGTCCTTGTCACCATCCCGGCCAACCAGCACGCCGGAAATCTGCGTTTTCTGGTCTCCGGGTTCGCCTCCATGGAAAACAGGACCAACCTCGAACAACGCCACGTCTGCATAACCACGCGCCTGATTGCGCGCAGCCGCCTGCAACAGCCCCGGCAACAGGTCGGGTCGCATATGGCTCATTTCGGACGAGATCGGGTTTTCCAGCCGTGTTGCATCATCGCCGCCGCCAAACAACGCAGCCGACGCCTGATCAATGAACGTGTAAGACACGCATTCATTGTAGCCCAGCGCAGCGCAGGTGCGACGCGCCATCGATTGCCGTCGCTGTGTCGGCGTCATGACCGGTTTCGGAATGCCATCGACCACGCGCGGTAGCGGTTTACCCTGCAACTTGGTCAACGAGGCAATCCGCGCAACTTCTTCAACCAGATCAGCTTCGCCCATGACGTCAGGACGCCAACTGGGAACATGTGCCATCTCACCTTCCAGGCGGAACCCAAGACGGGTCAGAGTCTGACGCTGATCAGATTCCGGAATATCCATACCGACCAGCGACTGCACTCGCGCTGCATCCAGCTTATAGGCACGTGCGTGGTTCGGCGCTTTGCCCGCTTCGACGACCGACGACACCTCGCCACCGCAGATATCAAGGATCATCTGTGTCGCCTGCTCCAACCCTTCACGGGTGAAATCCGGATCAACGCCACGCTCGAACCGGTAGCGCGCGTCCGAATTGATCTTGAGCGCACGACCCGTCAGGGCGATCTGCACGTGATCCCAAAACGCGCTTTCAAGGAACACATTGACCGTTTCTTCGGTGCAGCCCGTTTCCTCACCGCCCATGATGCCAGCGATCGATTCCGGGCCTTTGTCGTCCGAAATCACCATCATGCCGGGCTGCAGGGTGTATTCCTTTTCATCCAGCGCAATCAGCTTCTCACCGCCTTTCGCGCGATGAACACGCAGGTTGCCCTGCACCTTGTCCGCGTCGAACACGTGTAGCGGGCGGTTCTGATCAAAGGTCATATAGTTGGTGATGTCGACCAAAGCCGAGATCGGGCGCAGCCCAATCGCCTTTAACTGATCCTGCAGCCATTGCGGGCTGGGGCCGTTCTTGACCCCCCGGATCACGCGCCCGGTGAAATGAGGGGCACCATCCAGCGTATCTTCATCAATGGTCACCTTGATCGGGCATTCGAAATCGCCGGGCACCGGAGCATAGACGTGCTGTTTCAGCGTCCCGACGCCGCGCGCGGCCAGATCACGCGCAATACCCGCAACGCCCAGTGCGTCGGGGCGGTTCGGTGTAATCGCGATCTCGATCATCGGATCAACCTTCGAGGGGTCATTCTCGGCCAGCCAGTCGACAAACCGGTCACCGACCTCACCCGAGGGCAGCTCGATAATGCCGTCATGTTCGTCCGAAAGCTCCAGCTCACGCTCGGATGCCATCATGCCAAAGCTTTCGACGCCGCGGATTTTGCCGACGTTGATCGTGATATCCAAACCGGGGATGTACATGCCCGGCTTGCACACGACGACGGTAATCCCCTCGCGTGCGTTGGGTGCGCCACAGATGATCTGCAGATCGCCCTCGTCAGTCGCCACTGTACAGACCCGCAGCTTGTCGGCATCGGGGTGTTTTTCGGCGTGCTTAACGTGGCCCAGCGTAAAACCCGCAAGCCGATCCGCCGGGTTGACGATCTCTTCGACCTCAAGCCCAAGGTCGGTCAGCGCCTCGGCGATTTCATCAACCGAAGCGTCGGTGTCGAGGTGGTCTTTCAGCCAGGAAAGAGTGAATTTCATCGGTCGTCATCCGCCAGTCATCTTGGGTCAGACCGCATGTAGCGGATATTGCACACAGGGGAAAGAGGCCGTTCGCCTTAGTCTTCGGCAACCGTGTTCGAAACGCTGTCAGACCCGGCAAATACCGCCAGAATGCGCGCTATCCCCTCGCCTGTATTCACACCCGCATGGGTCGAGCGGAATGCCTCTACAAACGCGTCCCCGGTTTTGTAAACCCGCTGCCCCGCCGCGCCGTAATCCACGGTAATCTCACCCTCAAGCACATAGGCTGCCAACGGTGCATCATGCCGGTGGCTGCCTGTATCCTGACCCGGCTGCATTGTGACGATCGCCATCGTGATCTCGGCTTGCCCGGCGGGGTATTCCAGTGGCTCACCAATCACGGATGTGTCCGTCTGAACAAGCAGCTCGACCGGCGGATACGTGTCTTTGGCAAAGGCGGGGGCAGCAACAAGCAATGCGCCGAGCAGCAGGGGTTTCACGGATAGGCTCCTGTTTTGTGATTAATCAAACAGGAGAGCCAACAACCGGATATGTCAACGCCTAGGGGTAGGTCGGAGTGCGCCCCAGCAACTCATCCAATTGCCTTCCAATCCAGCCATGCGGTATAAAATGCCCACCGGGATGCGTGTCCAATGTGACATGCCCCCGCGCACAATCGGTCCATTCCACACGGCTGAGGGTCAAGATCGGCACAACGTTCCAATCCCCGCGCGGCGTGGCGTCGTGGCAGTCATAGACCCCGCGCCACAGCGCCACCGGATAGGTCGTGTCGCCGTTGGCACCGTAAGGGAAATCCATCACCGTATCGCTGAGCCCATGCACATGACGCGCCTCACGCGGGGCTTCGGGGCAATCCTCGGTCTGGCGGATACTGCCGGCAACAGCCAGCAAAGCGGCAATGTCATTACCCGACTGGCACACATAGCGCCACGCCATCGCACCACCAAAGGAATAGCCCGAGACGTAGATGCGTTCAGGATCAACCGGATAGCGTTTGGCCACGTCCTCCAGAACGGCATCCGCAAAGGGCACATCACGCGTGTTCGCACGCCAGAAATCCCAGCTTTTGCCCAAACCGTTCGGGGCCACCAGCAACACCCCCCGCAGCTTGGTCGCCCCGGCGATGCGCTGATGGTTGACCACCACAGTGCCTTGCCGCGCCCAGCCGTGAAAATGCAAAAGCACTGGCAAAGGCGTTTCCCCGTCCCATCCCTCAGGTTCGAGCACATGGTATGAGCGGTCCCCGACCTCGCATGCTGTATCGCCATGACAGTCGGATTTCCACGGTCCCATAGCGAATGCCGGGGTTGCGGTCAGTAAGAGGAAAAGCAGTCGATAAATCATAGGCCGGAGCCTAGCCACCTGTCGCCAACTGTCACGTCACAACCCTGTGGGAAACTGTAACACGCGCAGATTTCGGCCCTCCAGACAGAGTGCAAGCCGTGCTATCGCCAGACCGCCCGGGCGGGCTGGCGATAGCGCGGCGGCCTATCGGCCTTTGCTCCGCGCTTTGCCACGTCTTCGCTGCCCCCAAAAAAATCGACAAATAACAAATAGAAGTCAAATGCTTAAGCCGCTGCAGCTTTCAACGTGACCGCCTAATTGGCAAACTTTTGATCATCCATTTGCCGAAGCGTCTAGGAAAACGAAAGCTTTGGTGATCTGCCAGTTCTAATCGCATAATGTCGATTAGTTCGTGCCTAGATTTTCGGTATTCCGCATCTGCAAGTCTTGTTCGTTGCGCGATTTCGATATCAGTCGCTGTCTCTCTAGGAAAAGAAATTTTCCAAGCTCGGAACTTTTCGTCATGGCTACTAACCGCGTCATAGATGCGGTCTGACGAAATCAAAACCAGTTCGTCTCTAGTCGAGTAGATTTCTATCTCTGTTTTGGATATTCCAAAAAACTCATCAAGTTCTTCCTTGGAATATTCTACGCCTTTGTACGGCTGTGACAAGAAGTGCGCGTTCGTTAGCGTCAGGTATCTGGCAAACAACTCTCTTTGCTTATCCTGGAGCACAGCCTCTCGTTCAACAAGTTTTTGCCAACGGTACACGACCGTTGCTACCAAAATTGTTACTAAGCCGAGAAAAAACTGCCCAAGGCTCACCGCGACAAACCACCATGCAGGTTCGGCATGTCCAGCGCTGCGAACCCATAGTGGCGAAGCCAGCGAAGATCTGAATCAAAGAACGCCCGCAGATCAGGAATGCCGTATTTCAGCATCGCCAGACGGTCGATGCCGATCCCGAACGCGAAACCCTGATAGACCTCAGGATCAATCCCACCGGCGGCGATCACCTTGGGGTGGACCATGCCGGAGCCCAGAATCTCCATCCAGTCGTCGCCCTCGCCGATCTTCAGCTGACCGTTATCCCAGGAACAGCGGATATCGACCTCGGCCGAGGGCTCGGTGAAGGGGAAGTGCGAGGCGCGGAAGCGTAGCTCGACATCGTCGACCTCAAAGAACGCCTTCACGAACTCTTCCAGAACCCATTTCAGGTTCGCCATCGAGATGTCCTTGTCGATCGCCAGCCCCTCGACCTGATGGAACATCGGCGTGTGGGTCTGGTCATAGTCGGCGCGATACACGCCGCCCGGGCAGATCACGCGGATCGGTGCGCCCTGTTTCTCCATCGAGCGGATCTGTACCGGTGACGTATGGGTGCGCAGCACATGCGGCGGGCGGTCGTCACCTTCGGCGCGGTGCATGTAGAACGTATCCATCTCGGCCCGTGCGGGGTGGTGGCCGGGGATGTTCAGGGCGTCAAAGTTATACCAGTCGTCCTCGATCCGAGGCCCTTCGGCCACCGAAAAGCCCAGTTCGGCAAAGATCGCGGTCAGTTCCTCGGTCGCCTGGCTGATCGGGTGGATCGAACCCTGACGGCGCGGGCGGGTCGGCAGGGTGACGTCCAGCCATTCGGTGCGCAGACGCTCATCCAGTGCGGCATCCGCCAACGCGGCCTTTTTCGCGGCCAGCGCCGAGTTGATCTCATCCTTCAGGGCGTTCAGTGCAGGGCCTGCGACCTGGCGTTCCTCGGGGGTCATCTTGCCCAGCTCGCGCATCTTCAACGCGACCTCGCCTTTTTTGCCCACAGCGGCGACGCGGATCGCTTCAAGCGTGTTTTCGTCGCCCGCTTCGGCGATTTGACCCAGATATTTTGCCTTAAGATCGTCCATGACGCTTTCCGAAACTGACCCTTGAGTGGTGTTCACGACCTGCTATCACAGCCGCCCGCGAAAGCAAGAGGGCGCTGCGTGCAATCAATCCACGTGAAGCACTGATGCGTCGCTGACGCTTTGGACGGGCCGCGCCGTCGTACCATAGCCCTTCGGCGATTTGCGCAGTTCAGGAAAAAGCGCAAACAGTTCCTCGGCCGCGGCGGTGTCGATTCCGTCAACCCCCTCCTGCCCGGGAAAAAAGCTTTCCGAAATCAAACCGGACGTCGAGACAAGCTGATGCTGGTCAAAAAACAGATGAACATACCGCACGCGGGCCTTCGGAGCCGATAGGATAGTGGATCCGTTAATCAGGCTTTTGGCGGCGACTAACACTTCGTCTTCCCCAAACAAAAGCTGCGCCTGCCATCCTGAAATCAGCACGCGATGTTGCGGCGAGACGCAGATATCTATCTTGGCACCCAACACTCCGGACCGGATCAGAACAGGGGCAAAACGCCCGACACCCCGAACGGTGCGCCCGCCGACCCAGCAAACGGGGCGGGCACCGTGATCAACGGTGTCCACCAGATCGCCCGGCTTGATCCGCTCAACCGGGCGGGGGCCGTCTGGCGTGTCGACCAATGTGCCTGCAACAAAGCAAGGCGCGCCGCTGTCGCCCGGAGACAGATCACCATTCACCAGAACGTCTGGATTGGGCTGGTTGAACTGGATCGATGTTCTGGTCTGGCCCGGATTTGTCAGAACAGGCAGGTTTTCCGAAGTTGCCCCGGCTGCGGCACCATCCAGCGCCAGAATATCCTGAGTGCCGCCACCGATGTCATAGAAATCAATCACCTCGTTGGTCGAGGTGTTGGTCAGCGCAAAGGCTTCAAAGTTGGTTGGCCCACCGCCATCAGGATCTGTCAGCTGAATCGGGAAGTCATCCGCCGAGATGACAAAGACCTGTTCATTGTTGTCCGGGTCCGTGAAAACCTGAATTGCGGGATCGTCCAGCGAAACCTCGAACCCGACCGTTCCGTCAGCCTGATAAAAGGACACGGTAAAATCTGACGGGTCCTCGGACGCGCTGAGAGCGACTTCGAGAAACTCGGATACGCCCGATTGAGCGGCAAACGCATTCGAGTAGTGGAGTTCGCTTATTCGAGCCACAAGATCACCGCTGTTTACGAGTTACCATCAAAGTATCGACCAAATATCTGGCCTTTCAAGCGCAGGCTTGAAAGGCAAAATAACGGTTACATTACTGCAACGGGTAAACAGTAAGCGATCAGTAGCTGAATTCAGGGTAAATGCGGGTCAGGTCACCCTGCCAATCGCCGTTGTAGTGGTCCAAAAGCTCATCTGCCGGGACCTTACCGGTTTCAAGACTTTCCTTCAGTGCGTTCAGGAAATGCGTCTCGTCCGGCACCATTCCACCTGCACCGGGATAGGCACGGGCCTTGAGGCCGGCCTCGGCAATCGACACAACTTCGCGGGACAGGTCATGCATGTTTATGTTGCCAACTTGGGCCTGCAATCCTTCCTTTGCTGCCTCAACCCGCAGCGCTTCGCGCGTTTCCGCGTCCCATCCCTTGACCAGATCCCAAGCTGCATCCAGCGCGCCCTGATCATAGGTCAAGCCAACCCAGAAGGCAGGCAGCGCACACAGGCGTCGCCAAGGGCCGCCATCTGCGCCGCGCATCTCCATGAATTTCTTGATCCGCGCTTCGGGGAAGGCTGTGGTCAGGTGGTCAGCCCAATCGGACAAGGTTGGCGTTTCGCCCGGCAAGGCAGGCAATTCGCCCTTAAGGAAGTCGCGGAAAGACATACCCAGTGCGTTGATATACTCGCCATTGCGATAGACGAAGTACATCGGCACATCGAGCGCGTATTGCGCATAACGTTCAAACCCAAAGCCCTCTTCGAATACGAAAGGCAGCATGCCCGTGCGCGCATCGTCCAAATGCCGCCAGATATGGCTGCGCCAGCTTTTCTGGCCGTTCGGTTTGCCCTCAAAGAACGGAGAGTTCGCAAACAGCGCCGTCGCCACCGGCTGTAAGGCCAGCGCCACGCGCAGTTTCTGGACCATGTCCGCCTCGGACCCAAAGTCGATATTCACCTGGACCGTGCAGGTGCGCCGCATCATGGCGCGGCCCATGGTGCCGACCTTTTCCATATAGTCGTTCATCAACCGATACCGGCCCTTGGGCATCAACGGCATCTCGTCATGGGTCCAGATTGGGGCCGCACCCAGACCGATGAAGCCCACGCCAATCTCATCGGCGATATCCTTGACCTCACGAAGGTGTGTGTTCACCTCATCACAGGTCTCATGGATGGTTTCCAGCGGCGCACCTGACAGTTCCAGCGCGCCACCCGGTTCAAGGCTGACATTCGCGCCATCTTTCTCAAGACCGATCAGCTTGCCACCCTCGCGCAACTCGGCCCAGCCGTGGCGGTCGCGCAAACCTTCCAGCACCGAAACGATGGACCGCTTACCTTCAAACGGCAGCGGCTTCAGGGTGTCCTTGCAATAGCCGAACTTCTCATGCTCGGTCCCAATGCGCCAATCGGACTTGGGCTTGCAGCCCGATTCCAGATATTCGGCCAGTTGTTCGTGGCGTTCGATCGGCCCGCCGCCGGACTGGGGAATGGACATGAACCGTGCTCCGATCCTGATGTGTCTGTATTGGGGTCAGTCGTGGGCGCAAACGCCGCCAGTGTCAATGCAGGCGAAGATGCGAAGGGCGCATTGGATGCCGTTCCCAGATCACCACCGGATGCGCAGCGCGACCGTTCAGTTCGGCCAGCATTTGTTCGGTTTTCAGCCCCGGCAACGTCGAGAACACATCAAACAGCGCCTCTGCACCTTCTGCATTCACAGGAATGTGAAGCATGGGCTGCCCCGGTTGTTCCAAAACCCAATGCGCCGGTTCCGAGGTTGGATCCAGTGCCAACCGCTCGATTTCGCGCGTGGCGACGATCCCGCCGTCCAGCGGGCCAAGATAAGTGATCTGGCCTTCATCTATGGTCACAACACCCACGCCGCCAGCACCTGTACGGAACCGAGCGCGCTGTACCCCGATCACCGCCAGGGCGATGGCAGCGAGGATAAGAACCCAACCGATCCATCCCAAAAGTCCGCCCGGCCCCGTGATCCAGCTTAGACCGACCAGCAACACGGCTGCGGCGATCAACACCTCGCGCCAGCGCCACAAGGCGAGTTTGGCTTCGGGTCGGATGAAACTCATGCCGGGTCCTTTGGGTTTTTGAACAGGATCAGCGAGAACTGTCCTGCGGGTTCGAATCCGATTGATATATAGGCGCGTGCCGCAGAATCGGAAGCCGCGAACAGCACTGCACGGGAAACACCAAGGCTGCGCGCCTCGCTCAGATGCAGAGCAACGGCAAGCCGGGCATAGCCACGACCACGCAAGTCGGGCGGTGTGTAGACACCACCAACCTGCACGATTTCAGGTAACCGCGCGTTAAATCCCGTCATCGCTACAGGCCGATCATCCAGCAATAAAACGCGATGAGAATCCCGGGCTACATAAGCCTCACAATCTTTTGCCGCTTGAACGCAAGCCCGATTGTGGTCGAAATCCATCGCCTCAACCAGGTAATCCGCACGCCATCGTTCGATGACGTCTGGGGGCACGGTCCCCAAGGGCTCAAGCCGTGCCCCTTTGATATTCGGGACAATCATCTGTCGCAGATCCAGTGTAAACCCCGGCTCATCACTGTTGAGCGTTGCGGGGCGGTCCTCCCATTCTGCCAGTTGCATTATTCTGCGCGCCTGTGTGGCTTCGGCCGCTACTCCAAACAAGGCGCGCCCTCGGATCAGGTCGATCGCAGCGGAAAGCTCTTCATCGGCGCAATCGGGGCACTGCGGCAACAACATCCCCTCGTTGGTGATGGACCATGTGGCGCGAGGTGCCTCACCTAACATCCAAACGTCGACGGCACGCGGATCAGATCCCCGCAAGCCGTGGTCTCGCAGATTCGCCAATGGGAACATCGACGTCTGACTATGTTGAAGTAAGAAACGTTCGATCTTTGGCACATCGGCGTCACGCGCCTGTTGCCACATCACGCCCAGTCTCCCAGCGCTTGCTGCCACATGGTCAGGGCCGCCACCGCCGCAGTATCTGCCCTAAGAATGCGGGGCCCGAGGCTTACCACATGCGCATAGGGCAAGCTGGTCAGTCGCGCGCGCTCGCGGTCTGAAAACCCGCCTTCGGGGCCGATCAGTATTGCCCAAGGCTGTCCTTTTTCCTGCGCTGCCAGACGCAGGGCCGAGCCAACCTCGGCCTCGTCACAGAACATAAGCTGACGATCCGATGGCCATGCCTCCAACACACGGTCGAGCCGCTGCAGGTCAGCGACATCCGGCACGTATGTTCCGCCGCATTGTTCGGCCGCTTCGACCGCATGAGCTTGCAGCCTGTCCTGACGGATACGCTCTGAGTTGGTGAATTCGGTCTGCACCGGCATGATCCGGGCAGCGCCCATTTCAGCCGCCTTTTCAACAATGAAATCGGTGCGCGCTTTTTTGATCGGCGCAAACAGAAGCCACAGATCAGGCGGCAGCTGCAACGGCTTGCTCTGGGCGACGCACCGCAGCAAGCCCGCGCGTTTGCCGGCCTCGACCACTTCGGTCTGCCACTCTCCGTCTTTGCCGTTGAACAGGGCGACATGCCCACCGACGGCCAGCCGCATGACGCCGAACAGGTAATGGGCCTGATCACGCGTCAAAGGAACCGATTGCCCCGGACCCAAAGGGTGCTCTACATACAGTCTGATCTTTGCACTCATGAGACCTTACATATGCAAGGCAATGCTCCAACACCAGACGGTCAAGTCGCCGACGCCGTCAGCGGCAACTGGGTCGATACCTATGCGCCCGCCTTTACCCGACCTTATCTGCGCCTGAGCCGTGCAGACCGGCCGATCGGCACATGGTTATTGCTGATCCCGTGCTGGTGGGGTTTGACACTGGCGATCCTGAGTGACGGCACACCCCGCTGGGAGGATCTGTGGATTGCAGTTGGATGTGCCATCGGTGCCTTTCTGATGCGCGGCGCGGGCTGCACATGGAATGATATCAGTGATCGCGAATTCGATGCGCAGGTCGAACGCACCCGGTCACGCCCTATCCCGTCAGGTCAGGTCAGCGTGCGGCAAGCTGCTGTTTGGATGGTGCTGCAATGCCTGCTGGCATTGATGATTCTCCTGACATTCAATCAGGCCGCCATTGCCATGGGTGTTTTGTCATTGCTGCCGGTGGCCATCTACCCCTATGCCAAACGTTTCACATGGTGGCCGCAAGTCTTTCTGGGGCTGGCGTTCAACTGGGGCATTCTGCTGACATGGGCGGCCCATACCGGAACCATAGGCGTTCCAGCGATTACCCTCTATCTGGCAGGTATCGCCTGGACATTGTTCTACGACACCATCTACGCCCATCAGGACGCAGAAGACGACGAATTGATCGGCGTAAAATCCACGGCACGCTTGTTTGGGGAAGACACCGCCAAGTGGCTGAAATACTTCCTTGTGGCAACCGTCTCGCTGATGGGGCTGGCGATTATCGACGCGATGACGACGCAGACATCGATCATGGCCTTGTTCGTCGCGCTGGCGGGCCCGTGGGCCATGGGCTGGCACATGGCCTGGCAATTGCGCGGACTGGACACCGAGGACAACGCAAAACTGCTGCAATTGTTTCGCGCAAACCGGGACACCGGCCTTATTCCGCTGATCTTCCTTTGCGTCGCACTGCTGGTCTGATTGCACCCCGGCGCAGGCCTCTGTAAGAGTCCTGCTCAATCACTTCAGGAGTCGACCGCCCGCACATGCGCCTGCCCTATTTACTAGCCGTTGCCCTGATCTTTCTGGTATCTGCCGGGCTGTCCCTGCTGGCGGCAAGCTATGCGGTCACCAAGGTCGAGGATGCTTCGGAATTTGCAGTGCGCCGCGCGCTGGATCTCAAAGGTCATGATTGGGCCGAAGTCGAATCGGATGGATTGCGCGTGGTCCTGACGGGTATTGCCGCGGATGAGGCTGCGCGGTTCAACGCGCTGACCGCTGCCGGCACCGAGGTCGACACGTCCCGCGTGATCGACCAGATGCAGGTGGCTCCGACCACGCAATTGGCTCCTCCAAGGTTTTCAGCGGAAATTCTGCGCAACGATAGCGGCATCTCGGTCATCGGACTGATCCCCGCAAGCCAGGACCGAGACGATCTTGTGCAGCGTTTGCAACGTCTGGGCGGCGGGTCGGTGTCAGATCTGATGGAAACCGCCGACTACCCCAAACCTGAAGGCTGGCAAGACGCGCTGGATTACGCAATCGAGGCACTGACCAGACTGCCGCGCGCCAAGATATCTGCCAGCCCCGGCCTGGTTCGGATCACGGCAATCGCCGACAGTCAGCAGGAAAAAGAACGGCTGGAACAGGACCTGACGCGTGCTGCGCCACCCAGCCTGCGCATCGGCCTGGCAATTACGGCCCCACGCCCGGTCATCACACCCTTTACGCTGCGCTTTCTGATCGACGCCGATGGGGGGCAGTTCGACGCCTGTTCCGCACAGGATGAGAAAGGGCGCGCCGCGATTGTCGACGCCGCCCAGCAAGCCGGCATGACGGGACCCTATAGCTGTACCATCGGGCTGGGCGTGCCTTCCCCACGCTGGTCTGACGCCGCGATCCTTAGCATCGGCGCTTTGGCGGAAATCGGTCAGGGCTCTGTCACCCTGTCTGATGCAGATATCACGCTGGTTGCAGCCCAAGGAACGGATGCCACAGTTTTTGATCGGGTGATTGGGGAGCTGGAAAACGCCCTGCCCGATGTGTTTGCCCTGCATGCCGTTTTGCCTGAACCAGAAGTAGACGCACCTGCTGGCCCCATAGAATTCTCGGCCACCCGCAGCCCGGAGGGTCTGGTGCAAATGCGGGGTCGGCTGGGGGATGAAACCCTGCGCGATATGGTCGACAGTTTCGCCCGCGCCTCTTTCGGGTCCGAGCAGGTTTACACTGCAACACGCATCGCACCTGACCTGCCTGCGGATTGGTCGGTTCGCGTGCTGGCGGGTTTGGACGCCCTTTCGCAGCTGCACAATGGTGCGTTGACCGTAACACCCGACAATGTCGCGCTGAGCGGCGTAAGTCATGACGCCGAGGCGAAAGCACGGATTGCCGGACAACTCTCGGACAAATTGGGTGAGGCCCAGGAGTTCACGCTGTCGATCACCTATCAGCCACCCCCGGAACCCGAGGACAAACTGCCCGACCCAGAGCTGTGCGAGGCACAGATTGCCGAAGTGCAAGCCAGCAGCAAAATCGCGTTTGAGCCAGGTTCGGCCACTGTTGCCGCCGATTCACGCGACACCGTGAACCAGATCGCAGATATTTTGCGGGAATGCGGACCGATCCGGCTTGAGATTCAGGGACACACGGACAGTCAGGGCCGTGAAGAGATGAACCAGCAACTCAGCCAGGCGCGTGCCCAGTCGATCTTGAATGAGCTGCGTGGCCGCCGAATCCCGACGGCCAGCTATTCCGCGGTGGGCTATGGCGAGACACAGCCGATTGCCGACAACGACACCGAAGAAGGCCGTGAAGAGAACCGCCGTATCGAATTCCGCCTGATCCGGCCCGAGCCTGTTGCGAATTCGGAAACCGGGCTCGAAGCGCTTGAGGCGGACACGCAAACATCACAAGACGCGCAGCCAGACGCCGAGGAAACCGGCGCAGGGGACCAGTAAGTTGAACAGAATCGAATTCATCATCGCCACGGCCATTATCCTGTTCGGAGCCTTCTGCGTGGGCTGGTTCGCCAATTGGCTGGCCCATCGTCTGTCGCGTGTGCGCCAAAGCGACGTGGCCGATCTGGATCGCATGAGCCAGGAATTGCACGAAGCCGAAGAAACCCGGGATCAGGCCATCACCTACCTGCAACAGCGCGAAGCTGAACTGACCAATCAACTGACCCAGGCCGAGGCGGAACTGTCTGCTGCGATGGACGGTTTGCGCGCAGCCCGCCAAGAGGCCGAAGAACTGCGCGGACGCATCAACAACGCCGACTGAACTACCAACGTGTCAGGGCGTCTTCATCTTCGTCCTTGGCAGCAACCCATTCTGCACCAGAATTGGTGATTTCCTTCTTCCAGAAGGGCGCGCGGGATTTCAGGTAATCCATCAGATACTCGGCCGCCTCAAACGCATCCTTGCGATGAGGAGCGGCCGTGGCCACCATCATAATTCGATCCCCGGGCGCCAACCGCCCATGTCGATGGATCACCAATACATCGCCCAAAGACCAGCGCGTCTGCGCCTCTTGCGCGATCTTTGCCAGCGCGCGTTCGGTCATTCCGGGGTAATGCTCGATTTCCATGACATCAAGATCGCCGCTGGCCAGATCGCGTACGACGCCTGTAAACGTCACAATCGCACCGTTCGCTGCGTCATCCCCCGCAGCAAAGGCGTTTGCCTCAGCCCCTAAATCAAAGGCGTCTTCCTGAACAACGATCCGCAAATCAGCCACCGGTCATGGGTGGAAAGAACGCGACCTCGCGCACGCCAGCAAGCGAGGCGTCGAAATCCGAAAGCTCTTGATCCAACGCCACTCGCAACGCGGAAAGATCGGCAAAAGCCGCAGCATAGCGGTCTTCGCGCGCGCTAAGCTCGGCAACAAGATCCGACACCGTGGCCGCCTGCGTTTCGACCTTTTCTTTCGGCAGACCGATGCGCTCACGCACCCAGGCGAAATACAGCACGTCCATGGCTTAGCTCTCCTTCAGATGGGGCATGGCTTTACGTAGGTAGTCGAAGCCCGTGATCAATGTCAGCGTCGCGGCAATCCACAAAAGCCACAACCCAATGCGACCCGACCAGAACATGCCCTCAAGATGCCAACGCAGGTGGTTCAGATCTTCGACCTGGCCGCTCAGAACCTGATCAACGGTTGCAGGGTCCATCCCGAACGTCCCCATGACAAAGTAATGTTCGAATATACCTTGCGAGAACAGGATAGCGATTGCCACCATTTGCGCCGTGGTTTTCCACTTTGCCAGTTTGGTCACCTTGAGCGTTCCGGCCGTGTCGCCAAGATATTCGCGCAGTCCCGAGACGAAGACCTCGCGAAACAAGATCACCGTTGCGGGCAGCACCAACCAAGGCGTCCAGCTTTCCGTCGAATACCCCACAAGGATCATCAGCGCGATAACGACCATCGCCTTATCGGCAATTGGGTCCAACATGGCACCGATCTTGGTTTCCTGCTTCCAGGCACGCGCCAGATATCCATCGAACCAATCCGTAATCGCCGCGGACAGGAACAGGACCAGTGCGAACCAGTCTGCGTACGGTCGCGTGAAATACAAAAACATGACTGCCAAACCGGGAGCCGCCAAAAGGCGTAATACGGTCAGGATATTCGGCAAATTCCACTTCATAACCGAAACTCTACATCGCCGGTTCAAGACATAAAAGACGAGCCTGCGAAAAACTGACCCATTCACAGTCGGTTGCAGCACTTGGTGTCAAAGGGTCGCAATCCCTGGCAACAGGCCAGTTACGGCTTGGCCCGGGGCGGCTTTGCAGTCAGATTGGCGGTTCCCGGACTACAGATCGCACCCCATGACGACGCATATTCAAACAGATCCACGGTCAAATCTTGTCGGCAGCCTTTGGATGATCGCTGCAATGGCTTTGTTCGCGCTGGAAGACGCGTTGATCAAAAGTGCCTCGGCTGCGATTCCGATCTGGCAGGTGCTGGTCTTGTTTGGCGCAGGCGGCGCTGTGATCTACGCGGCCGTTGCTGTGGTGCGTGGAACGCGCCTGTTTCAGCCTGATGTGCTGTCGCGCCCGATGAAGGTGCGCGTGGTTTTCGAAATTCTGGGACGGTTGTTTTATGTGTTGGCCATCGCGCTGACGCCCTTGTCTTCGGCCACCGTGATTTTGCAGGCAACGCCGCTTGTGGTGGTCGCCGGAGCAGCGCTGGTGTTCGGCGAAACCGTCGGCTGGCGAAGGTGGAGCGCCATTCTGATTGGCCTGCTCGGCGTCGTGATTATCATCCAGCCGACCGGAGACAGCTTTACGGCGCTGTCGATCCTTGCCGTGTTGGGAATGCTGGGTTTTGCCGGACGGGACCTCGCCAGCCGCGCCGCGCCCGCGTCACTGGGGACCGAAGTGCTGGGTTTTTACGGTTTCTTATGCATCATCGCCGCCGGGCTGGCCTACCGTTTCTGGGAAGGCACGCCGCTGCAAACGCTGACACCACACGTAAGCCTCCACCTGAGTGGGGCAATTCTGATGGGAGTCATGGCCTATGCCTCGCTTATGAAAGCAATGCGCACGGGCGAGGTATCTGCGGTCACACCGTTTCGCTACTCACGCCTGCTGTTCGGAATTGGACTGGGCGTGGTGATGTTTGGCGAGCGTCTTGACCAGACCATGTGGATCGGGTCGGCGCTGATCGTTGCCTCGGGCCTCTATATCGTGTGGCGCGGTCGACGCGCCTAACCTTTGTCGTGGAAAAAATCGTAAACCTTCTGGGCCAACCCGGCTGAGATCCCCTCGACCGCCTTCAGGTCCGCCAAGTTCGCTCGGCTTACGGCCTTGGCACTGCCGAAATGGGTCAGCAAGGCCCGCTTACGCGCGGCGCCCACACCGGGGATTTCATCCAACGGAGTCGCCCCAACAGCCTTGGCACGCTTCGCGCGATGGGTGCCAATCGCGAACCGGTGCGCCTCGTCCCGAAGGCGCTGGATGAAATACAGCACCGGATCGTTGCGTTTCAGAGCAAAAGCGCGTTGACCCATTCGGTGAAATTCTTCTTTGCCGTGATCGCGGTCCACCCCTTTGGCGACCCCAACCATCGGGATGTCTTCAACCCCGTGCTTGACCATGATCTCATGCACCGCACTCACCTGCCCGGCACCGCCGTCGATCAGCAAAAGGTCGGGCCACATGCCTTTTTCGCGGTCTGGGTCTTCTTTTTGCAGGCGGGTAAAGCGGCGGGTCAGAACCTCTTTCATCATGCCGAAATCATCGCCGGGGGTCAGGTCATCACCGCGAATGTTGAACTTGCGATAGGCGTTTTTCATGAACCCCTCGGGGCCGGCCACAATCATCCCGCCCACCGCGTTGGTGCCTTGGATATGAGAGTTATCATAGACCTCGATCCGTTCAGGCGGTGTATCCAGATCAAATGCTTCGGCCACACCACGCAGCAGCTTGGCCTGTGTCGCGCTTTCCGACATACGCCGCGCCAGCGACTCGCGCGCGTTGCGCAAGGCCCCCGCGACCAGTTCCTGTTTCTCGCCCCGTTGCGGGACAAGGATTTCCACCTTGCGCCCGGCTTTCTCAGACAGGGCTTCCTGCATCAGATCGGCGTTCTCGATACCGTCTGACAGGATCAGCTGGCGAGGTGGTTCCTTATTGTCGTAGAACTGACCCAAGAAGGCTTCCATCACCTCAGCCGGGGATACATCCGCCCCGACCCGAGGGTAGAAATCCTTGTTCCCCCAGTTCTGATTGGCCCGGATAAAGAACACCTGCACACAGGCCTGTCCGCTGTCCATATACAGCCCGATCACATCCGCCTCGGCCACGCCACGCGGATTGATACCCTGAGAGGTCTGCACCTGCGTCAGCGCCCGGATACGGTCGCGCAGGCTGGCGGCGCGTTCGAACTCCATGGCCTCGGACGCTGCCATCATCTGTTCGGCCAGCTCTTCCTGCACCTTGGTCGAGCGCCCCGACAGGAAGCGTTCGGCATCCTTGACGCTTTCGCGGTAGTCATCCTCGGAGATCAACCCGACGCACGGCCCAGAGCACCGCTTGATTTGATACAGCAGACATGGCCGCGTGCGGCTGTCGAACATCGAGTCCGAACAATTGCGCAACAGGAACGCCTTTTGCAGCTGGTTCAGCGTTCGGTTCACCGCCCCCGCGCTGGCGAAAGGGCCGAAATAGGCACCCTTTTCCTTTTTGGCTCCGCGATGTTTCTTGATCTGTGGAAAGCCGTGATCCTTGGCGACCAGAATATTCGGAAAGCTTTTGTCGTCGCGCAGCAGCACGTTGTATTTCGGCTTGAGCTGCTTGATCAGGTTCTGTTCCAGCAGCAGCGCCTCGGTCTCGGTCCGCGTGGTCAGAAACATCATCGACGCGGTCGATGCGATCATCTTCTCGATCCGGCCCGAATGGCCGGGGCGCGTATAATTCGACACCCGCGCCTTGAGATTACGCGCCTTCCCAACGTACAGAACACGACTGTCCGCATCCAGCATTCGGTACACGCCCGGAGAGCTGTCCAGCGTTTTTACATAAACCTGAATGCAGGCATACCCGGTCGGATGTGTTTCAGTATGTGATTCTGTTGGGGTCGTCATGAGCCTGAGATATGATTCCCTGTCCATGGCTGCAATCTTGAGCGCCCCAGATCAAGAGAAAACAAATCCACGGTTTCTGTGGATAAGTATGAAGATAAGTTTCCGGGTATCCCGATTTTCCCTTAATTCCTTGTACATTCGTTGATTTGCACAAAAAATAGGCGGCATATTAAGCTATTGTTTTTAATCATTATTTTTTATTACACATGGCAAGTGCATGAAAAAAAAGACATTTTTGTAACGCGCAGGTAACGGAAATGAGAGCGGTGCAAAACTTGTAGCTGAATTACTTATTCAACACCAAGAATGTCTGGTGTTTTCCATGCCAAGTGCTGCCCGCCGTCGACACATAAAAGCTGTCCCGTCACAGCCTGAGCGTCCAGAAAATAGCCCAGCGCGGCCGTGATATCCGAGGGGTTCGCCCCACGCTCCAACACGGTGTTCACTCGCTGCGCTTTGAAATGTTCTTCGCTTTGACGATGCCCCTGCATGGTCGGACCGGGCCCGATCCCATTCACACGTATGGCCGGCGTCAGGGCTTGCGCTGCTGTGCGGGTCAAAGCCCACAGACCCATCTTGGCGATCGTGTACGACATGAACTCGGGCGTCAGTTTCCGCACGCGCATGTCGACCATATTCACGATCAGACCGGTTGCAACGGGTTCGCCCGCCTCATCCGTTTCAGGCTCTAAGCCCTGACCAGCCATCGCTTGTGTCAACACAAAGGGTGCGCGCAGGTTACTGTCCAGATGGCGGTCCCAGCTTTCACGGTTCGCCGTCTGAATGTTGTCATACTCGAATATGGACGCGTTGTTGACCAAACAGGTCACAGCGCCCCCCAGTGCCTCTGCCGCGCGGGGCAAGAGGGCCTGAACCTGTTCTTCGTCCAGCAGGTCAGCCTGCAGCGCAACCGCGTTACGGCCCATGGACATGATCTCGGCCACGACTTCGGACGCAGGTTCCTCTGACGAGGCGTAGTGAACCGCCACATCGTACCCGCGCTGCGCAAGGTACAGGGCCATAGCCCGGCCAAGACGGATTCCGGCACCGGTTACCAAGGCTCGGGTCATGTGGGTTTCCTTTTTGTCACGTCACGCCAGCAGAGAGATAACGTAGACCGCGTACAGCAGTGTCAACGCAAACCCCCAGCCGCGGGTGATATCTTTTTTGAAGAAAACAAACGGGATCAGCAACAGCGATGCACCCAGCATGACCCACAGATCAAACTGCAGGAATTCCGGGTCGACCGGAATAGGTCCGACCATCGTCGCTATCCCGACAATGGCCAGCAGGTTGAACATGTTTGACCCAATGACATTGCCCAAAGCCACGTCCGCCTGACGGCGCAAAGCCGCCATCACCGTTGTCGCAAGCTCTGGCAGAGACGTGCCAACAGCAACCAGTGTCAGGCCTATCACCGTTTCACTGACGCCATAGGTCCGCGCAATGATCGTTGCATTGTCGACCAAAAGATGCGCGCCCATCGGCAGGCCGATCAGGCCCAGAACCAGATAAACAGTTATCTTCCAGTACGGCATGTTGGGATCGGCTTCTTCCAAACCGTCCAGTTCTTCGTCATCCGCACAAGCTTCGCCGCAGGCTTTTCTGTGCGCATGGGCTTCGCGGAAGGCATTCCACAATACCAAAGCCAAGGCCGCAAGAAGGATAACCCCGCTGTACATGTTGAACACGCCGCCAAAGGCCAGCACGATAAACAGCACTGTCGCCAACAGCATGAAGACGTAATTCTTACGACTATCGCACTCACTGGTGTGTAATGTGGCCAATAGGGCCGGTACGCCCAGAACCAGCAGGATGTTGGCCGTGTTCGAGCCAACGACATTTCCCAATGCAATGCCGGGTGCGTTTTCCTGAATCGCGCTGATTGCGATCAGTAGTTCAGGGGCCGAGGTCCCGAAAGCGACGATCGTCAAGCTGACGATCAACGCCGGCACGCCCAGACGCAGGCTCAGGTTTACCGCCCCACGCACAAGCGCATCGCCTGCCAACAGCAGGATCAGCAACCCGAGGCCGGACAACAGCCATGCCGTCATTTACGGCCTCCTTTTTCGCAAGCGCACGGGCCCTTGCCGATCCTGAAACGCCCGCAACGCGAACAGCGGGAAGATTGCAGCCTCTTTTGCCCAGGAAAGCGCAGCTTGCCGAACATCGCCAAAACGCCCATGGCAATCAGGAAGAGAGAGACAATCTTGATAATCACGTCACAAACCGAAACGCGCGTAAGCGGCACGCTCCTCAAGCCCGGCTATTGCGTCTTGCGCCAATGAGGCGCCAAACCGTGACCAGAAGGGTTTGCGCAACCCATAACGGCGGAATTTAACTTTGTCGCCAAACCGCGCCTGCAACATCGGTTTCAGATGCGCGATGCCGTCGATCAGCCCAAGCTCTTGCGCGCGGCGCGCCAGCCAGATTTCTCCGGTGAAGAGATCCTGACTTTCATCCAGCTTGTCGCCGCGACGCGCTTTGACATGGCGGATAAAATTGTCGTGAATATCGGCCAACAACCCCTCCAGCCGCGCGACATCCTCTTTCTTTTCCGGAGAGAACGGGTCGAGCATGGATTTCGACTGACCCGCAGTGTGTACGCGCCGCTCGATACCCTGACGCTTGAGCAGAACATGTGCACCAAACCCTGATGAGATCACCCCGATCGAGCCCAGCACCGAACTGTCATCGGCGTAGATCTCATCGGCAGCGGCGGCCAGCCAATACCCACCCGATGCAGCAACATCCTCGACAAAAGCGATGACAGGTACGTTCAAATCCTCAGATAACCTGCGGATTCGCGAACCAATGAGTGAACTTTGAACAGGTGATCCGCCGGGCGAATTGATCTCAAGCGCGACGGCGACCGGTTTTCCTTTTCGGAATGCCTTCTCAAGAACGGGCGCCAAAGACGTATCTGACATCGACCCGCGCCCGGCCATTCCGATTGCTCCGGACAGGCGAACAACTGCGACGCAAGGTTGCTTTTTGATGAAGGGCAGGCTGAGTTTCATGGGTGCCGATGTAGAGTGCGGCCAACAGGTAAACAAGGGACGGGTTGAACGTTAGATGCAGCGGAAACACATTTCCCGGCGTCAACGGGCAAAAATGCAACGCAGGTCAAAGCCTAGCTCCGGATGCGCCAACCCGTTTTGAATATCCATCCAATGATCCCCAGACACAGTCCCGTAAAGGCGACAATAGCCAGCAGGCTGAACCCGATCGGCACATCCGCAAGCCCATAAAACGACCACCGAAACCCCGAGATCAAATAGACCACTGGGTTGAATAACGTGATCGTCTGCCACACGGGCGGAAGCATCGAGATCGAGTAGAATGTCCCCCCCAGAAAAATGAGCGGTGTAACGACAAGCTGAGGCACCAAAGACATCTGTTCAAAGTTGCTGGCCCAGATACCTATTATGAACCCTAATAATGAGAAGCTGAGACAGGTCAGCACCAGAAACGCGACCATCGCAACCGGGTGTTCGATCCGCAGATCCACAAAGAAGGTCGCCGTGATCAGAATAACCACACCCACAAACAGCGACTTTGTCGCGGCGGCGCCAACGTAACCAATGACGATTTCGATAAAATTGACCGGAGCCGATAGTAGCTCGTAGATCGTTCCCAGAAATTTCGGGAAATAGATCCCGAAAGACGCGTTCGAAATGGCCAGCATCACCACCGACAACATGATCAGGCCCGGCACGATGAATGCGCCATATGATACGCCTTCGACCTCTTGTATGCGACTGCCAATGGCCGTGCCGAAAACGACAAAGTAAAGCGAAGTCGACAAAACCGGCGACAGGAAACTCTGCGCCAAAGTGCGAAAGAACCGGGCCATTTCGAACCGGTAGATGGCGGCAATGGCGGTCCAGTTCATGTGGAATCTCCGGAAACCAGATTGACGAAAATCTCTTCTAGGCTGGACTGCCGGGTCTGAACGTCCCGCAAAACCAGACCGGCGTTAGCCACATCGTTCAACAGCGTCGTAATGCCGGTACGATCCGCATGCGTGTCATAGGTGTAAACCAGAACGTCCCCGTTTCCGTTCAGCGTCAGATTATGGGCTGAAAGACCGGGCGGAATGACCTCAATGGCCTCGGTCAGCATGACTTCGATCTGTTTCTTGCCCATCTGCGCCATCAGCGTGTCCTTGTCCTGCACCAACAGCAATTCACCCTGATCGATAACGCCGACACGGTCGGCGATGGCCTCGGCCTCTTCAATGTAATGGGTGGTCAGGATAATGGTGACACCAGCCTGTTTCAATTCGGCCACGATCTCCCACATGTCCTTGCGCAGCTCCACATCGACACCTGCGGTCGGCTCATCCAGAAACAGTACCCGCGGTTCATGCGCAAGGGCTTTGGCGATAAGCACCCGGCGTTTCATCCCGCCGGACAATTCCTTGATCGCGCTCTTGCGTTTGTCCCACAGCGACAGTTTGCGCAATATCTGCTCGAGATGCGCGTTGTCGGCCCCATACCCGAACAGCCCCCGCGAAAACCGCACCGTGTTCCAGACCTTTTCAAACGGCTCCAGTGCGATCTCTTGCGGCACCAGCCCGATCATGCGGCGAGCTGCTCGAAAATCCGTCTGAATGTCGTGGCCTCCAACCGTAACGGTCCCTGATGTCGGCGTGGTAATTCCACATATCGTCGAAATCAGCGTTGTCTTTCCCGCGCCATTCGGACCCAGTAGCGCCAGTATCTCGCCTTGCTCAATGTCGAGTGACACGCCTTTCAGCGCCTCGAACCCTCCGGCGTAGGACTTCCGCAATTCTCTGATAGACAGAATAGTCGACATTCACTTTCCCCGTTCTGGCCGCGACACTACCTTGGCGGCACCACGCCGAACAGGCCCATTCCTCTCTTTCGACTTGATAGGCCTTCAGATCGCACCTTGGGTGCGCTGGACCCAACAGCAGCAGAGGATGAGGAAACGCTGATCCCCCAGAGAAATCCCGCGAATCCGCACTTGCATTTTCAAGACCAGCCCAAGAACCTGCCAAAAAGGAGTGGCAAAATGCTGAACGGTTTCCGCGTTGTCGAATTCGAAGGGCTGGGTCCGGGACCATTCGCCGCAATGCAGTTGGCCGATATGGGTGCCGACGTGATCACCATCCACCGCAAAGGTCAGCCTGTAACCCCCGGTATGCCGGAACAGTCTATTTTGGACCGGGGCAAGCGTTCAATCGCGCTTGATCTCAAAGACCCTGACGATCTGGAGGTTGCGGGCTATCTGATTGCAACCGCCGATGCCCTGATCGAAGGTTTCCGCCCGGGTGTGATGGAAAAGCTGGGCCTCGGGCCAGACGCCTGCCGCGACCTGAACCCAAAACTGGTCTACGGTCGCATGACTGGCTGGGGTCAGGAAAGCCCGCTATCCGCGTCTGCCGGCCATGACCTGAATTACATCGCGATGTCCGGTGCCCTGTGGTACGCGTCTGCCCCCGGCGACACGCCCCAAACACCCGCCACACTGGTCGGTGACATAGGAGGAGGCGCAATGTACTTGGTGACAGGCCTCCTTGCCGGGTTACTCAACGCCCAACGAACGGGCCAAGGCACCGTCGTGGATGCCGCAATCTATGATGGCTCGGCCCATATGATGAACCTGTTGATGAGCATGCGCCAAACCAACAACCTGTCCGAAACACGCGGACACAGCCTGCTCGACGGCCCACACTGGAGCCGAACATATGCCTGCGCTGATGGCGGGTTCATATCCGTACAATGCCTTGAGCCGAAGTTCTATGCGTGCTTCCTGGCCCTTCTCGACCTCGACAATGATCCGGAATTTGCCCGGCAATATGATCCCAATGTATGGCCACGCTTGACAGAAAGACTGACGCTGATCTTTGCGTCCAAACCAAGAGATGACTGGGCAGCATTATTCTACGGCACCGATGCCTGCGTGGCGCCCGTTCTCTCCCCCAATGAGGCGCAAAACCACGCTATGAACGCCGCGCGTCAGGCCTGGGTCGACAACGATGGAAATATGCAGGCAGCGGCAGCTCCGCGCTTCTCGGCCTTCGAATGGCACCCGCGACATAGCCCCAGGCGCGGGGAGCACACGCAAGAAATCCTTTCAGAACTCCGAAACAAAGGCTGATCCGCCCCTTCATCTGGCTAAAAATATCCCGGGGGATGAATTGGCCAAAGGCCAAGAAGGGGGCTGGCCCCCTTTTTCCTAGAGGCCTCGCACCGTATCAATCATCAGTTTGACATTTTCCGGGTCCGCATCCGGAGTGATCCCATGACCCAGGTTGAAGATATGCGGCCCCTTGGAAAACGCCTGAACAATTTGGCGTGTCTCGTCAACCAACGCCTGCCCACCTGTCACCATATGAGACGAAGCCAGATTTCCCTGCACACACCCGTCTACCTGCACATTCTGCGCGGCCCAGTCCGGCGAGACTGAGTTATCAAGTGCCACACAATCCACACCGGTTGCTTTGGCAAACCCGACATAGCCTTTGCCCGCCTCACGTGGAAAACCGATTACAGGAATGCCTGGATGACGCTCTTTGATGGCCTGGGTGATCACGCGGCAAGGCTCAACGGCGTATTTGGTAAATGCCTCACCTTTCAGGGAACCCGCCCAGCTGTCGAATATCTTGACCACTTCGGCACCGGCTTCGATCTGGGCTGACAGGTATTCAATCGTGGCCAGCGTGATCCGCTCCAGCAATGCTTCGAACAGAGCCGTGTTTTCTTCACGCAACGCATGTGCTGGCCCCTGGTCCGGCGTGCCCCGACCCGCAATCATATATGTCGCCACAGTCCAGGGCGCGCCCGCAAACCCGATCAGAGTTGTCTCGGATGGCAACTCACGCGAAAGAATGCGGACCGTTTCATAGACAGGCGACAGAGTGTCGTGAATGGAATCGACCGGTTTCAGCGCATCGAACTCTGCTTGCTGAGTGATGGTAGAGAGGCGCGGCCCCTCCCCAGTAACGAACCAAAGATCGGCCCCCAAGGCCTGCGGCACCAGCAAGATGTCCGCAAACAAGATCGCGGCATCGAACCCATAGCGACGGATCGGCTGCAAGGTTACCTCAGCCGCAAGCTCGGGATTGTAACAAAGCGAAAGAAAGTCACCGGCCTGAGCACGCGTGGCACGGTATTCCGGCAAATAGCGTCCTGCCTGCCGCATCATCCAGATCGGTGGCACATCCTGCACTTCACCCGCCAGTGTCCGCAGCAGCTTTTTCGTTTCGGCCATCTTTGCCCCCAATCATCCGGTTTCCGTCACGGGTCATCTTTCGGCGGCAATTTGTCAAGCCATGCCCCCATTGTCAGGGCAATGTGACGCGACTAAAGCTGGGCACATGACGTTGACCCTGCCCTCCCCCGACTCACCGCTCAAGATCGGCACGCGCGGATCGCCTCTGGCGCTCGCACAAGCCTATGAAACCCGGCAGCGCCTGGGGACCGCTTTTGACCTGCCTGAAGATGCGTTTGAAATCGTCGTGATCAAAACCACGGGCGACAACCGCGCCATGATCGACGCGGACCGTCCGCTGAAGGAAATCGGTAACAAGGGCCTGTTCACCAAGGAAATCGAAGAGGCGATGCTGCGGGGCGATATCGACATCGCAGTACACTCCACCAAGGATATGCCGGTTGCACAGCCGGAAGGTCTGATACTGGACACGTTCTTGCCGCGCGAAGATGTGCGCGACGCGTTTATCTCTCCCACCCTCAGCTCAATCCACGACCTGCCTCAAGGGGCTGTCGTTGGGACATCATCGCTGCGCCGTCGGGCGCAGTTGCTGAACCGGCGACCCGACCTGAACGTGGTTGAGTTTCGGGGCAACGTGCAGACTCGTCTGCAAAAGCTGGCCAATGGCGTCGCTGATTGCACCTTTTTGGCAATGGCCGGGATTCGTCGCCTGGATATGGCTGATGTTCCAGCCACGGCCATTGCACCCGAAGATATGCTGCCTGCAATCGCCCAAGGCACAATCGGCATCGAACGGCGCGTCGACGATTCCCGCGCAGCGGGAATGCTTGAGGCTATTCATCACGACGAAACCGGCCAAAGACTTGCCGCCGAACGGGCGCTGTTGGCTGCTTTGGATGGCTCTTGTGAAACGCCAATTGCGGGATTGGCAGAAATCTCCGGTGGGCAACTGCGCCTGCGCGGCGAGGTGTTGCGCCCGGACGGGTCCGAGGCGATTTCCGAAGATCTCACAGGTGCCATTGAAGATGGCACAGCTATGGGCCGTGATATGGCTCAAACACTGTTGGCCAAGGCCGGTCCCGGCTTCTTTGATTGGAGAAATTGAAGAAAAATTCACATAATGTGAACTACTTCACTGCCGACCTCGCGATCATCGGGCATTAAGGTGGCATACCGATTGAGAAGTCGGGTTGGTCTCGAAAAAGTCGAAAGTTTGTAAGTCTGTCCGTTTTTTAAGTGGTATTCGAGGGGGCGAGACCCATCCCTGAGATCCGATCAGTAAGGGCCGCTGTCACTATCTGACAGCGGCCCGTCTCTTTTGTGCTGACAACTTAGCTGGCGATCACCTGCACTGCCGTCTCGATCGCGTCCCGCGTCTGCTGCAGGTCGGCTTCGGTCACGGCGAGTGATGGGTAAAGCTTACCCGGAGATTTGAAGATACCACTCGCCCGTAAGCTGTTGTTATACGCCGCGTTACGCTGGGGGTCGTCATGCCGGGCACTGCGATAATCGCGGCATGGGGCGTCCGTAAAGTAAATATCAAACAGGGTTTCATCACCGCAGACCTGATGCGGAATACCCGCTTCAGTCAGCGCGTCCACCTGCATCTTTTGCAGCGCTGCGCCAGTTTCCCGAAGCAGGTCGTAAACCCCGTCGCGCCGCAGCACTTCCATCGTCTTCAACCCCGCGACCGAAGCAACGGGGTTGCCCGACAAGGTCCCTAATTGCATTAACCACCCGCCTTCTCCGACCTGGTCCTTATCGAAATGCTTCATGATATCTGCGCTTGCGCCCAGTGCCGCCAGTGGAAAGCCGCCACCGATGATCTTGCCAAGCGTGCAGATGTCCGGTGTCACGCCATATTTTTCCTGCGCGCCACCATAGGCCAGGCGGAACCCGGTCACGATCTCATCAAAAATCAGCAGAACGTTATGCTTGTCGCACAGATCCCGCAGGCCCTGCAGGTAGCCGGGCAACGGCGGGATGATCCTTTGCAAAGGCTCGACCATGATCGCGGCAATATCTTGATGTTCGTCCAGCAGCGCCGCGACGGCATCGAGGTCATTGAAGGGCGCGATCAACATCTGCTCGGCCACACTGTCGGGAATACCCGCACTGTCGGGCACAGCTTGCGGGAAATTGACCTGCCGGCTGGGGGCAAGGCTCATTTGCGCCTCGGCGCTCATGCCGTGATACCCGCCTTCAAACTTCAGGATCTTGTTGCGGCCCGTATATGCCCGGGCCAGTCGAATGGCGTACATATCCGCCTCACCGCCCGAGGCTACAAAACGCACCTGCTCGCAGCAGGGAACCGCTGCGACGATCGCCTCTGCCAGTTCGACACCTTTGGCATTGTTGGCAAAGAAGGTCATCCCTTTGGGAAGTTGTTCAAGCACCGCTTCCATGACTTCCGGGTGTCCATGGCCCAACAGCATGGGGCCAGAGCCGATCAGATAGTCGATGTATTCGTTGCCATCCTCATCCCAGACCCGACTGCCATCGCCTCGGGCAATGATGATACCGGGGTCGAAATTGCCGAACCCTCCGGCGGGCAGAACTTCGTTCGCGCGGCTGATCCATTCGGATTGAGTATTGATCTTGAGCATCTCACACGATCTCCAATATCGGGGAACCAAGGATGTCCAGATCGGGCGTAACGCCCAGACCGGGACCTTCAGGCGGAGAAATCCTGCCGTCTTTTCGGGTTGGCGCATCAGGGCAGATGCGCGGTGAAACATAGGAAGACAGATCGCAGGTATTCAACAGTGACCCAACCGGGGTCGAGGCTGCAAAATGCAGCGAAGCTGCGGTAACGACATCCGACCCCCACGTGCATTCAGCACAGATTTCGGCCCCCAGATGCACGGTCAAATCACGCGCACGGCGCATTGCTGACAACCCGCCAAACTTTGAGAGCTTAAGCGCCACGGCGTCCATGCACCCCAGCTCGTGCGCCCTTAATAGCGACGCCAAATCATGCGCGTTTTCGTCGATCTTCATTGGCAGACCTGTGGCCTGTCGAACCGCCGCGCAATCTTCGAGCGTTTTGCAGGGCTGTTCCAGCATCACATCCAGATGCGCCACCGCGCGACCTGTTCTTGTGGCCTGCAGACGTGATGCGCCACAGTTCCAGTCGCCGTATACCAGCGGTCCATGACCCACGGCTTCGCGCACTTTGATCAGACGTTCGGCATCAGCTTGCCAATCACCCTCGACCCCCAGCTTGACCTGAAATTGCCGTATGCCCGTTTGATACGCCGTCTTTGCGATCCGCGCCATATCGTCCGGAGCAATGCAGGTAATCGAGTGGTAAAGGGGCATATCCTTGCGCGTTCGCCCGCCGAGCAGCGCGTAAACCGGTTGTCCCGTAGCTTTGCCAAACAAGTCCCACAGGGCGATATCAACCGCGGATTTTGCGTAGCGATGACCTTGCAGGAACCCATCAAGCTTGCGCATCGGCGCATCCGCACCGAACGGGGACATGCCAAGAACCTCAGGCCCCATTTCAGCGACTGCGGCCGGAACACCATCGGCATAGGCCGGCAGGTAATGGGGAATTGGGCAAACCTCTCCCCACCCTTTCAGGCCGGTATCCGTTTCAAGGCAAAGGACGTGTGATTTGACCGTCGCACAGGTCTTACCCTCGGCCATGTGATAGGTCTCATGGCTGGTCAGATCCGTCGACCAAAGGGTAATCCCGGATATCTTCATTTCAGTTCCATCTCGACAAAAGACATTGGTGCGGCTGCATTATTGATCACGTTGTGTTCGACACCTTCATCCCGGCGATAGGCCGTTCCGGCCGGGACGGTCACCTCGTTGACCGACCCATCGGGCAATTCCAGACGCATATGGCAGTCCGTAATCGCGGTGATCACATAATCCATCTGGTGACGGTGCCACCCGGTCTCTGCACCCGGTGCAAAGTCGAACCGTGTCACGCGAACGCGGGCATCGTCGACCAATTGTGTCGCGACAGCTTGGGGTCTCATATCCTGTACTCCTCAACCGGTGCGCCAAGGCTTGTGAAATCGGGGGTTACACCCAACCCCGCACGATCTGAGGCATAGAGCTTTCCATCACGCGAAACAGGCCCGCCGATACCGGTTGACCGCGTGTTGTAATTCATCAGATCCGTGGTGTTTTGCAGGTATTCCTCGTGCGTAGAGGCCGCGAAATGCGCGACAGCCGACGTCGCGATTTCCCCGCCCCAGGTGTCTTCGCTGACCACGGGAAACCGGTTCTCGACCAGATAGTCACGCACGCGCCGGGCCTTACTCAACCCACCGAGGTTCGAGATTTTCAGGCAACAGATTTCGGCCCCACGATCGGCGACGATGCGTTGGGCCATCTGCATGCCGGTCACGCATTCATCCAACTTCATCGGCTGCTCGGCGACACGGCGCACTTGTTGGCATTCTTCATAGGTCCGGCAGGGCTGTTCCAGGATATAGTCCAGATCACGCGTCGCCCGCGCCACCCGGATCGCGTTGTCCACACGCCAGCCCTGATTGGCGTCCGCCATTGCTTTTTCCCCCGGCTGCAAAAGCGGAACCGTTGTTTTGATACGCTCAATATCCGTGACCCAATCGCCACCGACCTTGACCTGAAACTGGCGGTAGCCCTGATCTCGGTAGGTGTTCATTTCGGCCACGGTCTCATCCACGGCTTTCTGTGGTGCGACACGATACATCGGGGCCCCATCGGTCAGCTTACCGCCCAACAGCATCCAGACCGGTTGATCACAGGCCTGCCCCAGAATGTCCCAGCAGGCGGCATCGAACGGCGCTTTGGCGTATCCATGCCCTTGCACCAGATGATCCATCAACTGTTCGACCCGCCCGACTTGACGGGGGTCCTCGCCCAACAGTTTCGGGGCGACCAGACGCGCTAGCGCTCTTACACCCTCGGAATGGGCCACCATGTAGTTCTCGCCACAGGGCGTGAACTCACCACAACCCTGCAGACCCGCATCAGTATCTATTACAACAACTGAGGCAGTGGCCGTTTCTATGGCATTTCCCGCCCCCCAGACATAAGCGCCGCCCACATAGGGCAACCCGGTCTGATAGACACGTATGCGGGTGATCTTCATGCTGCATCCATCTGGGGTAATGCGCCCAGCCCGTCACCGCGCCACAGCACATAGGTCAGGATGGGACGATCTGTCGTTGTCATCGCGTGACTTTGCCAACTGGCGTGCAGGCGGGTTTGGTTGGGTTCAAGGTCGGCCTCATTTCCCGCAACCTTGAACCGCGCTCCGCCCGACACAATCAGGTACAGTTCCTCGGCTTGATGGCTGTGCCAGTCATAGTTCAGCCCTTCGCCCCAAAACGCGACGTAGCCGCGCAATGTGTTGGTCCTAAAATGCCCCGTCGGACCAAACAGCTCATAGTATCCAAACCGGTTCAGGAAATCCGCGCCAACCTCATCCTCGGTATAGGTCAGCTTCCAGTGTGCCAGATGTGCCGTCGCTTTGATCGCTTCGGCCAGCGCTCTGGTCGGCGCATCGTCTGTTTCGATCGCTTGTACCAGCGGAACCGCAGGGATCGGGTTCGGAGGTAATTCAGCCGGTTGCAAATCTTCGGGCCACTCCCCGAATGCGCACAAATCAGGGTGTGCGTGGTGCAGCTGTTGCGCGGCTTTTAAAACGTCATCCATATTCATGGGATCACCACAATATTCCCGGTATGTTTCTTGGCAATGAAAGCTGCCTGCGCCTCGCGCAGCTCCTCTAAGGGGTAAGTCGCTGCGAGGGCGGGTTTGATCTCTCCACCCTCGATATATTTCACAAGGTTCTGCATGACCTGAGGGTCGATCACCGTTGAACCTGTGAAGGTCAGGTCACGCAGATAGAAAGTACGCAAGTCGAACTCGACAATTGGACCCGCGATGGCGCCTGAACATGTATACCGGCCGCCGCGCTCGAGAACGTCGATGAGTTTGGCCCAGTAGGGGCCGCCAACTACATCCGCCACAACAGTGATCTTTTCGGTTCCAAGTGCAGTTTTCAGGTCATCTGGTGCGCGTGGCAGGATCAGGTCGGGGCCCAGTTCCGCCACATCTGCGTGTTTTGCCTCGGACGCCATCGCAATAACACGCGCGCCGCGTCGTTTGGCCAGCTGAACCAACGCACCGCCCACACCGCCCGAGGCACCGGGAACCAGAACTGTATCTTTGTCGGTGACGTTGGCTCGGGTCAGCATGCCCTCAGCCGTGGAATAGGAACATGAGAACGTGGCCAGTTCTGCGTCGGACAGGTCCGAGGCGATTGGTACAGCGTTAACTGCCAAGGTCGTGGCGTATTCTGCAAACCCCCCGTCCCGCTCGGATCCGAAGTAGCCGGTCTTGTCCATGTTTTCGGGATCGGCAGGATCGCGCAGCCAGCCATCGGTGATCACCCGCTCGCCAATGCGGTCGTTATCCACGCCCGCTCCGACGGCGACGATTTCACCGCAGATATCCGCACCCTGAATGCGCGGGAAGGTGATCGGGTTGCCGCCCCAGGTCGGGTCTTCTTCCCCGACCTCTTCGAACGCGCCGCCGGTGGTCGCGTCGGTCACGGTTTTCGAGTACCAACCCGAGCGCGTGTTCACATCGGTATTGTTCAAACCGCAGGCGGCCACCTTTATAAGCACCTCACCGGCGGCCGGTTCGGGGCGGGGCCAGTCCGGATGAAGAACCATCTGCTCCAGACCGCCATGGCCCATTGTGACCATGGCTTTCATTGTATCCGGCAGAGACATCAGGCGGTCTCCAATACGGCGTCGGTTCTGGGCAGCAGACTCTGCGGGTCATAGGCCGGCTCGCCCAGCACTCGCGCGGCGCGTGGCGTCCCGTGGATCACAACCTCAAGAGATGTACCTGGCGTAGCTGCTTCGGGTTTGATGTAGGCAAACGCCAGAATTTTACCGACCGTATGCCCGTAAACCACCGACGCTGTCGAGCCGACGACGCGACCGTCCATCATGACGGCCTCGCCACCATGGCCGTCAATCTCGCCATCCGGTTCGATTTCCAGATAGGCGCAAACCCATGGCATATCGGTATTCAGGGTCTTGGCCTTACCCAGATAGTCCTTGTCCGTGCGGGCAAAGCGCAACACGTCGGCCTCGGCCAGAGTGACCTCGTTGGTCAGTTCTCCTGCGCCTTTAAAGCCCTTCTCCATCCGCATCACGTTCATGGCAAAGCTACCGTAGTCGCTGATACCATGCGGCTCACCCGCCGCCCAAAGCGCGTTGTAAACATCGAGACAGGCGGCGTTCGGCATGTGCAACTCCCAACCCAGCTCGCCCGCGTAAGACATACGGAAGGCCCAAACCTGATGACCCGCGATAGTGATTTCCTGCGCAGATAACCAGCGGAACCCTGCATTGGTCAGATCGGTATCGGTGCAGCGTGCCAGAACTTCGCGCGCGCGGGGCCCGTTCAGCGACAAGGCTGACCAATCGGACGAAAGGGCGACGATGTCGACAGAATTTTCGTCGAAAATTCTTGCCCCGCGCAAGTGATCCAGCAAGCGCTGTTCGAAGAACGCGGCGCAGACCAGATAGAAGCGATCTTCGGCCATGCGGACAATCGTGGTCTCCAGCTCGATGCGGCCCCGACGGTTTAGCATATGGGTCAGGGTGATTGAGCCAACCTTTTGCGGCATCCGGTTCGCGGTCAGGTGGTCCAGCAGCGCATAGGCCCCCGGACCCGAGACCTCGACCTTGGTAAAGGCCGTCACATCCATGATGCCGACACGTTCGCGCACCGCTTTGACCTCGGCCGCGACCATGTCGTCGGCAGGGGTACGGCGGAAGGAATAGTGGTCGCGCTGCTCGACCCCGCCGCGGGCGAACCAGCGGGGGCGTTCGAACCCATAGACCTCTTCATGCACCGCGCCCTTGGAGTTCAGCAACTCATACAAAGGTGACGGTTTGATCGGGCGCCCCTCCAACCGGTTGAAATGAGGAAAGGGAATTTCGTGGCGCAGGCAGTAATCCTCCTCGGCCTTGATCACCTGCCAGTCCTTGGTGGCATAGCTGCCAAACCGGCGCGGATCGAACTCGCGCATCGAGATATCGGCCGCCCCGTGCACCATCCAGCGCGCCAGTTCGCGGGTCAGGCCCGGCCCCCAGCCGATACCGATCTGGGTGCCGCAGCAGCACCAATAGTTCCGCACCCCCGGCGCGGGCCCGATCAGCGGGTTGCCATCGGGTGGGTGCGAGATTGCCCCGTGCACATCGCGCTGAATGCCCAGCTCCGCAAAGATCGGCATCCGGTTCAGGCTTTCCTCAAGCCATGGCATCACCCGGTCGTAATCCGCATCGAATAGCCAGTTCTCGTATTCCCACGGACAATGGTCATGCCAGACCGAGTTCGGATTTTCCTTTTCATAAATCCCGATCAGCCCGCGCTGCTGCTCCATCCGGATATAGCCCGAGACCTTACGGTCATCGCGGATCACCGGCAGTTCTTTGTCCAGATTCTGGAATTCGGGCACCGGCTCGGTCACGAAGTAATGGTGCGTCATCGAGGTCATCGGCAGTTGCAGCCCCGACCACTCGCCCATCTGACGGGCATAGGTGCCGCCTGCGTTCACCACATGCTCGCAGGTGATGGTGCCCATCTCGGTCTCAACCACCCACTCGCCGTTCTCGGCCTGCGTGATGTTGGTGGCACGGCAATTGCGGAAGATGCGCACACCCTTCTGTCGCGCGCCCGTCGCCATTGCCATGGTCACGTTGGTCGGGTCCACATGGCCATCATCCGGCGTGTGCAGCGCGCCCAACACGCCTTCGAGATTATAGAACGGATGCAGTTCGGCCACCTTCTCAGGCCCGACCAGTTCAATGTTGAACCCCAGCGAGCGACCCACCGATAGAGTATGGCGCAGCCAGTCCATCTCATCCTCGGTATAGGCCAGACGGAACGAGCCGCAGCCATGCCATGTCACAGGCTGACCCGTTTCAGCTTCTAACGCGCCAGAGTAAAGCCCGATATTGTAATCCACGCATTTCCCCAGCCCAAAGCTCGAGGTCGAATGCGTGATCTGGCCCGCGGCGTGCCAAGTGCTGCCGCTGGTCAACTCGGCCTTTTCCAAAAGGACGGTATCATGACCCCACCCTTCGTGACCCAGATGGTAGGCCAGACCGACCCCCATAACTCCTCCACCCACAATGACCACGCGGGTGTGTGACGGCAATTCGTTCCCGGACATGATTTTTCCTCTTCCCGAGTCGCTTTTCTGCTCGACAGGCTAATTCCACATTTGTACCATCGTCAATCATGAATGACACAAATGTATCATCAATCGTTCTTGACCGCCTGACAGAGGAATGGGACGCCCTGACGCCCGAAGCGCAGAAAGCTGCGCGCTACGTGCTGGAAAACCCAACGGATGTTGGGGTTTCAACCGTGCGCGAGATCGCCGAGGCGGCCAAAGTCAAACCCAACACGTTTGTCCGCATGGCGCGGCAAGTCGGGTTCGACGGATACGAGGATTTCCGCGCTCCGTTCCGCGATGCGATTCGGCGTGGGAACGTCTCGTTTCCCGATCGGGCCAAATGGCTGCAGGATATCGGCAAGTCCGGAGAGTTGGGCGGCCTCTACGCGGATATGATCGGTGCAACAATTCGCAATATCGAAGAGACCTTTGCAGGGATCGACGCGACACGCCTGAAGGCCGCTGCCGAGGATATCTGGAATTGCCGTCAGATTTTCACGCTTGGCGTTGGCGTCAATAACGCCAATGCACGGAACTTCACCTATCTTGCCTCAACCGGCATGAAACAATTCCACGCCATACCGCGCCCCGGATCGACACCCGTAGACGATCTGGCCTGGGCTGATGATCAGGACGTCCTGATCGCGATGACTTGCCACCCCTATCGCACCGAAGTCATCGAGGCAGTCAAACTGGCCCGAGAACAAGGGATGACTGTGGTCAGTATATCCGACAGTCCCGCCAGCCCCGTCATCCTTAATGCGCATCATGGCTTTGTCATTGCAGTCGACACACCGCAATTCTTCCCGTCCTCTGTCTCGACCATCGCGCTGCTTGAGACGTTGCTATCCTTTGTGATCGCCGTCGCCAGCGACGAAATCGTCGAGCGGGTGGAACGGTTTCATCAACGCAGACACCAGCTTGGCATCTACGCGGAGGAGCCCGAATGAATGCCCCCCTGACCCATTCACTGGACGCCCGATACTATACCGAACCCGCCATCTTTCAGCAGGAGATGCAGGGGCTACTGGCCCGAACATGGCAATTCGCAGGGCATGTTGCACAGGTTCGCGAACCCGGCGATTACTTTGCGTTCGAGATCGCCGGTCAAAGCCTGTTTTGTATTCGTGGGCGGGACGGTGAGATTCGCACTTTCTACAATGTCTGCCAGCATCGCGCCCATGAAATGGTCACAGGCGCTGGCAACACACGCGTCGTGGTCTGCCCTTACCACGCCTGGACATATGAACTGACGGGCCATCTGCGCGCCGGACCCAACATCAAATCCGTCCCCGGTTTCGACCGCAGTGCCATTTGCCTGACCTCGGTCCGGACCGAAGTGTTCAACGGCTTTATCTTCGTCAATCTCGACGATGACGCCGCGCCTATGGACGAATGGTACCCCGGCGTACGCGAAGAAATTCGCGCGTTCGTCCCGCATATTGCCGATCTTGAGCCGCTCGAATGGGTCGAGATTCCCGAAAAATGCAACTGGAAAGTCAGTATCGAGAATTACTCGGAATGCTATCACTGCCCCACCAACCATCCGACCTTTGCTGAGGGCGTGGTAAAGCCCGAAACCTATGACATTCAACCGGATGCTGGTGGCGGTTACGTCCTGCGTCACACGACCGAGTGTCAGAGCCTCGATAAAATGACTTATCCGATCGACCTGTCGGTGCCTCATGCGGGCGACTATCAGTCGTGGTTCCTGTGGCCCATGTTCTCATTCCAGTGCTATCCGGGCAATGTTCTGAACACCTATCACTGGCGTGCCGACAATGCCGATCACTGCACCGTTTGGCGCGGCTGGTTCACCGAAGGCGGATCCGAGAGCGCCGTGATCCGGCAACTGGCCGTCCAAGATCGCGAAACAACGGTCGAAGAGGATATCCATCTGGTCGAGAGCGTCCACCGCGGCCTGAAATCGCGCGGCTACCGCCCCGGCCCACTGGTCCTGGATCCCGGTTGTGGAGTGATGTCGGAACACTCGATTGCCAAGCTGCAACAATGGATGCGCGAGGCGGTTGATCCGTGACGACAGGCGATGCCACATGCTGATGCCCGAAGAATGGCGCCCCGAGCATAAGCTGTTCCCCTATCAGGTGGGTTTTACCAGCCCGCCGTTTGACTTTGACGCGGCTCCATCGGATTTCCTGCGCATTTGCCCCGAAACTGTCGGTGTTCATGGCTGGATGCTGCACGTACCAGATTACGTGCACGGGCTGGACCAGCGGAAACAGAACTTTGGCATGCTCGAGGATTTCGTCCATTGCATGTCGCGCAATGGTGTCGATGTGTGCGGACAAGTCGGGTCCAACTGGGTGCACGCTTGTGGGTTGGGCGTTGAAGGCGTCCGGCAGCATTGTGAAAACCTGTCCGACAAATACGGCACGCAGTTCCATATGGCTGGCTATGCCATGGTCGAAGCCCTGCGTGAGATGAACGTCGAAAAAGTCGCCCTGAACGCGGCCTACCATTGGCCGGAATGGTGGCGCGGGACAGTGGGGTTCCTGCAAGAGGCAGGATTCGACGTCTTATGGACCGGCAATTTCCACGATCAGGGTTGGTTCGAAACACAGGAACAGGTGAATGATTCTCGCTGGGTTTTTGATGGTGATCTGGCGTTGAAAAGCTTTGAATATGTCGCTGACAAAGCGCCCAACTCCGACGCGATCCTGATCAACGGTATGTGCAACTTTCGCAGCGGTCTGAACGGGCTGCCGCAACGCCCTCTGCATCTGGTCGACGAGTTGGAGGCTGCTTTGGACAAACCTGTGATAGGTCACGACATTGCGCTTTACTGGCGCATCTTCAGATCGCTTGGTGTAACCCCTGCGCAGCCACGCGGGCGATTGCTTGGGCAGCTCTAGCAAAAAGGACCACGCCAGCATGCACAAGATTCTTGCGCTTTGGGCGGTACCAAGATCCACCTCGACCGCATTTGAGTGGATGATGCGCCAACGCGGCGATCTGGAATGCTTGCACGAACCCTTTGGCGAAGCATGGTATCAGGGGGAAGACCCTCTCTGGCACCGGTTTCAACCCGGCGACGTCACTACACCCGGTCTGACGCTTGAGACGGTTTGGCAAGATATTCAGGAACGCGCCGAAAAAGGCCCGGTCTTCATCAAAGACTTCCCTCACTACATCAACCACATGTGGGATGCCGCGTTCCTTTCCCATTTCAATCACGCCTTCCTGATCCGTGATCCGGCAAAGACGATAACCTCGATGCACAAACACTGGCCCGACTTTGCCGAAGGTGAGGTTGGCTTTCCCGAACAGCGTGCCCTGTTCGACCTGCTGACTGCCCTGAACGGAACACCCCCACCCGTGATCGACAGCGATGATCTGTTGGAGAACCCACACATGATGACGCAACGGTTTTGCGAAGCGGTCGGCATCCCCTTTATCGAGGACGCCCTGCATTGGGAGGCGGGCGGAGACCCCTCGGCCCATAGCTGGTGGGACGGCGGCTCGTTTCACGCCAATCTCGCCAAGTCGACCGGGCTGACCCCACAGCCGCGCAAACACATATCGATCACAGATGCGCCGGATCGGGTCAAACAGGTGTACCGGCGGATGAAACCGCATTACGACCATCTCTATAAGCATCGCCTGAAAGACTGAACGACCGGGAGACCTACAATGGCTGACATTTTTGACGAAGACCTGTTCCTGAAAGGGCTAGAGCAGCGCAAAAGCACGTTAGGCGCAGAATATGTCGAGAAAAATCTTGCCGCTGCCGATGATTTCACCCGTCCGTTCCAAGAGGCGATGACGGCATGGTGCTGGGGCTTTGGCTGGGGGGATGACGTGATCGACGCCAAGACCCGCTCAATGATGAACCTGTCGATGATCGGCGCATTGGGTAAAATGCACGAATGGGAAATTCACTGCAAAGGCGCGATCACCAATGGCGTCACACCCGAGGAAATCCGCGCCATCATCCACGTGATCGGCATTTACTGCGGCGTCCCACAGGCATTGGAATGCTTCCGTGTCGCGCGAAAGGTGTTGGGGTACACCTGAAACTGGCGGCAAGTCGGTTGTTTGCGAAACGCATCTTCGCCGAACCAATGTTCGGAAATAACAATCTCGCGTCATTTAAGAATGGCGCGCGTTTTTGCTTTGCCCGAAGGGTGAGCCAAATCTCATTTTCTCAACTGAAATTCAGTGTTTAGACATAGTTCTGCCTAACTTCGCCACTAGCGGTTAGGTCATGAGATCATTTATTGCTTTTTGCCTGATTATTAGCGTTTTTTCTGGCTGCAGCCGCGAGACTGCGCGCGACAAAATGTTCGACGAGCTACGTGTCCAACGGGACATTCAAACCCCGTTTCCCGCACCCGGAGTAACCTATGCCAGCTTTGACAGCGGGCATGGCTACCAGATCGAATATCTCGACCCAAATGGCAACGCATACCTTTGGTACCCCGGAAACAATAAGACCGTCGTCGGAAACTGGAAAACGCTTCTTGACGAGATGTGTTACCGCTATGGCTCCGACACGTTTAACCCACAAACTCTACAGCGCGGCGGGTCGTGGAACTGTGAATATGCCCAAACCTTGGGATTCCGCGTGACCGCCTATCAGGCCGGGGACGTGTTCAATTTGAAATCAGGAAACATCCCCTACGCTCGGGGGAAATGCGACCTGCCTGACCGTTTGAACCAAGTCAAAAAAGTGAGTTGTTCATGAAAACCATTCTTTCCGCCATTGTTTTTCTTCTGCTGGCTCAAACAGCCGCAGTTGCCTGCACCAATATGAACCGCATGCCTGTTTTCAATTACAAAAAGCACGCATCTGGTGACGCCGATTTTTACGGCCTCGATCCCAAGAAACGGCGATCTATCCTTATTCGCCACACCGGCGGGGTTTCGCGTGTTGAAATAAAGGCCAAGCGAGGTGCCAAGGGGATGTACACCCGCTCAGGAACGGGTGAACCTCTTCCCGTGTCGGTGTCCGTTACGGAAAATCTGTGTAAACAAGGCGGTACCAATCTGTTCACAAAGAAATTCCACGCCCGCCTGAAAGAAACCTACACCACGCAGTTTTACACGCCATTCCGCGCCGAAAAGAACAAAGCTCAGGCTATTTCGGTTGCGCAGTCGGTTTTACGGGCGACCTACTGCCCCAAAGGCGAAATCGCGCTGAACCACAATTTCCAATATGTCGACGAGCGCGGGAGCAAACCGGTTGTTAAGACCTTGCCCGTAGCGCAGTCTTGGGGGTCAGATCCCTTCGACGAGGTATGGAGCGTTCAATTCACGTGTTCAGAGTGGCGCAAGCCGTGACACTTGCAGGGTCATAGGCCGCAAGTCGCGCAACATTCCGACCACCAGGCCTCGCAGTCAGTGGCAGAAAGACGGGAAGCCAACCCGATACCAACAAGTTGCCCTTGCTCGGGCTGCGGGATTTCCTCGATTCCTACCGAATTGCCCGCAACCTGCACCAGATACCCTTTGCCGGAGGGGCCGCGTATCTGCCCCTTTATCCTATAGAGGTGCTCAGGCCTTTCTGCCAAAGCGGCAGCCAACTGGCCCCGGTCAAAGGATTGCCGTCCGGTAAAGGACCATTTCGTGTAAGCGGGATGCAACTCTTCGCCCATCTCTCCGGGCTCCATTTCGGTTAACAGAACCGATGTTATGTCAAACGCCTCTGCCCGGATCTGTAGGGCATTTGGGTTTATCGCGGATAAGATCTCGCCAATTCCGTCAGCACCATCAGTTTTGCTAAGCGCCAGAATGTCGGCGCATGTGATCTGGCCGTGTATCTGCGGTGCAATCATCGGGTCCGCGTTCAACCTTTCGAACTGCGTCTCATCCACGACCGTGACGATACCGGCATAGCGCAGATCGGGCTCGGCCCTGGCGACGTTGGCGATACGGGCGGGGTCCGCGATACCGCTTGCCTCAATGATCAGGTGATCGGGTCGTGGAGTACGGTCCAGAACGTCGCCCACCGCAAGGAATAAGTCCGCACCCATTGTGCAGCAGACACATCCATTTGCCAGCTCGATCGTATCTTCGTCAGATGAAATCAGCAGGCTTGCATCAATGTTGATCGCGCCAAAGTCGTTGACCAAAACCAATATGCGTAGGCCGTGATCCGCTGCCAGAACATGGTTGATCAGCGTTGTTTTTCCCGCGCCAAGGTAACCTCCGATCACCGTCAGGGGCAGTTGGATCATAGGCGGTGCACCTCGCCCCCAAGCACGGTGCCCAAAACCGGGACATCCTTTAACTCGGTCGCTGATACAGTCAGAGGATCCGCACCAAGCAAGGCAAAATCCGCACGTTTTCCAACCTGAATCGACCCAACCTCTGTGTCCATTTTCAAAGTCTGCGCCGCCCCCAGCGTGATTGCTGAAAGTGCCTCTTGCACTGTGATGCGTTGCTGCGGTCCGAGTGTTCGGCCGCTCATCGTTTGGCGGTTAACGGCGCACCAGGCCGTGAATAGCGGGCCCATGGGCGTGACAGGCGCGTCGGAATGGATCGCTGTGACCACCCCGGCATCCAGACTGTCGCGCACCGCGTCCATTGCGTTGACTCTTTCGGGCCCGATTGTCAGTGCGGCATGCTGGTCGCCGAAATACCAGATGTGATTGGCAAAGATGTTACACGCGACGCCCAATTCGGCAGCGCGTCGAAACAAAGCGGAATCCATCATTTGGCAATGCTGCAAAACATGCCGCGCACCCGGCCAAGGGTGATTGCGCGCAGCATCTTCAAGCGCATTCAGCGAGACTTCGGCCGCTTCATCCCCGTTGACGTGGATATGCATCTGAACGCCATGTTCCTGCATTGCATTGCATAGTTGAAAAATCTGTTCCGGTGGCGTGTTCCACAACCCGTTGGGCTGACCCCCAACATATCCCGGCGCGCGGACGCGCGCTGTCCAACCCTGAATTGATCCATCAGTCATCAGCTTGACGGCCCCCAACCGCAGCTTGTCGGTGGATGCCGCACGCATTTTCAATGCACTTGATGCGATCTCGTGCGGGGGCGAACCCATTGCGCCCAGCGCAGGGACCAATCGCACAGGAAAATCAACCCGCGCCGTCGCAGTCGCCAGCCGACCGATATCTTCATCCGTCAGCGTCGCGAACAGGTCCGTCACCGTTGTCACACCCGCGCGTTTGCAGACCTCTCCGTAGGATGTCAGGGCCGCGTCGGTTTGTGTGAGCGCGCGAAAATCAATCCCCGTTCGACGCATGATCGGAAACATCGCTGCCATTTCCTGCAACTCACCCGTGGGCAGGCCGTCTTCGCCTTTGATCACACCCTCGACATTGGTGGACTGATCATACCCGACAAGGTCCAGTGCCGCGCTATTGGCGCACAGCAGATGGAAATTTGAGAACAGGATAGCGATTGGCCGTTCGGAACTGACCTGATCCAGATGGCGTCGGCTAAGACGTTCGCTCGTCAGGAATATCGGGTCAAAACCCCATCCCACAAGTGGCTGTCCGGGTGCCAGATCGGCTTCGTTCTCTTTCAACCGCTGAATGACATGGTTGATCTCGGTCATGCCTTTGTGCAGCCGGCCTTGCGGGTCTAGCCGGTCGTGATACCCGCAATAGACGTAATCCCACATGGCGCCCGCCATCATATGGGCGTGGCCTTCGACAAAACCCGGCATCAGGACGCAGTCGGACAGGTCGATCTGCTGATCTACTCCTCCCCACGCGCTGGCACAGTCCGGGCCGCCGACCGCCAGAATCCGCCCATCCCGGACCGCCACATGGGTCGCCCGTGGGATGTTACGATCCATCGTCAGCACCGATTTAGCGTGAAATAAAAGCGTTTTACCCATGCCCATCCTACTACCGTTTCCAAACAGCTATCCAAGCTTTGTCGTTTGGAAAAATAGAATTAGTATCGGAGTATCACACAAAAAATATGGGATGTTCTGTGCGTTTCACCCTTAAGCAACTGCAATATTTCGACGCCGCATTACGCACCGGATCAATTGCCCGAGCGTCGGTTGAAATGAACATCTCTCAATCCTCGATCACCGCGGCCATCGACATGATCGAAAGCACCACACAAGCCGAGCTTTTGCGGCGCATGCCCGCCAAGGGCATAATCGCAACGGACAAAGGGATCGAAATCGGCGCGCGCATTCGAGAGTTTCTGGAACAGGCCCGAATATTCGAATCCGACCTGCTGACACTCACCGGTGATCCGGCAGGAACTTTGCGGTTGGGATGCTATGCTCCGACTGCGCCGTATGTTCTGCCGCCGATCCTGAAGCGTATCTCGCAGGACTTTCCTCAGATCAGGGTCGAAATTAAAGAGGGCGACATGCTGAGCATCGCAGAACTGCTCAATGGCGGTGTTGTTGATCTTGCATTGACCTACCGTCGCGCAGCACCCAAGGCGCAACCGTTTCTGCCAATGTTCAAAGCCGCCCCAATTGCGCTGATACCTGACGTTTCTCCGCTTGCGAAAAAACCGCAGGTTGCGTTGTCGGATCTGGCTGACCTGCCGATGATCCTTCTCGACCTACCCGGCGCCCCGGATTACTTCGAAGCCCTGTTCACAGCCGAAGGCCTTCGGACAAAGGTCGCGCATACCACCAAAAGCTCTTCGGTATTGCGCGGGATGGTCGGGGCTGATCTGGGATATGCCATCCTTAACATCTGCGGGCCGTTGGACCGAAAAGGTCAAAATGGATATGTCGCCCGGCCGATTTCAGGCAACCAGGATGCCCCCCATTACGGTGTCGCCTATACTGGGGCTGGCAAACGATCTGCATTGGTGCGCACCGTTCTGGAGACCTGCCGCGAAATCGCCGATCAGGGGGGATTTGACCACCTGCTGTCGACCCCGGCGTCCGACCACCGCTAAAAGCGTCAAAAAATGTATGAATACCCCGCCAAAACAATTGTTTTCTGCATTTATTGGGATTGGGTAGCTTTCTCAAAGACTGCCTGCCCAAGTTTGCGGAGTATCGTTGGAACGACTTAACCCTTGAAAGAGACGGTACAAAACCGGGGCGAAAGACAAAAACCACATAACAGAACGCGACCAACCAGGAGGACTTCATGAAATTGATGAATTTGAAAACGGTGACGATGCCGGTACTGGCATTCGCACTCTCTGCCACATCCGCTCTGGCCGCCGACATCACAATGAATGTCGGCTTTGGCGCACCCGAAGAGTCTCTCTACGGTCGTTTTGGCAAAATCTTTCAGGAAAAGGTAGCTGAACACTCAGACGGTGCAATTGAGGTCAAACTGCGCTGCTGCAACCAGATCTCCAGCGAGGATGAGGCGTTCAAGGCCATGCAGCTTGGTACGGTTGATGGGTTCTTTATCACCGCCAACAACGTCTCGCCCCATTGGCCGCTGATGGATGTCACGGTGCTGCCCTATATCTTCCAGAACGCCGAACATCTGGACCGGGTGCTGAATGGCGATGTTGGTCAGCAAATGAAAGACCAATTGCAGGCCGACACCAGCGTGCATCTATTGGCCTTTGGCCCTGCGCTGTATCGCGATTTCTACAACTCCGTGCGTCCCGTGAACACGATGGCCGATATGGAAGGGTTGAAAATCCGCGTCCCCAAGAACGAGGTGATGATCGCCACGTTCGAAGCCTTTGGCGCAAACCCAGTGCCGCTTGCGTGGTCCGAGACCCCCACGGCGCTGCAGACCGGCACCGTGGATGGTGGCGACAACGGCACCTCCTTCATCCGCGACATGAAATTCTTTGAGTTCGAGCCGCATCTGGTCATCCTCGAACACTTTGTGGCCTTCGCACCTCTGTTCGCGTCGGACAACTTCATGAAGAAGCTGAACGATGAGCAGCGCGCCCAAATCCTTGCCGCTGCCGAAGAGGCCGGGGCAGAATTCGCAGCGCAGGTCGCGAGTGAGACCGAAGAGGTCCGCACATGGTTGGTCGAAGAAGGCGGCATGGCCCGTACGGACCCGGACCGCACCGACTTTATTGCCGCCGCTCAGGGCGTTCAGCAGGAGTTCGCGGAAAAACGCGGTGATGATTTCATCGCTTTGGTGAACGCCATTCAGGCCGCCGCCCAATAAACAAACCGGGCGCCACAAGGTGCCCTTTTTCGGCCCCGTAAGCGGACGAGGGACAAAATGGTTGCACTCAAGTGGCTCGAACGGCATTTCGAGGAGCTGATCTGCTGCACCTGTCTGGCGGTGATCGCCGTGGCGGTCTTTGCGCAAGTGGTGGCGCGCTATGTGTTTCAGGTCGCCTTGCACTGGACCGAAGAAACCGCGGCCATGTGCATGGTCTGGGCGGTCTATATGGGCGCGTCGCTCTGTGTGCGCGAGCGGTTCCACATCCGCATCATGGTCGCGGTGCAAGCGCTACCCACCGGCTTCGGCAAGATCGTCATTTTCATCGCCGACATCTTCTGGGCTTTCTTCTGCCTGTTCATGCTGCGGATCAGTTGGGATTATCTCGCCGTCTTCTGGCGCTTTCCCGAAACTAGCCCCAGCCTTGGCATCAACCAATTCTACCCCCAAACCATTCTGGTGATCGGCTACGCGCTGATGCTGATCCGTCTGGCACAAACCTACGTCAACTGGTGGCGTGACGGGCGAAACGGCCTGCCGGGTATGCTGGCTGAGGAATGGGAAGCGACCACCAAGGATCAGGAGCATCAGATATGAGTGCTCTGATGGTTCTGGCCATCGCCTTTGTCCTGCTGACGGTCATTGGCGTGCCGCTGTTTGTCTCGGTCGGCCTGACCACGGCACTGGCGCTGTATCTGATCGACATCCCCTATACGCTGATGGCGCAGACCGGCTATGGCAGCCTAACGCCCTTTCCCCTGCTGACCATTCCGCTTTTCGTGCTGGCTGGACGGTTGATGGAAGTAGGCGGAATGGCCACCCGGATGATCTCAATCGCGACCAACCTTGTGGGGGCCTATCGCGGCTCGATGGGGTTGGTGACGGTCTTTGCCTGCATGTTGTTTGCCGCGCTTTCCGGTTCGGGCCCTGCCACCACTGCGGCGATTGGGTCGGTCACGGTTCCGGCCATGAAACGCGAAGGCTATGACGTGCCCTTTGCCGCCGCCATCACCGCCAGCGCGGGCGCATTGGGTAGCCTGATCCCGCCTTCGAACCTGCTGATTATCTACGGGCTGGTCTCGGAAACCTCGATCCCGCGCCTGTTTCTGGCGGGGTTGATCCCAGGGCTGATGGTCACGATCCTGCTGATGATCACCACTTACATCGTCGCCCGTCGGCGCGGGTGCGGAGGCGACGGCGAGCGGTTCTCATGGGACCCCTTCCTACGCGCGGCATGGGACGGTAAATGGTCCATCGGCGCTCCGGTTCTGATCCTTGGCGGCATCTATGGCGGGGCCTTCACCCCGACCGAGGCCGCAGGTGTGGCCGTGTTCTATTCACTGTTCGTCGGCTTCTTTATCTACCGCGAACTGACGATCGAAAAGCTGATTGAGGCTCTGCGCTTTACCTCCCTGCTGACCGGCATCCTGATCCTGCTGACGCCCACGCTAGCCTTCGGGCAACTGACCGCGTTCTATGACGTGCCGACTGCGGTGCAGGACGGCATCACCTCGATCACCGAGAACAAGTTCCTCGTCCTGCTGCTGATCGGCGTTTTCTACATCTTCATCGGCACCTTCATGGAGTCGCTGGCCCAGATCGTCCTGTTCACCGCCGTGTTCCTGCCGCTGGTCAGCTCTCTGGGTGTCGATCCGGTGATGTTCGGCATCTTCACCGTCATCACCTGCGAGATCGGGTTCCTGACACCGCCCCTTGGCGCAAACCTGACGGTAGCGGCGCGGATATCCGGGATATCCATCGAACGCATATCCGTCGCAGTCCTGCCCTTCATACTCGCCTATATCATCGGCATGGTGATCCTGATATTCTTCCCCGACCTCACCACGTTCCTGCCCGACTGGCTGTACGGAGAAGCGAAATAGGAGGCCCCCATGTTCGATCTTGTTCTGAAAGGCGGCACCATCGTCAATGGTACAGGACAGGATGGCTATGTGGGCGACGTGGCGGTCACGGGCGAGACCATCAGCGCCGTCCTGCCCGCAGGTGAGTTGGCCGCGCAGAAGGCCGCGCAAGAGATCGACGTCTCAGGTCTGGTGGTCGCACCGGGTTTCATAGACATGCACACCCATTCCGATTTCACCCTGATCGCGGATGGGCGCGCGGAAAGTCAGGTGCATCAGGGCGTCACGACCGAAGTGATCGGCCAGTGCGGCATCAGCTGCGCGCCCGTTAACAGCCCCGGTGACATCAGCCGCGTCGCGCCTTGGTACACCGATCAGGCCAGGCATGACACATGGCTGGGCTTCGGCGACTATTTGGATGTGCTGGATCGCACCGAACTCGGCGTGAACGTCATGGCCTTTGTCGGCCACGGCACCGTGCATCGCGCGGTTCTGGGCGATCAGTTGCACCCGGGTGAGGCCGAGGACGTTGCCGAAATGGCCCGACTGGTCGATCAGTGCATGGACGAAGGCGCAGGTGGCTTTTCCTCGGGTCTGGAATACTTCCCCGGCAGCCTCGCCGCGCCCGAACATCTGGTGCCCATGTGCGAGGTCGCGGCCAAATACAAACGCCTCTACGCCACCCATGTGCGCAACCGGGATACGCATTACGATCTGGGCTTTGCCGAGGCCATCGCCACCGCGCGGCAATCGGGTGCAAAGCTGCAGATCAGTCATATCCAGCCCAAATTCGGCGCGCCGGATTATGCGATGGATCATACGCTTGAGATGATCGACCTGGCGCGGCGTCACGACGTGGACATCGCCTGTGACGTGATCCCGCATGACTGGAACCATACCCTCATGGCGGCGATCCTGCCGAAATGGGCGCAGGCGGGGTCAGTCGACGATGTGCTGAAACGGCTGGCCGATCCTGAATGCCGTGAAAAGATCAAAGCCAACCCGCAGCCCATGTGGCTGATCGTCAAGGCCGAGAAATGGTCGGACATCATCCTGTTGAACGCCACCGTCAACAAGGACATCGTCGGTGCCGACTTTGCCGAAATCGGGCGGATGCGCAATTGCCATCCCTATGACGCGGTACTGGATATCCTGCTGGAGGAAGGTGAGAACCTGATGGCCTGCATGTGGTCCTCCAAATCCTTCCGAAACTCGGACGTGGAACTATGTCTGGGCCAACCGGAATGCGCGGTGATCTCGGATACCGTAGCCATCGCCAACGAGGGCATTCTGAAGGATCATATCGGCTCGCTTTCGGGCTATGGCTGGGCGGCGCGGTTCCTGCAGTACTACGTGCGGGATCGTGGCACGCTGACGCTGGAACAGGGTATCGCCAAGCTGACCTCGATCCCGGCAGATCGCCTTGGGTTGCAAAACCGCGGACGTCTGGCCGCAGGTCAAAGGGCGGATATCTGCGTATTTGACCGGGTGAATATCGCCAGCAACGCGACAGCACAAAACCCCCGTAGATATGCGTCGGGCATCGCACATGTGCTGGTGAACGGGAAACTGGCAATGCAAAACGGACAGCGCACGGACCAAAACGCGGGCCAGGTGATACGCGAATTTGCCGCCGCTGGCTAAGAGCTATTGCGCGTGTTTCACAAACGCGGTTTCCTGTTCCCGAGAAGGAACACTATCGCATGGCAGAACCCTCACACCCGCCCGTCCTTTTGCTGACAGGTACAAACGCCGCCGCCTGGACCATGGACAATGTCCGATTGGTCTTTGAAGCCGAAGGCTACGCCTGCCACAGCCTGACCTATCGCCATCACGACCTACCCCCCGGACCAGAACGCGACGCCAAACTGGTTGGGCTCAGCATTGCCGACTATGTGGAAGATGCACGAAATAAGATCACTGAAATCGGAGAGCCCCCTATCGTCATAGGGCATTCTTTGGGAGGCGTAGTCGCACAGCTCTTGGCATCCCAAGGATTGATCCGTGCCGCTGTCATGCTGAACAGCAGCATCGTTAACGGCGTCTTGCCGACAACTGACGGTGAGCGGGAACTGGGTCAGCTTTTCATTTCAGCCGGGGCATTCTGGGAACAGGCTTTGGGTCAGGACTTTGACCTTTTGGCAACCTACGGGCTGAACACGCTGCCGCCCGCCTTGCAGCACGAAATTCACGAGCGATTGGGCACGGAATCCGGGCGTGTGCTGTTCGAGTTTGTGTTCTGGATGTACGACATACATCAGACGACGTTGATTGACCCCGAAACCATAACGTGCCCGCTGTTGTTCGTGTCGGGAACCCAGGACAAAGCTGTCGCGACCAGTACCGCGCGATCTATGTCAAAGCGTTACAAAACGGCTGAGTTTATCGCGGTTGAAGGGGCCTGCCATTATATTCAGTTCGACACGCAATGGGCAGACACCGCAAAGTCGGTTCTGGATTGGGTCCGTAACCGAAGCCTCGATGCAGGTCAGGCAGATTCCTTCTGATCAAGCCAAGCGCGGATAATCGCGCGGTGACGTTCGCCTTCGTAGCTGGGGAAATGGCCGCCATGCACAACGCGCACAGGCAGACCATACAGGCGAACCATAGATCGATAATAATCGGCCGCATCGCTATGGTAGGTGTCTTCGATAAGCTCTCCGTCATAGACGATATCACCTGAAAACAACGTGCTCGTCGCGGCTTCCCATAAGGCGATACCGCCGGGCGAATGACCCGGAGTGTGGATGACCTCAAAGTGGCGATCCCCCAGATCGACCACATCCCCATCGTCCAGCAGACGCGTCGCCCGCGCCCCTTTGACCGAGTAGCTGTCTGAACGGTACGGCAACGGTGGAAGGCGGTCAAAAATCTCGTCCGTGACATACGGGTCCGCCAGTGTTGCAGCCCTGGAAGGTGTCGCCAGAATGTCCGCCTCGGCCCAGTGTACGGCACGATCTTCGAACTCATGATGGCAGCCGATATGGTCGAAATGCGTGTGACTCGCGACCGCTGTCAGTGCCCGTTCTGTTACCAAGGGAACCCATTCGCGCAGCGACACAACACCCATTCCGCTGTCGATCAGCATATCCCGATCACGCCCCCGAACATGCCACATATTGCAGCGGTAGAACGGCGTGATGAATGGCTCATCAATCAAGGTCACATCATCGCCTTTACGGGTGGTGCGATACCAATCCTGCGGTCTTGCACGCTCCATCAGTCATGCCTTTCCTGAAAAAACACGAAAACTGTCGCCGTCAGCTGACAGCTGTATCACGTCCCCCGAAGACCACGCCCTGTCCGGCGCCAAATAGGCAGTCAGGGTCAGGTCGGGCGCGCGTTCCGGCGACAGATGCGCCCGGCAATAGGTTCCGAAAAACGCCACGGATGTCAGGCTGGCACCGCCCAGTTGAACTGCGCCCTGATCGTCCGGGCGGATATCCTCGGGCCGCAAACAGATCGCTGCAGCGCCCTGCGGAATATCTGACGCAGAGGGCAAAAGACCAAAGGCGGTTTCAACCCCTACCCCGGTTTGCTTGCCGGGGATGTGGTTGTTTTCGCCCATGAAATCTGCGGTGAACAAAGTTGCCGGGTGGCGGTAGACACGATCCGGCGTACCGTGATCTTCGATCCGGCCTTTGCTCATCACCACGATTCGGTCCGCGATGGCCATGGCCTCTTCCTGATCATGTGTGACATGCACGAATGTGGTACCGATTTGTTTCTGGATACCCTTCAATTCATCCTGCATTGAACGGCGCAGTTTGAGGTCAAGTGCCCCAAGGGGTTCGTCCAGCAACAGCACATCCGGATTGACCGCCAAGGCGCGCGCCAGCGCGACCCGCTGGCGTTGGCCACCAGACAATGCGTGTGGCCGTTTTGCGGCATCCTGTTTCAGCCCGACCAGATCCAGCATTTCGTCGGCGCGGATGTTGCGGTCTTTGCGGTTCACACCGGACATCCGCAAGCCAAAGCCCACGTTGTCGCGCAAAGACATATGCGGAAACAAAGCGTAATCCTGAAACACGGTAGTGGTGGGCCGTTTCACCGGTGCAACATGGGTCATGTCCTTGCCGCCGATCAGAACCTGCCCCTCGGTTGGTTCCAGAAAGCCGCCCAAGATGGATAGCAAGGTGGTCTTTCCACAGCCCGACGGCCCCAACAGGGTGACGTATTCGCCCGCTTCGATTTGCAGGTCTATATCGCGCAGGGCCTGAAACTGACCGAACCAGTGATTGAGACCGGAAAAGGTGACGGACGCAGTCATGAGCGGCCCTTCCGAAAGATCGTGAATTCCAACAGCAGCACAACTGCGACCGAGATGACAAAGACAAAACTACCGATCGCGTTCAGCTGCGGTGACAACCCCGACCGCAACAAAGACCAGATCTCAACCGGTAGTGTCACATCAAAGCGCGTCAGGAGAAAGGCGATGATGAACTCATCCCAGCTGAGCGTGACAGACAGAAAGTACGCCGCCGCAATGGACGGCAACAGCATCGGCACAGTGACAAGCAGGATCACCTTGGGTTCTGATGCACCCAGATCGCGCGCGGCCCGTTCGGCGTTTTGCTGCTGCGCCCCCATCGAGGCATATATGATCGCAAAAGCCAGTGGCAGGTTGATCACCACATGGCCGATTGCCGCGGTCCACAGGGATACACCCATGCCGGTGCGTGTCAGTACGATCAACAATCCCAGCCCGACGATCAGGTAGCTGACGGTCAATGGTGTGATCAGCAACCCTCGGATCAGGGCCGAGCCCGGCAGGACATGGCGCGCCAACCCATAGGCGGCGAGAAACCCAAGCGTTACAGCAACAGCGGATGCGCCAAACGCCACCACCAATGAATTGCGCAACGCGCCCATCAGGTCGGAATCACCCAGAATGGTTTGGTACCAGCGCAGCGATGGGCCATTGAATGGCGGCACCGGCAAAGTTCCGTCCTGCAGCGAAAACAGCACCAGAACACCCACCGGCAGGTAAATGAAGACAAACGCAACAACGAGGTAGATCCAAGGCAGCGCGCGCATCATAACCGGTCAATCCTCAGCCAGCGCGCAGAAGCCAGATATGCCAATGCAACGATGCTCATCAATACGATGGCCAGTGCCGAGGCCAGCGGGAAATCGGCTCGGCGGCCAAGCTGCACCATGATGACTTGCGGCACGGTAAGTTCGGTGTTCCCGCCCAAAATCTGGGGTGTCACGTAATCCCCGATGCACAAGACAAACGTCAGAAAGGCCCCTGTCACGATACCGGGCAGCGTCAGTGGCAGGATAACATGCCGAAAGGTTTGAAAGGCATTCGCGCCCAGATCCATGGCAGCCCTACGGTAATTCGGCGACAGCTGGATCAGGTTTGCATAGATGGTCAGCGTCAACAGCATGACAAAGAAATGGACAAAACCGGTCACTGTAGCAAAGCGCGTGTTGGCCAGTGTAATCGGCTCGCCAATCAGCCCCAGCCCCATCAGGGCTTCGTTCACAACACCCTCGCGTGCCAGAACCAAAAGCCAAGCGTAAGAGCGCACAACGTAGGACGTCCAGAACGGTAAAATCGCCAGCAACAACGCAAGGCGTTGCCAGCGCGGGGGCACTTTGAAGGCGATTATCCAAGCCAGTGGATAGGCCAGCAGAACCGAAACAACCGTGACCGTCAGGGTAATCTCCAACGACACCACAATCGCGCGCGACAGGTACGCTTTCTCAAACAGTTCCGCGTAATTCGCCAGTGACAAATCCCAGACCAGCTTGCGCCCTTCGAGTGACGCAAAACTCATCGCCCCCATCACAACGAAAGGGACGACAAAGAATACGACAGTCCAAAGAAGGGCCGGGGTCACAAAGCCCCAGCCCCGCAACTGGTCCTTCTGCATCACTGCTGCAGAGTCTCGAGCCAGAGGTCCTGCATCTCGATGTCCAAATCCGCATCAGGTGCCGGATAAAGCTGCGTCAAAGCTAGGTAATCCGGCTGCTGATCCCAACGCAGGATGGACTTTTGTTCATCCGTCAGAACGTCACCAGCCTTGGCGTTGGCGGGCATCCCCCAGAAACAAGATGACGTTGCCAGACGGGCCTGACCTTCCGGGCTAGTGATGTACTTGATGAACTCAACCGCCATGTCAGGGTTTTGCGCACCTTCGACCACGCCGATTGACTGCGCCCAGCGCACCGCACCTTCCTTGGGAATGGTCCATGTCAGCTCGGGCTGTTCCGAGGCCAAGACGGCCGTCAGCCACTCGCCACCGCCCACAACGATATCGACCTCGCCCGTGGCCAGTGCTGTTTGCGCGGCGACAACGCCCGCAACCGAAGCTGCCCGCCCACGCATCGTGGACAGGACATCGCCGATCTTTGCCAGATCGCCTGCACCAATCGCATCCGTGGCGATCCCTTCTGCGATCGCAGCAAGCCCCATGACCGGCAAGTAGTAGTCATAGATCGAGATTCTACCGTCGTATTTCTCGGACCAGACGCTGGACAACGCCTCCATATCCGCCGGATCGACCTTGGCTGAGTTGTACGAGATCGTGTTATAGCCAAACTTTTCGGTCACGGCGTATGTCACGCCATCAATTGTGTTGTTTTCGGCCATGACCACTTCGGGGAAGTAATCGGCTGTCGACACCGCGCCATCAGGCAACGGGGCCAATACACCAGCCTCTACCGCACGAAACACGTCGATCCCGTCCACAACAAGAACGTCCCAATCCCCCGGGCGGGACTGTTCCAGCAAGGCCAACGCGGCCCCTGTTCCCTCGTATTCGCGCAGATTGACCTTTACACCATGTTTTTCTTCGAACGGCGCAATCAGTTCGGGGTCCGTGTGGTCACACCACACCAACGCATTCAATTCACCTTCGGCCCAGGCGTTGCCCGCGGTCAGGGCCAGTGCCGACACACCAAGGATTTTCCATCCGGTTCGCATTTGCTTCATCTCCTGTTGATTTCGGGTCGCCCGTTTTTTTAATTGGGTCTGTAAGAAAAAACTTGAACACCCTCATCTTTATAGTCAACTCTAAATTTACATTTCACACGGATGAGCCCATGGCAGGATTAAGAGAGAGGCAAAAAGCAGCACGAGAACGCAGGATTCTCGAGGCAGCATCTGCCAAATTCCGGTCGCAGGGCTATCGCTCGGTGCGAATCGAGGACCTTGCCGAAACGGCCGAGGTCTCTGTCGGGACGGTATACAATTACTACCAGACCAAAGGCGACATTCTGATCGCGACCGTCGCGATGGAGGTCGAAGAGGTCATCGCCGCAGGCGAGCGCATTCTGGCCGATCCCCCGGGCCGGCTGGACGAGGCCATTCTTGCATTGATCTACGAGTATTATGATCACTCGCTCGAGTATCTTTCCAAGGAAATGTGGCGTACGGCGATGGCGCATTCCATCGAAGATCCAAACACGCCAAGCGGTCGGAAATACGCAGAACAGGATGAACGGCTGGCCGCACAGGTCACGGATCTGATCACTGTCCTGCAGCACCGGGGACAAATCAGAACCGATCTCGTTGCGAATGATCTGGGCCGGATGATCTTCAGTTGCCTGAACCAAATGTTCGTCGATTTTGTAAAACAGGACAGCATGACCCTTGAGACTCTGCGCCAACATATTGCGGCGCAGATCCGACCTCTTGCACGGCTTATCGAAAAAGAGGCGACGCAGTGACCCAGTTCAACCATCCTCTGGGGCAACGACAGGCCGCGTATTGGCGGATCAGCGATAATGACGCGCCTGCCCCAATCGGGCTCTGCATCTAACTGAGACACCCAGACCAATGCAAAAGGGGCGCGGCAAACCGCGCCCCTTTGGTTCTCAAGCCTGTATTGGACCTGTTTACTTGATCAAGCGAAGCTTCTGGATCGAGCCTGCAATCGACACGAACGAGTCGATGATCTCTTCGCCAGTCACTTCGTAGTAGTGTGACCACGAAGATGCGCAGGTTCTGATCTCGGAAGCAGCCTCATCCGTGGTTTCGAACGCGACGGTGTAGACGACCGCGCCCTTTGCCTTGGCCAATTCACACTGCTGGTTGAACAGTTGCAGGTTGGTCAACTGCGACGAGGCAATGGTCGTGTCTTCGCTGGGGCGAGCCACCAGCTCCGTCAGGCCGTTTTCCTCTTCCATCTCGTCGGTGGGGCGCACCTGCGGGCTGGTCTGTCCATCGGTCATGATGACAATGATCTTCGAGCTGTTTTCATGCTCCCAGCTCAGCGGGCGGTTTGCGAACTCGGCCGGAACTTCCCCGGCTTGGCTGAGATAGGCAAACGCATCCTGGCTCGACGGGTCCAGCAGGGCCACAGCGTATTTCAGGCTGTAGTTGGTACCGGTGCCGTCGAACAGGCGCAGACCGTCGATGAAGGCGTGCAGTTCAGCTTCATCGTCCTGAGCGTATTGGATGCTCATTTCGTCTTCCGGGCACCAGCCCCAGTTCTGGGTGGTCGCATCATATTCCCAGTTCACGAAATAGGGCGTCTGTTCGATCGAGCCTGAAGGTAGGCTTGTGTCCAGGAAATCCGAATACGTCATCTCAAGGCAAGACGAAGTATTGTTCGGAATGTTGCCCACGTAATTGTGGAAATCAGAATACTGCAGCTCGATGTCCACGTTATTGAACTTGGTCGGGCCATCAGCTTCATCATATTCCGTCGTTGTCCGGTCAATGCTGAAATACGTCGTCTTCTGCCGTCCACCTTTGATAGAAGCTCCAACCAATTCCGCGCTTTCAGGCAGCTGGGACGAGTTGTCGATGATAAAGTCGCGCACATAGTGGTAGTAGGTGTCGACGTCATCCTTGTTGAACAGATCGGTCTCATTGTCCGGGAAACTGTCGATCTTGACGGAAAAATCGGGGTCAGCATTGCCGTCTGTATCGAACCAGAACACGACGTTCGAGATATCCTGTTGCCATTCCGGGAAGTAATCTTCCTCGGTGGTCGTGCCGAACCGCTCGCCGCCCAGATATTCGAACATCACCGAACCTGGGTTGGTTTGACCCGCAAATGGGATAATGCTGACCGACGTCGCGCATGCGTTGTCCGGGTCGTCGTTATGCTCCAGCGTTTTCGTCACAAACTCTTTGGCAGCAGTCTGCATTTGCGTCAGGCGCGCGTTGTCTCCCATACTGCCCGAGATATCCAAAACCATGGAAATCTCGGTACATGGTTCCGCCTCATTCGCAGCCGAGTTAACGTCGAGAGACAAGGTTTTGACCCCGCTCAAGCGCATGAAATTTGTGTTAAAATCAGTGCTGATAGTTGCGCTGACCGTCCGATCACGGGTTGCCTCTTGGACTGCCACAGAGTTTTCGTAATGCGACAATCCATGAGCTGCCAAATGCGCGTTCACAACGTCGGTCGGGGGCAGTTCCTGATCCAGATTTGCAGCCGCGAGAACGGCATTATCCAGAACCCACTGCAGTTTAACGCGATCCCGTTCATAGTTGACGACGTCGACCGCGATACCCGTCGCAGCCAACAACACCAAAAATACGAAAACGGCGAATATTGTAAAAGCACCATCTTCATCGGAAGCGAAGGTTTCTTGTTGCTTGGATTGCTTCCAATTCAGACTGCGCTTGGGTCGTCCATTGGGCCAGAACTTAGGCATTTGAATCTCCAATACGGCAATAATTATTTGCCTTTATCTCAGGAGAAATTGTTTCTAATTCGCCATAAATCGGGAGTTTAGACTACAGTAAATGAATGTTATTTTAACTGAATATGAACACGCAAATGTTTGATGTTTTGATTTTCGTGAAACGCCTGTCAATTACACCAACATCGGGGGTTCAAGGCAAATACCGATGCTAAATCGGTCCAAAAGCCCTTTGTCGACAACATTAAGCCATTTCAAAAATTAGATTACAGCTAGGGCGCTTAAAGGTCTGATTGTTACAAACAAAGTAACCTTCGATTCGCGGCTATAATCCAGTGATTGTCTACGCATTGGGGACAACCAAAGCGAAAATTAACCAATGTATTTTCAATGTGTTCGGCCATAATTCAGCTTAAGCGCAGCTGGCTTATCTCGGGTCTAGAAGCGGAGCCTTCAGGCACATAAAGGAAACTGCGGGGGCTAGTTGTCATTTTAATCTAGGAGCGTTGGTCGCAAGTCAGTCTCGACCGCTTCCCGGCTGACCAATGAAACACCAAAGCGGATGAATCGCGAACACGTTTCGAGCGCTATCATCAACACCCGAAACGGTTTGAGATCTTATTCATCAAACTCAGACCAGTGACCGAAAGAAAAGCCAACCAACCGCGCGGTCAGAATAGGCAACCAATAACTGGTTCAGACCCATTGCACAGAAAAAGCCCGCTCAAAATAAGAGCGGGCTTTCGTTCGCGCTTAGAGTGAGTACAAGGTGCGCGTGTTCTGTTTGCGGTGCTTCTATACACACCTATTTTATTAAGTAACCGGACCAGCCAATGTTTGTGTAGGTGGATGAAAATGGCTGGCCCGGCCCCCCTTGCCTCCGTGGGTGTCAGGGCAATGAGTTGGCGTTGACTATTCCAAACCCAACAGGGCTTTTACGGCTGTCTCCACTTCGTCGGTTACAGGTTTGTTTGCAGCGTCTTCCAGTGCAGCCCGTTCAAGTTCGGGTTGCTCTTCGATAGCTTCGTTCAGCGTTTCGACATCGTTCACGGCTTGTTCAAAATCGAGCGCTTCCTGACGTTCTTCCGCCAAAGCATCAGCTGCATCTTGCGACGCTTGCAAGTCAGCCTCAGCTTGTTCGATCGCGTTTTCGATATCGGGATCAGTTCCGCCAGCGTCAATCAAATCCTGTTCAAGATCAGCCAGAACCTGTTGATCTTCCTGAACTTGAGTCTCTGCGGCTTCCAGTTCCGGCTCTATTTCACTCACGGTACGCTCTGGCTCATCCAAGCCAGCCAAGATACCTTCAGCGATTGCAAGATCTTCCTCAAGCTGCTGCCCGGCCAGTACCGTATCACGATAGATCGCAATCCGACCAACCCGCGAATTGGGCGACGCATTCAGCAACGCTGTTTCGCTTGCATTCGCCGCGTTGAGCGCACCTAGCTCAGAAGGATGGGCACCCAAAAGCGCCGCAGCTTTGTTTCCCTTGGCGCGTACTTTTGGTCGAACCGAGGTTTCTACATCAGTCGACGCAAACGCCTTTTGCGCTCCGCCAGCCTTTTTCTGTCCGGCTTTCGATTTCGCTCCACCGCTTTTGTCGATGCCCAGCAAACCTTTCAGAGAAAAGCCTTTACCCTTCTTCGATTTGCTACCGCCACGGTTGAGTCCGCCGATTTTCGCGTCTTCCTTTTTGGAAGCTCCAAAACCGACACCTTTACTCTTTCCACCACTGTTGCCGGCGTTACCCTTATCGCCGCCATTTCCTCCGGCGTTACCGCCGCCGTTACCTTTGCCCCCACCATTTCCGTTACCTGGTTTAGCAAACGCTGCATCCGGCATTGCCATAGTCGCAACAACCGCAGCGGAGCCAACCAGAGCCACTGCAACTGCAGAAGCTTTCAACAGACTGGTTACCTTGGTTTTCATTTCATCCTCTTGGGTCAGATCCTGGCAATCACAACTCCGGGCAGAAAAGCTCAGAAAAGAATCACCTGCCCTCCCATAAGAACTGATGCTCGCTGAACACACGAAAAACTGTTTGTTCATCACTAGTTCACATAGAATTAATTAATCTTTAGTGTGATGTACGCCAAGACAGTGACAGTGATGATAAAGCTTTTTGCCACGACAGTTTGTGTGGCCCTTCTCGTGACGAGTGAAGGGAATGCCGCCGTGCGCGAATTAAAGCAGTCGGAGTTGCGTCAGGCGACCAAGTCCGGCGGGGCAATTCGGCTAAAGAAAGTGATCCGAGGGGTCGAAAAAGTCTTTGGCGGGACACCGGTCGACGCACGAGCCTATCAATCCGACGGTGTCTATTATCGGATTCTGATTAAGAAACCCAACGGCAAGATAGTGAGTGTCATCGTCGATGCCAAAACCGGCGTGGTTGTGTCCAACCGATCGAGCTTGGGGCGACAAATAAAAGAGGCCGCCCAAGCAAGCGCGACCAGGACCGCGAATACACGCAGCCAAGCTGGCAACAAAGCCAATAGCGGCAACTCCGGGAACAACGGTAACGGCAACGCTGGCGGTAATGGTGGCGGTAATGGTGGCGGCAACGGCGGCGGTAATGGTGGCGGCAACGGCGGCGGTAATGGTGGCGGCAACGGCGGCGGTAACGGTGGCGGCAACGGCGGCGGTAACGGTGGCGGCAACGGCGGCGGCAATAGCGGTGGCGGCGGCAACAGCGGTGGTGGCAACAGCGGCGGCAATGGCAACGGCGGCGGTAGAAGATAAAGAATGAATAATTGACCGAGGCACGGTAGTTTTCGCATATGAGAGTATTACTGGCAGAAGATGAACCGCACCTCTGTGCGCAAATCAAAAAGCTTCTGAATGCCGAAGGGCGCGTTGTGGATGTCGCCCATAATGGTCTTGAAGCCCTCCATCTGGGGTCAACCGAACCCTACGACGTCATCGTTCTGGATGTGGGCCTGCCTGAGCGCGATGGAATTTCCGTTCTACGAGAGTGGCGATCGGCTGGTGTAAAAACCCCCGTTTTGATCCTGACCGCTCGCGACGGCTGGAGCGAACGCGTCGACGGCCTTGATGCGGGTGCCGACGACTATATGACAAAACCCTTCCACATGCCGGAACTTGCCGCACGGGTCCGCGCGATCTTGCGGCGGCAAAGCGGACAACTGAACCCGATGATCGAGATGGGTGATGTGTCGCTGGACACAAAGAACGGTCGGGTCACAGCAAAGGGTATCCCGATTGATCTGACGGCACAGGAAATCGCCGTTCTGACCTACCTTGCGCACAACAGGGGCCGGTTGATCTCAAGAACCGAACTGTCTGAGCATATCTATGAATATGACGGGGATCGGGATTCAAATACCATCGCGGTGTTTATAACACGTCTGCGAAAAAAGCTGGGGCCCGAGCTCATAAAGACAGTGCGCGGGCGCGGCTACATGATTGATGGGACCTGATGCTTTCATTGCGTCAACGCGCCTTGTTGGGTGGCATGGCATCAGGCGCCATATCCGTCACCGTCGGAACGCTGGCCGTTCTTTCCTATATCAACTCCAGGGTTTCCGATCAGTTTGACGCAGCACTGCGGGATCGGCACACACAGCTTGTCGTTGGTCTGAGTGTAACAACGGAAAACCCGGGGGCTTTGGGTGATCTGATGTTTGACCCGGCCTATAGCACTCCGTATTCCGGACGATATTGGCAAGTCACCAGTCAGGCAGGCGATGTTTTTACATCCGCCTCTCTGTTTGACGAAACCATCGCAGAGCCGCAATCCACCCCAACCGCACCCGTCCTATGGAATACCGAAGGGCCAGAAGGTGAGGCACTGCGCAGCATTTATCAGGAAATCTCTTACGAAGACGGAACGGTTTGGGGGGTCAGCGTCGCCGAAAGCCGGGATGAGCTGATCGGTGAACGCCGGGCCGCGCAACGCAGTCTTTTTCCCGTCTTCACACTGGTCGGGCTGATCGGGGTCGCCGGATCGTTGTTTCTTATGTCTGCGATTCTTGGCCCCCTTCAGAAACTGCGAACGGATGTCGCTCATCGCTGGGACACGGACGAAGGTCTGAAACCGGATGACTACCCGGAAGAAGTATCGCCGCTGGTCGACGACTTGAACCAGCTCTCAAAGCGCAACCGCGATATCGTGTCTGGATCTCGACGGCAAACCGCTGACTTGGCGCACGCTCTGAAAACTCCGACGGCCATTTTGCGAAACGAGCTGAGCAACCTGTCCGAGCAAGGCACCCAGATTGAAACAGCCCAAGAAGCTTTGGGGAGGATCGACGCGCAACTGAGCAGATCATTGGCCAGAATGCGCGCCATGAATACTGCCGAGCTTTCCCATTCGCGCGCCGACCTGTCAAACTCGGTCGATCGGCTTTCACGCTTGTTTTCAAGGATGGCGGCCAGGGACGACAAGGTGTTTGAAGTCACGCGCCAAAAGGACCTTTGGGTTCGAATGGACCCGCAGGACATCGAAGAGGTCTTGGGAAATCTAATGGACAACGCGGTAAAGTGGTGCCGCAATACCGTTCGCGTTTCCGCCTTTGCCAAGCCAGGTCGCATAGAAATTCACATCGAAGATGATGGTCCAGGCATCCCGGAGGATGATCGCCGAGAAGCACTGAGATCCGGCGGTCGCCTCGATACCTCGGTGGCCGGTACGGGTCTGGGGCTTGCGATTGCGGTCGACCTCCTGAATGCCTATGGCGCCAAGCTTGAGTTGGGCCGGTCAAAAACATTGGGTGGTCTTGAGTGCCGGGTAATCATCAATTCAGTCTACAAAAAACCCGCGCGATAACGCCCCGTTGCCGCAGCTTTCCAGACAGCCTTTAGCCGTCAAATTCCAACAATAGATGCATAAAAAGCTGTTGGAGAACAATGCGCACACCAGCCAGCCCGTACTATTACTAGAGTTGGCTTTGGTGGCGGAGACGAAGGGATTCGAACCCTCGAGACGGTTTCCCGCCTACTCCCTTAGCAGGGGAGCGCCTTCGACCACTCGGCCACGTCTCCGCTGGCCGGTATATCCTCGCCTGTTGACCACTTACAAGACGATTTTCCAGAGCCTCGCGATTTTTCTGCCTACCGAGACAAGTTTGGCCGAGAGCGAGACCGCCAAAACCGTGATACGTGCCTCAAAAACGCGCAATGGCAGCCTTGACGGATTGCTTGGCAAGGGTTGTTTCACAAGATACACCATAAAGCTTGCCAAACATGCGTATTATAAGGCATATTTGTTCAGACATATTTTAAGAAAATAAAAATATTGAATTCATAGAGGTCAAAACCGGGCAGTAGGCGTTTCGCCTGCAACATAATCTATTTGGGGGAATAGACGGTTGGCCTGGTTAAAAGTGTTACTTGTTTTGTTGTGTTTGCTGCTTGCGCCTGTGCAGGCTCTGGCCAACATCGGAAAAGTTGTCGGCGTAAAGCAAGGCGCGCAGATCACGCGCGCGGGAAAGTCGCAACCGTTGAAGACCGGGATGGAGGTCGCGTCGGGCGACGCGATTTCGACGAACGGTAGCGGTCTGGTTCAGCTTATATTTAGTGACGAAACCAAAATTGCGATTGGTCCGAACGCCAGCATGGTGTTGGATGTCACCATGCTGCGCGGCAACCAAAAGGCAAAGTCATTTGCCGTTCAGGCCCTTGGCGGTAGCTTTCGTTTTATCTCGGGCAAAAGTAAAAAGCGTGCCTATTCGATCAAAACACCCACCGCCACCATGGCCGTGCGCGGGACAACGTTTGACATGTGGGTCGTTTCCGATGCGCAAAGCGCAATGTTGGTTCTGGAAGGATCCGTTCGCATGTGCGGACAAAGCGGTGCCTGTCGATCGGCGGGGCGCGTATGCAGCCTGTATGCAACGTCCGAGCGCGGCAGCGTCGGTCGCCCTATTGATCAGGTTCAATACGATCTAGCGCTGCAATCCGGGTTTCCTTTCATTCAGTCACAGCAGGACTTGCTCAGCCCGCTTCAGGTAGACATCGGAGGATGCGCGGGTGAGGCCGCACCAATCCCATCTGTGAACTCTGACCCACCTCCACGACCCGGTTTCCGACAAACGGCAGTGCAGGAGCAGGCCCCGCCAGAACCGCCGGCACCAGAACCACCGCGCCCGGACCCGCCGTCTGCTGAACCACCTTCGCCAGAGCCACCTTCGTCTGAGCCACCGACAAGGTCGAGCCGTTCGGGTCAGCAAGATGGTTCGAACCCAGCCGGGGTCTCCGGAAAATCCGGAGGTGTAAACAACCCCGGAAAAGGCAAGGGGCCGGGGCATGGCAAAGGAAAGGGACAGGGAAAAGGAAGAAAAGGTAAAACCTGAGCGGGTAACTCAGTCGAGTGACCGAGGAAGACAGCAAAGTAAGTCGCGTCAGGCGCATGCAAGCCATCCGCAGCTAGAAACAGATTGCTGCATACGGAGGCCGGAGTGACCAGAAGACCCAGAGAAAAAACAGGGCGTCGGCGGGGCTTCCGGCTGGTCGGCCTTGCCCTGATCCTGCTTGGGTGCCTGATCAGGGTTCTGGATCCCTATCCTGTACGGCAGACGCGGTTAATCTATTTCGATCTTCTGCAACGGATATCTCCTCGGGAATACGTCCCTGACCTGCCCATCCGCGTTCTGGATATTGACGAGCGGACATTGGCAAACTGGGGGCAGTGGCCGTGGCCCCGGACGCTGCTGGCGCAGATGGTTCAGAACCTTGGCGAATATGGCGCAGCAGCAATCGCGTTTGATATGCTGTTCGTCGAACCCGACAGGTATTCGCCAACTCGGTTGCTGAATGATCCTACTCTTTCCGAGGTTCTGACGGTCAAACGCCAAGCCCATCACATAGACTATGATGTCCTTTTCGGTTTGGAGGTTGCGAATTGGCCGGTTGTCATGGGAACCGCTGCGCGGATATCTCAGGAAGGGTCCGACGTTACCCCCAAAGCGGGCATCATTGAAATCGGTGAACAGCCGACCGCAGGGCTGGTACGGGTCCCGTATTGGACACCTATCGCACCACCATTGGATCGAAGCGCCGCCGGTATTGGCGGTGTAAATGTGTCGCCCCTTGGCGGGACCGGAGTTGTCAGGCGCGTACCTGTCCTGTGGGGTGGACCTAGCGGTCCAATCCCTAGCCTTGGGATTGAAGCACTAAGGGTCGCGATCGACGCGCCCTTTGTTCTGGCCGAAGGATCCCCGGATGAGGCGGGGATCATGCTTGCGGTCGAACTTGGTGAGTTTCGCTTGCCAACCACCGAAAACGGAGAGGTCTGGGTCAGGTACAGACGCGACCGACCCGACCTGTATCTGTCGGCGAATGAGATCATGCAAAATCCGAACGATCCGGCTTTGCGGGCCGAAATCGAAGGCCGGATCATTCTGGTGGGTACATCGGCGGCCGGGCTGTTCGACATGCACCAGACACCCCTGGGCGAGTCCGTTCCAGGCGTATCAATTCATGCCCAGTTGCTGGAACAAATTCTGACCGGCGAAATGCTGAACCGTTCAGATGTAACCGCGGCACTTGAATTGCTGTCCTTTGTGCTGCTTGGGCTCATCGTAATCGCCGTTATGTCCAGCTTTGGCGCGGTCGTATCCTTCGTCGCGGGCGGGCTTGCGGCTTGCGTCGTTCTGGGCACCAGTTGGCTTGCATTTCAAAACCAGCTGACGCTTTTCGATGTGACCTTTCCTTTGGTCGGTGGAATGGCAAATTTCGGGTTGCTGGCAGGATACCTGTTTGTATCGACCGAGCGGGAAAAGCGTGAAATCCGCAAGGTCTTTTCGCACTATGTCGCCCCCGAGATTCTGGACGAAATGGAACTCTCGGGCCACCAGTTGCAACTGGGCGGCGAAACTCAGGAAATCACCGTCATGTTCTCTGACATCCGTGGCTTTACCCCCCTGTCAGAAACCGTCTCTGCGACTGATCTTGTAGCGTTGCTGAACGAATTGTTTTCGCAAGTCGGCGATCAGATTCTGCATGAACGCGGTACGATCGACAAATTCATCGGTGATGCCGTCATGGCATTCTGGAACGCGCCCTTGCCGGTCGAGGATCACCCCTGCCGGGCCGCCCATGCCGCATTGCTGATGCGCAAGGCTCTGGTGGCGTTCAATGCATCACCCGTTATGCGAAACCGGCCACCGATTGAATTGGCGACGGGCTGTGCAACGGGTCAGGCCTGCGTCGGTAATATCGGGTCGCGAAGCCGTTTCAACTACACCGTAATCGGCGATGTAGTGAATATCGCGGCCCGTATCGAACAAAGCTGTCGCCACGTTGACTATGACATCGTCGTCTCGAACTCTGTCTATCGGGCGGCCCGCCAAGACCTTGCAATGTTGGAGGCCGGGTTTGTCGACCTCAAAGGGAAATCAGACCTAGAGGCTGTTTACGTTCTGGTGGGTGACAAGTCTGTGCTGGGAAGCCCTGATTTCGGTAAGCTCGCTACCGCGCATTCAGACCTGATTGACGCCATCCGCAACAGACAATCGCATCAGAGCATTGAGCAGATGTGCCTGCGTTGCGCGGCGCTGGCGGCGGATGTCGAACCGGGTTTACGGCAGTTCTATCAATCGTTGTCAGGGCGCTCTGCAGATTTTCGCACGGACGTGCAATCCGGTCAGGTCATATTCGGCCACCATCTTCGCGCCGGTCAAACATCGGCCTGAACGTTTGGGGCGGCTATGCTGCCCAGATTGGGGTCTTGCGCTTCAGACTGAATTTTCCATGATGAGCCCGAAAAAGAATACCCGCGCAAGGAAAGCGCAGGGCGGAATATGAGGCCAGGCACGTGACGTTTAAATTGGTTTCCTGTGACGGCGGCGGGATCAGGGGATACCTGACTTGCCTGATCCTTGAGGGCCTGCACCAAGAAACCGGTTTTCTGGATAAGGCAGACGGGTTCGCGGGCACGTCGACCGGTGGGCTGATTGCCGTGGCTTTGGCGGACGGTCGCACCCAGGGCAAGGATATGGGCGCTTTGATCGCTCAGCTTGCAAAACACTATCGCGACGACGCCGCAACCATATTCCGCGAAAATGAACGCACCCTTTTGGACAAGGCTTTGGATGACCTGCTGCGGCGGTTCAAACTGGGTGGTGGCCCCGGCATCCTTGCCTCGCAATACGTCGCGACCGGGCTTGAGGATATCGGGCATTCTTTGGTCTCTGACCGCACAGTCGGTTCGCTGGATCCCGATCTGGTACTGGCTGTGAACACCGCCTGCCTGCACCGCAGCGACAAAATTGGCTGGTCGCCCTTTACGATCACCAACCAGAACCTCACGCAAGACTCGTGGCTGGATATGAGCGCGGTGCATTTGCTCGACGTTGCGCTGGCCAGCTCGGCCGCGCCTTCGTATTTCCCACCCCATCTGATCAAGGCAGGTGGCAAGGATTACGGCTATTTTGCCGACGGCGGCACCTTTGCCAACAACCCGGTCATGAACGGAATCAATGTGGCCATCGCAACCGGCCACGCAAAGGGATTGGCAGATATTGACGCCTTGTCGATCGGCACCGGACAACAACCAACCGATATCTCAGAACAAATGGTCCGCAATCCTGACGATTGGGGCCTGTTGAAATGGTTCGGCATCACCTCGGGCGCGCATAAAGGGGCGCTGATTGAGCTGCTTTTGACAACTTCTGCTGAAAATCAGCACTGGATGGCACGCCTTGTTCTGAAGGACCGGCTTGTGCGGATTAACCCGCCGCTGCCCAAAGTGGTGGGGCTGGCCACGCACAAACCGGAATCCTACGTTTTGATGCAAAACGCGTTTCAGGCCTGCAAACAAAGCAAGTATTGGCAAAACGCCCTCAGCATGCTGAGCAACTGGTAAACTGAAACCCGGTCGACCTCGTCGTCACTGTTGTTTTTGGAATCCAAGTAAGTATGGTTAACGGATCGTTAGTTTCAAAATATCAGTACATTACACGAGGGCAGAAGCATGAGCGATCCCGGCATTGCCGAGAAGCTGGTCGAGGTTTTACGTCGACCTGATGGCGACGTGGACCTTCGCCCGGTTCATACGATCGGTATAAGTGCAACGGGTTTTTTCGAGCCTTCTCCGATCGCCAAAACATTCTGTATTGCCGAGCACTTTAACACGCAAAAGACCGACGTGATCGTGCGGTTTTCAAACGGATCGGGCAGCGCAGATGTGCATGATGGCTGGTCAGACGTGCGTGGCATGGCGGTGCGGTTCCACCTGCCCGACGGCTCGGACACCGATCTGATTGCGATGACACTGCCGGAATTCTTCGCACCAACGCCCGAAACATTTTTGGAATTCGCCGAAGAGGCCAAGCCCAAATCTTATCACGGTGAAACGCCTTGGCAGAAAATTAGCAACTACTTGCACCTGATGCTGCCGAAACGTGACCCCTATCCCGATGAAACCATCAGCCCCGATGACGGTGCGATCGCGTTCGCCGACAAATACGCATTTTCGCAGCTGGGTGTGATGCAGGCCGCACAAATCGGCGCGCCAACCAGCTATGTGCGCGCTGCGTACCATGCGGTGCACACATTTATTGTGACAGGCCCGGACAGTGTGCGCCGCTGGGTGCGGTTTTCCTGGCAGCCCATTGCGGGTGTTTTGAAGACCAATCCCAATGAGCCGCCGGACAACGATTACCTGCGTGGCGAACTAAAAAGGCGGTTGTCAAAGGAACCTGCCCGGTTTTCCTTGATGATGGCGATAGGCGAGGTTGGCGACGACTTTTCAAACTCATCCCGTCCCTGGCCACCCCATCGCAAACGGATCATGATGGGGACCCTGACGGTAGATGCCGTCCCCGAAAACCAGATTGCCGATTGCGAAAAACTCAGCTTCAATCCGGGTCTTCTGACCAAGGGGATTGAGGCCTCAGATGACCCGGTGCTGAAAATCCGTATCGAGTCGTACAAAATCTCAAGCGAATGGCGCGGCGGTTCCCCCTGCCCGTTCTCAAAGGGGTAAGCGCATGTCCTCGCAGAGCGGATGGTTCAACACATACGTCAACAGCCTGCCTGATCGCGGCTGGTTCCAGTTCCTGTCGCGATACATCGTCGTGCCCTATTGGATCTGGCGTGATCCTAAACCCAAGCTACCGGGCGGGCCACGCCCATCGCCGCAACCCAGTGAGAACGTGCAGCGCATGATGAACCTGATCATGCCGCTCAAGGACCCCTCGCCCGCCGGTCGAGCGCGCGCCACAATGGCAATTGCGCAAAACGTGGACGAGATCTTTGCCGGGCTCGACAACGTCGGCACCGTGCATTTCGCCCGGTTCCTTCTGATCGACAATAATATCTGTATGATTTCGGTCTATGACGGGGATTTCACCAATTACATCCGCGACTTCATCACCACAATCGGCAGTGTGTTCAACGATGTGATCTCACTGGTGGACGGCGCAGATCATCTGATTCCAACGGAACACAACGTCGAAGAGTTCATCGACTGGGTCCACGAGCACGACTTGTTTCAGGCGCCTGATTTCCCCACAGACATGTTCGGACTGCAGGACATCGCCAAAGGGCAGGAACCGAACAAGCCGCCCCATATGTTGGCGTCGCTGCCGCGTGACTTTGTGCTGCAACTGCATGCCAACCGCAATATTTCGCTGGGGGGCGGCTATCGCGCCTATCCCGGAGTTTCAGCCGCGCAAGTGCGCCAGAAGTTTGGACAGGGCTGGTGACCAGAAAACTCGATCTCGCCGATATTCAGGGCAACATCCTGCGCGGCTACCGCCGTGACCTTGTGCGTCACCTTTTCCTGGAAGTCACGGACCGCGATGCTGCGCGTCAGTTTCTGGCCGCTTCGGTTGAAGGCGGGCAGGACAGCGTTCCGGCCATCACACGCGGGGTACTGTGGGAGGTCAAGCCGCCCTTCTGCTTTAACATCGGCATTACGTACCAAGGGCTGCGGGCGCTGGGAACTCCGGCACAGCATCTCAATACTTTTCCCACTGAATTCAAGCAGGGCATGACAAGCCGCGCGATGAAACTGGGCGACTTCGGCGATAGCGCACCTGAACACTGGCCCGCTCCGTTTGATCAGCCAGACCGTATTCACCTGATGGCTTCGGTCCATTCCGACGTTGCAGAACACCTCGACCTCATCGAAAAGCAGGTGAGCGCGGCGTTCAATGTTTTGGGCGTGCGCAACGGTCGGAATCTACCTGAAGGCAAGGTGTTCTTTGGCTATGTCGATGGCATCTCTCAACCCAGGTTCGAACAGGTGTTCGACCCTGATCAAGCCGGGGTGGACGAACCGATTGACCCGCTGGGCACGGCTTTGCTGGGATACCCCACGCGGCAAGAGGGCGTGTTGTTCCGCGTCCCATCCCCGGATGCATTGGGCGTTAACGGATCCTTCAATGCCTTCCGGATTCTCGCGCAGGACGCAGCCGCGTTCGAGGCTTATCTGGATCAGGCCGCTGACACACTGATGGATCACCCCAAGCGCGATCTGTTGGCCGACCCCGATCACTTGGACCGTATCGGCAAAGGTCTGGATCAGCGCGGCGCACTGCGCGAAGTGGTTGCGGCCCAGATGTGCGGGCGCTGGCGCAATGGTGTCCCGTACGAGCTTTCGCCAGACGCGCAGTGGCCGGAAACCGAGGTTTCACCAACCAATTTTGACTATACGCACGGTTCGCGTTGCCCTGCCGGGTCGCATTTGCGCCGCGGCAACCCGCGTGGTGGGCCTATCGTTCAGCGGATCGCCAATTACACCCGACGCCTTGTGCGCCGGGGTATGTCTTATGGCCCCGACTTTGACCCGCAAAACCCCGACAGCGCGGAACGTGGACTGCTAGGCAGCTTCATCGGTGCCAATATCGGCGCGCAATTCGAAGCAGTCATGTGTGACTGGATCAACCTTGGCCTGCAGGACCCCAACATAACCGGAGCGAATGACCCGCTTTTGGGCGCGAACACCGCCGAGACCAGTTGGTTTGACATGACACTGCCCGACGGCGATACGATCCGCTTGTACGGCTTCCCGCGGCTGATTTTCACACGCGGGGGTGCATATACCTTTTTGCCCAGTCTGACCGCGATAAAATACCTGTCCGAGTTGACGGATTAGGCCAGTTCCGCCAAGGCGGCGTCGATACGTGCCAGCAACGGCGTTTTGCCGGCCGTCTCGACGACAACACGAGCCTTGGTCAGATAACTAATGGCCTGATCTTTCTTTTTCCGGGCCTTGCACAATAGGCCCATGATCATGTCGCACCGCGCGATATAGTGACCGTTCTTGTCTAACTGAGGGTTGCTGCGAACGGCGTCGATCATGGACCGCAGCCGTTTCTCACCAAACAGAACAACCCACAGAATGGACCTGAAATTCCGCAAAAGAACACGCAATGAGCCGCCACCTTCGCCCGTCAGAATCGCCAAATACAGTTCGCACATGTAAAGGCGCGCCCAATCCGTCGCGATCTGGGTGCCTTCGGTTTCGCGTTTTGCCAGCGCGGTTTCTATCTGTGACAGACCTTCTGCGATTTGGCCGTTCATCGCATACGCGACCCCCAGCATCGTTTCGGGACCGACCGTAAACAAAGACCACCCCTTTTCCTGGCAGTCTTCAATGTGGCGTTTGGCCGTTTCGATCGCTTCGGGCATTTGCAGGGGCAACAACGCCCCGACGGTTGCAGCCGCAGCTATGGCGCGTTCGAATTCGACCTTCGAGGTTTTGCGCGCTTCTTCTGCCATTGCCAACGCCAGCTCGTAATCGTCGGTTACCATCGCGATCAACGCTTTCATTGCCTTGCCGTAACCCAGTGATCGCGGGTCATTACGCGTCTCGCCCACTGCGATCATTCGATCCGATGTGGCATGCGCGCGCGCAACGCGACCGCGGCACAGTTCATTCCAGCCAACAGTCGCCAGATAGAAGTTCTGGATATAGGCGTCTTCGATCTGTTCAAGGACAGCTTCGACCTGACCCTTTCTGGCCTCGAACTTGTCGTTGTCGATTGGCGAATGATAGATGGAGACCGAAAGCTCGTTCACCATCGCATAGGCCTTGGAGGCCGGATCGCGCAGGCGATTGGCCATCTCGGTCAGTTCTTTCTGAACCCAATGCGCCTCGTGGTATTTTCCATTGCACACAAGGCAAGACACATAGTGATGCAGGAACAAGGCGTGGTTTTTGTCGTCTCCAACCTGTTCCAAGATCGGACGAACGGTTCCTGCAAGATTGATAAGTGTCTTCACCCTGAGCGAGATGTTAGAACACAACGCGAAGTTCGCCAGAAACGCCGCAAATTGTTCTTTCGAGGCACAGTCGGGGTTGTTCAGATACAAGTCCAACGCCGATTCGTAATACCGGTTGGCCTCATCCAGTGAATAGACGCCCAAACTCTTGTCACCGGCCATCGCGCTAAAGCGAAACGCCTGATCCACCCGATCCGACAATCCGTAGTGGTAGGCCAGCATTTCGGCCGCCTCTTGCAAACGGTTTGCGTTGCGATGCACCAAAGCTTCGGCAATTGCAAAATGCAGCTCTGCTCGCCGGGACGCCACGAGGTTGTGGTAAACTGAATCCCGTAAAAGAACGTGGCGAAAGATGTAATCGGACGAGTTCGCCTCGCGGTACAAAACATCCTGCGCCTGCAGACGTTGCAATACCGCGCCTGTGTCTTCGGCCTGCTCTGCAAGTTGGGACAACAGACCCGGATCAAAGCGGCGCCCGATCGCAGCCGCCGCCTGCAGCAATTCCCGGTCTTCGGGTTCCAGCCGTTCAATCCGCGCCGCAAGAAGGCTGCGCATCGTCACAGGAAGACCGGTATCGTCCATTTCCGCGTCGAAATGCGCCTTGCCTGCGTCCACGCGCAGCGTTCCTTGATCCTGAAGAAAACTCAGGATTTCTTCACCGAATAACGGGTTTCCACCTGCCCGGGTTGTCAACTGTTCGGCAAGCCCGTCTTCCAGATCATCCACACCCAGACGCGCACGGGCCAAATCGGCGAAATCATCAACCTCAAGCGGGCTGAGCGCCAGCGTCGTGACACCAGCCTCGCCCAGCCAGCCGGGCGTGTATTCCGGCCTACGCGTCTGAATGACCATGAGATTGGCGAATTCCGGTTCTTCGATCACAAGGCCCAACAGATCTTCGGAGGCGCTGTCAATCCAGTGGCTGTCTTCGATCAACAGGATCACGCGGTCCCGGCTGCATTTCGATCTGAGCAGCGCCAGCATAAGCTCGCGGCTGCGCAACCCGATCAAAACGCCGTCCAAACCGTCCAACGCATCCGCTGGCGGGCGCAGCCCCAGAAGGTTCATCGCCAGACCAAGGTTTTCTTGCGTATAGAGTTTGGATTTCTCGAGCCCGACCTCCAGTTTCTTTTGAATCCGCTGAGGTTGATCGGCATCGACGATCTGGAAGGACTTTCGTAAAATCTCAAGGAAGGGCAGAAACGGCACCTGTTGGCCGTCTGCAAAACAGTGGCCGGTCAATACCGAAACATCTTTGGACTGAACCCGCTGCAGGAACTCAAAAACCAGACGTGTTTTTCCAAGACCGGGTTCCGCGACAAGGTCTATGACCGCACGGGAACGCTCGGATCGTGCCAAAGCGGTGGACATGGCATCCAATTCACCGGCCCGACCGACATAGTCACTTAAGCCACGCGCAACAGAGGCATCAAACCGCGTGGCTTCGTCTTTGACCGATTGCAATTGCCACAGCTTTTGGGGTGCGTCCAAACCCTTGATCGGGTGTTCGCCAAAGAAACCCAGCTCTGTCACCCACTCGACAAGACCGCGGGTCGTGTCACAGATCAGACTGCCACCGGGTGGCGCAAGGTTTTCAAGCCGCGCCGCCAAGTTCACGGTGCTGCCCACAGCCGTCGTCGGGCCGCCTTTGCCCTGCACGGTGGCCATCAGAACGGTACCAGAACTGACCCCAACCCGCATTTTGGGGCGGACACCGAACCGGCTTTCAAAATCATCCTCTGCCTCAGCAAAAGCTTGATGGACAGTCAGAGCGGCACGGCATGCCCGCAGTGCCGGGTCTTCCAATGCATCCGGAATTCCGAACAGGGCCATGATGCTATCGCCGCCGAAATCACGGACAGTGCCGCCATGTTCTTCGACTGAACGCACCAGCATGTCATAGACGGTGCGCACAAATTCCAGAGACTTTTCTTCTTCCAGCCCGGCGATGATCGCGGTGTAGCCAACCATATCGGCGAACAATACGGAAACCGGACGACGCTGCGCCGATTCTGCCAATTCCTTGGCAGGCTTATCCTTGTCCTTCACCATATCGGTGTTTTGTCTACAACACCGCGACCGACCCCGCCAGTACGCGACACAACCCAATCGACAAGACATCCCGACCGGGAAGCGAAAATGTCACGCGATTGCATCCAAAAGCTGTATCTTAGGCCGTAAATGCAAGTTTCAGGCCGGGGCGGGGCCATCTGGTTTTATAGATTTTACCGGTGCTCGACGCAGTTATCCACAGATCCTGCATGTCTTTGCCGCCGAAACATAAATTTGTTGTGAACAGGTCCGGCACCGGCACATGTTCCGTTGTCCCATCGAGGCTGAAAACAGTGATCCCACCGTTGTAGATTGTTCCGACGCAAACGCGGCCGTCCTGTTCCACCTTGAGGCTATCCAGCCATTGGTATCCCGGCAAGGTCTGCACCACAGTTCCCGTCATCCCTGGAATCGGTCCCGGTTTAACCTCTCCGGGTCCGGTGATCTCCATCGCCCATAAACGACCAAAAACAGTGTCCGAAACGTAGATTGTTTTTCCGTCCGGTGACAGCCCAACGCCGTTAGGCATGGGGATCGTCGCAGCCTTGATCAGCGTTTTTCCGTCGATCGAGGCATAGTACAGCCCCCCATATCGGGTCGAGGTTTCATCCTGAATTCCGGTGTCTGTGAACCAGAACCCTCCGTCCGCATCGAAGACGATATCATCAGGTGCAATCAGCCTTTCGCCCTTGTACGAGTCAAACAAAGGCTCAACCTTGCCGGTGCTTAGATCGACACGATGAACCGATCCACCCCGATAATCCGGGCGCAAAGGCGACGGCACAGTGATTTTGTCCGGGCCATAGGGGACAAAGCTGTACACGGCACCGTTGTTACACACATACGCCGCGCCATCCGGACCGATAGCAACGCCATTCGGTCCACCGGGTATGTGGGCAACAACAGTGACGTTCCCATCAGGCGTCACTCGGGACAGGTTTTCGTCCTTGATATCCACGAACAGGACAGACCCATCGTCCATCGCAACCGGTCCTTCCGGAAAGCCCAAGCCGCTACAAACCTCTTGTAATTCCAACGTCATATCCCATCCCTTTTTTGCGCAATACGTTTGTTCTGGCCAAGCCTCAGACAAACAAAGCCAGCCCATGCCTAAGAAGGCATTTCAGGATGTTCGTGTCAAAATTTTTGTCGGAATATTGCGGTTGACCCGAAAGGTCACATTAGATCGTTCTCGACATCTTCGGCTGAAATACCCAAGGCGTCCAAACCGTTTTCAAGGTGATCTGACAGGTGCGGTGTGCCAATCAGGTAATCCGCACAGGGGGTCGATGCCTCGGATTTGGCAGTTGCAACGGCTTCTGCCAAATCTTCTGCGAAAAAGCTTTCGCGTCCGATCCACATGACGGCGACCAGCTCGGCCTGTTCGTCCTCACCCATACGATCAATAAACGCACGCAACTCGCCCTCAGCCCGATCCAGTTCACGGCCCATCATGGCGACCTGAGCGATTTTTCTTGCCGAGATTTCCAGCATGTTCCGACTCCTCGTGTTCGCGGTTTCAAGACAACATCAACCACCGAGATGGGGCCGAGTCTTTGATCTTGAGCAAAAAACGAGGGTTTAGGGTTTGCGGATACCTGAAACAGGGTGATCTGGTACTGGTTCGGTGCGAAACGGGCGAAATCGGGCTTTCTTCAGCTTTAGCTTCAAGGCCTGCCAGACAATCAACGTAAAGGCGCGGCGTGCCCCGAATGGCCGGCGCAGCAAAGACCAAGCCAAAGCCCGGTCCGTCAGTGGCGCACGCGGTCCCGTCAGCGTGGCGATCAGGCCCCCCGCCTCGCGCCCATAGTCGATCCAGACGCCAACCCGATCGGGACGCAAATCAAACCGAAAGGTGTAAGACCCTTCGATCTTCTGGAACGGAGACACATGCATCAACTTGTCGGCCACGATCCGGTCTGACGGTTGGATCGGCGCAAAGTTCGCGTTGTGACACAGATAACTGTGGCGTGTGCCGTAGGTATTCGTCACCTCAGCCACGACTGCATACAAATTATCCTCGGCATCGAAGCAGAACCAAAAACTGACGGGGTTGAAGACATGGCCCAGTACACGTGGTTGGGTCAGCAAAGCGATGCGCTTGGGCTGTGTCACGCCCAGCAGCTCAAACTGCTCACGCAGCCATTCTGCACCACGCCCTTTACCGGGCTCACCACCGTGATCCCGTTCGCGCCAATTGGTAATGTTCGGTTTGTTGAGTGAGAATAAAAACGGTGTCGCAACGTCGGCTTCGGGGTCCAGCAGGATATAGTCGACCGAATAGCGAAACGCGTTTTCTATCGCGCCTTTACGGCCGTGGTAGGTATGCCCCGCGATGTGATCAATCCGGTTCATCCTGCCTTTCCCATTTTGCCTGCCAACCGATCAAACTGCATTCTTTTCCTCAGTCTTTACATATGCGTACTACGAAATCGTAGTCAGCGTGGATTAAAATAATTGTGCAGAGTGATCCGGCTTGGGTCTGCCCGCGTAATAAGGTTATGTTTACCGAGATCGATACCGCGAGCTTGGATGAACCGGTGGCCGACGGGCCCATAGTGACACCCTTGCGCGCAAAGCAACGCATCAAGGGTAAACCGGTGAACCAGGCAAACGGCAGTTGCGACACAAGAACCGAATGGGTGAGTCACATCACCCGTATCCGCGATGCGCAGGATCAGGCGGCTTTTGCCGAGCTGTTCCAGCACTTTGCCCCTCGGGTCAAGGCGTTCCTGATGAAATCAGGGTCCGACGCCACTTTGGCCGAGGAGTGCGCGCAGGAGGTTATGGCCACCTTGTGGCACAAGTCGCATCTGTTCGACCCGACCCGCGCGACCGTGGCCACCTGGGTGTTCACGATTGCAAGAAACAAGCGCATCGACGTTCTGCGCAAGCAACGCCGACCCGAGCCAGAAGATCTTGGCTGGGGACCCGAGGCTGAGCCGGACCAGGACGACGTGATCGCGCTGCAACAGGAAACCGCGCAGTTGCGTGACGCTTTGACCGCGTTGCCAGTGGCGCAAAGAGAACTGATCGAGAAGGCGTATTTCGGAGACCTGAGTCACCGAGAGATCGCATCGCAGACCGGGCTGCCCCTGGGAACGATCAAATCTAGAATTAGGTTGGCGCTGGACCGCTTGCGCCATGCCATGAACTGAGATGACGATGATGAATAACAAGATCAAACATCACCTGACAGACGACCTGCTGATGGCCTACGCTGCAGGGTCTTTGCCCGAGGCGTTCGACCTGATGGTCGCGACGCATCTATCCTTGTGCGACCACTGCCGTGCGCGTGCTGAAGGGTTCGACGCCGTAGGCGGCTGTGTCCTGCAAGAGCAGGATGACACGGTCGGCATGAGCAACGGGTCCCTTGCCGCAACTATGGCTATGATCGCCCAAGGCGCGCCAATTGCGAAACCGTCGCGTCCCGGCTGTTCTGTGCTGCCAACACCGCTGCAGGACTACGTTGGCGGTGACGTGAACGATATCCAGTGGCGTTCGATCGGTATGGGCGTCAAACAGGCGATTTTGCCCACGACGCGCGAAGCGACAGCCCGCCTTCTGTTCATCCCGGCCGGAGCAGCCGTACCGGACCATTCGCACAAGGGTATTGAGCTGACGATGGTGCTGCAGGGTGCGTTCTCGGACGAGGTTGATCACTTTGCCCGTGGTGATGTTGAGATTGCGGACGAAGACCTGCATCACACCCCCACGGCAGACATGTCCGAGGATTGCATTTGCCTGGCGGTCACGGATGCGCCGCTGAAATTCAGCAAACTGATGCCGCGCATTTTTCAGCCCTTTCTTCGAATCTGACGCGTATCGCCCGGTTGTGCTAAACTGAACCCGCACTGTGGAGGGCCTTGCTATGCTGAGATTTTTGTTCGTTCTTGCGACAACCATCGGGTTGGCCACAGTCGCTACCGCTCAGCGTGTGGCCGACGTCAAATTCGACCAAGGCAACTATGGCACGATGGTCAGCGGAACAGTCACTGGCGATGAGTATTTCGACTATAAGCTGGACGCGTCAGCCGGGCAGGAAATGTTCGCAGAGCTTGTTGTCAGTGACACGAACGGCAACGGTGTGGTCTATTTCAACATTCTGCCACCGGGCAGTGAAGGTGAGGCGATCTACATTGGGTCCATTGACGGCAATACAGCCCGCATAAACCTGCCCGAAGACGGGGAATACACGATCCGCGTCTACCTGATGGGCAATGACCGCGATACAGGAAAGACCGTTGGCTATAACCTCGATCTGTCTATTCAGTAACGCCTAACCTTCGGACTTACCCAAAGGCACAACGTTTGTGTGGCCTTCGGGGGCCAATTCTTCGAAGTCGAAATTATCCAACCGTTGTGCCCTGCGTCCGGCCTTTTCGGCGCTGATCTTGATTTCTGAGATATCTTTGGCAGCCTGCCCAAAATGCCGATCCAGGTTCGAGACGCGATCCCCCAAACGCTCCACGTCTTTATGCAGCAGCCCAAGCTCTTTTCGGATTGCCCCGGCCTGCTCGCGCATTCGCGCATCTTTCAGGATCGCACGCATCGTGTTCAGTGTTGCCATGCAGGTGGTCGGAGAGACGATCCAGACCCGCTTGCTAAAGCTTTCCTGTACCAGCTCGGGGAATTTGGCGTGCAGCTCGGCATAGACTGCCTCGGATGGCAAAAACATCAGCGCGCCATCGGCGGTTTCGCCATCCAGTATGTATTTCTCGGCAATGTCGGTGATGTGCTTGCGAACAGTGCTGCGGAACATCTGCACCGCCGCCTTCAACTCCATATCGTTGGTCGACCCGATCAGCGCCTCGTAGGCTTCCAATGGAAATTTGCTGTCAATCACGATTGGGCCGGGTGGGTTCGGCAGGTTAATCAGACAATCCGCGCGTCGCCCATTCGACAGCGTAGCCTGCAATTGGAAACTGTCCGATGGTAACGCCTTGGACACGATATCATTCAACTGGATCTCACCGAACGCGCCGCGTGTTTGCTTGTTCGACAGAATATCCTGCAAGGACAACACATCACCGGACAATTTGGTAATATTGTCCTGTGCCTTGTCGATAGCCGCCAAACGTTCCTGTAATTGGGTCAGTGAGGTGGCCGTCTGCTTGGAAGAGCCATGCAGTGACTCCTTCATCCTTTCCTGCATCTCAGCCAGGGCACGTGCCGATTTCATCGCGTTGTCTGCCAGCCGATCGTTCATTTGCTGCTGTACAGAGGACAAGCGGGATTCAACCGTCTGGATCACCTGAACCTGTGCGTTGGCCTGCGTGTCAGATACATGCTGCAACCCGCCGCGCAGCTGCTCTTGCCCCTGCCCCAACTGCTGCACATGTTGCCCCAGATGCGCCATTTGACGGGATAGGGGCTCTGCCAATTGGGCGGATCGGTTGGCCGCACGCAGCGACAAGAACAACAAGACCAGAATGAGCGCGACCACTCCGCCCACGGTCAGGACCACCGGGTCGTTCAGCGCGTATTGGGTACCTGCAATCTCGATCATGTCGCCTCGGATGTTCTTGTTTTATTCTTATTAACCCGCGCGCAAGGCGGGATCAACTGCGTCCAAACAAACGCTCAATATCGGCCAGTTTCAGTTCCACATATGTTGGCCGTCCATGGTTGCACTGACCGGAATGGGGCGTCGCCTCCATCTCGCGCAGCAGCGCGTTCATTTCCTCGGCACGCATCTGGCGCCCCGAACGGACCGAGCCATGACACGCAACCCGGCTCAGGATCGCCTCAATCCGGGCTTGTAACGTCTGGCTTTCCCCTTGGTCCGCCAATTCATCAAGGATATCCAGGATCATCGCGCGCGCGTCGACCTCGCCCAGAATTGCGGGTGTTTCGCGCACTGCGATTGCCCCGCAACCAAACGGCTCCAGCGTCAGGCCAAGGCGGGAAAGGTCGTCAGAAACGGCCATCAAACGCGCGCAGTCGCTCTCGGACAATTCCACAATTTCCGGGATTAGTAGCGCCTGCGCTGCGACACCATTCTCGGCCATCTGGGTCTTCAGCTTTTCGTAGACCAGCCGCTCATGCGCAGCATGTTGGTCAACGATGACCATGCCGTCAGCCGTCTGGGCTATGATGTAGTTTTCGTGCACCTGCCCGCGCGCGGCACCCAGAGGAAGCTCTTGCACAGGTGGTTCTTCTGCTGCAGGGGTCGCTGTGGGGCCCGGTTCGACAATCCTACCGCTGTAATCCTGCGACAATTCGGAAAAACCGGGCGATTGCGCCTGAAAGGCGATCTGCCGCGCAGCGCGCGATGGCCGGTCCATCTGATACACCCGTGCTGGTTCCGGTTGCGCCAGCTCTGGCCGCATCGCACCAAGCGTCGCATTCGCCACGGTGGATGACGCCCGGTGGCCAGCCTCGGCCAGTGCATGGCGTAAAGCCGAGACAATCAGGCCGCGCGCAACGCCGGGATCGCGGAACCGAACCTCGGATTTTGCAGGGTGTACATTCACATCAACCAGGGTCGGGTCACAATCGATGAACAATGCAGCAGCGGGATGCCGATCGCGGCTGAGGAAATCGAAATAGGCTGCCCGCAGGGCGCCAGTCAGCATCTTGTCCCGCACAGGACGGCCATTGACGAAAAGGTATTGCGCCACGGCGGCACCACGGGAATAGGTCGGCAGGGCCGCGTAACCGTACAGTCGAATGCCTTCGCGTGTGGCGTCGATCCTCAGGGCATTCTCGGCGAAGTCGCGTCCGATGACACGGGCCAGTCGTGCGTGCAGTGCATCAAAGAGATCGCCATTTTCACGATCGGCGCGAAAGGTCACCCGACCCTCACCACCACCGGACACATCGCGCAGCGTAAAGGTGATTGCCGGCTCTGCCATCGCAAGGCGCTTGACCGTATCCGTGATTGCCTGCGCCTCGGCCCGGTCCGTGCGCATGAATTTCAATCGTGCAGGCGTTGCAAAGAACAGATCGCGCAACTCGACCACAGTACCCACGCGCAGGGCGGCAGGTTTAACCGCCTCCATTTTGCCCCCCGCCACATGGATCTGCGCCGCGTCTTCCGTTGGCACTCGGCTGGTGATGGTCAGCCGACCGACGGCCGCCAACGAGGGCAGTGCCTCGCCACGAAAGCCGAACGTGTGGATATTCAACAAGTCCGAGCCGTCGATCTTTGACGTCGCGTGGCGCGACAAGGCCAGCGGCAGATCGCCGGCAGAAATACCGCATCCGTCATCTGTGACACGAATCAGTGTCTTGCCCCCATCCGCAATATCTATGGCAATCCGCGTAGATCCCGCATCAATCGCGTTTTCGACCAGTTCTTTGACGGCAGAGGCCGGGCGTTCCACCACTTCCCCCGCTGCGATACGGTTGATCGCGGCGTCATCCAGCTGACGGATTACCGGTCGATTTTCGCGGATATTGGGGTCTACATGCGCCATACCCCTAGACCTAGCACAGGTGCGCACGATTCTACCACCTTCATAGACACTGGGTTTAAAGAGAGAGGGGGGCGTTCGGACAATCGCGTCGCGTCATCAAAATAGGGTGATAAGCGTATTCGCGGTTGCCCGAACGATCCAATGTGAGTGGCGGTCAAACGTTTAACAATGAAAGTTCTGTAACACGAAATGCCCTTTGGGGCTCATTAACTCTGAAGCCCCCATCCCGTTGGGCGGAGTTCAGCCGAATCTGGCCCCTGCGCGCACCGTATTTATGCCGGTCCCGGTGCCCCGGCCCGGGTTCGACATGGCCCCCAGATCGCGGCCACCGCCAGTATTAGGCCCGAAACGGTTGCGATCATACCTGCCGCGCTGACCGCGTCTGCCATTCCCAACCATAAGGGTCCGTACCCCGCCAAAACGTATCCGGCGACCGCTGAAATCACGGCAAATACGATGCTCCAACCAATCTGGGACTCAAGCCGGTTCGTCATCATCCGCGCCGCAGCAGGCGGGCAGATGAACATTGCAATCACGATGATTGAACCCACCGCGTCAAATGCCGCCACTGCCGCAATTGCAGCCGTGATCACAAGGGCAAAACCCAACGGACCCGTGCGAATTCCAACGGTGCGAGCGAAACCTTCGTCAAAGGTCGAAATCTTGAGCGGCCGCCAGAACAACCAGGTGAACAAAGAAACCCCGGCGACGGTCAAAGCTATGCGTGGCAGTTCCGGCGGCAAACCGGCCAGCGCCTCGATGTCCCACAGCGACGACCACCCGGTTGCGTCAAGCCAGATCAGGCTTTCCAGATTGCCGTAGAGCGCATGTTCCACATCCAGATGCACGGTCGAGGTGTCCGTTTGCTCAAGCAACAGAACGCCCGCAGCGAACATGGTGGTAAAAACCACACCCATCGCGGCACCGGGCTCGATCTGGCCAAGACGGCGGACCGCCTCAATCGATACAACAGCGACCACAGCGGCACCGGCGGCCCCCAACATCATCGGCCAGGTGGAAATTGCACCGGTCAGTATGAACGCCACAACAATCCCCGGCAGCACGACATGGCTGATCGCGTCCCCGATCAGAGCCTGTTTGCGCAGCACCAGAAAATTGCCTGGCAATGCGCAGGCGATGGCTGCAAACGTACCAATCAATAGGGGCGTCAAGGAAAGGGGGACAAATTCTTCACCGTTCATGTTGCAACCCCCTGCGGGCCGCCAATCTGACGGTCGATCTCGATGATCTGGTCGCGCGTCAATACGGTTTCGATATCCCGCAACCCATCATACAGTGCGGCCGTCGCTTCGTGAGCCTGATCGGCCCGGACAACTTCCCAACGCTTTTCGTCGCGCAGCGCCTTCGCGGCACGGGCTTTCCCGGCTTCGGTTGCGACACCGTCCGCGCGCGCCAAACCGGCGCGGCGTAACAATCGCAAGGTCAGCGGTTCGTAGATTTTTTGCCCCTGCGCCAGCGCCAACAAACCCTGCCGGATGTGTACGCGACGTTGGAACTTAAAGTGCCGCAGAAGGGCCGCCATGACACCGCGCACTGGTGCCAGAAGCAAAGACAGTAAAAACAGCGCGAAACTCACCAGAACTATGATTGGGCCAGTCGGTAAATTGGGTGCCGATGCTGACAACGCGGCTCCAACGTATCCGGATACGCCCCCTGCCAGACCGGCCAGCACAACGACGCGATCCGACCGTTCTGTCCAGAAACGGGCTGTTACGGCAGGGATGATCAGTAAGGCGACGATCAGGATCAAACCAACGATTTTCAACCCGACGACCGTCACCGCCATGACCAAACCCATCATCGCAAGATCAACCCGATGCACAGGCACGCCTCGGGCTGCGGCATATTCCGGATCAAAGGCCACCAGGGTCATAGGACGCCGCAGCAGCATCACCAAGCCCAAGGTCACTGCACCACCGATTGCGATAATCAACGCGTCGGCCCACAGCATTCCAGCGGTCGATCCTAAAAGAAACCCCTCCAACCCGGCCTGACGCCCGACACCCATAGTTTGGATAATGGTCAGTAGAACGATGCCAAACCCAAAGAAAACCGACAGAACCGCGCCAATCGCTGCATCCTCGGCCAGCCTTGTGTTGCGCGTCAGCCAGTTCATACACAAAAGCCCAATCCACGCGGATACGGCAGAGCCTGCCAACAATCCGATCAGGTTGCGACCGTCGCCGCCCAACAGGACCAAAAGCATGAAGGCCAGGCATACGCCCGGCAGGGTCGCATGGCTGATTGCGTCACTTACCAGCGCGCGCTTGCGCAGGAAAAGAAAAGTGCCTGTCACACCAGCCGACACACCCAGCAGTGCTGCACCAATGGCGACCAGCGAGGCGTTGTAGCCAAGCTGCAGGGTCAGGGCGTCCCAAAGCATGGTTATCCCAATGCGCGCGAAATCTGGTCGATCTGAGCTGTCGCCAACCGGCCACCGTAGGCGGATTGCAGGGTTTCAGCAGTGAACGCCTTAGCCACTGTTCCCTCGGCCACTTTGCGCGTGTTGATCAGGAAAACATGATCGAAATAGTCGGTCACTGTGGCAAGGTCATGGTGGACCACGACCACGGTCTTGCCAGCCTCTTTCAACGATTTCAGAACAGCGATGATGGCCTTTTCCGTGGCCGCATCGACACCGGCAAAGGGTTCATCCAACAGATACAGGTCAGCGTCCTGCGCCAATGCACGTGCCAGAAACACGCGTTGCTGTTGCCCCCCTGACAGCTGGCCGATCTGGCGATCTGCGAAATCGCGCATGCCGACCCGGTTCAGGCAATCCATCGCCCGCGCCTTGTGCCGCGCGCGAACACGTCCCAGCAGGCCCAATTCCCGGGACAGACCCATCAGCACCACATCAATCACGCGGGTCGGAAAATCCCAATCAACGCTTGCACGCTGCGGTACATAGGCAATTCGGGCACGCTGTTTTTCCAACGGTTGACCATAGACGGTCACCTGCCCCGACAGCGGTGAGACTATGCCCAGCGCCGCCTTTAGCAACGTCGATTTACCGGCTCCGTTCGGGCCAATAATGGCGGTCATCGCCCCGGGCTGCACGGTCATGTCAACGGAAAACACCGCCGGTTTCTGGCCATAAGAGACCGTCAGCCCGCGAATAGCGAGAGGCCTGTCTTCAAGCCCATTTTCCTGTACGGATACTCCTTGGTTTGCCGCCAGTTCCAGCATCGCTTAGAACCCCGCCGACAGTTTACCGTTCATACCCCGATCGGGCACGTCTGCGCCCAGAGCGCTCCCGATGACGGTGAAGTTATGATCCAGCATGCCGATATATGTGCCCTCATAAGTGCCAGGCTCACCCATTGCGTCCGAAAACAGCTCGCCTCCGATGCTGACATCATGACCCTTGGCTGCGGCCCCTTCGATCAGCGCCAGCATCGAACGATCGGAAACCGAGCTTTCGACGAACACTGCAGCAAGCTTCTGGTCGACCAGTGCATCGACCAATTCGCCAATCCGGTTCAAACCGGCCTCGGACTGGGTCGAAATGCCCTGAATTCCCAAAACATCATACCCGTATTCCGCACCAAAATATCCAAAGGCATCATGCGCGGTCACAAGCACCCGCTGGTCTTCTGGAACAGCGGCTAGCACTTTCTTGCCATAGGCTTCCAATTGGTCAATCTCGGTTAAATGTGTCTGGGCATTGGCTGCGAAGAAATCAGCCGCTTCGGGACGCGCCTCGGTCAAGGCATTCTGCACCTCGACAACCACATCGCGCCACAAGGCGGGGCTCATCCAAATATGCGGATCGTATTTGTCGGCGTAATCGTCATGTGCAAGGAGTTTGGATGTGTCGATCCCCTCGGCCACGGCGACCACGTTCCGTTTACGGCCCAGATCGTGAAAGAAGTCTTCCATCTGCGCTTCAAGATACAGACCGTGCCACAGTATCAAATCCGCACGGGTCATTGCGACGATGTCGCTGCGGGTCTGGCGGTAGGCATGTGGATCGACACCCGGCCCCATCAGGCCTTTGACCTCGACCTGATCACCACCGACCTGACGCACGGCATCTGCAATCATACCAGTCGTTGCCACCACTTTCAGCGGCGATCCGGCCCAAGCCGATACGGGCAGCGCGACGGCAAAAGCCAGCGCTGCAAGAAAGCTACGACGAATCATGTCAGACCCCGATCTGATATCCCCATGACGTTAAATATGCGAACCACTCGCAACTAAGTCAATGCTATTGAGAATTATTCGCAAGAAAGTTCCTTATTTTTGTCCATTTGGTCAAAAAAATTGGACTTCAGACGCCGGATTGCCTTCCATTTACCCGCAACACATGCGATTTTGGCACAAACCTCCCAAAGGATGTGAAGATGGAAACGCAGAGCTCAGACAGCCCCGTGCGCACCGCGCATCTGCCGCAAGTGACCGAACCCAGAAACCCGGGCATGGATCTTGATCTGGATTGGGTGCGCGCTGTTCAGGCCAATACATCGGCCATAGAACGCCGTGCCGCTACCCTGCCCGGCCGTCGGTCGGTGAAGAAAGACTATCAGGCCGCATGGCTGCTCAAGGCGATCACCATGATCGACCTGACCACTTTGTCGGGCGATGACACGGCGGGCCGCGTGCGTCGCCTGTGCGCCAAAGCGCGACAACCTGTGGCCCCCGCTCTGTTGCAGGCGATGGATATGCCGCCGATCACCACAGGCGCAGTTTGTGTCTATCACGACATGATCGAACCCGCCGTTGCGGCGTTGAAAGGCACGGGGATTCCGGTGGCGGCTGTCTCGACCGGGTTCCCGGCGGGTCTGTCACCCTTCCATCTACGCGTGGCCGAGATCGAAGAAAGCGTGAAGGCCGGGGCCGACGAGATCGACATCGTGATCTCGCGCCGTCATGTGCTGTCGGGCGATTGGCAGGCGTTGTATGATGAGATGAAGGCGTTCCGCGCTGCCTGTGGCGACGCCCATGTCAAAGCCATTCTGGCGACCGGAGAGCTGGGCAGCCTGCGCAATGTCGCGCGCGCCTCGGTCGTGTGCATGATGGCGGGGGCGGATTTCATCAAGACCTCGACCGGCAAGGAAAGCGTCAACGCCACCCTGCCCGTATCGCTGGTGATGATCCGCGCGATCCGCGATTACTATGACCGCACCGGGTATCGGGTCGGCTACAAGCCTGCGGGCGGGATTTCCAAGGCCAAGGACGCACTGGTCTATCTGTCGCTGATCAAGGATGAGCTGGGCAATCGCTGGCTTGAACCGGACCTGTTCCGCTTTGGCGCCTCCTCGCTGCTGGGTGATATCGAACGGCAGTTGGAACATTATGTGACGGGCGCGTATTCCGCCGGTTATCGCCACTCCATGGCCTGAGGACAGAACAATGACAGTCAAAGAAATTTTTGAAACCATGGACTACGGCCCCGCCCCCGAAAGCGCAGCCGAGGCGTTGGCCTGGCTGGTCGATCAGGGTGATAAGTTCGGTCACTATATCGACGGGGCGTTCACCAAGCCCGGCAAAGGGTTCGAAAGCCGCAACCCGGCGACCGGAGAGGTGCTGGCCAAGCTGACCCAAGCCAAGCAAGCCGACGTCGACGCTGCCGTGGCCGCCGCCCGCAAGGCGCAGCCCAAGTGGGAGAAACTCGGTGGCGCGGGACGTGCTCGGTACCTTTATGCCATTGCGCGGCTGTTGCAGAAACATTCGCGCCTGTTTGCCGTGCTGGAAACTATGGATAACGGCAAGCCGATCCGGGAATCGCGCGACATCGACATCCCTCTGGCGCAGCGGCACTTCTACTATCACGCGGGTATGGCACAGTTGATGGAGAGTGAGCTGCCCGACGCGCAAGCTTTGGGTGTCTGCGGCCAGATCATTCCGTGGAACTTCCCCCTGCTGATGCTGGCGTGGAAGATCGCGCCCGCGCTGGCGATGGGGAACACGGTGGTTCTGAAACCTGCCGAGTATACCTCGCTGACGGCGCTGCTGTTTGCTGACATCTGTTCTCAGGCCGGGCTGCCCAAGGGTGTGGTCAACATCGTCACCGGCGACGGCGCGGTGGGTGAGATGATCGTGGCTGCCGACGTGGACAAGATCGCCTTTACCGGATCAACCACCGTGGGGCGGCGTATCCGTGAGGCAACGGCAGGCTCGGGCAAGGAACTGACGTTAGAGCTGGGCGGTAAGTCCGCCTATATCGTGTTCGACGACGCAGATATCGATTCAGCCATCGAAGGGCTGGTGGATGCGATCTGGTTCAATCAGGGTCAGGTCTGCTGCGCGGGTTCGCGTCTGCTGGTGCAAGAGGGCATCGCCGAACGGTTCTACGCCAAGCTGCGTGCCCGGATGGATGGGTTGCGTATCGGTGACCCGCTGGACAAATGCATCGACGTCGGCGCGGTTGTGGACCCGGTCCAGTTGCAAACGATCAAAGGCATGGTCGACAGCAACACCGCAGGAGACGTCTATCAGGCCGCATGCGCGCTACCCGAAAACGGCTGCTACTACCCGCCGACGCTGATCTCGGGGCTTGAGACCTCGGACCCGCTGATGCAGGAGGAAATCTTTGGCCCGGTTCTGGTCTCGTCCACCTTCCGCACCCCGGCTGAGGCGGTCGAGCTGGCCAACAACACCCGTTATGGGCTGGCCGCGACAGTCTGGACCGAGAATGTGAACCTCGCGCTGGATATCGCGCCCAAACTGGTTGCGGGTGTGGTCTGGGTGAATGCCACCAACCTGTTCGACGCAGCCGCCGGCTTTGGCGGTGTCCGCGAAAGCGGCTTTGGCCGCGAAGGCGGTTGGGAAGGGCTGGCCGCCTATACCAAACCCAAGGGCAAGACCAAGCCGCTGACCAAGGTCGAAGTTCCGACAGGCGACGGTGCCCCGGTCGATCCAATCGACCGCACCGCCAAGATGTATATCGGCGGCAAACAGGCGCGGCCCGATAGCGGGTACTCGAAACCCGTCTGGGGCAAATCGGGCCTTCTGGGCCATGTGGGTCTTGCCAACCGCAAGGACGTGCGCAACGCGGTTGAGGCCGCCGCAGGTGCCAAAGGTTGGAGCAAGACCACCGGCCATCTGCGCGCGCAGATCCTGTATTATATCGGCGAAAACCTCTCGGCCCGTGCGGATGAGTTCGCGGCGCGGATTGATGCCATGACCGGCGGCAAGACCGGTGCAAAAGAGGTGGACACCTCAATCCAGCGCCTGTTCACCGCCGCCGCCTGGGCCGACAAATATGACGGTCAAGTCCACGGGGTACCAATCCGGGGAGTAGCCCTTGCGATGAAGGAACCCGTAGGCGTGATCGGCGCGCTGTGCGCGGATGAAGCGCCGCTGCTGGGTCTGGTCTCGGTCCTGGCCCCGGCGATTGCGATGGGAAACCGGGTGGTGCTGGCCGCATCAGAACCCTTCCCGCTGGCCGCGACGGATTTCTACCAGATCCTCGAAACCTCGGACGTACCCGCAGGCGTGGTCAACATTCTGACCGGCCGCCACGCAGAACTGGCAAAGCCGCTGGCCTCACACCTGAACGTCGATGCGGTCTGGTCGTTCTCGTCCACCGACCTGTCGAAAGAAATCGAGGCTGTGTCCGCCGGGAACCTGAAACGCACATGGGTCAATAACGCGACGGCAACCGATTGGAGCATGGACCATTCCCGCCGCTTCCTGCAGGCTGCGACCGAAGTGAAAAACATCTGGGTGCCCTACGGCGAGTAGGGCTCCCGCATCACGGGAGGCCCACATGGGTTTTTCAGGACAAACCGTCATCGTTATCGGCGGAACCAGCGGTATCAACCGGGGCATCGCCGAGGCCTTTGCGGCCTCGGGTGCCAAACTGGCCGTCGCCAGCCGATCTCAGGAAAAGGTGGATGACACAGTAGCCGCACTCAAGACTGCGGGTGCCGCTGATGCCATCGGTGCAGCGTTTGATGTACGCGACCCCGAGGCCGTAGCTAAGGGCCTTAAACAGTTCCACGAGGCGCTCGGCGATTTTGACGTTTTGGTTTCGGGTGCAGCGGGGAACTTTCCGGCTCTGACCTCGGAAATGTCGGTCAACGCGTTCAAAACTGTTGTCGATATTGATCTGATGGGAACTGTCCACGTCATGAAAGGGGCCTACCCTTATCTCAAACGGCCCGGGGCCAGCATCATCAACATCTCGGCCCCGCAGGCCTTTTTGCCATACGAAGGGCAAGCCCACGTCTGCGCCGCGAAAGCTGGCGTTGACCAGATTACCCGTACCCTGTCGATGGAATGGGGTGTCGAAGGCATCCGTATCAATTCGGTCGTGCCCGGATTTATCGAAAACACCGAAGGGGCCCGTCGGCTTGCACCGACTGAAGACGCAGCCGAGAAGTTACGCGCAGATGTCCCAATTGGCCGCTGGGGAACCGTGCAGGACGTCGCCAATGCTTGCTTGTTCCTATCCTCGGATATGGCCAGTTATATCAGCGGCACAGTCTTGTCTGTCGACGGGGCATTATATCAACGCGGTTCGGGCAAATTTGGTCAAATGATGGGGCAGATGTTGCGTGCTCAGGCGAAAACACGCACATAACACAAATTAACCTGTGAATTTGTTCATATACAATCGAAAGTGAAAACTTCAGTTTGGGTGCATTCAACACGAGGGCACGCCCGACCATGCTGAGTTTTCCGTTTGATTTTCCTGAATTCGTTCACTTGACCACATTGATCGGCGTGACCGGCGCCGGTCTTTACATACTGAACTATTTCCTACTGCAGATGGGTTTCATTCGTGGCAATGGCATCGCGTATCCGGTGTTGGTCATTGTCGCCGCAGGTTGCGTACTGATCAGCATGGCGAAAGAGTTCAACCTCGCTGGGTCAATCATACAATTCGCCTATATTCTGATTTCGGTACTGGGACTGATGCGCGGCTATCTTGCACGTCACTTTGTCCGTTTTTCCGACGACGAACGGCAGTTCATTGCATTGCACCTTGAATCCCTCAAACCCCATCAAGCCCGAAAACTGCTGAACACGGCCACTGTCCGGGAGTTTCCCACTGGGGACATATTGATCGAAGAGGGCAAAACCACGGATTTTCTTGGGTTTGTCCTAAGTGGTAAGACGACCATTCTCAAAGAAGACCAGGTGATCAACACCTGCGGATCAGACGAAATATTAGGAGAGCTCACCTTCGGTTTGGGGTTACCTGCAACGGCAACCGTCATCGCCACTGAGCCCACCAAGTGCCTTGTGTTCGACAATATTCAACTGGCCCGTTTGCTGCGCCGCAACCGCCATATTGATGATGCGCTGAAGGCCGCGCATTTCAGACATGCGCGGCAAAAGCTGCTGAACAGCAACAAACATACGCTCAAGGCTCAAAAGCAGCCAGCGGCGGCCTAGGGCTTAACCGTCCAGCCCTTCGGGTTTACCAACGATCGTGAAATGAAGCCCCTCAGGGTTCAGCAGCTCTGACGCGACGCGATTTACGTCGTCCAACGTCACCGCATTCACCTGATCATTCCGCGTGGCGATATAGTCGATAGGCAGATCGTCCATCTGCATACCCACCATGATCCCGGCGATCTGACTATTCCCATCAAACCGCAGCGGGTAAGCGCCCGTCAGATACGTTTTGGCGTCATCCAGTTCCTTCTGCGTCACACCCTCGGACGCAGCCCGCGCCCATTCGTTGCGGATCACCTCAACGGTTTCGGCGATTCTGTCGTTGGCAGAGGACACGGACCCCAGATAAACCGACGCCAAATCCTTGGGCACAAGGTAAGTCGCCACGCCATAGGTCAGCCCGCGTTTTTCCCGAACTTCATGCATCAATCGGCTTTCAAAACCACCGCCGCCCAGAATGTGGTTCAGGACAAAAGCCGCAAAGAAATCCGGATCGTGCCTGTCAATGCCCGCATGGCCAAACAGGGCCACGGATTGCGGCGTATCAAAATCGACAACGCTGACACCACCGGGGATGGTCACGTCGGCCTTGCCCGGAATGGGTTTTCCTGTTTCGGGAAGGTCGGCCAGCAACTTGTCCAGCAATTCGCCCAGTTCCTCGGCCGTAATATCTCCGACCGCACCGACATACAGCCGGTCCTTGGCAAAGACATTCTCATATGCCGTGACAACGTCATCCCGTGTCAGGACCGTCACGCTGTCTAGGGTGCCTTTCCCTTCGGAGCCGTAAGGGTGATCACCATAGGCCATCTGCGCAAAGTTGCGTCCGGCGATGTCATTTGGGTCCGTTTGGTCCGACCGAAGCCCAGACAACACCTGCGCCTTGACGCGATCTACAGCGTCTTGATCAAACCGTGGCTCGTGCAAAGTGGTGCGCAGCAGATCTATAACCTCATCGCGGTTCTCGGTCAGAAACTGCGCAGATACCGAAACGGTATCATCAGACGCGTTGTACCGGAACGAGGCCGCAAGGGATTCCAACTGGCGCGCATAGGTTCGCGCATCCATATCGCCTGCGCCCTCTTCGATCAGGCCGCTCATCAGGTAGACGGCACCGCGCTTGTCCGGATCATCCAGCGACGTGCCGCCTCTGAAACGCAGCTCAAGCGCCGTGAAGGGGATTGAGTGATCTTCGACCAGCCAGGCGGTGATACCACCCGGCGATGTCACTTCTTCGATCTCGATCTCGGCCCATGCGGGCAGAGCGACGACAAAAGCGATCAGTGTTACCAGAAACCGTTTCATTGCGTCACCTCATCATCGCGCATCAGCCAACCCGTGACGGATGCTTCGCGTTGCAGAACTTCGCGGGCAGCCGCGATGATCTCATCACCGGTCACGGCCTGAAGAACATCAGGCCAAGCCTGCACATCCTCGACTGTCAGGCCGCTGGTCAACGCACGGCCATACCGGTTTCCGATACCATCCACGTTATCACGCGCATAGGTTTGCGCGGCACGCAGTTGCATTTTGATGCGGTTCAGGTCGTCTTCATTCACGCCTTCGGCAATGAAATCGGCAACCGCCTGATCCATCGCGTCCTCGGCTTCTTGCAGCGACACGCCCTGCGCCGGAACAACCAGAAGATCAAAGGTTGTGTCGTCCAAGGACACGCCCCGATAGAACGCGCCCGCATATACGACGGTTTGCTGTTCAAACTGCAGCTTTTCGTTCAGGTAAGAGGTATTCCCACCGCCCAGCAACTCGGCCAGCAGGAATAGCGCGGCGGCTTTCTCCTGCGCGCCAGAGTCGCGCTCGGGCGCCAGATAGCTGCGCTGCACATAGGGTTGCGACACGCGTGGATCCTTGAACGTCAATCGACGTTCCGCGGTTTGCGGTGGTTCTTGCGACCGGATCCGTTCTGGCAGGTCCGGATTGGCAGGGATCACACCATAATATTGCTCTGCCAGCGTCTTGACCTCATCAGGGTCCACGTCTCCGGTTACCACAAGAATGGCGTTATTTGGCGCATAGTGGGTCTGGTAGAAGGACAACGCGTCCTCCATGTCCAACGTCTCCATCTCATGCCGCCATCCAATGATTGGCACGCCGTAGCGATGGTTCAGATATTGCGCCGCGTTCATCTGTTCACCGAACAGAGCGCGCGGGTTGTTGTCTGTACGCTGGTTGCGTTCTTCAAGGATCACGTCGCGTTCCGTGACGATATCGTCTTCGGACAGGCGGATATTGCGCATGCGATCCGCTTCCATCCTCATCATCAGTTCAAGCCGATCGGCGGCGACGCGCTGGAAATACGCAGTATAATCGTACGAGGTAAAGGCGTTGTCGTTGCCGCCATTGGCCGCGACCGTGGCCGAAAACTCACCCGGTGCCAACGTGTCTGTACCTTTGAACAGCAGATGTTCCAGGAAATGCGCAACACCGGACGAGCCCACCGGCTCATCCGCAGAACCTGCGCGATACCAGACCATGTGCTGCACCACAGGGGCGCGGCGGTCTTCGACCACTACGACATCCATGCCGTTATCCAGTGTGAAGGTCGTGACCGCCTCTTGACCGTCCTCGGCAAAAACCGGGGTGGCGGCGATCAGGGCAGCCGACAGTGCCAAGGCCCGAACCATGGGGCATCCTCCGTTTGTTGTCTGATGTTCAAACTACGGTGACGCGGCGCAGGTTCAAGACTGATGACGAAAAGTTAAGGATTATTCATCCACCGGGGGCGCCGACGGCGTTTCGATACCCGCGCGACGGGCCGCTTGGTTCTGTTCTTCTGCATCAAGCGCGTCCTTGCGGTAAACCTGCGCATACCGGTCCACCTTGAACAGACGCAGACGCGTCAGGCGTCCCTGTTTCCTGCGAAACTCGGCATCTTCGGCATCGACCGTTTGCCGTGTATTCGCCGGAACGCCATAGCGGCTGGAAGCCGTCACCAAGGCCGCATCCGTCGACGGGATGGCAGTGTTCGGGTTCAGTGCGGCAGGGTTACCACCCAATGCAGCCACTGCATCAGCTTTTGGCGTCGGGTCCGTCAGGTTCGCGCCTCCGGGTGTGGGGGCAGGCAGAAACTGATAGTCTTGTGGCTGTGTCAGCGGTTTAGCCGGAAGAACCGAAAACTCATCCGGTCCCGGTCCCGGCGCCTCGAGGTGGCGCAGACCGATATCGGAACAACCCGCAGCCGCAAAGGCTAATGTCACTGCAATGAAGGAACGCGGCAACCGCATCAGAGTCTCCAGCCTGTTTCAGGCGCTTTTATCGCATTTCAATTCGCGCGTCACGAGGGCTTTTTACCATCAAAGATCACGAGACCGATGGCCCCAGCGAAAATGAACACATCTGCAAGGTTGAAAACAAAAGGATTGTTGATGCCACAGCAGGACATGTTCAGGAAATCCAAGACATATCCGTAAAGCAGCCGGTCCAGAACGTTTCCAAGCGCACCGCCGATCAGCAGCCCACCGCAGAATAACATTATTTTTGACGGCGCGGATCGCACAAGCCAGATCATCACGCCTATCGCGATTGCCAGCGAGATTGCGATCAAAACCCAGCGCGCGGCGTCGCTATTACCCTGGAACAGGCCAAAGTTGATGCCCCGATTTTCACCGTATTTGAACACAAGCAAGGGTGGCAGCACATCAATATCGCCCTCGGCCACGCGCATGACGTGAACGACCAGAACCTTGCTGATCTGGTCGATCGCAAACGCCACAAGTGCGGCCCAGAGCAGAAGCCGATACCGCATCAGTGGCGGAAGTGGCGCATGCCGGTGAAGACCATGGCAAGCCCGGCCTCATCCGCAGCCGCGATCACCTCATCATCGCGCATCGAGCCGCCGGGTTGAATGACACAGGTCGCGCCCGCCTCGGCAGCCTCCATCAGACCATCGGGGAAGGGGAAGAATGCATCCGAGGCCACGGCTGAGCCGATGGTCAGAGGTTGCGGCAGCCCCAGCACGTCGGCCATGCGTTCGGCTTTCTTGGCCGCGATCAGGGCCGAATCCACGCGGCTCATCTGGCCTGCACCCACGCCCACGGTTGCGCCATCCTTGACGTAAACGATGGCATTGGACTTGACGTGTTTCGCTACTTTCCACGCAAACAGCAGGTCGCGCATCTGTTCCTCGGTCGGGGCCTTTTTGGTGACAACCTTCAGATCGTCCATGCCGACAAAGCCATTGTCCTTGTCCTGCACCAACAGGCCACCGGCCACCTGCCGGACGGTCTTGCCGCCTGCGGTCACATCCGGCAGCCCTTCGGTCGTCAGCAGGCGTAGGTTCTTCTTGGCGGCAAAGATCGCCTTGGCCTCATCCGAGGCACCGGGGGCAATCACCACCTCGGTGAAAATCCCGGTGATTTCCTGCGCGGTTTCCGCATCCAAAGGCTGATTCAGCGCCACGATCCCACCAAAGGCCGAGGTCCGGTCGCAGTCGAACGCAGCCTTATAGGCGTCGATCAGCGTCGCACCCTTCGCCACACCGCAGGGGTTCGCGTGTTTGATGATCGCACAGGCCGCGCCTTGCGCCGGGTCAAACTCGGCCACCAGTTCGAACGCTGCGTCGGTGTCGTTGATGTTGTTATAGCTGAGTTCTTTGCCCTGATGCTGCACGGCAGTCGCCACGCCGGGGCGGTTCGTACCATCTGTGTAGAACGCCGCCGTCTGATGGCTGTTCTCGCCATAGCGCAGGGTCTGTTTCAACTCACCGGTAAAGGCGCGGCGGCGCGGGGCCTCGGCGGACAGTGCATCTGCCATCCAGTTGGATACAGCACTGTCATAGGCCGCCGTGCGCGCATAGGCCGTCTGGGCCAGTTTCTGCCGGAACGCATAAGAAGTCTGACCGTCATTTGCCGCCAGTTCGGCCAGCAAGGCATCGTAATCCTCGACATCCACGACGACGTTTACAAAGGCGTGGTTCTTGGACGCGGCGCGGATCATAGCTGGGCCGCCAATGTCAATATTCTCAACGCATTCGTCATAACCGGCACCCTTGGCCACAGTCGCCTCGAACGGGTAGAGGTTCACCACCAGCAGGTCGATCGCGCCAATGCCATGTTCATTCATCGCGGCCACATGGGTGTCATTGTCACGCAGCGCCAGCAACCCGCCATGCACCATCGGGTGCAGGGTTTTCACCCGACCATCCATCATCTCGGGGAAGCCGGTGACCTCGCTCACGTCTTTGACCTCCAGCCCGGCATCACGCAGCGCGCGTGCCGTACCGCCGGTCGACAACAGCTCAACCCCGCGCTCGGCCAGTGCCTTGCCGAGGTCTATCAATCCGGTCTTGTCGGATACGGAAAGCAGCGCGCGGCGCACGGGGTGAAGGTCGGTCATGGGTCCAAAGGTCCTTTTGGCGTCAGTCGAAAACGGGCTCGTCCCGGTGCACATCGCGCACGGCATAGGCTGTATCCTGTGCCTTGCTCAACGTCCACCGAATGCGCGTCGCATACTCCATTGCGCGGCCAGATAGAACGATCTGTTTTGTCGCGCGGGGCTTCAGGCGACCCTTTTCAAGATAAACGCTTGGTTCAACGGACAATTTCGCAACGCCATCATGGCGGAAAACCCATATCTCGCCGCTTTTGAGGGCCATCGACACCGCAGCCCCGCCCAAATCCAGCGCTGCATCCACGTCCGGATGAAGGTGAAAGCGGACATCAAAGCCGATGCCCTGCAGATTCGAGGCGTTCAGCGCCTTGTCGAACTGCCGTTTTGCCTTGTCATCGGCAGCCAGCAGAATATCTTCGCCAACCAGTTCGCGCCCGTCAAAGCGCAGCTCGAACGTACGCGCATGCGTCAGGCCAAAAACCTTGGCATAGCCGTCGTGACCCGCCATGAACCGGGTGCCGTCGAAAAACTCTTCGAATTCGTTCGGAACGTCTTTTGGCGCATCAACCAAAGCCTCGGTTCCGGTGCCTTCGTTGGGTGCGGTCAAACGTGCGCTGGAATAGCCATCCAGACATAACGTCGAATGCGACGGGGTTGCACGCCCGGCCCGACGCCATTCTGCCCCGAAGGTTTCACCTGAACCACAATTGACAATCAAAGGCCGCCGTCCGGACGTCAGCTCGAATGCCAGGGTCGAAGCGTGTGCGTTAAAGGATGTGGCCCCTTTGGGCGGAGCGCTGGCATCAATGATTACACTGGTTCGTGCCGCGTATAAGCGCGCAAAGCCCATCGACAATCCGGTGACGTGCTGGGGCCTGACTCCGCTTTGCGCCAAGGCCTGATCCAAACGGCCTTCGACGCCGCGACCACCCCCATGATACCGCGCCAACGCGCCATCGGCGTGCCGCAGGCACCGCAGGGTTGGAGCCATCCGCTTAATGGCATTGGATTGCGCACCGGGTGTCCCACGCCCCAGTTCACTGAGCGCCGCCGACGTCCAAGCAAGCAGCGTAAAGACCTCAAGCAATTCCTCGGGGTTTCGCGTGGGAATACCACCTTTTTGATCAATCTGCGTGTCACATTCGCGGGCCAGCGCACGCAGCGCCGGATCTGCCATATGCTCAAAACCATCCAGCGCCAGACCCGCCTGAACCAAGCCCGCCAAAGCCTCGAAACGGGGCAGCCCCGGCGTGGCTGCTTTCCACCGTTTGGACAGGAACCATGTCTGTTGAGCCAAAGCGCGAAAGAACTGCTGGCTTTGTTTCTCGTCCTGACCACGCAACAGAAAGGACGAGTGGTTGATCCAGCGCATAACGCGCCGACCTGTCAGATCCGGGGCCCACCCCGGGCCATGCCCACGCCCATGCGCCGCGATCCAGCCCCAAACCCAACGCTGCGCCTTTTCCCGGGCGCGCATATCACCCACGGCAGCCAGATCGTCCAGCCATGAAAACCCGTGCCGTTCATGATCAAAACCTGCGCTTGGCGCGGTGACATCCCAAAGCTCGGTATCCTGCGCTTCGACAAGAAAGCCTGCAAATAAAAGGTTTCCGGCGACCAGCTGTCGTCCGCGCGCAAAGGATCCGACAGTTCGCGGCTCGGGGTCGCCGACGAAACCGTTTACGGCCTTACGTCGTTGGCTGAGACGCGCGTAAAGACGGTTCTGAAACCGCGTCCACCGCTTTGCCATGCTATCCGAATTCGACATGCCGCTCGTTACTCTGCCCCCTGCGCTCTGGTGGCGCATGTGCCCGACGATAAACCGCGTCGCGCGTCATGTCATCGAAAAGCGTCGCCTCAGGAAGATTTGTTCAGGCAAGCGATATAGAAGCCATCCATTCCGCCCAGATCCGCCCAGTAATCGGGCCGAAGCCGTAAGCCGCCTTCTGAGGTGATCCAGTCTTTTTCAACACCGTCCAAATCCAGTGCCGCGCGATCGACTTGCATGTCCGAATGCAGCTCCAGTGCGTCTTCGATCTGCACCTCGCCTTCGTCTGGCAGCAATGAGCATGTACAATACACCATCCGCCCCCCCGGTTTCAGCAATTTCCACGCATGAGACAGCATCTGCGATTGCAGCGCGATCAGCTCACCAAATTCAGAACCGTCCTTGGCAAACGGCAAATCCGGGTGGCGTCGAATGGTACCCGTCGCCGAACAGGGCGCATCCAGCAAAACAGCGTCATACTGGCCCTGATGCTCTAACGCGTCCCCAGCGATGACTTGGGCGTTCAATCCTGTTCTAGTCAGGTTTTCCTGCACGCGCTCCAGCCGCGTCTCGGATACATCCAATGCGGTGACCTGCGCTTTGGCCGCAGCCAGTTGCAGCGTCTTGCCACCCGGTGCTGCGCAGAGATCAAGGATCTTCTCTCCGGCTTTTGGCGCCAGAACTTGCACAGGCAATGCCGCAGCGGCGTCCTGCACCCACCAATCGCCGCGATCATAGCCGGGCAAAGCAGAGACCTGACCCGCGTCTCGCACCCGGTGCGAACCGGTCGGCAGCACCTCGCCTGGTCCGTCGGCCCCGGGTTTTAGCGAAAGATCCAATGCCGCGCCTTCAAAATGCGCCCGTTCCATACCCGCAACGGCATCCGCCCCCCAAGCCATGGTCAGAGGGTCACGTAACCACTCGGGCAGGCGTGGCACCCGCATCTTGGGCCATGCTTCGGGACCCTCTGCTGCAACCTTGCGCAGCACCGCGTTGACCAATCCCTTGAGACGACCATGTTTGCGCGAGCGTCCTACAATCTCGACCATGGAATTCACCACCCCATGCGCCGCCTCGCCATGGCACAGCTCGACAGCACCCAGTCGCAGCGCGTTGCGCACAGTTAGCGCCGGGGACTTGTTCAGATGGTTGTCCAGCAGGCGATCTGCCCGTTCCAATCCGCGCAGGGTTTCCAGCGTCAAACGCTGCGCACGCGCGCGGTCTTCGGGGTTCAGCCGCTCTAACGCACCGGCGGCAAGGCATTCGGATAACAGCCGCCCCTCGCCCAGAATCTGATCCAGCAGATATATCGCGCTGCGTCGTGCCGCTGTTGCATTGTCAGACATGGAACCGCCTTTGCTGTGACCCTCGCCCGCATTGCCAATCGCGGACGGGGGCGTATATCAAGCAGATGCACGGAAAGGAACCCAGTGTCATGACTGACGATCGCAAAGACCTGCCCCCTGCAGCACAGCGTGCTCTGGCCGAAGCCGAAGAACGTCGTCGCAAGGCCGCGGCCGAGGCGAAAGAGCTGCCCAAAGAGCTGGGTGGCCGAGACGGCCCTGATCCGGCCCGGTATGGTGATTGGGAGAAAAAGGGCATCGCAATCGACTTTTGACCCTAACACTCCCTGAGTGCTTGCAGGAAATCGCCAATAAGAGCGCGTTGCTTTTTGGATTTCGACCGTTCTTCGGGCCATGTCAGCCAATAGCCGTCCTTTGTTTCCAATTCCGGCAAGTCCAGTCTTTGTAAACGCCCCGCGCGCAGATCGGCGCCCGCCAATGGCACAGAACACAGCGCCACCCCAATGCCCTGTCGCGCGGCTGAAATAGCATGCTCCATCGAATCAAAGCTGATCTTTGACGGCAAAACCTCGGTTAACCCAACCTTGCGGGACCAGTCGCGCCAACCGGGTCTTTCCCCACGCAACTCAATGACCGCGTCACCCCATTCGATCCCCGGGGCGGCCATCGGAACCAGAACTTCGGGCGCAATTAACTCTGCCTCACGTCCCGGCCACGCCCCGCGTCCATAACGGATTTGCAGCCACGTCCGCTCTTCATCCAGCGACGACCTGCGGGCAACCGAATCTGTCAGAACTCGGACTTTCGGACGCATCTGCTGAAACCGTGTGATCGCAGGCACGACCAACGCGTGAATATTCGACGACAGCCCCGCTACCCGCAATTCGCGTGGGGATTTCCCGAATAAATCTTCGGTGTTGCGCTCTAACGCCTGCAAACTGTCCTGCACAAGCGGCAGGTAGCTTTCGCCTTCAACCGTCAAGGACACACCGCGCGCCTCGCGCACAAACAAGGATCGGCCCAACCATGCCTCGAGGTTCCCGATACGCTGGCTGACCGCGGCCTGCGTTAAGCCGAATTCACGAGCAGCCGCCGAAAATCCGCCCAGACGACCGGCAGCCTCGAAAACACGCAACCAATCCAACGGGGGCAATCCGATCTTTTTCTTAGCCATAAGTAATTCCAAGCCTCAGTCGTAATAAGGATTAATTGTCGTAATGCCATGAACGGCGTATCAGCTCAATCAAAGCTCGCGCCGAACAGGAGATGCCCCATGCTGCGCCAAGCCGCTATTGATGCGTCCGTCTTGATGGTCGAATTCACCGACGGTTCCAGATCTCGCTTTCATGCCATTTGGTTGCGTGACAACGCGCTGGACCCGGAAACGCGCGCACCGGGCAACGGTCAGCGACTGATCACCATCGGCGATCTGCCCGAACAGGTCACGATCAGCGCGGTAGAGGTCGCGGATGGCGATTTGCAGATCACGTTCCAACCCGAGAACAAGACAGTCACCTTCCCCGCCCATTGGCTGGCCGCCCATCGGTACGACCACGACCACTCAGCCGATTTCGGACGCACGGCCCCCGGCATTACCACGTGGCAGAACGATATTGATGCGCCCAGCGCAGACTGGACTCGGGTGCAGACCGATCCTGCCGTCAAACGCAACTGGCTGGCGGCTGTGGCCGAATTTGGCTTTGCCAAATTGACCGGCGGCCCGAAAGAACCGGAGTCACTGCTGCAAGTGGCCGATCTGTTCGGTTATGTCCGCGAGACCAATTACGGCCCCTACTTCGAAGTCCGCACCGAGGTGAACCCGACCAACCTTGCTTATACGGGCTTGGGTTTACAGGCGCATACGGACAACCCCTATCGCGACCCGGTACCAACGCTGCAAATTCTCTACTGCCTTGAAAACAGCGCGGAAGGAGGTGACTCGATCGTCGTGGATGGTTTCCGTGCGGTTGAACGCCTGCGCACGGATAACCCTGAAGGTTTTGCTTTGCTGGCAGGATATCCGGCCCGTTTCGAATATAAAGGTTCAGATGGAGTTTGCCTGCGCTCAAGGCGTCCGATTATCGAACTGTCGCCAGACGGTGAGTTGATCGCCATCCGCTTCAACAACCGATCAACAGCGCCTCTGGTCGACATTCCCTTTGATAAGATGGAGGCCTACTATGCTGCCTATCGTCAGTTGGCGGCCTATATCGACGACCCTGAAATGGGTGTTTCCTTCAAGCTTGAGCCGGGCGAAAGCTTTATCGTCGACAACACCCGTGTGTTGCATGCAAGGCTGGGATACTCCGGTGCAGGATCACGTTGGTTGCAGGGATGCTACGCTGACAAGGACGGCTTGCTGTCAACTTTGGCAGCGATGGAGATGACCACACCGGAGGCCGCAGAATGAAGCCCGATTTCTCGACCCTGACCCGCGACAATATCGTGGCATTTATCGGTGATATCTTTGCGCGCCGTGGCGGTGAGGAATATCTGGGTGAGCCCGTGACAATGGCCGAACATATGCTGCAAGGGGCCACGATTGCCGAACAGAACGGCATGCCCGAAGAAATCATCGTGGGTGCCTTGCTTCACGATATCGGCCACTTCACGTCCGAGTTCGGCACCTATCACCCCCACGACACCGAGGACCGGCACCACGAAGATGCGGGGGCCGAGGTGCTGCAGCAATTCTTCCCCTCAGTCATTACCGATTGCTGCCGTTATCATGTTGCGGCCAAACGGTATCTGTGTGCGACCAAGCCGGAATATTTCAATCGCTTGTCCGCCGCCTCGGTCCACACTCTGGAATTGCAGGGTGGGCCCATGAGCCCTGCGGAGGTGGCCGAGTTTGAAGAGAACCCGAACCTCAAAGAGATCATTCAGGTCCGCTATCTGGACGAGGCAGGCAAGCGCCCGGATATGCAGACCCCTGACTTTACCCACTTCGCGCCAATGGTACAGCGCATGGTCGATAAGCACATGGGGGCTGCATGAACGCACCAGAATATATCTTTGAAGCCAGCACCAAACCGTCTCTGCCCTGGCACGAGGTCCCGCTGATCCGAGCCACTGACGAGACGGTCAAAGGCTATGGCTGTCTGGTCGATGATCCCGAAGGGTTCGAGATCGAAATCACCCGCTGGCCGCAACAGGGCTGGCGGCCCATCGACGAGGGCACAGGGGACGAAGGCGGTTGGGTTGAGGGCACCTTTCATGGCGAATGGAAGGGCGATGTGCTCTATGGTCGAAACGAAGCGGTTGGGGGTCACTACGTTCTGGGTTGGTCTACCGATCCGCAAAAGGCGCAGGCCGACCGGCAGACCGCTGCGCGTGATCAGTTTTTGCTGTGGCACATGAACTATCACCCGGATGGCGGGCAGATGTTCTGGCCGCTGGACAACAAGCCCTTCATCATCCCCGCCGCGTTGCCCGGCGACAACCTGACACCGGAAAAGGTGGTGGCGTTTTGGTGTGATGGCTCACGCGGTCTCTATATCCACCCCGGCATCTGGCACGAGGGGATTTTCCCGGTCCAGGACGAACAACGGTTTCTAGACCGCCAGGGCGCGGTTCACGCACGGGTCAGTGCCGATATCGGCAAGGAATTCGGAGTCTATCTCGCCTGCCCATTGCGCGCGGACAAGATCAAGGACGTGTAGGCAGAGCCCCGCCATGTGCGGAGCTCTGGCGCGCGATCCAGATCTGAACGGCCAGCAGATAGGGTACAAAGAACGCAAAGTTCTGCACCAGATCAAACGGGCCCGAGAAATCGGGTTCGGACCCCAGCCCGCCTGTCAGAAGATACCAAATCGTGTAGTGCACCCGGTAAAGCCACGATCCCAGCGCCAGCCAGAACAGGCGAAGGCCCCAAACCCAATGGCCCGCACGGTCTTTGTTCAACGCCATGCGGGCCACCATCAGCGCAGCGGTAAACAGGCAAAGACCATAAAGGAAAAAAGCGGCCGACATGGTCGGCCCACCGATCGTACCGCGCAGGGGGATATAGGTCATTCCGGCCAAACCCGTGATCAACGCAAGTGTGACAAGCATTCGGCCCAGCATACGATGGAAACCGGTAAATCTCCGCCGCAAGTTTGGTAGCATTTGCAAAGGGACAAGCGCAACCAACACGGTCCCGGCGAAAACATGCACCAGCAACGCCAAATTGCCGACGCGTTGCCCTTCTGCAAACAAATAGCTTTGCTGGGCTGCATCTTCGGACAGCCCAACACCAATCATTGTAAAACCATGCACCACGAAGGGCAGCAGTGTCAGATAGAACACTGCCAGCATCAGCCCCAACAACACATGAGGTTTTACGGTCCGCATAAGCTGACCCTAGCGCCTTTGGTCTCCGCGTCTATGGCTCAGAGGCCCAGCACATCCACCATGTCATACTGACCCGGCGCTGTGCCCTGCCCCCACAGCGCCGCTTTCAGCGCGCCCCGGGCAAAAATGGCGCGGTCGGTGGCCAGATGGCGCAGCACAATGCGCTCACCCGGTGCGGCGAACAGCACGTCATGTTCGCCCACGATGTCTCCGCCGCGAATGGCGTGGAAGCCGATATTGCCCCGTTGACGCGCCCCAGTGATGCCGTCGCGCGCCCTGTCGGACACATCCGCCAGATTGACGCCACGCCCTTCGGCGGCAGCTTCGCCCAGCATCAAGGCCGTGCCCGAGGGCGCGTCGACCTTGTGGTGGTGGTGGCCTTCGATGATTTCGATATCGAAATCCTCATCCAGCGCGGCGGCGACCTTTTTGGTCAGTTGCACCAGCAGGTTGACCCCAAGGCTCATGTTGCCCGCCCGCACGATCACCGCATGGCGCGCGGCAGGTTCCAGCGCGGCAATCTGTTCATCCGTCATGCCGGTGGTTCCGATCACGTGCACGCAACGTGCCTGCGCGGCCAGTGCCGCGAATTCCAGCGTCGCTTCGGGCGCGGTGAAGTCTATCACGGCCTGCGCCTGCGCAAATGCCTCAAGCGGGTCGTCTGTCACGGTAACGCCCAGCGCGGGACCGCCCATGGCCGAACCGACATCCTGACCGATCCAGTCATGACCCTTGCGCTCGACCACGCCGACCAGACGCGCCTGATCGCTGTCGGTCACGGTCTTGATCAGCATCTGCCCCATACGGCCCGAAGCCCCTGTGATGACGATCCCCGGAATATGGGTCATTGTGCTGGTCCTTTCGCGTTAGTCGGCTCAAAGCCTCCTACCCGGTTCGCGCCCGCTTGGCAAAGGTGGGATTTGGGCTTAGATCGAAGTCATGGCAAAGAACAAATTCCACGATGGCCCCGGCCCGTCCCAACGACAGCTGCGCGTCGGCGAACTGATCCGCCGCACCCTGTCCGAGGTTCTGGCGCGCGGAGATGTCCACGACCCCGACCTGAACCGCATGTCAATCACCGTGGGTGAGGTGCGCACCTCGCCCGATCTGAAGATCGCCACCGCCTATGTGCTGCCCTTGGGCGGAAAGGGGCAGGAGGACGTGATCGACCTGCTGGCCCGCAACAAGGGTGAGCTGCGCCGCATGATCGGCAAGAAGCTGAACCTGAAATTCTCGCCCGATCTGCGGTTCCGACTGGATGATACGTTCGACCGTCTGGACGACACCCGCCGCATGTTCGAACAGGACGCGGTGCGCCGCGATCTGGACGAGTGATCCGCACGCTGGCCACATTATGCGCGCTCCTCTGGGCCGCGCAGGCTGGCGCGGTGACCTGTGAAAAGGTCACGCATGAGGACAAGCGCTATACCGTTTGCGAGGTGGACGCCGCCAGCGAAGACCTGCGCCTGTTTCTGAACGACGACAATGGCGACCTTCTGGGGCATTTCTCGTCAGTGAATGAGGCGCTGGCCCCCGGTGGCGAACGTCTGGCCTTTGCGATGAATGCGGGCATGTATCACGACGACCGCTCGCCCGTGGGTCACTACGTCGAGGACGGGCAGGAGCAGATGCGCGTCATCGCCAACCCCGGCCCCGGCAATTTCGGCCTGCTGCCCAATGGCGTGTTCTGCATCCGCGACGGTCGCGCCGATGTATTCGAAACGCTCGACTATGTGGATCAGGCCCCCGACTGCCGCTTTGCCACCCAATCCGGCCCCATGCTGGTGATCGACGGAGAGCTGCACCCGCGCTTTCTACCCGACTCGACCTCTCTTTTCGTGCGCAACGGCGTGGGCACCAGCGATGATGGCACCCGCGCGGTGTTCGCGATTTCCGAGGATTACGTCACTTTCCACGAATTCGGCAGCCTGTTTCGGGACGTGCTGAAAACACCCAATGCGCTGTTCTTCGACGGCAATATCTCACGCATGTATCACCGGGCCGGGGGACGCTCGGATATCGGGTTCTCGCTGGGGCCGATCGTGGGAGTGGTCGAAAGCGCACCCGTAAATTGACAGCGCCCATGTGATCCGCTACCCCGCGCGCCTTAGCATGAATCAAGGTGTGATATGGGACGCAAACGCAAGGGCCGCGATATTTCCGGTTGGCTGGTGGTGGACAAGCCTGCGGGCATGACCTCGACCTCCTTGGTCAACAAAGTGCGTTGGGCCATGGATGCGAAAAAGGCGGGCCATGCGGGCACTCTGGACCCCGAGGCAACCGGCGTTTTGGCCGTTGCGCTGGGTGAGGCGACCAAGACCGTTCCTTATATCACCGACGCTCTGAAGGCTTACACCTTCACCGTGCGTCTGGGTCAGGCCACCAATACCGACGATGCCGAGGGCGAGGTGATCGCCTCCAGCGATGCGCGTCCATCAGATGACGACATCAAACAGGCGCTGACCCCGTTTCTGGGCGACATCATGCAGGTGCCACCCAAGTTCTCGGCCGTGAAGATCGACGGCCAGCGCGCCTATAAACTGGCCCGCGACGGCGAGGATGTGGAACTGTCCGCCCGCCCGCTATGGGTTGAGGAACTGATCCTTGTCGACCGCCCCGACGCCGATCACGTGGTGCTTGAGATGACCTGCGGCAAAGGCGGCTATGTCCGCTCCATCGCCCGCGATCTGGGCGCGGCGCTGGGATGCCACGGCCATGTGAAAGAGCTGCGCCGCATCTGGTCCGGCCCGTTTGAGGTCGAAGATGGGCTGAGCATCGAACAGATCGACGAGATGGCCAAAACCGAGGCGCTGGACGAGTATCTGCACCCGCTGGAAACCGGCCTCGCAGACCTGCCCGAGTTGAAATGCACCCCCGAAGGCGCCACCCGCCTGCGCAATGGCAATCCGGGCATGGTGCTGGCCTCGGATGTGGAATATGGCGACGAGGCATGGGCCTCACTGGACGGCAAAGCTGTGGCCGTGGGCATCTATAAATCCGGCGAACTGCATCCCAGCCGGGTGTTCGTCACCTAGAAGACCTGCGCTTTCCTTTGGTTTCGTCCTGAGACAGCACAGAAGCTGCTAAAGACTTGATTTCCCTTTGCGTCGGCTTCTTTTTGCCCGAAAGCACTTTTGAAGCCAAAGTTGAAGTTTTGTTGCCCGATTGCTTTTTCGCTGGCATGTCAGTCTCCTATGGAATCACTAAATCCACATTGGCACAAAACGAGAACAAAATCCACATATAGTGGTATCAAAATGAGAATTGGATAAACTTAGTATGATCACCCGAACGCATACCAAGGGCGACGCGCCCTCGACCGCCGTCTATTCCGATTGCGAAAAGTATCGCTATAGCCTGACCCGGGTCTGGGACCCGGACGGGCGCAAGGCGTTGTTTGTGATGCTGAACCCCTCCACCGCGACCGAGGTTCAGAACGACCCCACGGTCGAACGCTGCGAACGCCGTGCACGGGCGCTGGGGTTTGGCGCGTTTCAGGTGACCAATATCTTTGCTTGGCGCGACACCGACCCGCGCAAGATGCGCGCCGCCACCGATCCGGTGGGTCCCGCAAATGACGCGGCTATTCTCGAGGGCGTTCAATGGGCCGATCAGGTCATCGCCGCATGGGGCACCCACGGCGCACATCTGGACCGAGGGCCTGCGGTTGAAACCCTGCTGCGGGGCACCGGCCAGCCGCTGTTCCATCTGGGGCTGACGCAGGCCGGTCATCCCAAACATCCGCTTTATATTGCCTACACTCAACAGCCAGTGCCCTGGTGACGAAAGGTTAACCAAAAGCCCAACCTGGCTTTGACCAACCGCTTGACCAAATGAGATAAATCACCCTCAACGCCGTGCGCATTCGGAGGGTTAGATGTTTCTGATCGGATTGTTCAGCCTCGTGGCCGTTGGCGGTACGGCTTACGCCATAAGCGATCTTTTTGAGCTCGACGAAGAGCCGGAAGACGATGAGATCGTCGAAGGTGAGGTCGAAGAGACATCACATGGGAACCTGCTTGAAATCAGCGAAAATCCCCCTGATCCCGAAGAAACCAAGGCTTCAACCGGCACTGTGATTTCAGAGTTTGATGGCGACCTGATTGTCGCTGGCAGCGACGGCGAGGACATCCTGACCGGTCACGACGGGAATGATCAGATCAACGGGTATGACGATGACGATACGGTCTTCGGCGGTATGGGGGACGACTCCATTTATGGCGGTACAGGTGACGACACACTGATCGGTGGCCAAGGCGATGACACGCTGCATGGCGAGGATGGCGATGACCTGCTGAGCGGAGGCGAAGGCGAGGACGCGCTGTACGGTCACTTCGGTGCCGACAACCTGCAAGGCGGTGAAGGCGATGATGTTCTGTACGGTGGGCAGGACGCTGACACATTGGCGGGCGAGGCCGGAGATGACGCGCTGCATGGTGGCTTTGGCGACGATCACCTGTCCGGCGGCGCGGGACAAGATACGCTGTTTGGCGGCGACGGTGACGATGTCCTGATCGGACAAGACGGTGAAAATGGTGACGAAGTGGATTTCCTGAACGGCGGGGCGGGTGACGATACCATTCTGGCCGAGGGCGGAGATATCGTGACCGGCGGTGCAGGCGATGACAGCATTGCTGTCTCGGCGGAGTCGGATGATGAGGCCGTCACCGTGATGGACTTTCAACCCGGGCAAGACAAGCTGATGATCGCTTGGGAAGGCGAAGACAAAGCAGACATTCAGATCGAAGCGGATGCCAAGAATGACAACCTGACGAATGTTTTGGTTGATGGTCAGACCGTCGCGCAGTTACTAGGGGCCGAAGGGCTGACGGCAGAAGACATTCAATTGATTGCCCAAAGCGATCTGGCCCAGTTATCTGCCTTGGGCTGACCGCGGCAGATTCCTTTTGCCATTCCAGAAAAAAGCGCCTATATGCGCCCATCCGCATCGGAATCGGTGCGGTTTTCTCCATGGGCCTGTGCTGGACGACATCCCGGCCTGCGCCATCACCTCTAACCTTGTAAAGGAGACCCCGATGTCGATCACTGCCGCTGAAAAAGCACGCGTCATGCAAGAATTCGCAACCAAAGAAGGCGACACCGGTTCGCCCGAAGTTCAGGTTGCCATCCTGACCTCGCGCATCAACACCCTGACCGAGCACTTCAAGACCCACAAGAAAGACAACCACGGTCGTCGCGGTCTGCTGAAAATGGTCGCCCAACGCCGTAAGCTGCTGGACTACCTGAAGGGCAAAGAAGAAGCACGCTATCAGGACCTGATCAAAAAGCTGGGCATCCGCCGTTAATCGCTTTCTGCGTTCCGAATGAACCCGGTCTGATCCGGTGAAACGCCCGCCGCTTGGTGGGCGTTTTCATTTCATCAGGCGCGCCTCGCCACGTTCTTAGCCGACAGGACTAACAGGGCAGATTGGGGAAACGGCCAAACCGCGTCAGGGGTCTTCCGTCGTTTCGGAATAAGTCGAACATGTAAGCGGTCCGGTTTTCCTGAAATGCCAGCAAGGCGGCACGCTCGTCCGAACCGCAGATTACCGGACGGATATGTCGGTAGAGATGGAGATCTGCCCCAAAGATCGACTCATCGCGTATCCGAACCATCTCGGCCGTGTTACGCGCACTGAAGGTGAAATTGATTATGCCGTCCCGAAGCTCGACCCCATCGAAACGCGAAACTCGGTGTGGGATAATCTGATCAAGGCTGGCTTCAAAACGCTTGTGAGCCCGTTCTATGGCTTGATCATGCGCAGCATCGTCCAACAGCCAGGTTTGCATCAGCCGGTATTGATTCAATCGCGGAGCGTCCTCACGCACAGGGACTGACGCACGCGACCAGCTTTCATTGGCACCGCCAACCTCAACAATGGTGTCATCGGTCAATTCAAAAGCGAAAACTTCGACCTGCTCCGGCGTCTCATTCACAACAAAGAGACAGGCCATGAAACGATCCCCGGGTTGGGCAATCTCAGCCGACCAGATGCGCATCTCGGCTATACATCGTTCGCGCGGAATATCGATCGGTTGATGATTAGGGCTGGCCCAGATTACCCCGATCACAGCGGGGCTCGCACCAGAAATGTCGTAGACTCGCGGCGCATCGGGCTTTTGCTCATCCAGAAAGCGACACACGATGTATTCTTTGAATCCCGTTCGATATCGAACGCTGGGCGCAAGGTTTTCGGTCCCGACCGTCTGCAGACAGGAATTCCCCAAAACAGGTGTGACTTGCGGATTGTTGGCAATGTCCGGTCTCCAGTTGGCCAACCACATTGGGCCAAGGCCATCAAAAAACATGGTGTAGTCACCCGGGTAGTGCACATCATAGACAGTCTCGCGCCCCTCGGGATCGGCAAACCTAAGCGTTGCGTCAAGCTGACCTGCAAAAGTGTATCTGTCTATTAGAGCGATGCTCGCGTCTGTCTTAACACTGTGCACTGCTTCGGCAGAACGACCGATCACACCAGACCCTAAACGCTGGAAGCTATGATAAAATTGAACAAACGACAGTGTGCCTGACAAAAAAAGATAAGAAATCCCGAACAGTACAAGCGGTAAAAGAAATTGAAAAATGGTTGAAATACGCATGTCTTGCAGCTTGCCGAATTTACCTAGTCGGTTTCAACAAACCAGTTTTTCTGCATTCGAAAGTGTGTCTAACACGCATTAGTTGCAACGCGTGCTAAGTCTCACGCTTTGCTTATTAGATCAGAGCATCCATTCTTGGACGAAAAAGTGCTCAATTCATGTAAATTGAATCTGGCTCGCCTTCGGGATCCAGAACCGGGTCCAGCACCAGCACAAGACGCGTTTCGCCCGTTCCTTCGATTGGCGGAGAACGGTGCAGCAAACCCGATGCCGGATGCTCGGGCCAGAGTGTGCCGCGCAGTAAAATCGGTGAACCGGTTGGAACGGTAAATACCCGACTTGGATCAGTCCCGCTCGTCGAAATGCCATATTGGGTCCCAGTCCCTCGATACGTGCAAACGAGACGTGCAGTCACCGCGTCGATGTGGAACCGGCGGCAGGCGTTGGTTTCGACGACGTCCAGACGCAAGCCTAGCCATTTGGTCCGCATGAGACCCGAGAAAAGGCCCGACAGAGACGCAATATCAAACACGAGACGGTCGCGTTCAGCGCAATCCGGTATTCCCGATGCCTCGCAGACAGAATGAGCCACATCACGCGCCGCTTCGGAGCGTAGGATCACACGCGTTTTAGGCAATTGCTGAGGATCTAGCCCGTCCAACCAAGACTGAAACCCCGGCAAAGGATTACGCCTCCAAATCGCGGCTGCACAACCCGGTTGATGAATGACGTTTAAACCATTGGAAGTCTCAGAAACGCCAACACCAATCGCCGCGTCGGTTATGGCTTCGCGCACGAACTTCATGCTGCAGCCTCCGCGCGCCGCCAGTTGGGGAAAGGCTCAGAAATCCCAGCGGATTCGATCAGCAAATAGTCAAAGCGTTTCTCTCCTGCCAGACGGCGCACTTCGTCCAACAAGTCATCCCTCAGGGTGCAGCAAATGCACCCATTAGACATCTCCACAAGCGTCTCATCTGTTCGCGACAACTCGGTGTCCGCCCGTACCAGATCAGCGTCAATATTCACCTCAGACATGTCGTTTACGATAACGGCAACCCGACGCCCGTCGCGGTTGTTCAATACCTTGCTCAGAAGCGTTGTCTTACCTGCACCAAGAAAGCCGGACAGAACAGTTACTGGAAGGTGGGTGTCAGTCATTTAAAGGCTCCGTGATGTAGATGTGCAGCTCGGCAAACGATGCGACGTCGAATGGGTGTAAATTGGTCTGCCTAATATTTGTTATGTTATCACATAATGATTTACAAGAAGCTTTTCGCCAATATCGTTACGTGTCAGTTCAGGAAAATCGCAGCAGACACTTCAATAGTTCAAACTTGCCATGCTCGCACGCAGTTCTGTTCGCACTTCCCTTCTTGCACATTCTCATGTATGCGCGCGGGTATCTGAGACGTTGTGCCCTGACCCCGGCACTCGAATGGAAGATAAATGGGGTCGGCGGCAATGGGGCCGCCATGCAAACCGGAGACCCGCAGGGGCGGGAGTGCTCCGTTCTAGGATACGCATATGTTTGATGTAACAAAGAAATCGATTCAGTGGGGCGAAGAGACGCTGGCACTGGAAACCGGCAAGGTTGCCCGTCAGGCGGACGGCACCGTGATTGCCACGCTGGGTGAAACCAGCGTCATGGCCAACGTGACCTTTGCCAAGAGCCAAAAGCCCGGTCAGGACTTTTTCCCGCTGACCGTACACTACCAAGAGAAATACTATGCTGCCGGCAAGGTTCCGGGCGGCTTCTTCAAGCGCGAGGCGCGCCCGACCGAGAAAGAGACGCTGACCGCGCGTCTGATCGACCGTCCGATCCGCCCGCTGTTCGTTGACGGCTTCAAGAACGAAGTTCTGGTCATGTGCACCGTGCTGAGCCACGATCTGGTCAACGATCCCGACATCGTTGCAATGATCGCCGCCTCCGCTGCTCTGACCATTTCCGGCGCGCCGTTCATGGGTCCGATCGCCGGTGCCCGCGTTGGTTTCGTGGATGGCGAATACGTCCTGAACCCGACCGTGGACGACATGCAGGACCTGCGCCTGAACCCTGAACAGCGTCTGGATCTGGTTGTTGCAGGTACCAAAGACGCCGTGATGATGGTGGAATCCGAAGCCTACGAACTGTCCGAGGCGGAAATGCTGGGCGCCGTGACCTTCGCGCATGAGCAGATCCAGCCGGTGATCGACCTGATCATCAGCTTGGCCGAAGAAACCGCGAAAGAGCCGTTTGAATTCGTCGCCCCCGATTACTCGGAGCTGTATGCTGCTGTCGCCGCTGCCGGTGAAGAACAAATGCGCGCCGCCTTCGCCATCACCGACAAGCAAGAGCGCACTGCCGCTGTTGCCGCGGCCCGCGAAGCCATCAAGGAAGCGCTGACCGAGGAACAGCTGGAAGACAGCAACCTCGGCTCGGCGATGAAAAAGCTGGAAGCCGGCATCCTGCGCGGTGACGTCGTCAAAGGCGGCAAGCGTATCGACGGTCGTTCGACCACCGATGTCCGCGCGATTGAGGCCGAAACCTCGCTGCTGCCGCGTACGCACGGTTCCGCCCTGTTCACCCGTGGCGAGACTCAGGCGCTGGCCGTGACCACGCTGGGCACCGGCGACGATGAGCAGTTCATCGACGCGCTGCACGGCAACTTCAAATCGAACTTCCTGCTGCATTACAACTTCCCTCCGTATTCGGTTGGTGAAGTTGGCCGCGTGGGTTCGCCCGGCCGTCGCGAGATCGGCCACGGCAAGCTGGCATGGCGCGCGCTGCAGGCGGTTCTGCCTGCGCCGACTGACTTCCCCTACACCGTTCGCGTGGTGTCGGAGATCACGGAATCCAACGGTTCCTCTTCAATGGCTTCTGTCTGCGGCGGTTCGCTGTCGATGATGGATGCGGGTGTCCCGCTGAAAGCGCCGGTTGCCGGTGTGGCCATGGGTCTGATCCTGGAAGATGACGGCGACTACGCTGTTCTGACCGATATTCTGGGTGACGAAGACCACCTGGGCGACATGGACTTCAAAGTGGCAGGTACCGAAAACGGCATCACCTCGCTGCAGATGGACATCAAGGTCGCAGGCATCACGCCGCAGATCATGGAAACCGCTCTGGCACAGGCCAAAGAGGGCCGGATGCACATTCTGGGCGAGATGGGCAAAGCCCTGTCCGAGACCAACGAATTCTCGGTCCACGCCCCACGCATCGAGACCATGAACATCCCGACTGACAAGATCCGCGAAGTGATCGGCTCGGGCGGTAAGGTCATCCGCGAAATCGTTGAGGTTTCGGGCGCCAAGGTCGACATCAACGACGATGGCGTCATCAAGATCGCCTCGCCGGACGGAGAGTCGATCCAAAAGGCATACGACATGATCTACTCGATCGTGGCCGAGCCGGAAGAGGGTCAGATCTACACCGGTAAAGTGGTCAAGATCGTCGACTTCGGTGCCTTCGTGAACTTCTTTGGCAAGCGCGACGGTCTGGTCCACGTATCCCAGATCGAAAACCGCCGCCTGAACCATCCGTCGGATGTTCTGAAAGAAGGTCAGGAAGTAAAGGTCAAGCTGCTGGGCTTTGACGACCGCGGCAAGGTGCGCCTGTCGATGAAAGTGGTCGATCAGGAAACCGGCGAAGAGATCGTGCCCGAGAAGAAAGAAAAGAAAGAAGACGCAGAGTAATCTGCACTCCTTTTCAAATGATCAAGGCCTCGGTGCAAACGCCGGGGCCTTTTTAGTCAGGTTTGCGCCCGGCAACACTGGTTGCGCATCCGAAGAAGTGCCGTTTCAGCGATACCTCAAGACCGGCCTCGCGCAACGCCTGCGCCATATGCGCGCTGCTGCCGAAATTGCGCGTATAGGTGCCAATCATGCTGAAATCCTGCGCGCCGTTCAGAAAAAACCGCTCGATCTGTGGCAGCACCTTGTCCAGATACATCCGATAGACCGGCCGCAGGACCCAGCCGGTGGGATCAGAAGCTTCGATGAGGGCAAAGCACCCGCCCGGTTTCAGAATGCGCGCCACCTGACCCGCCAGTATCGACTGCTGTTCGGGATTGAAGGTTTTGAGCCCGAAGGTCGAGACAACCATGTCCGCAAAATGCTCGGGCAGGTCCGTCTCAAGTGCGTTGGCCTCCAGATGCGAGATCTTCTCGGCATATTGCCGGTGCAGCCGTTCCACCGCCACGGTATGCATTCGGTGTGATATGTCCAGCGCCGTGATCGCGCCGATATCGGGAAAGCGCCGCAGCACGTGCGGCCAGACCTCACCCGTGCCCGCCATCAGATCAACGACCACTGCTGCGTCCCCGACCGGGGCTTGCAGACGGGCAACACACTGGCGACGCCATATCGAGGTGAAGCCAAAGGAACTGACCGCGCTCCAGCGTCGGTAGTTTGCCGAGCACCGGTCAAACAGATCGGCAACGAATGCGGGATCATAAATGTCCTCATTCGCGGTCTCAGAGGTATCGGTCATTCAGAAATCTGCTCAATATTCCTGAATTTCACTCTAAAAGCCCAGATACTTTTGTCCACGTCTGAATGGGCAACAGAATGCCGGCCCGGCGCTGTATCTCGCGCCAATTTCTGTCAGAGCTCAAATGCACGCAAGCGGTACTGCGCCGCGAGCACAGTCTCAATCCTCTGGCCTTCTGCCCGGAGGCGCATGGCAGATTATGAATGCGCAACACCGGACGGCCCATGTTTCATCACATGCCATTGCCCGTAGCTGTCATTGAGATCCAGCTTGATCGCGGCATCCGCCTTGGTCGAGGCGCTGCCGATCTCGGCCAGAGTGAATTCGATGCCGCCGGGGATGTCGATCCGAACACGATGCTCACCTCCGCCGTGAGGCGCCTGAATCGGGCGACCGGTCGAATTTAGGACGTCACCGATTGCAACTTTGGCTGTGCGGCCTTCCATATCCATTTCGAAATTGATCGGTAGATAGAGGGTTTCGTGCACGGTCTTGCACATCGCGCGGAAGACGAACCAATGGGTCGCCATCTCTTCGGTCTCTTCGCCGTGGAAAACCTTTTCCAAGGCCTCACGCTGTGCATCTGAGGCACCGTGGTCAATGATGACCTGCATCTCTCCGCCGCCCTCAAAAATCGGACCCGGCCAAGCGTAGATCAGAGCTGCCTTGCAACCGGTCAGATCGACGTCATCGAAATGCCCGCGCGATACCTCCAGAACTTCGAACCCGCGGCAATGCCCGTTTGTCGGCAGTTCCTCGAACTGGCAGGGGCATGCGTACCCGCAATTGCAATTTCCGAAGGCATCGCCTTCCAAATACCAATCTTTAAACGCCATCGTCTTCTCCTGTGATGCACAGTTTGAATGCCCGATATCCGCAATTGTCCAAATGAAGAATGTCCCGCCCCGGGTCACCCTAACATATTTGACCCGACACACGAAGCCATTGGTGTGTTTCCGCCGGTCACCGTGAGTCTGTGTGCAAGTTCACAGTCAAAGGCGCCGCGCCATGACAGGTTACGTAACGGAAACAATCTACGCTTGGGCTGACATTTTTGGCCCGAAACCAGCGCGAACAGATTTCAAAAGCGTGTATTTGAAGGGGCGGCAAATGACACTCAGGACATTCAAGGAACGAGTCATTCAGACGGGCAGTTTCGAGTTAATCGGCATCGCGTTTGTCTCACCTGTCTATGCCTATATCGCAGGCGCATCTATGGCCCACGGGTTCGCATTGATAACCATGCTGTCCATCGTCATCCTGATCTGGTCACCGATATTCAACACGCTGTTCGACCTGATTGAGCGGCACCGAACCTGTCGACTTGCCTGTGCTCGCCCCCACCAACTGCGAATTATTCATGCCGTGATGCACGAGGTGACCGCAGTCCTCATCACATGCCCGTTGCTGATGTATGTAGGGGGACATTCGCTAAAGGCGGCGTTGGCCTTCAACCTCGGCCTGACCGTGACTTATTCGGTCTACACCTATGTATTCCACATTGTTTACGACCGTCTTCGCCCCGTTCAGCCCAACTCAACTGACGCCTCTTTCAAAGATCCCGCTAGCCCGGTTTCGGTCACGTAAGGCGCGTTTAAGTTCAACCGCAGATCAACGGCTCACACCCCTCAAAATACCTGTGAAACGAAGTGAAGGTCCCTTGGCTTCCTTTTGGAACTGCGTTGCCCACATGAGCGACACGAACCATTTGGAACAAAGGACATGGATATGGTTACGCGTCTTCTCATTACTACGGCGGCCCTGACGATCAGCGCATCAGCGCTGTCCGCCCAAAGCCTGACAGACGGACTTTATATTCAAGGTTTCGCGGGCTACAGCCAGCTGCAAGACAGCGACTTCAGCGGCACTATCAACGGATCTTCGGAAAACGTAGACACGGATTTTGATGGTGGATTTGGCCTTGGTGTCGCTGTGGGCAAGGAAATCCCACAATGGAGCAACGATACCATCGGCACCCGGATAGAGCTGGAGCTGTCCTATCGCGACAACGACGTTGATGGGGTAAACTTTACCGGCAACGGCCCCGCCGCTGAAGGGAACGTTTCGGGTGACGTGACGCAGACCTCTTTGTTTGCCAACGTGTTGGTCGATTTCAAACAGGCTGGATTGTTCACGCCTTACGTCGGTCTGGGCATTGGTGCGACCTATACCGATTTGGACTTTGCCTATGGTCCGGGGCTCGAGCTTGATGACAGCGACACGAACTTCGCGGCGCAAATCATTGCGGGTGTTTCATATGACGTCAGTGAGAATACCGCTCTGACGCTGGATACCCGCTACTCTCGTGCTTTCGACGTATCTTCTGACCGTTTTGCACCTGATGGGTCTCTAACCGGTACTGTTGAAGACGATATCGACGCATTCAGCGTCAATTTCGGGTTCCGTCAAAGCTTCTGACCGCAATGGGAAGTGTTTCTTTCCGGTTTCACTTCCCCCGCATGCCCTCGTGCTCTATGCACAGGGGCATGCGATCTTTCGTTATTCATATGTCTTCAAGTGCTGCGCGTCGACCGAACGCGGAACAGCTGTGCAATGATCTGCCAAACGCTGAGTTGTTCGAGGCTGTCGATGGCCGGGACCCGCATCAGATTGCATGCGTGCAGTTGTTTCCCGGCAATCTGCATCGCCCGGCATACCCGTTCAAGCTGCGCCCGGCAGAAATTGGCGTGTTCGAAAGCCATCGCCGGATTTGGCGCAAGCTGGTAGACGAGCAAATAGATCTGGCGATTATCACCGAAGACGATTTGCGGATTGATCCAGCGCGCATGGCTACGGCACTAAAGATACTGGAGCCGATCGCCACGCCTGACCACTACATCCGCATACCCGTCAAACAGCGCGAAGTCGCGGCCAAGGTTCTTGCCCGGCAAGATGGGATGCGTCTGATCCTGCCCAAAGTGATTGGACTGCAGTGCGTTTGTCAGGTGGTCGGTCGAAATGCAGCCAAAAGGTTGCTGGCCGTTACGGACAAGATCGACCGTCCCGTAGATACGTTTCTGCAAATGCATTGGCTGACCGGACAGCAAATCCTGTCCTTGCAAGGTACGCGAATTCAGGAAATCGCGGGCCAAATCGGTGGTTCAACCATTCAGGTTCGCCCACCAGCGTCCGACAAAGTCACGCGAGAGTTCAAGCGGGCCGCCTATCGGGCGAAACTGCTTCAACACCCTCAAAGACCTGCCGCATAAGCCGTCCGGCCTGAGCCAGAGCAGCCGGCCCTAAAAAGGAAAAGGGCGGAGCAATTGCCCCGCCCACATTCTTAGCTGGGTGCTTTGGTCTTGCGCAGGTAAGGGAAGATGGTTTCAAACTCACCAAATTTCTCTTTGGCATCTTCATTCGATACCGCAGGTGGAATGATTACGTCTTCACCCGGCACCCAGTTGGCCGGGGTGGCAACACCCTTCGAACTCATCTGAAGACCGTCCAGAGCGCGTAGAATTTCCGCAAAATTACGGCCAACGGTCATGGGATAGGTCATCGACAGCTTCAACTGCTTATCGGGCCCGATGATGAATACCGAGCGGACGGTCGCGCTGTCCGCAGGGGTACGCCCATCGGGCAGGTAAGCTTCGGCGGGCAGCATGTCGAATGCTTTTGAAACCGCCAGACCATCATCCGCGATAATCGGAAAGCCCGGATTGGCGTTGCCGTAAGCCTCGATGTCTTTCTTCCACTTCTTGTGGTCTTCAACACCATCGACGGACACACCGATCACCTTGGTGCCACGTGCAGCCCATTGGTCATTCAATTGCGCGACCGCCGAGAACTCAGTGGTGCAAACCGGGGTAAAGTCCTTGGGGTGGGAAAACAGGATCGCCCAGCTGTCGCCGATCCAATCGTGGAACTGAATGGTCCCCTGATCCGTTTCCGCCGTAAAATTCGGGACAGTGTCGTTGATGCGCAAACCCATGATGCGTCTCCTCTGTTGGTATGGGAACCGAGTCGGTTGCAGCAAACTTAACCACTTTGGCCGCAGGTTAAACCTTTGAGTGCTTACGTAAGGTAAATTCACGTATCGCCATATTTGACTTACGTTTTTCGCTTTCGTCGCCATCCCTGCGATGCCAAAGTGGATTATAAGCCGACCGTTCGGTCGGTTATCTTGTGGTGCGGAGGAACCCTCATGATCGAAAAGCGCGATTTCTATATCAATGGCCAGTGGGTTTCCCCGGCACAGCCAAACGATTTTCAGGTCATCGACCCATCAACCGAAGAGCCTTGCGCCGTAATCTCATTGGGTGGGGCCTCCGATACTGACGCGGCTGTTGCGGCCGCGAAAACCGCTTTGCCGGGGTGGATGGCCACCCCGGTCAGCCAACGCATAGCGTTGGTTGAAAAACTGGTCGAAGTTTACCAGACCCGCACCGAAGACCTTGCTCAAGCCATGACGCACGAAATGGGTGCTCCGATTGATATGTCGCGAACCCAGCAAGTGGGTGCAGGTATCTGGCATTTGAAGAATTTTGTGCGCGCGGCGAAGGCCTTTGAGTTCGACCGCCCGCTGGGTGAGCATGCTCCGAATGACAGAATCATTTACGAGGCCGTCGGTGTCGCCGCGTTGATCACGCCGTGGAATTGGCCGATGAATCAGATCACACTCAAAGTAGGGGCCGCCGCAATCGCTGGCTGCACAATGGTCCTGAAACCGTCCGAGCAAAGCCCGCTGAACGCGATGATCTTTGCTGAAATGATGGATGAAGCAGGATTCCCGCCGGGCGTTTTCAATCTGGTGAACGGGGATGGCGTCGGCGTCGGCTCACACCTTTCAGCGCATCCAGACGTGGACATGATCAGCTTTACCGGCTCGACCCGCGCGGGAACGGCAATTTCCAAGAATGCCGCTGACACGCTCAAGAAAGTGCATCTTGAACTGGGGGGTAAAGGCGCGAACGTGGTTTTTGCGGACGCAGATGAAAAAGCCGTCAAGCGCGGCGTGCTGCACATGATGAACAACACAGGTCAAAGCTGTAATGCCCCCAGCCGGATGCTTGTTCAGCGCCCGATTTACGACCAAGCCGTAGAAACGGCGGCCGAGGTCGCAACCAAGGTAGGCGTCGGTCCGGCGTCCGAAGAAGGCCGTCATATTGGCCCGGTCGTGAACGAGGTGCAGTGGAACAAGATTCAGGACCTGATCCAAAAGGGGATCGACGAAGGTGCGCGCCTGGTTGCAGGTGGCACCGGACGGCCCGAAGGCCTGAACAAAGGCTATTATGTGCGCCCGACCGTCTTTGCTGATGCCAACAACCAGATGACCATCGCGCGCGAGGAAATCTTTGGGCCTGTTCTGACCATGATCCCCTTCGATACCGAGGAAGAGGCCATCGAGATTGCCAATGACACGCCTTACGGCCTGACGAATTACGTCCAAACACAGGATGGAGCCCGCGCCAATCGCATGGCTCGGGCTTTGCGGTCCGGTATGGTCGAAATGAATGGTCAGTCGCGCAGCGCAGGATCGCCTTTTGGGGGGATGAAGCAATCCGGCAATGGGCGCGAGGGCGGCGTCTGGGGGCTTGAGGATTTCCTTGAGGTCAAAGCTGTCGGCGGTTGGGCCGCCGAGTAAGCGGTGCAAACTATTGTCCAGTTGAGAGGCACCCAAGGGTGCCTCACTCTATTTTTCAGGCATCCGCCTGTGCGGCTTCATAGGCCAGCATGGCGCGTTTGACCGGCAACCCCCAGTGATAGCCGCCCAACCCACCCGATTTTCGCAGCGCCCTATGGCACGGAATCAGCCAACTGACCGGATTGCGCCCAACGGCGGTGCCCACTGCGCGAACGGCTTGCGGTGAACCGACCCGCTGCGCGATCTCTGAATAGGTGGTGACCTGGCCTGAGGGGATATGCATCAGTGCCTCCCACACTTTGATCTGAAGGGGGGAACCGATCAGATGCAGTGGCGTTTCAGATCGCTCTGCTCCGAAGGACGCATCGACCCAGGGACGCAGTTTTTCGGCATCCTGGACATAGGTCGCCTTGGGCCAGCGAGAGGTCATATCCTCCATCGCGGCTTCTTCTCCGGTCTCTGAACCAAAGGCCATGCCGCAGATGCCTTTGTCGGTTCCCATCACCAGCGTCGGGCCAAAGGGACAATCGAACCAACCCCAATAAATCGTAAGCCCTTCACCTTTGCGGGCGTATTCGCCGGGGCTCATGGATTCCCACTTGAGAAAAAGATCGTGCAAACGGCCGCTTCCTGACAGACCGACATTGTGCGCCGTGTCCAAAGTGGTGAACCGTTCACGCAGCAGCGCCTTGGCATGACCCAATGTCAGATACTGCTGATACCGTTTGGGGGACACGCCTGTCCAACGCGAGAACAATCGCTGGAAATGCGCTGGGCTCATGTCCATCTGCCTAGCCAATTCCTCAAGGCTGAGGGCCTCACCCCCCTGATCAATCAACTCGATCGCGCGGCGCATGACGTTGTAGTGGTATCCGCTTTCGGGGGTCTGGACGTTCATGGGACTCACCTCATTCCAATTGGCCAAACCATAGCGCGCAGGTCACGCCATCGCGACCCGGAACTTGCGCATTGGCTTTGGGCTTGTGTCAAAGCCCTGTGGGCGGCATTAAGACCCGGATGGCAAAGCAACTCGATTATCACACGATCCGCGAGATCTTTACGCGCTTTCAAGAGGCCGACCCCGAACCCAAGGGTGAGCTGGAGCATGTGAACGTCTACACTCTGGTCGTTGCAGTCGCGCTTTCGGCGCAGGCAACCGATGCAGGCGTCAACAAAGCCACGCGCGAGCTGTTCAAGATCGCGGACACCCCGCAAAAGATGCTGGATCTGGGCGAAGAGGGGCTGACCGAGCATATCAAGACCATTGGTCTGTTCCGCCAAAAGGCCAAGAACGTCATCAAACTCAGCCGTATTCTGGTCGAAGACTATGGCGGCGAAGTGCCCAATTCTCGCGCCGCCTTGCAATCGCTGCCCGGTGTCGGGCGCAAGACGGCCAATGTGGTTCTGAACATGTGGTGGCGGCAACCGGCGCAGGCTGTGGATACGCATATCTTTCGCGTCGGCAACCGCACTGGCATCTGTCCCGGCAAGGATGTGGACGCCGTCGAGCGCGCCATCGAAGACAATATTCCCGCCGATTTCCAGCTTCACGCGCATCACTGGCTGATCCTGCATGGTCGCTATCACTGCAAAGCGCGCAAACCCTTATGCGGAACCTGTATCATCCGCGATCTCTGCCAATTCGAGGACAAGAACTTATGAAAACCTATCAGCTCACCGGTATCGGAAACGCCGTTGTGGACGTGATCTCTCAGGCCGATGACAGTTTTCTGGAACTGATGGGCATCGAGAAGGGCATTATGCAACTGATCGAGCAGGAACGCGGTGAGGTTCTTTATGCCTCGATGGAAGGCCGGGTGCAGACGCCGGGTGGGTCGGTCGCAAATACCATCGCGGGTGCAGGTGCGCTGGGTCTGGATGCGGCTTTTATCGGTCGGGTTCATGACGACGCGTTGGGGCGGTTCTATGCGGATGCGATGAACGAGGATGGGGTTGATTTCGTGAACCCGCCGGTTCCGGGGGGCGAGTTGCCGACCTCACGCTCGATGATTTTCGTGTCGCCCGATGGCGAGCGGTCGATGAACACCTATCTGGGCATTTCCTCGGAACTGTCGTCTCAGGACGTATCCAAGGACGTGTCGGGCAACAGCCAAATCATGTTCCTTGAGGGGTATCTGTTCGACAAGGAAAAGGGCAAAGCCGCGTTTCTTGAGGCTGCGCGCACCTGCCACGCTGGCGGAGGTAAAGCGGGGATCGCCATTTCCGATCCGTTCTGCGTGGAACGTCACCGGGTCGATTTCCTGCTGCTGATTGAGAATGAGCTGGATTTCGTCATCGGCAACGAGGCCGAGATCAAATCGCTGTTTGAAACCGACGATCTGGAAGAAGCACTGGCGAAAACCGCAGCGATCTGTCCGCTGGTCGTTTGCACCCGTTCAGGCGACGGCGTGACGGTTTTGTTCGACGGTCAGCGCACAGATGTGCCGGTAGAAAAGGTTGTGCCGGTAGATGCAACCGGAGCAGGCGACCAGTTCGCCGCCGGTTTCCTGTTCGGAATGGCCACAGGTCGCGATTACGAGACCTGTGCCAAGATCGGCAATGTCTGCGCGCGCGAGGTCATCAGCCACATCGGCCCACGCCCCGAAGCGAACATGAAGGAGCTTTTACAGGCCGAAGGGCTTTTGTAACACGCTCAGGACCCGGTTGCCGCGTCGTTCAGCGCCCAATCGTATTTATAGGCGCTGACCCGCGGCGTGTTCTCCAGCTGCTCTTTTAAGGCCGGGTCGGCAGCCGTCTTGATGTATTCCGAAACGGCTTTCTCATTCGATCCGAAATCCTCGCGGAACCAGACATAGATCTTGGACAGGATCAGGCCGCCACGATCATTGAAGCGCACACCGCGCGGATCATTGATATAGGCGCGTTCTGCTGCGGCTAGGTCGCGCTCCAGCGTTTCAGCCTGCCATGCGCGATCCATCAGGTTGGGGCAGCCCACGGCTGCACAGTTCAACGCATAATGAATGCGAGGTTCGTCAAAGGTTGGGCGAATGATGCGGTGTTCGATCTCGTTCAGGGTGAGGGTCTGACCCTCCACCGTGACCAGTGGCCGGTCCCATGGGCCAAAAGAGAACCCGCCATCTGTAATATCCCGGATCGACGCAACCGGATAGTTTTCAAGGATCAGATCAACCGTAACGGCATTATAAAGGTTGATCCAATACGCAAGCTGCTGATCGCGGGTCAGCGTGGTTGGGTCCACTGACTGCAACCGGTTCAGGTAGTTATCCAGCCGCGCTTGGTCGGCTTGCGTAACCTGCGCGTAAGCGACGCGATTCACACCTTGCGCGTCCGGTGCCACGTAGCTGTTCAGGAACGCGCTCCACTCGCGGTGATCGACGCGTTCACCCGGCGGGGGCGCGGTTTGGGTCAACGCGCTGTCTGGCAAGGGTGCTGCAGCCGGCAAAGCCAGACGTTCGACGCTTGCACAGGCTGCGAGCAGCGGAAATAGCAGGATCAGCAGGAAGGCTCTCATGACGCGTCCTTTCGAGTTTGACGCAGGGCGCGCATCTGCCCTTTCAATCGTTTCATAGGGGCCAGCGCAGGATCACTTAGATCAGGTAGGTCGGGGCCACCCGACAGGCGCGGAACCGCAGCGTTCCACCAGCTGGGGCCGGTTGGACCGTCAATGCGATCGGGGCTGGCAAGGTGCATGTCGCGTTGGGCGTTGTGCACACACATGGACAAGGGCCCGTTCGCCGTCGCCACCATAAACACGCATGACGCACATCGGTCTTCTTCCAACGCATCCGCTGCCATGAAGTTGTGAATGAAAACAGCCTGCCGACGAACCGGCCCCCGCAACAGCCCGGTCCCCAGCCGCAAAACACATCCCACCAGATGCAAACCGGCCCTCAAAGCCAGCCGTGGGTTTCGGAAAGCCATGCGCCGCACGCCGTCTCGTATCACCAGATGCCCGTCTGTCGCGCGGTCAGCCTTTTCAAGCGCTGCTATGACGCGATTAACCAGTTTTGGGTTTGACAGCACTGATCTTGCCCGACCACCAGCCGTCACGACGCTTGCGTATCGGTTGCACTTGGAATGACCCACGGCGGCCGTGCCGAAATGCAAGGGGGTTTCGTAGCCTTCCTCAACAGCTTTGGCGACGCTGTCCTGTGTGATCATGTCGGGACGTTCACGCAACACGCCGCGCCCGGTATCGGCCTGCATCTGGAACGACACAAAGGCAACCTCGGGCCGGTCTCTCAGGTAGCGGGCCAGTGCCGGAAGCTCGGCAAAGTTGCCTTCAAACACCGTGGTATTGAACAAAATCCGAAGGCCCAGCCCGCGCGCGCGGCGAATATACGCCCGACGAACCGTGTTCAGTTCGACCTCGCTCTCAAATCCTTTACGCTCCTGTGTCATGTCCACATGAAAGGCCACGTCGTCCAGCCCGGCAGCGGCAAGACGTGTCAAAAAGGCCCGGCTGGCGCGAATCCCATTCGTCATCAAGCAGGACCGCATGCCCAATCGTCGGATCTCACGGCACAGCGCCTCAAGATCTTCGACTTTGCGCAACGTCGGATCCCCACCTGTCAACTGTACGGAAACGCCAGATCCATAGTGGCTGTGGATCGTAGCCAACCGCGCAAACAGGACCGAGAGCGGGGGGTCATATGTCATCTCGGCCCGGTCAGACAGATAGCACAGTGTACAATCAAGATTGCAGCGCTGCGTCACCTCAAGCGCTACGCAGGCAATGGGATAAAAGCGACCCGCAGTCTGTCCGGCGCCGTATTCGCCACAGCTTTTCAAACCCGTACGCAAAGGTGCGCGGCGATCTGAGCCGGTGAATTTGCGCCCTGCAGGAGCGATGGCGAGTTCGGTATGCGCGGTGTCTCTCATGCGGACCAAGCTAGAGATGTGCCCCAGCCCGAACTACGCCCCCTCACGGCAACGTGCAGCGCAGTGAACGCCCGCCAGCAAAAACATCAGGTTTCGGTGTTACATCGTCAGCTTGGCAATGCGTTCGGAGGTCAGAAACCTGTCTCTTCTGTCCTGAAACAGACGTAACGCGTTTTGCTCGAGTTCGCGAAGGACGGGGTCCTGCAACCAATCCGACAACAAGCCCTCAACCGCGTCGATATGGTCAAGAATGCCAGTGTCCCGGCTGTCATTCCCGTTATGGCGTCGGAAAAAGGTCGAGTTGATGTAATATTTCTGATGGCTGTGCCCCATGCCGTCGCCGCGGTCATTTTTCATCAGAAATACATCCAGCGAACGGATCGCATAATGGTGAATACAAGCCACATCCCAGGTCAGCTTGTCGTTTGACAGAATATATCGTGCACGTCCGGGTGACTTGACCGCAGCATTGCTGATCTCTTCCCCTTTGGAATTCACGCAAAGGATTTTTGGGTCACGCGGGATTTTCGGCATGTGGTCTATTGCGAAGGTGAACTTCGATGGCCGGAACATGGATTTGTGACCAGAGTTAGGCCGCCGGGGCCGCGCCTGGCAGCGCAGGAAACTGCGCAATACACTGCCACCGCGCCAAAACCTTTGGCCGGAATTGCCAAAGGGCCGCCACATCAGCGCAATGTTATCTGCATGCCCGCACACATCCAGCAAATCGCCGACCCGACCGTCGCCTGCGGAAACCCTCAGGAATTCATCCGCATCAACATGCAACAACCAATCGGTGTCCGCCATTTGGGGCAGGCCCATAACCGCTTTCAATCCGTTCACCTGCGGGCTTTCGCCTTCGGGCACGGACTGATCGAAATGACGAACAACACCCAATGATTGCAACCGCTCAAGGATCTGGTCCGTCCCGTCCGTGCAATCATTGGTCACGACGTAGACATCGTCAAAACCGATGGCCTTGTGATAGGCCACCCATTCCAGAACGAACGGCCCTTCGTTCTTCATGCATGAGACAACGGCAGTTCTCACAACGCGACCCTGCTCACCTCGCTAAGACTGAATTCATTCGGATATGGAACTAAATCACACATGGGGCGTTGCCGAACTTTCATTCCAGATGCGCAGCAAACGCGCTGAGCACGCTGACGTAAACCGCGCGTTTGAACGGCACGATTTCATTGACCAGATTCGCAGGCTCCTGCCATTTCCACTGCGTGAACTCGGGGTGATGCGTTTCGATATTGATCTGCTCGTCGCGGCCCGTAAATCGCATCAGAAACCACTTTTGTTCCTGCCCGCGATACCGGCCTTTCCAGATCTTGGGCACGATGTCGTGCGGCAGGTCATAGGGCAACCAGCCCTCGGTTTCGGCGATGATCTCGACCAGATCGGCCGTGACACCCGTCTCTTCCCATAGCTCGCGCAGGGCCGCATCACGTGGGTCTTCGCCCTTGTCCACACCGCCCTGCGGCATTTGCCAGGCGTCTTTGTGACGGTCGTTCCGCTGCCCGACAAAGATCTTGCCCTGGGCATTCATCAGCATGAGCCCAACACAGGGCCGGTAGGGCAGTTTGGCAATTTCGTCGGGGGTCATGCGCGGCCTCATAAATGTGCTACGAAAACTCTGTATCAACAGCCGCAACGCCCGCATAGGGGGTGACGTTAGGTTTCACGTGACAAAGATGACGCGAACGTCAATCTAACGGGCAATATTCCTGAGGGAGAGTTCACCATGACTGCGTACCCAAACATGCTGGCCCCGCTGGACCTGGGCTTTACCACGCTGAAAAACCGCGTGCTGATGGGTTCGATGCACACCGGCCTCGAGGAAACCGGCGACTGGAACCGGGTGGCCGAGTTCTACGCTGACCGGGCGCGTGGTGGTGTTGCCCTGATGGTAACCGGTGGGATCGGCCCGAACCTTGAAGGTTCCGTCCTGCCCGGAGCCGCAATGATGACCACAGACAAGGACGTTGCGAACCATTCGATCGTGACAGACCGGGTCCATCAGGCTGGCGGTAAGATCGCGATGCAGATCTTGCACGCGGGCCGCTATTCTTATGGCCCGAAATGCGTGGCGCCCAGCCCGGTCAAATCTCCGATCTCACCCTTTCCGCCGAATGAACTGGATGAAGACGGGATCGAAAAGCAAATCAGCGACATCGTCAACGCCGCTGTTCTGGCCCAGAAAGCCGGTTACGACGGGGTCGAGATCATGGGATCCGAAGGGTATTTCCTGAACCAGTTCCTGGTGACCCATACCAACAAGCGCGAAGACCGTTGGGGCGGGTCATATGAAAACCGAATGCGCCTGCCGATCGAGGTTGTGCGACGGACGCGCGAAGCCGTCGGAACAGATTTCATCATCATTTACCGCTTGTCGATGATCGATCTGGTACCCAACGGCTCGACCCATGATGAGGTGGTTGAGCTGGCGCAGCAGATTGAAAAGGCCGGTGCTACAATCATCAACACAGGTATTGGCTGGCATGAGGCCCGGATTCCCACAATCGCCACCAGCGTACCCCGCGCTGCTTTTGCCTGGGTCACCAAAAAGCTGATGGGCAAAGTTTCGATCCCCGTCATTACATCAAACCGCATCAACACGCCCGAAGTCGCCGAAGAGGTACTTTCAACGGGTTGTGCAGACATGGTCTCATTGGCACGCCCAATGTTGGCGGACGCGGATTTCGTCAATAAGGCGATCGCCGGTGACGCCGCACAAATCGCGCCGTGCATAGCATGCAATCAGGCCTGTCTTGACCACACGTTTGGCGGCAAGCTCACCTCGTGCCTTGTGAACCCGCGTGCCTGCCACGAAACCGAACTGGTCATTGAAGATGCCCAGACGCCCAAGACAGTCGCCATTGTCGGCGCTGGCCCGGCAGGCCTGTCCACTGCGATGACCGCAGCCCAGCGCGGTCATAATGTCACCCTGTTCGACCGAGCCACCGAAATTGGTGGTCAACTGAACATGGCCAAACAGGTGCCCGGCAAAGAAGAGTTCTGGGGGCTGGTCGACTGGTACCGCACGATGCTGGACGAGCTGAACGTAAAGGTTGAACTAAGCCGCGAGGTCACCGCCGACGATCTGTCTGGCTACGATGAGATTGTCATCGCAACAGGCGTCACACCGCGCGATCCGCAGATACCGGGACAGGATCGCGATAACGTCCTCACATATATTGACGTCCTGCGGGGCAAGGCGGATGTCGGTAAATCTGTCGCCGTTATTGGTGCAGGCGGTATTGGCTTTGACGTTTCCGAATTTCTGCTGGAAGACGGCCACAGTGTCACCACGGATCTTCCTGCGTGGATGAAGGAATGGGGCGTGACAGATCCGGCTGAACACCGCTCGGGCCTCGCACCCGAAGGGCCGCAACCCGCCGCGCCTGCACGGCAGGTCACGTTGTTGCAACGCAAGAAACAGGCACACGGCAAAGGGCTGGGTAAGACGACGGGCTGGATCCACCGCGCAACGCTGAAGATGAAGAATGTGAATTTCGTCGGTGGTGTGAATTACGAACGTATCGATGATGACGGGCTGCACGTCACCTTTGGCGAAGAACGCGCCGACCCGACCGTGATTGCCGTGGACACAATCATTCTGTGCTCGGGACAGGTCTCGGACCGTAGCCTCGCAGATATCCTGATCGAACGCGGACTCACACCGCATGTGATCGGAGGAGCAGACGTAGCCGCCGAGTTGGACGCGAAACGGGCAATTAATCAAGGCACCCGGTTGGCCGCAAGTTTTTAAGAATAACGCCGGGATCAAAAATCAAAGGATGGTGGTGCCCCCATTTCTCTCAATGGAGCCCTGTGGGTGCCATCCCCTTTTTCTTTGCAGGTACACCGCTGTCATCGGTGCATGCGTGGTATTTGCATCCAAAAGTCTCTCAACATAGACGCTTCCAGTCGGGCTATTTTTGGTTTCGCGATCAGCTCATTCCAATGGGATAGAAAAAGTCAGGATCGAGGTGGTGAAAATGGGGCCCAAAACCTTCTCGATGGCCACAAAATTGCCATTCTCATTTTGGCATAATCGGGCTAAGGCCCACAAAAGCCAGTGAATACTGGGTTTGTGGCGATTTAGGAAACCACCGTTTCCGCGTTTCCCATCCTTAAACGATCCCTTTTAAATCCCTGATATTATCCCGACTCTGCCCTGTTTCCGCCCAGATTGCCCGCCAGGTTGGTGCAAACGAAAAGACCTGGGGAACGAGGATGGACAGACTGACCGAAATGGAAGCCTTTGCCAATGTGGTGGACCAGGGCGGCTTCACCGACGCGGCGAAAAAGATGGGCATATCCAAATCGGCCGTGTCAAAGCACGTATCGAGCTTGGAGGCCCGCTTGGGCGCCCGCCTGCTGAACCGCACCACACGGCGTGTTTCGCCGACCGAGATCGGCTTGGCCTATTATGATCGCGCCCGTCGCGTCTTGAATGACGCGGGTGAAGCAGACGCTTTGGTAACATCGATGCAATCCGCCCCATCCGGGCTGTTGCGGATCAGCGTTGCGACCGATTTTGGTGTGAATCACCTGTCTCCGGTCCTGTCAGAGTTTCTGTCGGCCTACCCGGACATCACCGTGAACATGGTTCTTAACAACCGCTATGTGGAGCTGATTTCAGAGGGTTTTGACGTGGCCGTGCGCATTGGTGAGCTTGAAGACAGCACCCTGCGCGCCCGCAAGCTGACGGAAACCGTTAAACGCATGGTCGCCGCACCCAGCTATGTTGAAAAATATGGCCGTCCGCAAAAGATCGACGACCTGAACGAACACAAGTTGCTGCACTATTCCAGCCAGTCATCGGGCAACGTGTGGAAACTGACCGCACCTTCGGGTGAAAAACGTCAGGTCCGCACTGCAGGTTGGCTAAGCGTGAATGACGGGCAGTCCTTGCTGAACGCTGCGATCTCGGGTCTTGGGATCGCGCATCTCCCAAGCTATCTATATGCCAACGCTTTGAAATCCGGACAGGTTTTGGACGCGATGCCGTCACTACCGGATGAAGTGCAGGGTGTCTTTGCGGTCTATCCGCCCGGCCGCTTTACCCAGCCCAAAGTACGCGCATTCATTGATTTTCTGGTCGAGTCCTTCAAAGACAAGGGACCGATGGATTGGTAATTTCTCCCCGGTGAAACTAGACGGCCCGCGCATCTGTGCGGGTCTTTTTTTTCAATCGCTCAGAACCCTCAGCCCCATACCACGTGCCACGGTACGCAGCGACTCTGTCAGAATATTCTGGCCGGGCAAATTACGCTCGCCGCTGCGCGACAGCAGGGCAATGTCGCGGTTGGCATTGGGAATTGCTAACGGACGCAAACGAACTTCGTCACGATATATCCCCTGACGCCGGGCATACAAATCGGGCAGAACCGCAGCACCAACCCCCGACGCGGCCATCAACACGATCGAATCCAGTGTCGTGCCCTCATATTCATCTGAAACCACCCCTCCGCATTCGGCTGCCAAAGCATAGACGATACGAGACAAACGGTGACTTTGGTCCAGCGTCAGGATCAGCCGGTCGCGCAAATCCTCGGCCGTGACACCGTGAAGGTCGCGCGCCAGAATATCGTCGACCGCAACACCAATCCATAAGGTTTCATTGAACAGTCGCTGTTGAACCGTGTTGGGATGATCTTCGGGGGTGGAAATGATCATGTCGAACCGCCCTGTTTTCAGGCCCTGCTCAAGATCGCGGGTGTTTTCCTCGCGTACGACGATACGCAGCCCTGGACGATCCTGGTGCACCCTTTTGATGACTTGCGGCAACAGGTACGGACCAATTGATGGCAACACGCCCAGCCGTAGTCGTCCCCCAACCGGAGTATCGCTGGTGACGGCGTGGCGCAGATCCTGAACGTCCGCGAGGATCTTCTGGGCGCGGGAAATGAACTCTTCCCCCTTTGCCGTTACCTGAACTCCACCGCGGTTTCGGTCGAATATCCGCAGCCCAAGCTCTTGTTCTACCGTCGCAATTTGGGCCGACAAGCTGGGCTGGCTGACATTGAGGACCTCAGCGGCCAGCCCAAAGCGACCCAGTCGGCTTACCATCACAATATATTCCAACTGGCGCAGGGTTGGTCGCATTTAATAGCCTTAAACTATGTTAAATTTAGAAAGATAATATTGGGATAAATCTTTTCTGCAAGGCAACAGCCCCAAAAGACCGGGACAGGAGCCTAAATATGCCCAGCGTAATCGAAACCCTCTCCAGCAATTTGTTGGTGCCGACGATCCTCTTTTTTGCCCTCGGGTTGCTGGCCGCATTTGTGCGAAGCGATCTGTCCATTCCAGAAGGCGCAGCCAAATTCATGTCGCTGTACCTATTGCTGGCGATCGGGTTCAAAGGCGGTAGCAACCTGGCCGAGCATGGGGTTCATCTGGACCTGTTTTTGACATTGCTGGGGGGTGTTGCGCTCTCGTTTGCCATTCCGTTTGTGGCGTTCGGTTTGCTGAGGGCGATGACCCGCCTGGATGCTTTGAACGCGGCGGCGGTCGCAGGACACTATGGGTCGATTTCGATCGTAACGTTTGTGACCGCGACCAGTCTTTTGGATCTAGTCGGCCTCAGCCATGACGGTTTCATGGTGGCCGTAGCCGCCGCGATGGAGGTGCCTGCCATCCTGTCCGCGCTCTGGCTGGCCCACAGGTCGGGCGGAAACGGTGTAAAGGACGACAAACTCTGGCGGGATCTGCTGGCCAATGGGTCAATCGTATTGCTGACCGGAGCCTTTCTGATCGGCGCCATTACCGGCGGCGAGGGTATGCAGATGATCGCGCCCTTCATTGTCACGCCATTCACCGGGATTCTGTGCCTGTTTCTGCTGGATATGGGCCTGTCGGCGGGTCGAAGCCTGATCAAGAACCGGGACAAGCTGTCGGTGGGGTTGTTTGCCTTTGGTGTACTGATGCCCCTGATCGGAGCGCTGATGGCCTGGGTCGTGGGTGCCTTGATCGGACTGTCTGAAGGAAGCTTGTTCCTGTTTATGGTTCTGTCCGCATCGGCCTCATACATCGCGGTACCTGCCGCAATGAAAATTGCGCTGCCCAAGGCCGAATCCGGAATCTATCTGACCCTGTCTCTGGGCGTTTCCTTTCCGTTCAACATCACGGTTGGACTGCCTGTGTACCTGTGGTGGGTTATGTAGGCGATTAGTTTAACAGCAAAACCGCCTCGACCCGGCGGTTTTGCTCGCGGCCTTCGGGGGTTGCGTTCGACGTCATCGGGGCCAGATATCCGATCCCCCGCGCCTCGAGCCGATCACCAGCTATCCCATAATTTTCGATCAACCGGACACGTACTGCCTGGGCACGTCCTGTGCTGACCGAAATATTCGCCTCAAGCGCGCCCGTGTCGTCCGTGTTCCCCACAAGCGCCAACCGGACATCCGGGTTTTCTGACATATAGCCCGCGATCAGACCCAACGAGGAAAACGGGCCTTCACCCAGAGTTATCTCGCCGGTGCGAAAATGCAGGTCGGCCAGAATGACATGGCCGTTCTCTTCCAGATCAGCCAGCAAACCCCCAGCCTGCGTAATCGTCTCTTCGACGACAAGAGGTGGGGGGGGCGGCGCATCCACCGGCGTAACGCGGATCATCTGAACATAGCCGTCCGGCGGGTTGCGGCTCACCAAAAGGCTCAGGGCTTCTTGTCCGCGTGTTGCGGACAAAAAGCGGTAATCCTGAATGGAAACATACATATCCGGGGTGGGCACAACCTCGGTATTAAAGCGGAAATCAAACCCGCCACAGGTATCAGCATTGCATTCGAAAAGAACGTCAAACCCCTGCGCCTCGATCTGGTCACGCAGTGGCGACAGCAGTTGCAATGTGGTGCTTGACCCGGACTGCAAGCGCCATGTCAGCCGCTCGACCTGCCCTTCGACGCGTTGCGTCGGCACCGTGCCACCGGAGAATGGGCCGGTTGGCATGTAATAGCTGTCAAAAGGACTGGCCCGATCACTGACTAAGCGCGAGCCGGAAGGCATCGCGACTTCTTGGGCAACCAAGGGTCCGGCCATGACGGCAAGTATTAGGGCGACCCGGCAGATCATCGGGCCTGCGCGTGGTAATCTTCGTTCGGGGCCATCGCCGTGGCGCTGGCGACCCTGTTCGACATGTTGAAGAAACCGGTCACATTGGCGATGTCCCAGATATCGCGATCCGAGAATCCTGCGTCGCGCAAATGTTGCCGGTCGGTCTCATCAATCTCGGCGCTGGATGTGGTCATTTTCACAGCAAAATCCAGCATCGCACGTTGTCGTTGGCTTAAGGGTGCTACCCGGTAATTCATCATCAACATCTCACCCAATTGCGGATCACCGGACAATTGTCGGACGGCTGCTCCGTGGGACACAAGGCAATAGAAACACTTGTTAATTGCAGACACAACAACGGCGATCATCTCACGCTCGAGCTTGGATAACCCGCTTTCGGCCAGCATCAGATCGTTATACATGCCGGTGAATGCGTTCAGCTTGTCGATGTCAAAGGCATATGCACGCAGAACATTGGGAACAAAGCCCAGTTTTTCGACGCAGATATCAAAGTACCGCTGCGTCTCAGTCGGCAGCGGATCGACCATGGGCAGGTTCAATGCAGTCGGCAAGGTGTGATCGGTCACGTCAGGCTTTTCTCCTTACACAAGCTGACGGTAATGATATTCTCCGGCAAGCTCCATCCCAAGCTTTGCGTAAAGTGCATTCGCCCTTGCATTGGCCTTGGTGCAGATCACGCTGAGTGTATGTGCCCCCTGTTCCTGCGCCCAAAACGCGGCCGCCCGCATGGCCCATTGACCCAAACCATGTCTGCGGTGGTTGGATAGAACCTCAAGCGCGTGCACCATAGCGATTTTGCCTTGCATAGCCACAAAGGCCGTCCCCGCAGGCTGATCGACGCGGCGCAGCAAAAGCCCGGTTTTCGGCCCTTGCGCACGTTCCATAACGGCAAGCCGCGCCGTCCCGATGCCGCCCTTGGCCCAGATTTCGTTCATCACGGCCAAAGGGTCCCATATGGTGAAAACCGTCACCCGCGGAATTGGCACGTCAGTCAGATGAGAGACCGAGCATCTGTAAATATTCACGGGGTCCAGAACCGAATACCCTCGACCCGCAAGTTGCCTGTCCAGCGTCTCATTTCCCGGCCAGATGCAAAAAATGCGCTTTTGGCCCATAGCCAGCATAGCCTCTTCCGCAGCATCAATCTGGGCCTCGGTCGCGGGCTCAAAGGCACTTGTCGCGGAAACACGCGAGCCGCCGCCCTGCCCTTCACGCAGTTGGAAGGGGCCTAGCTTTTGATATCGCGCAGCCGGCCATGTTCCGTCCACAACACCGGGCCAATCCGTCAAAGCGCGAACTCTTTTGCCAAACGGGTGACAGCGACGTCGACACGCGCGCCATCCGTGCCACGCACAACCACATTGGCACCAAAGACGCCATTCACCTGGAACGGATAGCTGCCAATCGCCAGATCCGGAAAATCAGCGGCCAGAGCGGCAAGCGGGCCTGCAATATCGCCTTCCCCCCGATCCACCCGCAGCGTCTGCGACAAAAGCGGACGGCCTCCGGTCAGCCCGGGCAGCACGCTGGCCACCATTGCCTGAAAGACAGACGGCACACCTGCCATGACATGCACGTTTTCAATCGTGAACCCCGGTGCCGTCGAAACCGGATTGTCAATGAGCGTTGCACCATCCGGGATACGCGCCATACGCAAACGGGCCGCGTTCAGTTCGAGCCCGGATTTTTCATAATGCGCTTCGAGAAGCGCGCGTGCGTCCGCGCGAATATCTATCGGTCTGTCAAACGCGCGCGCGATGCAGTCGGCCGTGATGTCATCATGTGTGGGTCCGATACCGCCACTGGTGAATACATGGTCATGCGCCTCAGACAATGCGCGCACAGCGGCTTCTATTGCGGCTGCATCATCGCTGACGACGCGGACCTCTTTCAGGTCAATCCCCTGTTTCGTCAGCTCTCCGGCAAGGAAATGCATATTCGCGTCGCGCGTTCGGCCAGACAGGATTTCATCCCCGATCACAAGCATTGCAGCAGTTGGATTGGACATGTCGAAGTGCCCTCCTCTTGATCGACCCTTGAGGCAGGTATAGGCCGTGACATATGCGCTTTGAAACCCCTCTTGTCCCCGCCCGCCTGATCCGACGTTATAAACGCTTTCTTGCCGATTGCAGGCTGGAGGACGGGCGTGAAGTTACCGCGCATTGCGCCAACCCAGGGTCAATGAAGGGTTTGGCAGAACCTGACCAGAAAATCTGGCTGGAACCCAACGACGACCCAAAGAAAAAGCTGAAATTCGGCTGGCGGTTGGTCGATCATGAAAACGGGCATTTCACAGGCGTCGACACTTCGGTTCCCAACAAAGCCCTGCGCGCCGCGCTTAAAACGCAAGCAATTCCTGAGCTGGCCGCCTATGAAACTGTGCGTCCCGAAGTCAAATATGGCGAAAACAGCCGAATTGACTTCCTTCTGACCCAACCCGGCCTGCCTGACGCCTATGTCGAAGTCAAAAGCGTGACACTATCGCGCCAATCCGGTTTGGCCGAGTTCCCCGACAGCGTCACCGCACGTGGTGCCAAACACCTGACGGAACTTGCGGCTATGTCAGCAGAAGGGCACAGGGCGATCATGCTGTATCTGGTTCAACGCACCGATTGCGATCAGTTTACACTGGCGGCGGATATCGATCCCAAATACGCGGCGGCGTTCTCTGCGGCGACAGGTGTTGAGCGTTTGATCGTTGGAACAAAGATCACACCCGAGGGTGTCTGGGTCGATCCCGCAAAGCGCTGGCAGATCGTCTGAGATTACGGCACGATCCGGAAATCCCCTAAAAAGGCGCCCGAGTTCGCAAACAGGCCCCTGTAGGTTCCATCGGGTAAACGCCCAACCTGCGCGCAAAGCATACGACCCTGCCGGAAGTCCTGCCAACGGCTGCAGATTTTGTTGTCTTCCACCCACCAAATGCCCGTGTCCTGCCCAACGCGCGGAACCAACGCCTTAAACGTTTTGTCAGCGCGCAACGTGGCGGTACCGCTATAGTGCAGCCTTTTGAATGAAATTTTCCGATCTTCCGTCAGCAGTGCCGCGATTTCAGATCCAGACAGCATGGTCACATCTTCGCGGCAGCCTGCAAGGGCCGCAAAAAGAAAGATCACCACCCATAATTTCATCGCTTCCACATGCGTCCGCACTAAATTCACAAACCACCCAAGCACGGTAACCGTCGGCATGGGTACTAAAACCGAGTCACGATACTCTGACCCAGCAATAAACAGTCAGATCTTACGTCTTGGGTTCAAGGTCCGGCCACAGCGTAGTGTCAAGCGACTTGATAAACGGCGCAAGATGGTCTTCGACCGCCTTCCACCGCCCGACCGATGACGTACTGACCGGCTTGCGAACCTGTAAGCTACTGGCCGTTCTCACAGCGTCCTGGGTTTTCTGTGGTGTCAGCATGTCCTCTTCAAATTCCAGATCGCACAGTTGCGCCAGTGAACGCACCGCATCGGGGAAATTACTGACAAGCTCTTCGTAGCCAATATCGTGAATACGACCCGGCAAAACCTGATGCCAATGCTGCATGTATCTTTGATAGCGGTTGGCCTCAGCCGCCATCCACTTGAAGTTATGTGAAAAATACATGCCCCTGGCGCCAAAGTACTCGCGCCACATCGACAAGGCGATGTCCCTTGGGTCCCGCCGAACATTCAGAATGATAGCATTTGGAAAGGCTTGCGCGATGGCCCCCAGATAGGCGTAGTTTCCGGGCATCTTGTCCACAAAGGCAACCGGTTCAACATCATAGCCCGGTAGCTTGTCCACGTAGAAGTCCGCAAGATCGCCCATATCCCACTTATCAGCGGCGTCGACCTTATTCTTTCTGACCCAGTGTTGAACAGTCGCCAGCTCTCCAAAGCCATGGACGCCTGAATGAGAGGACAAGATACGCTCGACCAGCGTTGTGCCGGACCTTGGCAACCCGACTACAAAGATTGGGCGAGGAATTTTTGGGTTTGCGCCCTCTGTCTTGGCCGGAAGTGGTGCCGCCAATAGTTTGCGGGCCTCTTTTGCCTTATCGTTTTCCATTTTTTCAAGGCCGTTTGCCATCAACAAATGCGCTTTCGTCAGATGTTCCATCTCTTGCGCCGTGTCTTTGTCAAGAAAGGCCAGTTTTGCGCCCGCGAAATGAACCACCGCGTCTTCTTGGCTGTTATTCGTCGGCAGGTTCGCGACGGCCGTATCAACGCGGGTCCGAAGTGCCGCTGCATCATCTGGCGTCAGGTTGGGAAGCGTCGTCATGAAATGCAGCGTCTCGGCATGGGTAGGAGCCAGCTTGAGCGCTGCGCGTGCATGCTCCAAAGCCTCATCTATACGTCCCAGCCCTGACAAGCCTTTGGCCAGTCTAAGTTGGCCGTAAGGAAAACGTGGATGCTGAACGACCAAGTCCTGCAACACAGCGATCGCGTCGTCCCAACGATGCATCTCGTCCAGAATATCGGCCTTTAGACAGACAGCCGCCAAATTGCGCGGCTCGTGTTGTGTCACCTGATCAACCGCGCCCAGCGCCTTATCCAAACGACGTTCCCGCAGCAAAGCCATCGCGTGGATATAGTGCTGCGTCGGCGTCAACGGCCCCTTGGACGCGATTTTGGCGATAAACCTCGAAGCCGCCTCGGCATCGCCCGCCTGGACAAGACTTAGACCGTAGTTCTGGATCAATTCCGGATTACCGGGGTCCAGCTTCAAAGCCTGTTCGAAATAAGGTTGAGCGAGCTTGGGGTTCTGCTGCTGAACAGCGCACAAGCCTGCCAACCTCGGTAACGCAGCTACCTTTGGCCACTTTTTGGCGGCTTTGCTTGCTCGTTTAAGTGCACGCTCTGGCCGTCCCTTCTTGAGCAGGTCTGTAATGCTGGCAATTTCGGCCCGAAGCTGGTCGGCTTTTTGCATTGGCGCACCCTTTTTAGTGGTTTTAGCATGCGGGTAGGACTTGCCTTGTGCTAGTTCATTGTGCCGCCTTGGTCCACCTGCGAAAATGATGTGCACATAGTTTCACCATGATGCGACCGCACGCCCTCTGGAACTTTCTGCACAAGCAGCGTAAATAGAATGCTGCGCGAAACATTTGGAGCCTCGCACCGATGAAAGAACATCGTGGCCGCCTGACCAAGGACGGTATACGCATCTATGAGCAAGGTGACTTTGCCGGAATGCAAGCGGCAGGGGCCTTGGCCGCGCGGATTCTGGATGACATTGCCGAACACGTTTTTCCCGGTCAGACCACCGGTGCAATTGACGGGATCATCACCCGGATGGTCGAAGACGCAGGCGCAACCTCGGCCACTATTGGCTACAAAGGCTACCAGCACGCCAGTTGCATCAGTGTGAACCATGTGGTCTGCCACGGCATTCCCGGCGACAAAAAGCTGAAGGATGGCGATATCCTGAACATCGACGTCACGGTCATCGTGGATGGCTGGTTCGGCGACACGTCACGCATGTATGTAGCGGGCAAGCTGCCACGCAAGGCGGAACGGTTGATTCAGGTCACGCACGACGCCCTGTTCAAAGGCATCGAAATGGTCAAACCCGGCAACACGTTCGGCGATATCGGCCACGCGATTCAAGCCTATGTCGAGGCTCACAGGATGAGCGTCGTCCGGGACTTCTGCGGGCACGGCTTGGGTCGTGTCTTCCATGCGCCGCCAAACGTTTTGCACTATGGCCGCCCGGGTACAGGTGCCGTGCTGGAAGAAGGCATGTTCTTTACCATCGAACCCATGGTGAACCTTGGCCGACCCGAGACCAAGACGCTGGCAGATGACTGGACCGCGGTAACACGTGACAAGTCCCTGTCGGCACAGTTCGAACACTCGGTCGGTGTGACCGCAAATGGGGTTGAGATTTTCACCCTGTCACCAGGTGACAGGTTCCATCCGACCTATTCGTCCTGATCTGTGGCCTGATCTCTCATCAGTTTCAGCAACAGCGTCTCAGAACCCCATGGCGTGATCGCGTCATGGATGAAAACCGGCGCGCGCGTTGGCTTGCGCTCGGGTCCGGTGGCAGCTTCGGTGTCTTTTGAAAATGCCCACAGGGGCGGGGTAAGTGCACGGTCCATGAATACGACCATAGCACGATCGGTCGTCAGAGTCCCAAAAGCTCGGGCACTTGTGACATGCGCGTGAATACCTCGGCCCCTAAGGCGGCCAATTCGTCACCATCGTCATGCGCAGCGTAACCAAGACAGCGCATATTCGCCCGCAAAGCCGCAGTAACCCCGGCGACACTGTCCTCTATGACGACCGGAGATTTGGCGTTGAAGTGTTGTGCTGCCAAACGGAACATCGTCGGATCGGGTTTGCCGACACCAATGTCATGAGCCGAGAACATGACATCCGCGAACCGATCCCACAAACCGTTTTGACCCAGCGTGATTTTCATTTTGTCCACCCGCCCGTTGGATGCGACGCAGAACGGTATGGCCTTCTCATCCAACCGGTCCAGCACTTCGGCCACGCCCTCAATCAACGAAACACCTTGGCGTAAACGGGCATAGGTATCGGCGTAGACCTCTTCGATCCAATTCGCCGGCAACACCGCTCCCATATCTTGCGCCACGTCTTGTGCCTTTGTCATGGTGGTGCCCACGAACAGCGACAAGCACTCTTCCTCCGTTAGCGGCAGACCATAGCGCGACAGGCTGTCGACCAAGACTTGATTGGATATCGGCTCGCTGTCGACCAGAACGCCGTCGCAATCAAAGATCACCAGGTCATGCATTCGCATCATCCTTCCAAATCAGCGTGATATGCGTATCGCCGTACTTGCGGCTGTCATGCACGCTGAAACCTTCGGGCGCTTGCATCGGTGCGCTTTCTTCCCAGACAATCAGCGCACCATCCGACAACCAGCCTTGCGTCAAGTTGGCAAGCGCCTTTTGGCCAAGAGATTTGCCATATGGCGGATCGAGGAAAACCAAATCGTAAGGGTCGTCAGGATTCTCTGCCAAACGAGTGGCATCGCGACGGATCAGATCCGTATAGTCGCGACTTTGGGTCAGTTCGATATTCTTGCGGATCAATCCCTGTGCCACGCGACCATCGTCAACAAATGTAACATGCGCCGCGCCGCGTGAAAGAGCTTCAAGACCCAGGGCTCCGGTGCCTGCAAACAGATCCAAAACACGCAGTCCGTCAAAGTCGATCTGATGGTTCAGTACGTTGAACAGACTCTCGCGCACCCGGTCTGTCGTGGGGCGCAAATGCGCCCCTGCGTCACCCTTGCCGACCGAGGCCAAAGCACGGCCCCGGTACTGTCCGGCGATGATCCTCACGCTTTGAGAAGCGGTTTCAGATCCGCGGCGGGGTCTGCCACAATAGCAGGATCCGCAGTTCTGCCCGCGTCGATCAGCCGTTTACCAACCATGTAGGCGCGCGGGTCGTTCATCGCATCCACCGCAATCAACTGATCACCCTTGTAGTACCAAAAGGACACGGTCGAGCCCTCGCCCTTACGGGTCACAACGCGATCGTAACCGGTATTCAATCCAGCGATCTGCAGTTTGATGTCATACTGATCCGACCAGAACCACGGCGTCGCCGTGTAATCCTTGGCCGCGCCCAACATGTTCTGGGCGACGATCTCGGCCTGATCAATGGCGTTCGGCACACTTTCCAGTCGAATGCGGCCCCCAGCATGAGGGAAAGAGGCGCAGTCCCCCGCCGCCCAGATCGACGCGTCAGAGGTGCGGCCATGTGCATCGGTCTTGATGCCGTTTTCAAGCTCAAGACCAGCCATTTCTGCCAACGCCGTTGCCGGGGCAATACCGACGCCGACGACGACGAAATCCACGTCCAGTTCGGTGCCATCGGTCAGAACTGCACCTGTAACCCTGCCGTTTTCCCCCACAAGACGGTCCAGCCCAACCCCCTCGCGGATATCTGCGCCGTATTCGGAATGCAGCGCGCGGAAATAATCACTGGTCTCAGCCGCAGCGACGCGTTGCAGAATGCGGTCAGCCATCTCGACCAAGGTCACCTTGACCCCGCGCTTGGCGCAGACGGCCGCAGCCTCCAACCCGATATAACCGCCACCGACGATCAAGGCCCGCGCACCGTCTTTCACGCGCGGCTCCATCTCGTCGATATGGGCCAGATCACGCACCACATGCACACCCGCAAGATCGCCGCCGATCGCAGCAGGCAGACGGCGCGGATCAGACCCTGTGGTCAGGGCAAGCTCGTCATACGAAATGACCTCATCGCCCAGCGACACGGTCTTGGCCTGCGGATCAATACCGGTCACGCGTTGCCCAAGCCGCAGGGTGATATTGTTCTCGGCATAAAAGCTCTCGGGTCGCAGGAACAGGCGTTCCAGCTCCATCTCGCCCAGCAGATACGCTTTGGACAACGGTGGGCGCTGATAGGGCAAATGCGGCTCGGCACCGATCAGGGTGATGTCACCGTCAAACCCATCCTTGCGCAGTCGCGCGACAAGCGAAGCACCCGCCTGCCCAGCCCCAATCACGACAATATGGCTCATCATTTCCTCGCTCAGTCGAATTACCGTGGTCACTTCCTCTGGCTCCCCTATATTGCGGCAAAGCCCGACTCTGCAAATCCAAACGACAGGAGCACAAAAATGATTTCAACAGGTGACACGCTGCCCGACGCCACGCTGACCCAGATGGGCGCGGAAGGCCCCGAAGAAGTTCGGATTTCAGATAAGACAAGTGGCCGAAAAGTCGTAATTTTCGCCGTACCGGGTGCGTTTACCCCGACCTGTCATTCAGCCCACGTGCCCAGCTTTGTGCGGACCAAGGATCAGTTCGACGCCAAGGGCGTGGATGAGATCATCTGCATTTCCGTGAACGACCCCTTTGTTATGAGCGCATGGGGTGAGGCCACCGGCGCGACCGAAGCCGGCCTGACCATGATGGCTGATGCGGCGTCGGAATTCACCAAGGCCATCGGTATGGACTTTGATGCGCCGCCAGTTGGTCTGATCGCGCGTTCGAAACGCTATGCGATGCTTGTCGAAGACGGCAAGGTTGTCGCCTTGAACCTCGAAGAAAGCCCCGGCGCCTGCGAAATCTCGGCCGGCGAGGGATTGCTGGAAGTTATCTAAGCCAAAACCTGGCCCCGGCGGTGCCGGGGCCGGTATCCTAATTAACTTGATCCTCTGCCCTGATGCGCGAATACTTAACCTGTATTCGTCAGGGAGTTTTTCATGAACCTAAAGGTTATTTACCTTGCTCTGGGCGCAGCCGGCGCGTTGGCCGCGTGCGGTCCAGCTCCAACCCCTCAACAACAGGCGGCACGACAGCATGAGATTGCCTGTCTTAGCGGCACAGTAGGCGGTGCATTGCTGGGCGGCGTGATCGGCAACCAGTTTGGTGGTGGCTCCGGTAAGACGATCCTGACAGCAGCAGGTGCTGCGGTTGGCGGGATCGAAGGGCAGAAATTCGCGTGTTGAAAGGGGCAAACATGAGAAACATTTTGACGTTGGCCTTCATTACGCTTTCCAGCGGAGCTATTGCTGAAACCGTTGCGGAACTGCATGAGAATGAACTGAAGGCCATAGATGCAAACAATGACGGCTTTCTGTCCAAAGATGAGTTCAATGCCTTTTCCGATTATGCGTATCAGGCAATGGACGAAGACAAGAACGGGACATTGGGGTTGGAAGAAGCCAAGCCGTTTCTGGATATCAAGCAGTTTCAGCAACTTGACCGCAACAAAGACAACCTTATTTCAAAAGATGAATATGATTTGCAGATGAACCAAGATTTCGAGTCCGCCGATCAAGACGGCAACGGTCAGTTGGACTGAATCCGGCCACCTGCCTCAAGAGTCAGGAGTTCGAGATGAACAAATGGATTTCTCTGGGTGTCGTGGCCCTGATTGCAGCCTGTGATGTACCACAAGCCCCAATCGTTACGGGGCCAGATGGCCAGCCGCGCATACAGATCAACACAAGTGGTTTGACCTGCTATGAAACGCGGTGTCTGGATATCGACCCGGCGGCGCGATCCGTACGAATGGTCGGAAACCGGGCCACCCGAATTCCAAGCAATATTAACGTCAGCAACGGAACGGTCACTCCGGCTGAATTCAAGCAACTGGGGCAGATCGCAAGCCTGGCGGGTGGCTTCGGGTCGGATATGGATCGGCGCTAGGCCAGACTATCCATTTTGCGCGCCAGCTTGGCGTCCAGCGCTGAAAGCCCCCCAACATCGTGGGTCGACAGGGTGACCTCGACCGTACGGTATACGTTGAACCATTCGGGATGATGGTTCCATTTCTCGGCAAAGATCGCCACTTGTGTCATCCAGCCAAAAGCATGGACGAAATCCTTGAAAACAAAACTCTTGGTAATTGCATCCCGACCCTCGACCATGGTCCAGCCGTTTTCGAACAGCGGGTTCAGCAGGGGGCCGCGGGTCTCGGTCGACAGTAGTTCGGTCATTGCTGTTCCTCCGGGTTCGCTTTCCTGAACGGGCCGTAATCCGTCAGGATTTCGATCTCGTCGCCGATCGCCTGTGCTTCGGCCTTCAGATATTTGCGGATCGCATCAGAAAAGCCCGGGTCATTGACCCAATGCAGGCTGTGCGTCCGTGTGGGCAAGTAGCCGCGCGCAAGTTTATGTTCCCCCTGCGCGCCAGCCTCGACCCGCTTGTGGCCTTGGGCGATCGCAAAGTCGATCGCCCTATAATAGCACAGTTCGAAGTGCAGGCATGCATGATGTTCGATACAGCCCCAATACCGGCCATAAAGCGTTTCGCGCCCTATGAAATTCAGCGCCCCGGCGATCGGGTAGCCATCACGCTCGGCTAGAACAAGTGCCATGTCATCCGCCATGGTTTCATGTGCGATGTCAAAGAATTGCCGGGTCAGGTATGGCACACCCCATTTCCGCGAACCCGTATCCTGATAGAACCGCCAGAACGCATCCCAGTGCTCGGATCTCAGGTCGGCGCCGGTCAGGGTTCGGATTTCTCCACCGAACTCGCAGGCTTGCTTGCGCTCTTTGCGGATATTCTTGCGTTTGCGGGACGATAACGCAGCAAGGAAGCCGTCAAAATCCGTGTATTCATCGTTCAACCAGTGAAACTGTTGCGAGTGGCGCACCATCAGGCCCATTTCCTGACCTGCTTCGGCCTCGTCTTCGGTACAGAAGGTCGCGTGGATTGAGGACACCTGATTGTCTGCAGCCAACTGCACCGCGCCTTGCACCAGCGCCGACAGGCCCACGCCCTCATATCCCGGGCGCACCAGAAAACGTCTGCCTGTGGCAGGTGTAAACGGTACAGCGATCTGCAACTTGGGATAATAGTGGCCGCCGGCGTTCTCGTAGGCATGCGCCCAGTTGTGGTCAAAGATATATTCGCCCTGACTATGCGATTTGGCGTACATCGGCGCAGCACCGATGAGCATTCCATCAAGATAGGCTGTCAGGTATTGCGGCTGCCATCCCGTGCGCTGCCCGACAGAGCCACTTTCCTCGAGCGCCAGCAAGAAACGATGCGTGGTAAATGGATCCAGTGGGCGTCCGCCATCTGCGGCCTCGGGACAGGCGCAACTATCCCATTCCGCCGCAGAAATCTGCGAGAGCGATCCAAGTACCCGAACCTCGATTTGCGCCTGATCCATGTGCCCTCCGCGTCCTTTTACTATCTGTGACGTACAGGACCGGGTTCAACCCGAATGCGCGGCCAAATACCCTTCAAAGGTCACATTGTCGGCAACCGTGCGGGCCTCTGCCTCTTGTTCAGGCGACCGGATGGTCCAACACAGAATGGGAACACCCTGTGCTTTCAATTCAGCCACGCGGGGGCGGGAAAGATCAGCGGCTTCGTGGCTGATAAAACTGGCACCGACCCGATCATAATCAGGAATGTCGCGCAGATGATCGCAGACATCTTGTGGCAGAAGTTCAACCTTGGGCTTGTAGGCACAGGTCGTTAGGCCGCGTGGCAAGTGCGGCGCAATGCGCGCCAGTTCAGCCACCGAGTTTGGATTGAAGGACATGACCGCCACGGGCCCGTCATACCCATCCAAAGCCTGCACCGTGTCACGTTCGAGCGGCCCGACATCGGGCCCCATGGCACCGTCCTGATCTTTAAGCTCGATCAGCAGGGGCACGCGACCTGCCACCATGGCGACCACTTCTTCCAGTGTTGGAACGCCGTCTTCACCGTGCAACAAGGTCAAATCAGATGCCTGCGCCGCCGTTATCTGGCGGATCGGCCCTGATTGGCCTGTCAGGCGACCCATGTCGTAATCATGAAAGACCACGGCCCTGTCATCGGATGTCAGTTGCAGATCAATCTCGATCCCGTAACCCGCCTCGATCGCTGCACGAATGGCCGCCCGGCTGTTTTCCGGGCGGTTGTCTGACAGGTCGTGAAGCGCGCGATGCGCAATTGGCACGTCCAGAAAGGCCGGTGGCAATGAGGGTGTCATGCGACCTCGAAAATACCTTCGATCTCAACCGCGACGCCCAATGGCAATGACGCAGCACTAACGGCCGATCTTGAGTGACGGCCAGCATCGCCCAGCACCTCGACAAGGAAATCCGACGCGCCGTTGATCACCTGCGGTTGGGCGGTGAAATCGGCGGTGGAATTCACGAAACCCGTCAATTTGATGACGCGTACCAGTTTCTCGATATCCCCGCCACACGCTGCTTTAACCTGCGCCAACAGGTTGATCGCACAGACTTTTGCCGCAGCAGCCCCGGCGTCCACGTCCAAGTCATCGCCCAGTTTTCCGGTGATCAGGTTATCATCCTTGGAAATCTGGCCCGAGACGTAAACAATATTGCCAATACGCACGAAAGGCACGTAATTCGCCGCAGGCGCGGGGGCGTCGGGCAATGTGATGCCAAGGCTTTCCAGTTTCGCTGCGATGCTCATGAGTTGGTCCTCACCATAATTCGACTCGGTCGGACGCTAACCGGGATCGCACGACTGGGAAAGCGGGAAACCGGCAGTTTTAGGATTGCCTGCGCAGTAAGCATAACTTCACTTATTCTGGACTGTTGAACTTGTGTCACTTTACGTTGACCTTTTGCGCAGGTTACACGCTGGCTGTTTCAATGTATTTATGAAACACATATGTGACATCAGATTGAGCCGAAAACCGGCCCGAAACAGTATTTATTTTACGTTGGGAAGCTTTTGATCCCGACGCGTTGGAGTGGCAAAGACCGTGTTGAGTAAGACCAGCTTTAAGCCCCTGATCGTTCTGTCCCTGTTGGCAATCCTGGGTGCCTGTGCCACGCGGCCCCCGGAAGGAACCCCGCCGGGTGCAACTTTCGACCCCTATGAGAGAAACAACCGCGGGATTCACAAGTTCAATCTTGGCGTCGACCGGTTCCTGTTCCGTCCGGCCTCCAAAGGCTATGTCAAGATCGTGCCGGACCCTGTTGTGACCAGCTTCAGCAATTTCGCGGAAAACCTGACGATGCCGGGACAGGCACTGGACTACCTGCTGCAGGGCAACCTGAAACAATCGGGCAATGCGTTGCTGCGCTTTGCGGTGAATACGACCGTCGGGGGGGCCGGGCTGGCCAAACCCGCAGACGAATTGAACCTGCCGCCGGTTGATACCGATTTCGGTGAAACCTTGCATGTTTGGGGTGTGGGCGAAGGCGCCTATGTCGAACTGCCCTTCTATGGTCCATCGACGCAACGCGACGCGATCGGCGTTGTGGTCAATCTGTTCTCGAACCCGATCAACTTCTCTCCGGTTCGCCCGGTCGACAATATCGGTGTCTATGCCGAAGTGGTCCGCCGCATGGGCGATCGGGGCCGGTTCTCGGACACTGTGGACTCGATCTTGTATGAAAGCGCGGACAGTTACGCGCAGGCGCAGACGATCTATCTGCAAAACCGACGCTTTGAACTGGCACGCGATGACGAAGAGGCCTATCTGGACCTCTATGACGACCCTTACGCCGTAACCGGGACCGACCCTGTCAGGGACCCCTTCCTAGACCCCTACGAGGACCCATATGCCGAATAATCAACTGAACCGACGCGGTTTCATTGCCACTGGCTTTGCCGGGGCGATGCTGACCGCCCTGCCCGCCTTTGCCCAGACCGAAGCCAGTGCCAAGGCGCTGGTGGTCAGTGTCGTGGATGACATCAACCGTGTGATTGCCTCGGGCAAGTCCGAGAATGCGATGATCCGCGATTTCGAGAAGATCTTTACCCAATATGCCGACGTGCCGATCATGGCCCGATATGTGCTGGGTGCAGATGGCCGCTCGGCCAGCCCCGCTCAACTACGACAGTTCACCAGCGCGTTTCAGGGCTATATCTCGAACAAATATGGCCGCCGTTTCCGTGAATTCATCGGCGGTCAGGTCACCGTTCGAAATGCGCGCAAAATCAAGGCAGGTTACGAGGTGCGCACCTCGGTCAAGCTGCAGGGGTCGTCCCCGTTCGAGGTGACCTTCCTGGTATCTGACAAGTCGGGCAGCGACAAGTTTTTCAACATGTTTATCGAAGGCGTAAACATGCTGCTGACCGAGCGGACAGAAGTCGGCGCGATGCTGGACGCCCGCGGCGGTGATCTGAACCGCTTGATCAAGGACATGAACCAGAACAAGCTGAGCTGATCGCAACACCAAATCGCAAAAACGCCGCGCCGTCCAATCGGCCGGCGTTTTTTTGTCGGGGCCTTGCCGGCCTTAGTTCAGTCGTTCGCCAGTTTCTTTGGCAAAATAGGAGACCTTGCTCATGTCAAAGGCCAGATTCAGAACTTTACCGGCCTGCGCACTGGTTTCTGCATGCAGCCGCGCCGTCACCTGTTTGCCCCCCAGTTCCGAAACCACATAGGTATCCGCCCCCGCGGGTTCGACCATATCCACCAGGCATTCGGCCTCTTGCACGCCATCGCCCGCACGGAACCCGGCCTCGGCGATGTCTTCGGGACGCAGGCCCAGGATCACATCCTTGGGCAGTGCGAGATCACGCGCGTCGTTCAGAACCAGCGTCTCGCCACTTTCGCGTGAAATCGCGATCTGCGTGCCCGCTCCGTTCTTATGCGCCTGCGCCGGGATCAGGTTCATCGCCGGTGAGCCCATGAAATCGGCCACGAACAGATTGGCCGGGTTGTTGTAGATCTCGGCCGGGGTGCCGATCTGCTGCACGACCCCACCTTTCAGCACGACGATCTTGGTCGCCAGCGTCATCGCCTCGATCTGGTCATGGGTGACGTAGACGATGGACGCATCCAGCGTCTGATGCAGCTTCTTGATTTCGGTCCGCATCTCGACCCGCAGCTTGGCGTCGAGGTTGGACAGCGGCTCGTCAAACAGGAACAGCTTGGGATCGCGCACCAGCGCCCGACCCATCGCCACACGCTGACGCTGACCGCCCGACAATTGGCTGGGGCGGCGATTCAGCAGCGGTTCGATCTGCAACAGTTGAGCGACTTCTTTCAGCTTGGCGTCCTGCGTGGCCTGATCCACCCCACGCACTTTCATGCCAAAGGTGATGTTCTTGGCTACGCTCATGGTTGGGTACAAAGCATAGGACTGAAACACCATCGCGATATCGCGGTCCTTGGGGCTGACATGGGTCATGTCATTGCCGCCAATGGACAGGGTGCCGCCGGTGATTTCCTCCAGCCCTGCGATGCAGTTCAGCAGGGTGGATTTACCGCAGCCCGAGGGGCCAACCAGCACCAGAAAATCGCCCGGCTCTATCGAGATGTTGATGTCCTTCAGAATCTCGGTCGCGCCGTAATTCTTGTAGAGTTTGTTGATATCAAGGATCGGGGCCATGATTTATCCCTTCACAGAACCGGCGGTCAGGCCGCGGATGAAATACTTACCGGCAACGACATAGACGAGCAGCGTCGGCAGCCCCGCGATGATCGCGGCGGCCATGTCGACGTTGTATTCTTTGACGCCGGTGGTGGAGTTTACGATGTTATTCAGCGCCACGGTCACTGGCTGCGTGCCCGCCTGGCTGAACGACACGCCGAACAGGAAGTCGTTCCAGATCTGCGTGAACTGCCAGATCACGGTCACAACGATGATCGGCAGCGACAGCGGCAGGAAGATCGACCAGAAAATCCGCAGGAACCCGGCCCCATCGACGCGCGCGGCCTTGGTCAGCTCGGACGGGATGGTGACATAGTAGTTGCGGAAAAACAGAGTGGTGAAGCCCAGCCCGTAGATCACATGGACAAAGATCAGGCCCGGAATGGTCCCCGCGATCCCCATCATGCCCAACAGGCGCGCCATCGGCAGCAAAACCACCTGAAACGGAATAAAGCAGCCAAACAGCATGAGCGAAAAGATGATGTTCGCGCCTTTGAACCGCCATTGCGCCACGACATAGCCGTTCAGCGCACCCAGCAGGGTCGAGATCGCCACCGCAGGCACCGCAATCAGGACCGAGTTCCAGAAATAAGGCCGCAGACCTTCGCACTGGATACCCGTACAGGCGCCCGACCATGCGGTTTTCCAGGCGTCAAAACTGACCTCGCGCGGCAAGGAAATCAGGCTGCCTGTGCGGATTTCCTCAAGGCTTTTCAGCGATGTGGTCAACATCACGAACAACGGCATCAGGTAGTACAGCGCAAAGAGGCCCAGCAGGACATAGAGCAACCAACGCAAGGCAATCTTGCCCGTTGCACTTTGGCTGCGTGTTTGGGTTTGGGATTGGGGCATCGACAGATCAGTCATTTTTCGCCCTCAGCTCTGAGTAAAGATAGGGAACGACGATGGCAAAGACGACCAGCATCATGATCATCGCAGACGAGGCCGCCTGACCAATATCGCCGCGTGAAAACGCCATGGCGTACATGTATGTGGCCGGCAGATCGGTTGCGTAGCCCGGACCGCCACCTGTCAGCGCGATGACCAGATCAAAGCTTTTGATTGCCAGATGCGCCAGCACGATGAAGGCGGACAGAAAGATCGGGGCCATCGAGGGGATGATGATCGCCGTATAGATGCGCCATGTGGGGATGCCATCGACCTGGGCGGCCTTGATGATCTCACCGTCCACTGACCGCAGACCAGCGAGGAACAGCGCCATCACGAAGCCTGAGCTTTGCCAGATCGCGGCCATCACGATGGTGTAGATCGCGTAGTCCGGGTTCACCAGCCAGTCGAACTCGAAATTCGTGAAACCCCAGCCCTGCACCATGGATTCGATGCCCAACCCCGGGTTCAAAATCCACTTCCACGCTGTACCGGTCACGATCATCGACAGCGCCATGGGGTAGAGGTAGATCGTGCGAATGGCCCCTTCGACACGGATTTTCTGATCCAGCAGGATGGCCAGCAACAGGCCAAGAACCATCGCAACGATGATAAACAGCGCGCCAAAGATATACAGGTTGTTGATTGCCGTATCCCAACGAGGGGATTCAAATAGGCGTTCGTATTGAATGAAGCCTTTGATTTCGTATTTCGGCAACAGTTTCGATCGGGTCAGCGACACCCAAGCCGTCCATCCGATAAAGCCGTAGACAAAGATCAATACGGCAATGAACGACGGTGCCAGCACCACCTTGGGCAGGTGGTTTTCCAGCCATTCGGACATGATTTCCTCCGGGGAAAGATGCTCTGCCCCATCAGTATAGGGGGCAGAGCGATTTGGATCAGTAGCTGTTAGCCACTGCCGCCGCCAGTTGCTGAACCGCGTCAGCCGACGACATATCCGAGTTGAAATGCGCAGTCACAACATCCGTGATCGCACCAGACTGCGACCCGCGCAGCGCCATGCCGTGGGCATAGGACGGCAGCAGAGAACCTGCATCCGAGGTCGAGCCCATATCTTCGGCCGACAGGTTGGCGCAGATGTCAAAGTCATCCAGTGCCACGTCAGTGCGTGCCGGGATCGAGCCCTTGTTCAGGTTGAACACTTTCTGGAAGTTCGGCGCAACGATCAGCTTGGCCAACAGGTCCTGACCGGCTTTCTTGTCGTCGCCGTCTACGTCGAACATGGCAAAGCTGTCGACATTGTACAGGTAGCCATCACCGGGGGTCGAGGCACACAGGAAGTCCTCACCGGGCTTTTTGCCCGCCGCCAGGAACTCACCCTTGGCCCAGTCGCCCATGATCTGGAATGCGGCCTCGCCGTTCATGACCATCGCGGTGGCTAGGTTCCAATCACGGCCCGAGAAGTTTTCGTCCACGTAACCACGCATTGTGCGCATCTGATCAAAGACCTGAACCATCGTGTCTGAAGTCAAAGCATCTGCGTCCAGATCGACCAGCGCCTTTTGGAAGAACTCCGGTCCGCCAATGCCCAGAACCACGGTTTCGAACACGGTCGCGTCCTGCCATGCCTGACCGCCATGGGCCAACGGGATCACACCAGCGGCCTGAAGCTTTTCAGCAGCAGCGTTGAATTCTTCCCATGTGGACGGCATCTCGATGCCATTTGCTGCAAGAACGTCGGCGTTTGCCCAGATCCAGTCGACACGGTGTACGTTAACCGGTGCTGCACACCATGTGCCATCGCATTTCATATGACCCGCGATCGAAGCTGGCAGAACATCGGCCCACCCTTCGGCCTCGGCGACCGAGGAAATGTCGGCCAGAACACCTTCCTCATACCACTCCTGAATGGCCGGGCCTTTCAGCTGAACAGCCGTGGGAGCGTTGCCGGACAAAACACGCGCACGCAGCGCGGTCATAGCTGCATCACCACCGCCGCCAGCGACCGGCATGTCAGTCCATGTGCCGCCGTTCGAGGCAAACTCTTCTTGCAGGACGGCTACCGATTTGGCCTCACCGCCCGAGGTCCACCAATGCAGTACCTCGGCCTCTGGACCGGCCAGAGCCGTCGATCCGGCAATGACCGCCAGCGTCGATACGGTGGCAAATGAAAAACGCTTCATAGTGTCTCCTCCCTAGAGAACTCAGTGACTGCCGCAGCAGCGATGACGGTCATACTGGGACTCAAGTGCCGTCTGGCAACGCGGAATCCGCGGCGATTCACCCAAACCGTCCAATTTTTCACCGCTTTTGTTACAGCGTGTTACGTTGACATTGAATCTGTTTCCGTTCGTTACAATTGACGACGCCAGAGGGGCAGAGAACGGGAGGATAAAGACAGTGAGCATTCCACGGCTCTTGGTGGTGGATGATGACCCAGAGATGCGGTCAATGATGACACAGTTCCTCCAGCAAAACGGGTTCATCGCGCTTCCAGCAAGCTCTCAGGCCGAAATACGAACACATCTGAATGCGGGCCGTATCGACCTGATCCTGTTGGACGTCATGCTGGGCGATGAAAACGGTGTCGACATTTGCGCCACCTTGCGCGCGGAACAGGATGTTCCGATCATCCTTGTTTCCGCCCTGTCGGCGGATCACCAGCGCATGGCGGGATATGAGGTCGGCGCCGACGACTATATCGCCAAGCCGTTTAATCCACAGTTGTTGCTGGCACGCGTACGAGCAGTCATGCAAAGGGCGCGGCGCACGTCGTCACTGGCTTATCGCAGACAGACCCGCAGCTTTCGCTTTGATGACTGGCTCTATGACGGCAAACGAGACGAAGTGCATTCACCCGAAGGATACCTTGTTTCCCTGTCACAACGAGAGACAGCGCTGCTCAAAGTGTTGCTGGCCAATCCGCACATACCCCTGACCCGCGATGAAATCGTGGCGGCACTGGATGTGACGGGCGATGCCGACAAGTCCGAAGCGCAGGGCCGCGCCATAGACATGCTGGTTGGGCGGCTGCGGTCCAAGATCGAGGCCAATCCGAAAGATCCACAGATGCTGCGCACGGAACGTGGTGTGGGCTATGTCTTTGCAGCTGATGTTTCGGTGCACGACGAATGACATTGCGCCTGCGCGAACTGGGTTGGCTATGGGTTCTTTCCGCCTTTGCGGCAGGGTTGCTGTCAGCCGTCATGTGGTTCGCCTCAGCGCGCGCGTGGAACCAGTTCGTAACGCAGTCTTTTGTGGCAGGCTTTGCCGTTTATGAAGAGTTACGGACCGGGATGGCCCCGTCAGCGGGCCTGTCCATCACTCCGCTATCTCCAGCCGAAGCGGTGCTGGCCAACAAAGGCGAGTTTCAGCAATTACCGGGATTTTCCGATCGCCGGTTTGTCACGAACCTGTCGATCCTCACCGACAGTTCGTCACCGCTCAGCGGTCGCGAGCTGACACTGGCCATCATGTCCGACAGGTTGGTGTACCCTGTCTCTGACATCGTATCCGGCAGCGATCAGACCGGACCGGAGAAAATGGGGCATCTGACCCGCCTGCTGGCCACATATTGCAGTGAGCCGATCTTGATCGCGCAATTCGGGCGCGGGTCGTGGCAAAAAGTGGACGGAACCGAAATCTGGGGATGTGGCGCAGCACCGACAGACCTGCGGCTGCCCGCAATCATACTTGGCATTGTCGCATTGGCCGTGATCCTGACCTCGGTCAGCAACGTGTCCGAGACGTTCACTCGGTTCGCGCACGCTTTGCGCATGCGACAACGGCGGGGCGGCCCGGATAGCTATGACACCGATGGCCCCGGTGAATTGCGCGACATCGTTTCTGCGGTCAATGCCCATCTTGATGCCGAACGGCAGCAGCTGGAAAAACGTGCAACGGTCTTGTCCGGCGTCAGTCACGATCTTGGAACGCCTGCAACGCGCGTGCGGTTGCGGGCCGCCCTGATCCCCGACGACGAACTGCGTGAAAAGCTTGAGGCAGACGTTGATCAGATGACTGGCATGATCGAAAGCGTGCTGACTTACACGCGGTCGGAACTCAGTGTTGAGGAGCCTCGCCAGGTTTCCCTGACCTCCCTCGTCGAGTCGCTGGTGGCAGATTATCAGGACATGGGCCTGCCGGTCGCATTGCAAAAAACCGACCCAGTCAAAGTCGAGGGAGCACCGTCCGTTTTCATGTCACGCAGGGGGCAAGGGTCATTGACCGAAACGCGCCGCATGCTGGTTATGGCACGACCAATTTCGCTTAGACGGGCGCTGACCAACCTTGTTGACAACGCGTTGAAATATGGGCGGCACGCAGATGTCCAACTGGAAACCGATGCCCATATGGCGACAATAACTGTCGAGGACAAAGGCACCGATCTTTCTGTATCCGATATCGAGGCCTTGATGGCACCATTCCTACGGGGATCGAACACAGGGTCCTCGGACGGCTACGGATTGGGTCTGACCATCGCGGCCACTGTCGCCGAGCAGCACGGCGGATCCCTAAGCTTCGAAGCGGGCGATCACGGGCTCCGCGCCCGCCTGCAAATAGCCCGGCACTGACTTTTCACGTCATGTAACTGCGTACCAGCGCACCAGCAATCAACGACCAGCCATCCGCGATAACAAAGAATGCCAGCTTGAAGGGCAAAGAAACGGTCGCTGGCGGCACCATCATCATCCCCATCGACATCAGAACTGCCGCAACAACAAGGTCTATGATCAGGAATGGCAGAAAGATCAGAAATCCGATCTGAAATGCCCGCGCGATTTCGGATAACATGAATGACGGCATCAGGATCGACAGAGGCGCATCTGGTGACACGTCCACAGTGTCACCACCCGGGCGCAGCGCCGCCATGGAGTGAAACGTATCCGGGTCCAAACGCGCTGCCATGAAGGCTCGGAAAGGTGCCAAGGCACGCTCCAGCGCGGGTTCTACCTCCATCTTTTCTTCGACCATTGGGCGGATGCCCGTAGTCCAGGCCTCAGTAAAGGTGGGTTCCATAATGAAATAGGTGAGAAACAACGCCAAGCTGACGATCAACATGTTTGGCGGCGATTGCTGCAAGCCGATGCCCTGTCGCAAAATCGCCAATACCGTGATCAGGAAGGGGAAACAGGTGATCATGATGGCCAATCCCGGAGCAAGGCTCAGAACCGTGATCAGCAAAATCAACTGAATCGTGCGCGCAGAAATTGAGCCACCTTCACCCAGAGACAACGAAACGTCCTGCGCTGCTGCAAGGCTGGGGTTTAACAGCGCGACGGCGACCAACGCCCACAAGAGGGCACGCATCAGCCTATTCCGTTTTGCAGATCGGCGATTTCCGTCAACCGGACAGCCAGTTGGCCCGGCTGGTCACCTTCCATCTCTTCCAACAGACCGCGTGCTACCAGCTGATCGCCCACATAAAGATCGACCGGATCCTCAATCCGTTTGTCCAGTGTAAGCACCGCATTCTTTCCCATGTTCAACAAATCTCGGATCAATGGGCGGGCACGTCCGACAGAAACTGTGACCTCAATCGGGACGGCTTCGAACGGGTTTGGTTTTTCGGTTTTCATATTTTGCGGGTCACTCATTGCTTGTCGCCTTTTTTGTCTCGAATACATACGCGTCGAAGGCCCCTGAGATCGAAGCCAGCAGACCGGCGGTATCGACCTCACGCTGTGAAACACCCACTTGCAGCCTTGCCTGCCCCTCCGTTAGCGAGGGGTCTTCGATCACGGCCACAGGTGGCGAAAGGTCTGCTGGCAGCAACGCCTTGATGTCATCCACCTGTCCACCGGCTGCGAATATCTGCATGGGTTGTCCGATCTCATCACGGGCCATATCGACCAGCTGTTCGGCCAGGCGTAGGGCAAACCCTTGTTCCAACGTTTCCGGCAAAACGGCATGAACGAGGCTTTGGAACAAAGGCTCCAATGACAGGCTCATACGCCTCATCGCTTCGTGGTAAGTAAAGGACATGTCTTGCAGCGACCGGGCCAAGTCGGCCGATACCTGCCCCCGGCTTTGTTCCTGCGCCTGAAGCGCGTCTTCCCAACCCGCGCTGTATCCCTGCTCGAACGCGGCCAGTCGCTGTTCCTCAAGCGCATCTTCGTCCAGCAGGTGCAGCTTACCGCCGCTGGCCTGCACGGTGAAATCCTCAAGAAGGTGTGCAATCGACATCAGACGCGCTCCTCGCCTTCTTCAAGCCAACTGCGCAGAATTTCGACGGTTTCTTCCTGTTTATCGCCGATCATTGCCCTGAGCCGGTCGACCGGATCCGCGGCTTGTTGGGCTGCAAGGGCGGGGACCCCGCCGGATTGTTCCTGTGCCTGCAACGCCTGGAATTGCTGTCCTTCGTCTGTTGCAATTTCTCCGGTCAGATAGGTTTCGGGTTCCGAGGGTGAACCCGCAGGCAACAGCGCCGGGGCCACGACGGGTTTCGTCAGGATCGGCCGAATGACAAACAACGCGAGAACCAACGATACAACAGCCAGTACCGCCATTTGGACAAGCGACATCGCATCCAAATGCACATTCTGCCAGATCGAAACCGAAGCGACCGTGCCTTGCGGTTCAACGGTGGGCAAATCCATGGACTTCAGCGTAATCACGTCACCGCGTTCCGAATCAAATCCGACGGCCGAGGCAACAAGCTCTTTCAAAGCACCCATTTCCTGTTCCGGCAACGGGGCGAAAGTTTCGGTTCCGTCTGCGGCGACTGAGGTCGTTCCGTTGACCAGCACCGCAACGGTCAGTCGTTTGATGGCACCGGGCGCGTTGTGAACTTCAAGCTCTGTTTCGGAGACTTCATAATTCACGCGCTCCCGGGTTTGGGTCGCGTTTGAGTTCGATTCATCACCGCCCGCACCGTCCCCATCCGGCAGGTTTGACGCCACGGTGACATCTGCCGATTGGTTTCGGGCGCTGTCCGAACGTTCTTCAACGTCGGTACTGATAGCCACCCGACCATTCGGATCGAAACGCCTTTCACGGATCGACTCTGTCTTGGTGACTGTATCAACGCTGACCTCGACCACGGCATTCCCCGCGCCGACACGAGCTTCGATCAGTCTTAGAACACGTTCGCGCAGCTGGCGCGATTTGTCGTCCGCGGTGTCTGCTGCAACAGCGCCGTCCTGCGCCCCAATCACTGCGCCATTCGAATCGATCACCGTAACGTTTTCCGGCATCAGGCCACTGACTGCGGACGAGACCAGAAACCGAACGGCCTTGGCCTGATCCAAAGTTATGTCGCCCCCCGATGGCACAAGGTATACTGAAGCCGTGGGTGCCACGCTGCGCTGAAACGGGTTCGAGGACCCGTTTGCAATATGAACGCGCGCCTGGTTGATATGCGCACTGCCAACAATCGTACGCGCAAGCTCGCCCTCTTTTGCACGCCAGTAAGCGGCATCGAACATCTGCGACGTAGTGCCGAAACCGCTGAGTGAATCCAGCAGTTCGTACCCTCTGTTCCCATTCGCGGGCAGCCCTTCGCTGGCCAATGTCATCCGCAGTTCGTCACGCTGTGAGCCGGGCACGTAAATCGAGCCGCCGCGAATCTCATAGGGAACACCGCGCTGATCCAGCGATCGAACAATGTCGCCCGCCGCACCGCTTTCCAGCCCGGCATACAGCAAGGTCATCGATGGCGCACTGACCATCCGCGACATTGCAAGGACCCCAAGAAAAACCAGCACAACTGCACCGGCAACGATGATTTGTTTACGCCTGTCCAAATTTGCCCAGACAGTTCCGATCTGCTGCACATTCACCTCCGACTCGCCGGCGTTCTGCCCGACGCATCCCTTGTTTGAACGATTGCCCTTAACAATCGGTTAGTCCCTGCCGGGTTATGACAGCTTCAGAACGTAGGAATGAGGACGTCATGGCTGACGCGACTGCAGAACAGGCAGAAGCCCCAGAAAAATCTGGGAAAAAGGGATTGATTATCGGTGTGATTCTGGCGGTGGCCGGGGCTGCGGGTGGCTATTTTGCGACCACCTCGGGCGTACTGCCAATTGGGCCCGAACGCGCAGAAACAGGGGCCAAAGAACAAAACAAGGACAAACCATCCAAGGCGTTGCCCGATGTTGGCTTCGTGGACCTTCTGCCGGTGATCGTGTCGGTCAAAACCGGCGATTCTCGACATCTGAAGTTTCACGCCCAGCTTGAGGTTGATTCTGAACACATCGCCGACGTGGAGAAAATGAAGCCACGAATCATGGACGTTCTGAACAGCTACCTGCGCGCGGTGGAAATCTCGGACCTTGAGGACTCACTGGCCCTGATGCGTATCCGCGGCCACCTGCTCCGTCGAATCGGCATCGTCGTCGGTGAGAACCGCGTACGCGATGTCCTCGTCATGGAATTCGTACTGAATTAGGAGTCGAAAATGGAATTGATCGCAGATATTTTGCTTGTTGCCGGTGCTTTGGGCGCGGGATTGTACTGTTTCGTCCTGTCCCGGCGTCTTAGGCGGTTTACGGATCTGGAAAAGGGCGTGGGCGGCGCTGTTGCCGTATTATCGTCGCAGGTTGATGAGCTGAAAGGGTCTCTGGACGCAGCGCGCTCGGCCTCGGAACAGGCAGGTGTAGAGCTGAACGACCTCACGCAGCGTGCTGAATCTGTGGCCAAACGCCTGGAGCTGACGATGGCTTCCATGCACGACGTCATCCCCGATGAGGATCCCGTCGAAGCGCCCCCGGTAATCGACCTTTCAGAATCAGAGAACAACACTGAAGCAGAAGTGGATTCTGATCCAGTGCAGGTGGAACCGATCAAACGTCCTGTCGGGTTGATGTTCATGCGCCACAGCCGCGACCGCAAAGAGGTCACTCCATGAAGGGAAAGGTTTTGGGCAAGCGTTCCACCCGACCCAAAGGGGGCGTGCTTGCCGTGATCTCATTGTTAATGATCGGCTCAGCCGCCATTCGTCTGGGGCTCGAGGCGGGCCCGGCTTTGGCCAAAGAAGCCGACCCATCCAACACTGGATCGCCCATTGTGCAGCCTGATCTGCCAGGAGCGGATGAGTTATTAACAGAGTTGTTGCGTCGCGAGAAAGCACTGGAAAAGCGGGAGGCAACCGCGCTGGACAGGGAAAAAGCCCTGCAGCTTGCGGGTGATGCGATCGAATTACGGCTAGCCGCGTTGCAGGAGGCAGAAGCGAGCCTGAGAGAAACGCTCTCATACGCGGAAAAGGCGGCCGAGAGCGATCTGACGCGCCTCACTGATGTCTATCAAAGAATGAAAGCGAAAGACGCCGCCGCCTTGTTTGAAACGATGGACCCAGGATTTGCAGCCGGTTTCCTGTCACGCATGCCCGCCGATGCGGCAGCTGGCGTTCTTGCAGGGTTAAGCCCCGAGGCCGCTTACACGATCAGTGTCATCATGGCCGGTCGAAATGCTGCCGCGCCGCAGGAATAACCTCATGAAATTCAATTCCGCAAATTACACTGCCGGGGAACGCACATGATCGGAATAATCGGAATCGTAGTTATTTTCGCAATGGTTTTCGGCGGATACCTCGCCGCAGGCGGAAAAATGACGATCATTTTGAAATCGCTCCCGTTCGAGATGATGATGATCGGTGGCGCGGCTGTCGGTGCTTTTTTGATCAGCAATGATATGAGCGCGGTAAAGCACACCGTCAAAGATATCGGCAAAGTATTCAAAGGCCCCAAATGGAAACCCGATGACTACCGGGATTTGCTATGCCTTTTGTTCTCGCTGATCCGCATTGCCAAGACTAACCCGGTCGAGGTTGAGCAACATATCGAAGACCCCCAGAACTCATCGCTCTTTTCGAACTACCCCAAGATCCAAGCAGACAAGGAGGCCGTAGATCTGATTTGCGACACGATGCGGTCTGCCTCAATGAATTATGACGATCCACATCAAGTGGAAGAAGTTCTGGAAAAGCGGATGGAGGCAAATTTCCACCACGCCATGCATTCCAGCCATGCGTTGCAGACAGTTGCGGATGGATTGCCCGCCTTGGGAATTGTCGCGGCTGTTTTGGGTGTTATCAAAACGATGGGCTCAATCGACCAACCACCCGAGGTGCTGGGCAAGTTGATCGGCGGCGCTTTGGTTGGGACCTTTCTGGGGGTTTTTCTGGCATACGGTCTGGTCGGGCCCTTCGCCGGGAAATTGAAAGCTGTGGTTGAGGAGGACAATCACTTCTATCAACTGATCAAGGAAGTCCTGGTCGCCAATCTGCATGACCATAATGCCGCCATGTGTATTGAAGTTGGCCGTCAGAATACGCCAACGCATAATCGCCCCGGTTTTTCCGAACTTGAGGAAGCTTTGAAAGAGCTCAAGCAGGCTGCGGCATGATCCGGATTGCTTTTGCGACAGCGTTCGCTTTGGGGATAGCGAGCGCGGCCTTTGCCCAACAATTGACGGTTCGATCAGGTGAACACGAAGGGTATACACGCCTTGTCGTTCAGATCCCTGCGCGCACGGAATGGGAGTTTGCGCAAACCAAAAATGGTGCGCAATTGAAAGTCGATTTAGCGGATGTGACGTTTAGCACCGCGTCGGTATTTCAGCGCCTGACTCAGAACAGGCTTTCGGCAATATCGCAAAAGAACCCCGGAGACGTGCTGGAATTACAGTTCGGTTGTGAATGTGCCGCGTCTTCGTTTTTGTATCAAGACACGATGATTGTTGTGGATATCGCGCCAGCGACCAAACTGCCGCCGATAGATGCAAGCATCCCGCCACCGATCCTGCCGAAAGTAGCGGCGGAAATCAGTACGGTCGACCCAGAGCGGTCTTGGGAAACGCTTCCTTTGCCACTGCTCAATCTGAACGCACGAAGTCTCGAAAACCAGTTGTCTGCCCAAGTCCTCAAAGGTGCGGATCGTAGTCTCGTGGACCTCAACCTAGCACCTTTGGGACCCCGATCGTCACTGGCCCAAAACGTGCGGGTTCCGCAGACTGACTTATATACAAACATTAACGTCACATCAGTTTTTGATGAACTGGATGGCCTATTGGGTCCGGATGTGACTGACACTGAACGCCCCCCTGTCTGTGTGTCTGACACAGAGCTGGGATTTAACACGTGGTCCAGCGAAGCCCCGTTTTCGGTGTTGGTTGCGGCGCATCGTTCTGCCCTGTTTCAGGAGTTTGACACTGTTGATAGGGACAGCGCGCTGAAGCTGGCGAAGCTATATACCTATCACGGGTTTGGTGCCGAAGCACTTGATACACTGGAATTGTCTCAACTCAGCACGGCCGAAACACATAGGGTGTCCGCGATCGCGCAATACCTGGACCACGGTCAACTCTCTGGTGAAAACCCGTTTCAGGGTCTGCAGCGCTGTGACGGCGATGTCGCGCTTTGGGCAATGCTGACGGAAGGTGAATTGAGCGGTGATGCGAATCTGAACCGTATCGAGCAAACCTTTACCGCCCTTCCTGCGCATTTGCGGCGGCATCTCGGACCCAAACTGTCCGACATTTTGGTCTCAGCCGACAAGCTTGAAGCGGCGCAACGTGTCCTGAGAGCCGTTGATCGCATAGAAGCCAGCACCAGCGCTGGCGTGTCGCAAGCCAAGGCTACGGTTGCGACTGCGAAAGCCGATGGCCCGAAGGCAGAAAAGCACTTGGCCGACGCCATCAACGCAGAGGACGCAGACAAAGAAGCCCCTCTTGCGATGGCGCGCCTTGTGGAAAAACGCTGGATGGACCGAGGATCCGTTTCCCCTCAAGAACTGGGTTTGGCGGCGGCCTTTGCAGTTGAACACCGTAAATCAGACATGCATCCGACACTAATGCGCGCGCATGCAGTCGCTCTGAGCCTGAATAATGAGTTTGACGCGGCATTGGGTGTCGCCGGTCAAATCCCAATCGGTGCTGAACGCGAGGCCGCGCTGAACCGGGTCATTCACCTGGCGAGTGAGCGTGCCAATGACGTGACCTTTCTACGCCGTGCGTTGACACTTTCTGACGAGATCAGCGCAGCACTCAGTACAACCGTGGCAACGTCAGTATCAGCGCGACTGGCAAAACTCGGTTTCCCGCAGGCCGCATATACTCTCGCCAATCGGTCACAAGACAAACAGCACCGGGCCGAACGCGCACAAATAAGGGCGAAGGCATCGTTGCTGCAGGGACGCCCGCACCGCGCCATGTTAGAGTTGGAAAACGACACATCTGAAGGTGCGCTGCAAATCAAATCGCAGGCTATGATGGCAACTGGGGACCTGGCTGCAGCCGCAGAATTGTTGAATGAGCTGGCGGACGTTGGTGCAGCCGACAGGCTGTTTTGGTTGGCGGATCAACCTGACAGGATCGCCCCAACGCGCGATACGAAATTCGGAGAGGTCAACCGGCTGTCACAAAAGATCGCAGCACCTCCCCCACGAGAGCTGGAAAAACCATTGGCCGATGCCCGGATTCTGCTGCAAGACAGCGCGGATGCTCGCCAAACGATTGCTGAGCTGCTGAATGCGATTGGCCCGTAAAAAGGGCCAGCGCAATCATTCCGCAGGCGACACAGTGATGCTGTTTTACCGCTCAGCTTTCGGGCGGGTCGAAAAGCCATTCGGATAGGTCCGAGAACCGCGAAGACGGGCTGGTCCATCCCAATACTGCGCTCTGGATTGCCGCCGCGCGTTCGATCCCGATCACAGGTGACGCGAAGGCGTTGAACTTGTCGATCACCTCGGCCCTGCCAAACGGGTGTTCCGGTCCTCCACGAGCGTGTAAGTCGCCCGAGTCGAACACGCGACCATCCGCGGTGGTTATCTGTACATCCGCCCATCGCCCCTCGGGGAAGCGCGCTGAATGACGAGGGCTTTCCGCGACATGAATCCGCTCCAACAGCGCGGCAACGGCAGGATCGCGCAAACCCGCGCCTGAGATATGTTCCACCCCAATCCGCCCATAAATCGCGTGAACGGCAACTGCGAATGCCAAAGAGTATTGCGCTTGAGATGTCGTATCGGGCATCCCCGCATAGAGACGCGCAGCTTCGTCAAAACTGTTGATTTGTATGGTTTCTATCTGTTCATGCTTCAGATTGTTGGCCGACAGCAATGCGCGGACACCATCAATGGCTGCATGGGCCCACCGACAAATTGGGTAGGGTTTTATGTATTGATGTTCGATCTGCCAAAACTGCGCCAGATCCTGCCAAAATTTTGAGGCTTCCGGGGCTTCGACCGTAATCGCCGGCGCGCCAGTAAACCCACGCTCGGCCAGAACCGCAGCAGACATTCCCGCCAGCGCCCCCCAGCCAGAGCCATCATGCAGCATCGTCGGATTCGCAATTTCACGCATCATCTGGCTGCGTGGTCCGTGATACTCGGCGATGCCCATGGCCTGTCGCATCTGTTCGGGCGAGTGGCGACGCAATCGGGACGCCATGGCCACCACGCCCAGCGCATTCCAAGCCCCGGACGTATGGTGATCACTGACAGAACTGTGCAGGGACAACCCGGCCCGACCTGCGATTTCGTATCCGGTCACGACGGCAGACAGCAATTCTGGCCCGGTTAAATCTGGACAGTTCTCCGCCAGTGCCACCAGAGCAGGCAAAACGACCACACCGATATGGCCCTTTGTGGGGTTGTACCCATCATGCCCATCCAGATTGTCGGTCTGCGTGGCAGCGGCATAGACGGCACCCGCCATGCTGACGGATCGACCATCGAACATCATCCGTGCAGAATAAGACGGGTCGTGGCTGGCAAACAGCAAAGCTGCAGTGTCGCGCGCGATTACCCCGGCCTCCATCGGCCCCGAAGCAATGAGGATCCCCATCGTATCCAGCATAAGCAGCGCTGCGGCCTCTTTCGCGCTGTCGGGCATATCATCCGAAGACCGGTTCAGAACAAAATCGGCAACGCGGGAAAACGTATCGCTCATTTGACGAGCTCTGCGGCAGGTTGAACGGTATCGCGCAGGCGATGACCCTCAGGATCAAATGGCGGCTCGGCGAGTAAGGTCGCGCGGTGGGGTTCGCCCAGAATGAAAACCTCGACCGTTTCCCCCGGTTGGACAAGTTTGGGGTCGACATAGCCCAACGCCAGAGACTTTCCGACGGAATAGCCGAAAGCCCCTGAAGTCACGCGCCCAACGGGCGTCCCGTCCAGCGAAAAGATTGGCTCACCACCCGACGCGTCAGCCTCTTTGGCGTCAACTGAAAAGACAGACAAGACCTCTCGAGGTGCATTGTCCTTAATTGCGAGATAGGCATCCTTGTGCAGGAAATCCTTATCTAGCTTGATCAGGCCAGCCAGCCCGACCTCTTGCGGCCAATATTCCTGCGAATACTCGCGACCCCATGACCCATAGCCTTTTTCGATGCGCAAAGATCCAAGTGCACGGCTCCCAACAGGCCCTCCGTCCAGATCATTGGCAACGTCCAAAAGCGTTGTATAGAGCCTGATTTGATCTTCTGCGGCACAGTGCAGTTCCCAACCGAGATCACCGGTAAAGCTGACACGGATCGCCAGACATGTAACACCGGCAACATCGATCACACGAGATCGCATGAACCGAAATCCATCGTTGGACAGGTCAGCATTGGTTAACCGTTGCAACAGGTCGCGGGATTTTGGACCCGCAATATTGAAACCGGCGATCCGATCCGTCGCGATTTCAAAGGTGGTGTTTTTGGGCAGGTCTACCATACGGAAAAACCGCTGATGATAGCGTTCAGCCATGCCAGACCCGATCATCATGTATTCGTCATCCGCAACTTTGGTGATAGTGAAATCCCCTGCGATACCGCCCCTAACCGAGATCAACGGGGTCAGGCAAGATCGCCCGATTTCTGTTGGAACGCGGTTGGCAACGACGCGATCCAGCCAATCGTGCGCTCCGGGTCCTTTGACCACGTAGTTCGCAAAGTTCGAGATATCGATCACGCCCACATGATTCCGCAGCATCTTGACCTCGCGCCCAACCGTTTCCCACCAATTCTGACGGGTAAAGCCGGTCGTTTCCGTCACATCCGGAGCATCCGCAAACCACAAAGGATGCTCCCAACCGCAGTTCATGCCAAAGACCGCGCCCATCTCCTTTTGCATTATATAAGTGGGGCGGACGCGTGCAGGACGGCCCGCGGCGCGTTCTTCGTTCGGAAAATGGATCGCGAAACGATGCGTATAGGCGTCCTGGACCCGCGCTTTGGTGAATTTCTGATCTGCCCAATCCCCGAACCGGGCCAAATCCCATGCAAACATGTCATATTGCGGCTCGCCCTCGATGATCCATTGCGCCGCTAAAAGACCCAAGCCGCCAGACTGTGAAAACCCAGGGATGATGCCCGTAGAGCAGAAGTAGTTTTTCAGCTCTGGAACCGGCCCCCAAATCGCGTTTGCGTCCGGAGACCAGATCATTGGCCCGTTGATGACGCGCTTTACACCCGCAGTTGCGGCCAATGGCACGCGTTCTGTCGCGCGAATGACGTTTTCCATTATGCGGTCCAAGTCATCCGGAAAAAGATCATGGGCGAAATCCAGCGGCGTCCCGTTTTCGGCCCAAAACCGCATGTCTTTTTCATAGGCGCCAATCAGCAGCCCGTTGCCTTCTTGCCGGAAGTAGTATTCCCCATCCCGGTCTGCAATTGAAGGCAGCCGCCGACCCAGCGCGGCGACCTCTTCGATTGCTTCTGTCACGAAATACTGATGCTCGGTTGGCTGCAAGGGAAGGGTCAGCCCTGCCATGGCAGCAACTTCGCGCCCCCAAAGCCCACCTGCATTGACCACCCATTGCGTATGGATGTCGCCTTTTTCAGTGCGCACGATCCATGACCCATCTGATTGCTGATCAGTCCCTATTACAGGGCAAAACCGCTCAATTATGGCGCCCAAAGCCCGTGCTCCAGCAGCATAAGCATGCGTTACACCCGAGGGATCGACGTTGCCACCGTCCGGTTCAAACATGATGCACCGAATGTCGTCGAACTGTGCCAACGGGTGCAACTCCATCGCTTCTTCACGGCTGACTTCATAGAAGTTCAGGCCGTAATACCGCGCTTTGGCTTCTTGCAGACGCAGCTGATGTTCCCGATCCTGCGTCTGCGCCAAATACAATGAGCCGGACTGGAACACGCCGCATCCCTGGCCCGTTTCTTGTTCCAGCTGCTTATATAGGTTCATGGTGTAATACTGCAGGCGGGTGACGTTGTTATTGTCGTGTAGCCCGTGAATGTTTGCCGCTGCGTGCCAGGTTGAGCCTGACGTCAGCTCATCCCGTTCAAGCAGGACCACATCGTTCCAGCCTAGTTTCGCCAGATGATACAGGATGGAACATCCAACCAGCCCTCCTCCGATTACCACCGCCTGTGCATGGGTTTTCATCGTCCGGCTCTCCTCGTGCAAAACATCGCCCTTTGGCAAAGTCAGCCACAGCTCTGCGAGAGCTTATGATCTGTTCCCGACGCGAAATGTCGCAAAAATCACCCAAAGCGCCGTAAATAGGCCCGGCTTCGGCGGATCATTGCCATTGTAAGACTCGCGCGCGATGTCGTGAGCATCTGTGTATTGAAATGACGCACGCCGATTCTTTGATTCCTTTATGAAGCACGAAAAAAGTGCCGATTTGGTCGAAAAACGACGGGACAGACTGGTTGAATACTTGGCGGGGGCCGCGCGAACCGGTGGAAATCTTGAAAAAGTTCCTAAAATGTTCTATATTTGTTCCATCAGATTTTCTGAGACGGAACGGAGGTATTCGAGCTATGACCAACGCTGCCCGTCAAAGCTGGTATGACGCACCCAGCAACGACTATCATATGTTGCCCGTGACAGACCGGCAGATGCGATACGCGCGCGCGATTGCCCAGCAATCGGCACTAGAGATTCCGGTAGAGGCCCAGCGCGATCGAAAATCAATGTCGGACTGGATTTCCGCCCATAAGGTAAGTGACCCTTCGCCATTCGCGAACTATCCGACGGGAAAACAAGTGGCCTATGCGGAACGGATCGCGCGCATCAAGCGTCGGCAAATCCCGCAGGAATGCTTTCGCGACAAACATGCCATGTCATTGTGGATCGACCACAACAAATAAGGCGTTACGCTTTGTTGTGGCTGCGCGCGTAAATACCCACGGCGGCGGCCACAAAAAGGCCCAGCAAGACGTAGCCAGTGATCGCCTCGGCGACCGCCAGACCGCGGCACAATCCGGCGGGGCGCAAGTCGCCAAACCCGACGGTCGTAAACGTGACATATGAGAAATAAAGCACATCCGCCGGACCTTTGGCCCCGACGACGCAAAGATCACGATAGCCAAACGCGCCGTAAACTGCGGCGAACAGGAATGGGACCACCTGAATAAAGGAAATCCCCATCAACAATAGCTGTCGGCGGGGCGATCGGATTTGCGTGGCATAGTACCAGATCTGCGACACCATCCACACAGCCAGAAACACGGTTGCAACTGTACCGATCGTGTCGCCTGCAGTCGCCTCGCTCAGACGGGATAGGCCGAACCACGCGAGAAAGCTGACGAATACCAGCCCAACTGCTGCAAACAGGGTCGATTTCCACTCTTCCAACGTATTTGGTTCGCGGTGCATGTCGCCTCCGTATTATGCGGGTGCGATGATCCGGGTTTTGGCTCATGCGCGCAACCGCGAAAAGCGGCGATTTAGTCTGCCCCTAAATGTTCCTGTCCGCGTTGGCGCGCCAAACCAATTTGTTTTTGCCGTTCGCGAAAACGTTTCTTGTCCGCTTCTGAGGTTTCGTTAACGCACCGATGGCAAGCTACACCATGCTCGTATTCCGGGCGTTTCATATCCTCGGGTAAAATCGGCCGACGGCACCCGTGACACAGCTTGTGTGGCCCTTCGACCAATCCATGGCCCACCGACACACGGTTGTCGAAAACAAAACACTCGCCCTGCCATGTGCTGTCATCGGCTGGCATTTCTTCAAGATAACGCAGGATGCCACCCTTCAGGTGGTACACATCCTCAACGCCCTGCCCCAGCAAGAAGTTGGTGGATTTCTCGCACCGGATACCACCCGTGCAGAACATGGCGACTCGCTTGTTATGAAAACGCTCTTTGTTGGCGTCCCACCATGCGGGGAATTCACGAAAACTGGCTGTTTCAGGGTCTATTGCGCCTTCAAACGTGCCAATCGCCACTTCGTAATCGTTGCGCGTATCGATCACCACCACGTCGTCGGACCGGATCAGATCGTTCCATTCCTCGGGTTCGACATAATTGCCGACGCGGGCGCGCGGGTCGACGTCGGGTTGACCCATTGTCACGATCTCTTTCTTAAGGCGCACTTTCATCTTGCCGAAAGGCGGATGATCGGCAGTTGCCTCTTTCCACTCCAGATCGGCACACCCCGGTAAGGCGCGGATATGGGCCAGAACTGCGTCAATTCCGGCGCGTGGCCCCGCGATGGTGCCGTTGATCCCCTCTTGCGCCAGCAACAGGGTTCCTTTGACCGACTGCGCGCGGCACAAATCCAGCAAAGGATCGCGCAGGGCGGCGTGATCAGCGAAACGGGTGAAATGATAGAGTGCAGCGATCGTATACATGCGCGCGGTCTAAACCCGGACGCGCAGAGTCGCAAGTGACCGGATTGACGCCCCCGCACTTGCCGCCTACCGATATTGCAACGCTAGGAGGCCCAGAATGACTCATGCCCTGATCGTAATCGACGTCCAGAACGATTTCTGCCCCGGTGGTGCGCTGGCCGTTCCGGATGGCGATTCCATCATTGCGCCCATCAACGCCATGATGGGCGATTTTGACGCCGTGATCCTGACCCAGGATTGGCACCCCGCAGGACATTCCTCTTTTGCCAGCAGCCATGCAGGTCGCAATCCTTACGACGTGACCCAGATGCCCTATGGTGCGCAGGTGTTATGGCCCGATCACTGTGTTCAGGCTACGCCGGGCGCAGCGTTCCACCCAGATCTGAATACCGACGGCGACCTGATCATCCGCAAGGGGTTTCGGAGCGCTATCGACAGCTATTCCGCCTTTTTCGAAAACGATCAGACGACGCCGACCGGACTGAAGGGGTACCTGAACACCAGAGGGATTGAGAACCTGACACTCGTCGGCCTTGCGACAGACTTTTGCGTTCATTTCTCAGCTGTGGACGCGGCGCGCCTCGGGTTTGACGTTACCGTTCGAATGGATGCGTGTCGGGCCATTGACCTAGATGGATCACTGGCCGCTGCTGAAACGTCCATGCGCAATGCAGGCGTCAAACTGGTTTAAGGGGCTCCGCCCCGCTCGGCCAGGTACTTGAGGATCACAAACAGGACCACGGCCAGCCCCAATGCAACGCCGATACGTCCGGGCAGGGTGCGCCGCTCGGGCGATGCCGGGGATTTGTACCGGGGGTTCGGGCTCCAATCGGCAACCTTACGGCGCTGACCGTTCCGTGGGCGTGCATTTTTGACGTCCCGCAGGAATTTGAGGAAGTCAAACTCACCGCAATATTCACCCTGAACGCCCATTTCCCGGATGTTGTTGAATAGCGCTCGCAGAATGCGCTCGCGTTCGGCTTCGTCGCGCGGACGGTAGAGGCCGTGCATCAGTTCACTGCCAGTTGCATCAAGCCCAAATCCGGCGTCCTGAAAGATTTTGCGGATTTTAGGAGAGGTGGCACGCAGGGCGTCCGCAGTTTTTACGTTGCGAAACATCGCACGCAGCACAGGTTTCTTGGAAAACCCATCCGGGCCGGCCTCTGGGTCTCTTTCACCCGGATCGACAACAACAATGTCAAAATCGTACTCGAGAACCATTCACTATTTTAACCTCGTCTTCCGTACCCTCTCTTTTCACTAACCAGTGAAAAGATCACACAATATGCTCGCTTTGTGACTGTACATTGTCATTGTCACCAAACCAGCGACTCTTGCCATTTCACACACCGATTGATCTAACAACGGAAATCGCAGGAGTTCCTCATGGTCGATATTGCGGCAAGGGTGTACAATCATAAATGGCAAATTGACCCAATTATCCGGTCTTTGATCGACACAGATTTCTACAAACTGCTGATGTGCCAGTCAGTGTTTCGAAATAAGCCCCAAACGGATGTGGTGTTTTCGCTGATCAATCGGTCGAATCACATACCTCTGGCCAAGTTGATCGACGAGGGCGAGCTACGCGAACAACTGGATCATATCCGTTCCCTCAGCCTGAGCCGGGGCGAAAGCACATGGCTGCGGGGCAACATGTTTTACGGCAAACGGCAGATGTTCCGTTCCGATTTCATGGAATGGTTCGAGAACCTTCGCCTGCCGCCATACCATCTAGAGCGAAAAGGCGATCAGTACGAACTGACCTTTGAAGGTAAATGGCATGAGGTCATGTTGTGGGAAATCCCCGCACTTGCCGTGTTGATGGAGCTACGATCCCGCGCGGTTCTGAACGAAATGCGCCGGTTCGAGCTTCAGGTGCTTTATGCGCGGGCAATGACCCGCGTTTGGGAAAAAATCGAACAACTCAGGGATATTGACGGACTAGGGATCGCTGATTTCGGGACAAGGCGGCGGCATTCCTTTCTATGGCAGGACTGGTGCGTGCAGGCGATGATCGAGGGGCTGGGGCCTGCGTTTTCCGGCACGTCGAATTGCCTGATCGCCATGCGCCGCGAGGTCGAGGCGATCGGAACCAACGCCCACGAACTGCCCATGGTCTATTCAGCGCTGGCCGAGACCGATTCCGAACTTGCGCAAGCCCCGTATGACGTTCTGAGCGATTGGCATGACGAACATGACGGCAATTTGCGCATCATTTTGCCAGACACCTATGGGACCAAAGGGTTTCTGGATAACGCACCCGACTGGCTTGCAGGCTGGACCGGTATCCGCGTCGACAGCGGTGATCCGGCAACAGGGGCGGAAACGGCCATAAATTGGTGGAAATCGCGCGGAGAAAACCCGCGCGAAAAGCGGATCATCTTCTCGGACGGGCTGGACGTGGACAAAATTCGGGAATTGCACGCCCAATTCGCTGGGCGGACCAAAGTGTCCTTTGGTTGGGGTACGTTGCTGACCAATGATTTTCGCGGATTGGTGCCCGACAACGCGCTTGCGCCGTTTTCGCTGGTCTGCAAAGCCGTCTCCGCCAATGGTCGCCCGACTGTGAAACTGTCCGACAACCCGGAAAAGGCAATGGGGCCTGCACAGGAAATCGAACGCTATAAGCGTGTGTTCGGCGTGGGTGCTCAGCAGGCGATCGAAGTCGTTGTTTAGACCCTATCCATGGTAATTCGCGACGGTTTTTAACTGCGAGAACCCATAGAGCGCCTCGAACCCCTTTTCGCGGCCATGACCCGATTTCCCAACCCCGCCAAAGGGAAGCTCAACGCCGCCTCCGGCGCCATAGTTGTTGACGAACACCTGACCTGAACGCAGTTTTTTGGCCAGTCGCATCTGCCGCCCACCGTCCCGTGTCCAGATGCTGGCCACCAACCCATAGTCAGTACTATTGGCGATCCGGACGGCTTCCTCTTCGGTGTCGAAGGGGATCAGAACCTGCACTGGCCCGAATACCTCATCCTGGGCCAGTACGTGATCGGGCGGTACATCTGCAAACAAGGTTGGGCGCACATACGCACCACTGGTCGGCGCGTGAGGAACGATCTGCCCTTGCGCTGCGACGGTCAGGTCGGTGCCTTGATCCAAAAACCCCTCAACGATCCTCTTTTGTCGATCCGAGATCAGAGGGCCAACACGCAAATCCTCGGGCGCAGGACCTACGGTAAGTTCCTCATAAGCCGCTGACATTCGGGATTTGACCTCTTCATAGACCCCACGCTGCACCAATATGCGGGAAGACGCTGAACAGGTTTGTCCGGCGTTCTGAATCCCTGCATTCACTAGAAACGGCAGGGCTGCGTCCAGATCGGCGTCATCAAATACCAGTTGCGGTGATTTTCCACCCAACTCCAAAGTCACGGGTACAACGTTTTTCCCCGCGGCTTGCTGCACCAGCGCACCCGTTGCAACGGAGCCCGTGAATGAGATGTGATTGACGCCCGGATGTCCCGACAACGCCGCTCCTGCCTCAGACCCCAGGCCGGGGACAACGTTCAGCGCGCCGGCCGGCAGCCCGGCCTCTTGTGCCAGATGGGCAAAGGCAAGCGCGGTCAGACACGCCTCTTCCGCGGGCTTCAGGACACAGGCATTGCCCATCGCAAGCGCCGCACCAACCGAGCGGCCAATGATCTGCATCGGATAATTCCACGGTACAATATGCCCCGTGACACCATATGGTTCGCGCAAGGTGTAAACAGTGTACCCGTCCAGATAAGGTATGGTTTCGCCCATGACCTTATCCGCTGCTCCACCATAGAACTCGCAATAGCGCGCCAGCGCCACCGCATCTGCGCGCGCCTGTGTGAGCGGCTTGCCCACGTCAATCGCCTCGAGCGCGGCAAGATCATTAACGCGATCCAGAACCAATTGACCCAGCCGCGTCAGAACGCGCCCACGCTCGACCGCTGTTTTGCGTCCCCAATCCCCTGCCAGCGCGGAATGGGCCGCCTGAACGGCTGCGTCGATATCGGCGGCGTTGCCCCGCGCGATCCTGCAAATCTCTGTTCCGTCCGACGGGTTAATCAGCGGCAAATCCATCTGAGCCGACGTTTCGACCCATGCGCCGCCAATCAGACAGCGGGTGGGGTTGAACCATATGGGATTGGACATGTTCAGCCTCCGTTTCGGCTCTAATTAAGTTATATTTGCCAGATCGACACTGATTTCCGGCAAACTGGGTGCCGCCTGGATCAGTGTTTGGGTGTACGAATGCTGCGGGTCAGAAAAGACTTGTTCTGTATCGCCTTGTTCAACGATTTTACCTGCCTGCATAACCAAAACCCGATCCGTAATGGTCCGCACGACGCTCAGGTCGTGACTGATGAACAGATAGGTCAGACCGTATGCCTCGCAAAGCTCTGCCAGCAGATCCAGTATTTGCGCACGGACCGAGACGTCCAACGCTGAAACGGCTTCATCAAACAAGATCAATTCAGGTCGGATGATCAGAGCACGTGCGATGGCGATCCTTTGCCGCTGCCCACCTGAAAACTCGTGGATATACTTTCCCGCATCGTCCGGGCTCAGGCCAACGGCCGTTAACATCTCGGAAATCCGATCTTGGCGTTCAGATCCGGTTGGCGGCGCATCAAGCAGGTGAAACGGTTCGGTGATCAACCGCGCCACCCGATGTCGAGGGTTGAAGCTGCCATATGGATCCTGAAACACTACCTGCATCTTGCGACGCACGGAAAGATTGGGTTTGTGTCCGCTGAACACTGGTTGACCAACCAGCCGGATATGCCCCGCTTGAACCTCTTCAAGACCCAAAATCGCCCGAGTTAGAGTTGATTTTCCACACCCAGACTCACCCACAAGACCCAGGCGTTCCCCCTTGTGCAAGGTAAAGCTGACCTTATCCACGGCGCGGTGATGGCGTGGAGCATCTAACAAACCCTGTTTCGGCAACCGGTAGTCGCGCACGACCTGCGAAACCTCCAACAACGGTCGCGGTTCACCCGGTTTGGGCAGAACCACCTGATGGTCTGACGCTTCGAACAGCATCCGAGTGTAGGGATGCTGCATATGGTGCAGCAGGTGTTGCGTAGCGCCGCTTTCGACCACTTCACCGTGGCGCATGACTGTGATCTGGTCGGCCATATCCGAAACCACCGCCAGATCATGTGTGATCATCAGCAGACCCATATCGTATTCCCGCACCAACCCTTTGAGCAGATCCAGAATCTGCGCCTGTGTCGTCACGTCCAATGCCGTCGTGGGTTCATCAGCAATCAACAGTTTGGGACGAAGGGCGATTGCCATCGCGATTACGACACGTTGACGTTGGCCACCGGACAATTCGTGCGGGTACCGAGATAACGGGAAACGTTCCGGCGGCAGTCCCACACGGGTCAGCACGTCGCGGGCACGGTCAAGCGCCTGATCCTGCGGCATGGCCTTGTGGATCAGGATCGTCTCCATCACCTGATCGCCAATAGTCTTCACCGGATTGAGCGCCGTCATAGGCTCTTGAAACACCATACCGATTGCGGCCCCGCGCAAGGCACACATCTGGACCTCGGACTGGGCAAGAACATCAGCGCCGTCCAGCCGGATTGCACCGCTGGCCTTGGCGCCGTTCGGCAGCAATTGCATCACGGCCAGCGCGGTCATGGACTTACCGGACCCACTTTCACCTGTGACAGCAACGATCTGACCGGGGTCGATGGACAGGTTGACCCGTTTCAGAACCTGGACACCGTGGATCGACAGTGAAAGGTTTTCGATCTGCAGCAAACTCATGCGCGCGCCACCCTGATCCGCGGGTCAAGCCAGTCGCGCAAACCGTCGCCCAAAAGGTTCAACCCAAGCACCGTGACGATAATCGCCAGACCCGGTATCAGAGCCAAATGCGGGGCAAAACTGACCATTGTCTGCGCATCGGCCAGCATCCTTCCCCAACTTGGCGTGGGCGGCTGAGCACCCAGACCAACGTAAGAAAGCCCGGCCTCGGCAAGAATACCAAGACTGAACTGGATGGTGCCCTGTACAATCAGCAGGTTCGCGACGTTGGGCAAGATATGCTCAGCCGAGATCCGTGCGGCCCCTTTGCCCGACACGCGCGCGGCTAGGATGAACTCTCGTTCCCAGAGCGACAGCGCTGCACCACGCGTGATGCGCGCAAAGACAGGGATGTTAAAGATGCCAATGGCGATAATCGCGTTGATCGCTCCGGCTCCGAATACAGCGGTGATCAGAATGGCGATGACCAGCGAAGGGAAGGCAAATACAAGATCATTCCCGCGCATGATCACCTCGTCCAGCCAAGACCCCTTTCGCGCGGCCGCCGTCAGGCCAAGCGGCACGCCCAGCGCCATGCCAATACCAACGGCTACCAGCGCCACTGCGATAGACGTACGGGCCCCGACCATGATCATCGAGAACATGTCCCGTCCAAAATGATCGGTGCCAAACCAGTGCTGCGCATTTGGTGTCTGCAACTTTTCGGGGATGTTCAGCGCAGCGTGATCATAAGGTGTCCAGACGAACGAGACCAAAGCCGCCAGCAAAACCAACGAGGACAAACCTGCACCAAGGATCAGATTGCGGTTCATGTCCGGCTCCGCAACCTTGGATCGACGGCGGCATACGCCAGATCGACCAGAAAGTTCACGGTGATAACCGCAAACACCAGCAACATAACCACAGATTCCACAACGATCAGGTCGCGGGCTGAAATGGCCTGAAAGACCAACCGGCCAAGACCAGGCAGGTAAAAGACCTGCTCAATGATGATGGACCCAGCAAGCAGGAACGAAAACTGCAGCCCTATGATCGTCAGTACAGGGATCAGTGCGTTTCGCACCCCATGCCGCCATAGTGCCTGACGGCGCGATAACCCTTTGGCGCGCGCGGTGCGCATAAAGTCTTCTCCGAGGATATCCAGCAGCGCCGATCGCATGACCCGTGCCAGAATGGCCGCCTGCGGCAGCGCCAAGGCCACGGCAGGCAATGTCAACGAATGGAGCCCGACCCACAGGCCGTTGTCCCAACCTGCGAAACCTCCGGCGTTGAACCAGCGCAGGTTGATCGCAAAAATCAGCACCAGCATCATCGCAAACCAGAAATTTGGTACGGCGATCCCCAACTGCGTTGCGCCCATAACGGTCAGATCACCAGGTTTACCGCGCCGCGCCGCTGCGTAGATACCGGCGGGAAACGCGATCAGCGTGGACAGCGTCAACGCATAAAGCGCCAGCGGCAATGAGACCCAAAGCCGATCTGCGATCATCTGCGACACCGGTGTGCGATAGGTGTAGGACGTGCCGAAATCACCCACCAGCATGCCACCGACCCAATTGAAGTACCGTTCGGTTTTTGAAACATCCAACCCCAGCTCGGCCCTGAGGGCAGCCAGCGTATCCTCTTGCGCATTCACACCCAGCATGAAGGACGCAGGATCACCCGGTGCCACCTCAATCACCGCAAAGATGACAACCGAGGCAACAGCCAGGCTGATCATCAACGAGATCAGGCGTTTCAAAGCATAGCGCAGCATATTGAGGACGTTAGGGCCACATCTAGCCGGGGTCCAGCATCTAAGGGACCGAATGAATACATGGCCTGCGACCGCGGCGATAGCGCTATGTGGCGCGCGGATGCGCAGCAACCAACGGCCGGGCAGGGCCAGAATAGCTGGCCCCGTGCTGTTTTATTCGGACCAGCTGATCTGGGTCAGGTCTATTGCGGCCGTTGGCGCATTTTCCCAAAGCCCTTGTACGCCTGCCTTGGCCACACCCAGCTTGGCGAGCTGGAACAGGTAGCCGTTGACATAATCTGTCGAGATAAGACGCTGCGCCTCACCCATAAGCTTTTTACGCTCATCGGGGTCGGTCGTTGTGTTCAAAAGGTCCATCAACGCCTGAAAATCACTGCTGTCGTATTGAAAGTAGTAGTCAGGCCGCGCGTAGATTCCGATATCCATCGGCTCGGTATGGCTGACGATGGTCAAACCAAAGTCTTTGCCTTTAAAGACCGACTCCAGCCATTGCGCCCACTCGACATTGATAATCTCGGCCTTGATGCCGACCTCGGCCAACTGAGCGGCGATGATCTCGCCACCACGGCGCGCATATGACGGTGGAGGCAGGTGAAGCGTGGTTTCGAACCCATCCGCATACCCCGCATCGGCCAACAGTCTGGCGGCCTCTTTTGGGTCATAAGCCGATTTTCCAGTCAGATCGACATAAGCCGGATTGTGCGGCGCGAAATGCGTTCCGATTGGCGTGCCATAGCCAAACATTGCCCCGTCAATAATCGCCTGACGGTCAATTGCGTGGGCCAGCGCCTGCCGAACGCGGATGTCGTCAAAGGGTGCCTGTTTGTTGTTGGTCGACAGGATCGTTTCCCCCTCGGTCGAGCCCACAAGAACCTGAAAACGCGGATCAGCCTCGAACTGTGGCAGGTTTTCGGGGGCCGGGAAATTGTCGAACACATCGACATCCTCGGCCATCATGGCCGCAAACGCTGCGGTCGGGTCCGAGATGAACTTGAAGGTCGCGGTCTCAAGCGCGGGTTGATCACCCCAATAGTTCGGGTTGCGGTTCAACGTGATGCTGTCGCCCTGAACCCAGTCGCCAAAAGTGAAAGCGCCGGTCCCGACGGGGTTGGTTTTGATATCCTCGATGCTTTCGGGGGCCACAATCACCGCGTCACCCCAAGCGAGGTTGAACAGAAAATTGCCGTTTGGCCCGGACAGCGTGACCTGAACCGTTTGCGGATCCAGAACATCAACGCTGTCGATCCCGGCGAACAGTGCCTTTTGCGCATTGGCGCTGTCTTCGGCCCGCGCGCGATCCAGGCTGAACTTCACGTCGTCGGCATCCATGGACGTGCCATCGTGGAATGTCACGCCTTCGCGTAGCTTGAAGGTATAAACCGTCCCATCGTCAGAAATCTCCCAGCTTTCGGCCAGGCCGGGCACCACTGATCCGTCGCCCATAAAGCGCGTCAGCCCTTCGAAGATATTGGTGTAGACAACCGAATCAATGGCTTGCGCAGCTGCGCTGGTTGGATCCAGATGCGGAGGTTCAAGCTGCATCGCGATGGTGATATCCGACTTGGCCAACGCCTGCCCTGCAAACAGGCTGGCACCAACCGCCAAAGCCGAGACAAAAGTTCGAAACGACTGCTTTGTCATATAAATCACTCCCCACTGAGATTGCTGAACCCCGTATTCATTCGGGCCATTCTTGAGCTAATGTCCCCATAAACCTAGGGGCAATCAAGGAAATGTTCGCGCAACCGGGGTTTATATGGCCCCGGTCCATCTGCTATGCCGCACCGAAATATCCACACAGCAGGAGCCGAAATGAGCGCCACTGCCCGAAAAAAAGCCCCGAACGCCGAGGATATCCGCGCCCGCAAAGGTGGCACGCCTCTGGTCAGCCTGACCGCCTATACGACGCCGATGGCCCGGTTGATGGATGCTCATTGTGATTTCGTTCTGGTCGGTGACAGCGTGGGTATGGTGTTGCACGGGCTGGAATCCACCCTTGGCGTGACGATGGAGATGATGATCATGCACGGGCAGGCCGTCGGGCGCGGTCTACAGCAGGCCATGATGGTCATCGACATGCCGTTTGGCAGCTATGAGGAAAGCCCGATGCAGGCTTTTCGCAATGCGGCGCGCATTATGGCGGAAACCGGCGCGGGTGCCGTCAAACTGGAAGGCGGCGTCGAACTGGCCGAAACCATCCGCTTTCTGGTCAAGCGCGGTGTCCCTGTGATGGCCCATATCGGCCTGACCCCCCAGTCGATCAACACCTTAGGTGGCTATAAGGTGCAAGGTCGCGATGAACAGGCTGCGACGGTACTGGCCGACGCACACGCCGTGGCGGAGGCCGGTGCATTTTCGGTCGTGTTAGAGAAAGTTCCGCAAGGTTTGGCGAACCGGATCACAGACGAGGTCATGATCCCGACGATTGGGATTGGCGCATCGGCTGGTTGCGACGGGCAGATATTGGTAGTGGACGACATGGTAGGTTTTTTCACCGCCTTCAAACCGAAATTTGTCAAACGCTACGCCGAGCTTGGCCCGCTTGCTGAGGCCGCCATAGCCGAATACGCGACCGAAGTTCGATCGCGTGCTTTTCCAGCCGACGAACATGTGTTTTCCGATCATGCCCCTGCGCCGGGATCCGGCCAATGACCGCGCCTATCCTGCGCCGCCTGGCCGATTTGCGCGCATTGACCACCCAATGGCATCGCGAAGGTGAGGTGATCGGCGTCGTTCCCACCATGGGCGCGTTGCACAAGGGGCATCTGTCACTGGTCGAAGCCGCAAAGGCAGGCACCGACCGGGTGATCGTAACGATCTTTGTGAACCCAAAACAATTCAACAATCCCGAAGATCTGGCCAATTACCCGCGTACCGAACATGAAGACGCCGAAAAACTGGCCCCATTCGGCGTTGACGCGATTTACGTTCCTGACCCCGACGAAATCTATCCAACAGGATTTGCCACAACCGTCTCGGTCACAGGGTTGACGGACGTGATGGAAGGTGAATTTCGCCCGGGTCACTTTGACGGTGTCGCGACAGTGGTGGCCAAGCTGTTCCTGCAAACACAGGCGGATCGAGCCTATTTCGGGGAAAAAGACTATCAACAACTGATGGTCGTGCGCCGCATGGCGCGTGATCTGGATATTCCGATTGAGGTGATCGGCTGCCCTACGGTGCGCGAACCCTCGGGGTTGGCAATGTCATCGCGCAATCTGCGCCTGTCGCCCGAGGGGCTTGAGGTTGCGGCCCATAAGCACCGGATCATGAAAGAATTGGCCGCTGCTTTAAAGGAGGGCGCGGTTTTTGACGCCCTAGCAGCGCAGGCTGAAGCCGCACTTCTGGCTGCTGGTTTCGCGCAGGTCGAATATATCCACCTGCGCTGCGCCGAAACGCTGGACCCGCTGACACGTGCTGACCGCCCCGCGCGGTTGTTCGCCGCCGCTTGGGCGGATGGGGTGCGTCTGATCGACAACATTCCTGTCTGAACACTCTGGCACCCGCGCGTGTGTTTGCGCTAAAGTCCCGCAAAACGAAACGGGAGGGGCGCGGGGAATGACCTATATTCTCGCCATTGATCAGGGTACCACATCGTCACGGGCCATTTTGTTCGACGCGGATATGCAACGTGCTGGAACCGCCCAGCATGAGTTTACCCAGCACTTTCCTCAGGAAGGCTGGGTTGAACATGATGCCGAGGAAATCTGGGACAGCGTTCTGCGCGTTTGCCGTGAAGTCATGGAAACGAACGGCGTTGCACCTGATCAGATCGCGGGCATTGGCATCACGAACCAGCGCGAAACCACCGTCGTATGGGACCGCGCGACGGGCAAGCCGATCCACAATGCAATTGTCTGGCAAGACCGCCGCACGGCCGAGATTTGCGCCCGTTACAAACAGGCAGGGTGCGAGGATGATGTAACCGCCCAGACCGGGCTGCTGCTGGATCCTTATTTCTCGGGAACCAAAGTCAAATGGTTGCTGGATACCGTTCCGGGCGCGCGAGACAAAGCAGAGGCCGGCGAGTTGATGTTCGGCACTATCGATAGCTTTTTGATCTGGCGCCTCACTGAGGGCCGCAACCACGTCACAGACGCCACCAACGCCGCCCGGACCCTGCTGTTCGACATCCACAAAGGGGAATGGAGCGCCGAAATATGTGATCTGTTGGATGTGCCTCAGTCCATGCTGCCCAACGTGCAGGACTGTGCCTCAGAATTCGGAGAAACGACCCTATTTGGGGGAAAAATCGCTATTCTGGGTGTGGCTGGTGATCAGCAGGCGGCCACGATCGGGCAGGCTTGCTTTCAACCTGGCATGATGAAATCCACCTATGGAACCGGCTGTTTTGCTTTGTTGAACACCGGGACACAGCCGGTCATGTCCAAGAACCGTCTGCTGACCACAATTGCCTATCAGCTGAACGGTCAAAAAACCTATGCGCTGGAAGGATCGATCTTTATTGCGGGTGCCGCCGTGCAATGGCTGCGCGATGCGTTGAAAATAATCGACGCCGCACCGCAAAGCGGCGATCTGGCCGCTGAGGCCGACTTAACGCAGAACGTGGTGCTTGTGCCCGCCTTCACCGGTCTCGGCGCGCCCTACTGGAAGCCCGAATGCCGTGGGGCCATGTTTGGCCTGACGCGCAACTCTGGCCGGGCCGAGATTGCACGCGCCACGCTGGAAAGCATCGCGTTTCAGACGCGTGACCTGTGGCAGGCGATGCAGGGTGACTGGGGGGCCGAGGCTGACGTCATCCTGCGTGTCGATGGCGGGATGAGCGCATCTGATTGGACGATGCAGGGCCTGTCCAACATCCTTGGCGCACCGGTAGACCGCCCTGTCATGCAGGAAACCACGGCGCTTGGGGCCGCATGGCTGGCGGGAATGAAGGCCGGTGTTTACCCAGATCAAGCTGGTTTTGCCGACACCTGGGATCTGGATCGCCGGTTCGAACCCGCGATGGCCGAGGAAGACAGGGACGCAGCCTACGCACGTTGGCAACGGGCCGTTCAAGCGACCATGGCGTTCTAGGGCCCGCCCCCCTTCAAGACAAAAAAGCGAAACTCAGCTGTGATCTTTCATCAGACGCTGTTTCTGACGTGACCAGTCACGCTTGGCCTGGGTTTCGCGCTTGTCATGCAGCTTTTTACCCTTGGCGATGCCGATCTTAAGCTTGGCCCGACCTTTGTGGTTGAAATACAGCACCAATGGTACCAGCGTCATCCCCTTGCGCTGGGTCGCGTTCCACAGGTTCGACAGCTCTTTGCGGGAAACCAACAGTTTCCGGCGGCGGCGTTCTTCGTGTTTGAACACTTTGGCCTGCTCATAAGGGGCGATGTAGCTGTTGATCAGCCACAGCTCACCATCGTCGACCGAAGCATAGCTTTCGGCGATGTTTGACCCACCCGCACGCAGGGATTTGACCTCGGACCCTTCGAGCACGATGCCGCACTCAATATCCTCTTCGATCGCATAATCGAAGCGGGCACGCCGGTTTTCGGCGATGACTTTGTAGTTCGGGTCTGTTTTCTGCTTTTGCTTGGCCATGACGCGTTGATTTAGGCGGCTTGGACCGCCCTTGCAAGCCGAAGCGGTCAGCTGGTGGCCGAGATAATCAGATCAGGGCCGAAAATTGTATCCGCATAGCTGTGCAGGTAGATTTTTAACCACGGGGTGAAACGCGTTGGATGACGCTGCACTTCGGCCAGCAAATCATGGTAGTCAATCCAGCGGATATCCATGACTTCGTCCGGATTAGGCTCGATTTTCAAGGGGCTGCGCACGTGGGCCAAGAAGATGTCGACCACTTCATGCTCGATCATGTTGTTGCCAACATCCGCATGATATTCCAACCGGTGGCGGTATTCTGGGAAGAGGCCGGTAATGCCCAGTTCTTCCCGCAAACGGCGAACGGCGCATGCCGAGGGTGTCTCACCCCAATCGGGGTGCGTGCAGCACGTATTCGCCCAAAGCCCCGGCGTGTGGTATTTGCCCATAGCCCGGCGCTGCAGCAAAATCTCGGTTCCGCGCACGACAAAAACGGACACGGCCTTATGCCGCAGCCCCTTTTCATGCGCTTCAAGCTTGTCCACGGGGGTCAACTCACCATCGACCCAGGCCGGGATCATGATTCCCATTTGTCGTCTCCTGCTGCCGGTCCGCCGGTTGGGCACGGACTCACGACACTCTGAGCCTTCAAGGTGGCGCTGTTCCCGGCCGTTATCAATCGCACGAAAGGCCGCAGGGGGCTGCGGCCTTTCAAATTCATCCGAACTGTTAAGTTAGAGGCTTTATTCGCCCGAAACGCTGGCGATAAAGGCGTAAATATCTTCGCCACCCGATTTCAAACGGAAGGTCATTTTGGACTTGGCCGAGGTTTCATCCAAATAGGATTTCAGGAACGCCTTGGGGTCCTGAACATATTCCACAAAGGTGGTCTCATCCCAGACCAAACCTTTCTCGCCCGCGGCAACGAGGCTGTCACCGTATTTGAACCCATCGACCGTGCCGGCGGTACGACCTGAAATGGCGTACAGATTCGGGCCTGTCTTGCCGCCCTTTACGATTGCCTCACCGGACGCGTCTGCGATCTGGTGGCAGGATTTACACTTGTTGAAAGCTTTTTTACCGGCTTCTGCGTCGCCTTCTGCATAGGCGGGAACAGCCAGCAGGCCGACAATTGCGGTGGCGAGGATACGATTCATGGCTCATGCTCCGATACAAATTGGCTGTACCGAATGGACAGCCGGTACAGCAGAGAGTCAACGCGCAGATTGCCGCGTGATGGCAGTGTGTCACAGAGCGACTTTAGTCGTCCTTAATCTGAATCATGAGAATCGGACCAGCATGGCAGAAAATCCCCACTACTCGGCGTCGCCAGAAAAATGGCGCGCGCTATGGCGCGGGCCAGACAAAGCGACGCTGCATGCCCGATCATCGCCATCGCTTCTGCGTCAACTTTGTGCGCACCAGTACTGACCCCGAAAACCAGATCGCCATCCCCGGGAGTATGTGCCGGAACGATTGCCCGCGCGATGCCGTCATGCGCCGCAACGGCCAATCGCTGACACTGAGGCTTGGTTAAGGCGGCATTGGTTGCGACGATAGCGATTGTAGTGTTCCCGCGATCTGCGGGTGCCGTGTGGATCATCTGCGCCTTGAGGCTTGGGCTCGGTGCACCCAGACCTGATACCGGATCAGGACCCAAGCCCCCGAACTCATCCCCCACTTCAAACGGTGCCGCCCAAAAGTGACGATCGCCCAGGGTTGTCACACTTCCCATCGGGTTGGCTGCGACCAGCGCCCCCACATGCACACCATTTTCCAAAACGACCGAGGCCGAGCCCAGACCGCCCTTGTGCCGGGCCGCCAGAGCACCTGTACCCGCGCCAGACGTGCCCAGGTCGAAACGATCCGAAGCATCTTGGAAAGCGCGTCGCCCCAATGCGCGGTACGGGTTTTCATCCCAATCTTTATCGCCCCCATTCAACAGGTCGAACAGAATGGCACCTGGAACAATGGGAACAACGGCATGGGCGACCTCAAAACCGCGCCCTTGCGCCCGCAACGCGTCTGACACGCCCGAACAGGCATCCAGCCCAAATGCGGACCCCCCGGACAAAACAATCGCGTCCACGTGGTCAACGGACTTATCTGGCGCAAGCAGATCGGTTTCCCGCGTTCCCGGTGCCCCACCCATAACGTGAACCGACGCTGTAAAAGGGGTATCTGATGTCAGAACCGTTGTGCCGGATTTCAGTGTCGCACATTGTGCGTTCCCAACCAACAGTCCAGGGACATCGGTGATCAGGTTCCTGACGCCAGGGGTCATGAGATCCTCGGACGACAGAGCAGAGAAGCGCGCAAGCGCGCTGCCTCCGGCGGGGATATTTTTGGCCAGATGAAGAGCGGATCAGATGCAGCGGCCACCATCGACCTCCAACGCTGTGCCTGTGATCATGCTGGCCTCGTCCGAGCACAGGAAGCACGCGGCGTTGGCCATGTCCTGAGGTGTCGAGAAACGGCCCAGTGGGATGGTCGACAGGAACTTGGCCCGGATTTCTGGCGTGTCTTCCCCCATGAAAGATTTCAGCAGGGGCGTTTCGCCTGCCACCGGGCAAATGGCATTTACGCGAACACCGGATGGCGCCAGTTCGACGGCCATCGTCTTGGTCGCGGTGATCATCCAGCCTTTGGAGGCATTGTACCAGTTCAGGTTCGGGCGTGGCGATAAACCGGCAGTTGAAGCCACGTTCAGAATTGCCCCACGCCCCCTTGCTTTCATTTGCGGAACAAAGGCGCGGGCCGTCAGATAGACGGATTTCATATTCACATTGAACACGCGGTCAAAATCCTCAGGGCTCACGTCCTCTAGCGGAGCGGGCAAGTGGGTGACGCCCGCGTTGTTGACCAGAATATCCAGCTGACCAAACGCATCATAGGCGGCATCAGCCATTGTCTGAACAGACGTTTCATTGCCCACATCGACCTGTTGTGCTGTCGCTGCTGACCCGAGTTGTTTGGCCATATCCAGTGCCGCATCACCATTGATATCGGCGACCATCACCCGCGCCCCTTCTTCGAGGAACTTTTGCACGATCCCGGCCCCGAACCCGGACGCACCGCCGGTTACGATCGCCGATTTTCCCTCTAGCCTCATAGTTTTGCCTCCCCATCACCTGACGAAAGTAAAGTAGCAAGGCGTAGGAAACTTGCTAGGTCAATCTTCGGATACCCGGCCGCGCAGCGCTTTGACGTCAGAGCGCGCCTTTTTCGCGGCCAACCGTCGTTTGACCGATCCATACGTAGGTTTAGTGGCGATACGTCGTTTGGGTTTGACCAATGCACGCGTGATCAGTTCGGCCAAGCGCGCGCGGGCAATTTCCCTGTTACGCGCCTGCGAACGGGTCTCTTCGCACTGGATGATGATTGCGCCGTCCTTGGTCCAGCGTCGTCCGGCCAAGCGCTTTAGACGGTTTTTGACCGGGTCAGGCAGCGAGGGCGAGCGCGCCGCTTCAAACCGCAGTTCAACCGCAGTCGAAACCTTGTTGACGTTCTGACCGCCGGGACCGGAGGAGCGGACAAAGCTTTCGGTCATTTCCCAGTCTTGCAGGGCAATTTCGTCGTTGATGCGCAACATGACGTGGACCTTACAGGGGCCTTGCGGAAACAAAAAGGGCCGCCCCGGTGGGACGGCCCTTCGAAAGTTCAGGAGGTCGGGTCGGTTAGATCAATCGACCAGCCGGGGCGTGCGCCCCACCAAGGGCTGCCCTAGCAGGCGATCCCCCCGGTTGTTCCGACACCTCTCTCCAATCTCTTTCTTGACACTGGATCACCTCCTTTTCTATTTGTTGCGGTTGATAAGGATGGTGACACAAGATGCGCCATTCTCAAAGCACTTTTTTAAGCCGGTTGCGCAGTCAACCGCGCAACGATCACTTTGAACGGGATCAGCGCAATCAGCGCCAGCGACAGTTTCACCAACCAGTCGGCAAAAGCCAGCGTCACCCAAAGCGGGGCCATTGGGCCGGACAGCATGAACGGAACAGGTTCCCACGCCCAGTTGATTGCGGCGTCGGCGTTGGCCCCGAACAACGTGACCGAAGCTGAAAAGGCGAGGGTAAAGAAGATCGCTGTATCCAGCGCCGAGCCAATGATGGTCGAGACCAGCGGCGCGCGCCACCAACGACCACCACGCATGGCGTTGAACACGGTCACATCTGTGAGTTGGGCAATCAGGAAGGCCGTACCGGATGCAACAGCGATCCGCAGCGGCACCGCCGCATAGGTAAACCCATCGCCTTGCAGCATGATCTGACTGCCAATCAGCGAACAGATGATGCCGGTGACAAAACCTGCGAAAACGACCTTGCGGGCACTGGCCGCCCCGTAAACGCGGTTCATGATGTCAGTGACCAGGAAGGCCAGCGGATAGGTGAAAGCACCCCAGGTCAACAGCCCGTCAAAGATCAGGAACTGGACCAGAATATTCGAGGCCACAACAATGGAGGCCATGGCAATAATGCCGGGTAAAAAGCTGCGTTGCATGTTTTGATGCCCGTTTTGACAAGGTAGCGGCGACTTGGCCCCGGGCGCATCCCAAGGCAAGCCGTGCGTTTAGACCTTTGGCCTTGCCCTGTCAATCAGGCAGCAGATATTCCACCAATTCGGTTCGTTGCAGCGCCAGAAAATTATCGTCCGAGATCATGGTCGCTCGCAATCTCTGTTGGTCATCGCGCCAGATTGACAGCCCTTCGAGGTTGTCATGCGTGCCCGTGCGGGATTCAAACAGAACTTCTTCGTTTGTGGGTAAATCCCCGTCGATCCGCCAACGCCGCAGACGAGACCGGAAACCGGTCCAGCCCAGCGCCCGCTCGAGCACATAGAACCTGCCATCCGGGCCGAAATCGGCGGACACGGGCAGGAACTTACCGCGTTGTGGCAACACGAAGGGTGTCGACCATGACCGCCCGTCCCAGCGATAGACCGGGATGTCGCCCTGCTGGGTGCGGCTTTTCTCGGTCAGGGTGTAAAGCCGCTGTTGATCGTCAATTGCCAACGCTTCGAACGAACCGTTCAGGTTTAGCCCGTTGAACGCACGGGGCCGTGGCAGAGGGCGCGCAGCCGACTGAGGCGTTTCATAATAAGCCACACGGTGCACACCCTCGAACGAGATGAAAAAGCTGCCGTCAGGTTTGACCGCGATCCCTTCTGAATCGCCTGAAACACCCGGTAAAGTCGCACCCGTGGTGGACAGGACTGGCCAATGGCCGACAACCCGGACGCTTGTGATGGTATCCCCCTCACGGTCAATCTCGGCTTGAGCCAAATGGGCACGATCGCTGAGCACCAGCATTTTGCTGCCATCTTCTGACAGATGCAGCGCCGAAAAGCCGCCGAACCATTCTGCGTCATTTCGCCAGACAAAGCTGCCCAGCTGCGCGGCAGTTTTGACCTCGACAGCCGAAACAGCAGTGGCAAGCATAGACGCCGCGGTTAGTTGGATTGCAAGACTGCGGCGCATTGCTGGGGTAGATCAGCCAATCGATACTCGCGACGTTTCTTGGGCGGCGGCGCGTTTGGATCCGGTGGCGGAGGGTTCAGGATGTTGTTCACCCATTCCTGCGCCTGCGCGCATCCATCACCCTTTGGGGGCGGGTCTTGATTAACGCATCCTTTGGACCCGCGCGGACAGTTCAGCCGGACATGAAAGTGGTAGTGATGCCCCCACCAGGGTCGAATTTTGCGCAAGTAGGCTCGATTACCCTTCTCATCCTTGCACATCTGTACCTTCGCGCCCGGAAAGACAAAAATGCGGGCAACGCGTTTGTCTTTGGCAGCGGCTTTCAGAACTTCGTGGTGTTGCTTGGTCCAGTTGCCGTTAACGAAGGCCCCGTTGGAACGTCGCAGTGAAATCGACGATAAGTTTTCGCGTGCCTTGCGGCTGAGACGCATATTGTCGCCCGGCAGCATCCAGACATCGATATCCAGCCCCAGTTGATGGCTACGGTGGCCCGACGTCATCGGCCCGCCCCTAGGTTGGCTGATATCGCCTATATAAAGCCCGTTCCACCCTGGCTGCCTGGCCGCTACCGCACTGAGATCCTTGACGAAATCAATTGCGTCAGGATGACCCCAGTTGCGATTGCGGGAAAGTCGCATCGCCTGCCAGGTCGGTCCCGTTTCGGGCAATTGTACCGATCCCGCCGCACATCCGCGCGAATAACTGCCGAAAGCGGCCGGTCTCTGCTGTGAACTTTGCTTTTGCGCCCCGAACAACTGCTTGGCCAGAGGCTGCGCCCCTGCCATACCTGAGAATGCAATCGCGGCGATTATTGCCAAAAAACGTAGTAAAATCATCTGCTCTGATCCCCTTCCGGTTTCACCCAGCGCATCAGGAATAGGCCCAGAATAAACAATGCGATGATCGGTGACACCCCTAAGCGCGCGCTGCCTGTCGCTGTCGTCACGATCCCGATCATTAAGGGCGCCACGAAAGCCGTGGCGCGGCCGGACAATCCATAAAGCCCAAAGCTTTCGACAGGTGCCTTGGGATCGGTGTGCCGTACCATAAGCGACCGGCTGGCGGATTGAAGGATCCCCCCCATCCCACCAATCAAAACGCCGCATCCAAAGAACACCATATCCGGCAATCCGGACCCCTGCGGCAGGCTGATGCCGTAAATCTGCGTACGGTCCATCGAAACCACTGTGATACAGACGAAGATCAGCACCCAGATCGCGACAAGAATAACCGGTTTAGGGCCGTATTTCTTATCGGCCTTCCCCCCGACCCATGCAAAAACAGCCGAGGCAAGAACGCTGACAATACCGAACACGCCGATCTTGATCAGCCCCCATTCCAACACCAGCCGGGCATATACGCCGCCAAAACTGTACAACCCGTTCAGCGCGTCCCGGTAGAACATGGACGAGCCTAGATAGGTCGCCAGGCTGACCCGGTGACGCAGATCCGTGATGGATTTCTTCAACAAGTGCAAAGCTTCGGTGAGCGAGCCGGTTTTGCTGCTGTCAGGGTCATCGCGCACCCACAGGAAATACGGCACCATGAACAGAATGAACCAACCGGCAGTAAACGGGCCAACAAACCGCGTGCCCTGCTGTTGTGCCGGATCCAGCCCAAAGGCAGGCTCGATCCCGATTAGAGTCCGGCCGTTCGGCTGTTCCACGAACAAGGCCAGCATTATGGCCAGGGAAAGCAGCCCACCGAAATAGCCAAAGGCGAAACCAGAGCCCGATATCTCACCAACTTCATCATCATCGCCCAATTCCGGTAATTGCGAGTTTATGAAGATCAGCGCGTATTCTGCGCCCACAAATCCCAGACCAAAGGCCGACAACATGAGCCACATGTTCGAACCATCTGGCATTGTAAACCACAACGCGGCAGAGCCCACTGCATACATGACCGAAAACGCAAAAATCCAAGGAATGCGCCGCCCGGTCACATCTGCCATCGCGCCCAGAAACGGGGCCCCGAACGCGATGATCAGACCGGTGATGGTCAGGCAATTGGCCCAAACGGTTTGCGCGCGTGCAGCCGCTGCCTGCGCATCCAGCCCTGTGCCTGAGAAATACCCGGCAGCAACCCCCGCAAAGTAGGGACCAAAGACAAAGGTGACCAACAAGCTGTGATAAGGTTGGCTGGCCCAGTCAAAAAACCACCAGCCCCAAATGCGCCTGCGCCTGGAAATCTCTGCCATGACTGCCCCTGTTTTGTTGCTTTTATAAGACGGGGCTTTGGATCAATTCGCAAGCGCAGAGTTCGCTACACTTGCTCTTTGCCGTTGCGGCGCTTACCTCTCAGCCAACACAAGAACGGAGAGCCCATGCTGTCGCTGATCCAAATCCTCCTGCTGATCCTGGACATTGTCTGGTTCATCATTCTGGCCCATGTGATCATGAGCTGGCTGATCAACTTTCAGGTGCTCAATCTGCACCAGCAGTTGGTCGCACAAATCTGGTACGGCCTGAACCGTATACTCGAGCCTATCTACGGCCCGATCCGCCGCGTGTTGCCTAACATGGGCGGGCTGGATTTGACCCCTTTGGTCGTGCTGGTCGGCGTCTACGCGCTGCGGATTATCCTTATCAACAATATGGTCTATTTCGTCTGACCTCTTGTTCACTGAATCTTAGTATGTGATTGTCCTGTCTTAAGAGCAGATAAACCTTAAAACAGGGCAACCCCCACATGTTCGACGCCGCGCCTTTGCTGCGAGATGTCTTTGGATTCGACGACTTCCGCCCGGGACAGGAGGAAATCGTCGATGCCGTGACGTCTGGTGAAAATGTGCTGGCGATCATGCCCACTGGCGGCGGCAAATCCCTTTGCTATCAACTCCCTGCCCTGCTGAGGGACGGCGTCACAGTAGTGATTTCACCCCTGATCGCCCTGATGCGAGATCAGGTTCGCGGCTTGCAAGAAGCAGGCGTCGAAGCCGGGGCCCTGACCTCGGGCAATACCCCTGAAGAAACAGATGCGGTGTGGGAGGCGTTGGAGGCTGGGCGGCTCAAGCTGCTTTACATGGCACCCGAACGTCTGGCGGCGGGGTCCGCTTTGGGCATGTTGCGTCGGATCAACGTCAGTCTGATTGCCGTGGACGAAGCACACTGCGTCAGCCAGTGGGGCCACGACTTCCGCCCCGACTACCTGCGGATCGGCGAACTACGGCGCGCGCTGAACGTACCTCTGGCCGCCTTCACCGCCACTGCGGATGCGGAAACGCAGGACGAGATTGTCGAGAAACTGTTCGACGGCACCGCGCCGCGCAAGTTTCTGCGCGGGTTTGATCGACCCAATATTCACCTGGCCTTTGCCGCCAAGGATGGACCGCGCAAACAGATCTTGGACTTTGCCGCCGCCCGCAAAGGCCAATCGGGCATCGTCTATTGTGGCACCCGAAACAAAACCGAAGTGCTGGCGCAAGCCTTAACTGCCGATGGCCATACAGCCTGTCATTATCACGGGGGTATGGATCCCGAAGACCGCCGCATCGTTGAAACCCGCTTTGCCCGTGAAGACGGTCTGATCGTGGTGGCGACCGTTGCGTTTGGCATGGGGATCGACAAGCCGGATATCCGGTGGGTCGCTCATGCGGACCTGCCCAAGTCCATCGAAGCCTATTACCAGGAGATCGGCCGCGCAGGACGGGACGGAGGCCCGGCTGAAACTCTGACACTATTTGGCCCGGACGACATTCGGCTGCGGCGGTCACAGATAGATGAAGGGCTGGCGCCATCCGAACGTCGCATGGCCGATCATGCCCGCTTGAACGCCCTATTGGGACTTGCCGAAGCCTTGAAATGCCGCCGAAAAACCCTGCTGGGATACTTCGGTGAACAGGCAGATCCTTGCGGCAAATGCGATCTGTGCGACACCCCGCCCGAAGTGTTCGATGGCACAACCCCGGTTCGTATGGCCTTGTCCGCGATCCTGCGCACCGAAGAATGGTTTGGGGCAGGTCATCTGATCGACATTCTGCTGGCCAATGAAACAGACAAGATCCGTGCGCGCCGACATGATGCGCTGTCGACCTACGGCGTTGGCAAAGACTGGTCGCGCCCTCAATGGCAGGCGATCTTTAGACAAATGATGGGCCACGACCTTGTGCGCCCCGACCCTGATCGCCACGGTGCGTTGCGCATGACCGAAGCCGCCAAGCCCATCCTCAAAGGTGAGGCACAGATTGACCTGCGCAAAGACACGATCCGCAAGGCAACACGACGCCCCGCGGTCAAGGCCATGGTCTCTGATGAGGACGCGCCGTTGCTATCGGCGCTCAAGGCCAAGCGCCGCGCATTGGCCGAAGCTGCCCGTGTTCCGGCCTATGTTATCTTTCCCGACCGAACTCTGATCGAAATGGCCGAAAAGCGCCCGATGACGCTGGACGATATGGCGCGTGTCGGGGGCGTGGGCTCGAAAAAGCTGGAACGGTATGGCGACACGTTCCTTGAGGTGATTGCCGGCGAGGCTGCCGCCATCCACCCTGCACGGCGTAAATTGGCCGGACGCGAACAGGGCGATATCTACGATCAATTGCTGTCGATCCAGAACGATCTTGCAAGGGGCCCGGATGGGATTGACAAGCCGCTGACCTGCTCGGCCTCTCAGTTGGCCAAAGTCGCGCAACTGCGCCCAGACGATCCGCGTGGTATGGAGCAGGTTCTGGGCGATCGGCGTCACGAAAGGTTTGGAGCTGCATTTCTGGACGTGCTGCGTCAGGCGGGCTAGATACGCCTCATCAGGCAAGGAACGAGGGCGGATATGCTGGTAGTGATTTCCCCGGCCAAACGGCTGGATTGGGTCGAGCGCGATGTTGCGGTCACACAACCCGATTTTCAGGATGATGCAATCCGACTATCGAAAACCGCCCGTAATCTGACCCTCGGCGATCTGAAAAAGCTGATGGACCTGAGCGATGATCTGGCCCGGCTGAACCGCGACCGTTATCGCGCCTTTTCCGATGCTCCCGACGCGGAAATGACCCGCCCAGCCGCGCTGGCCTTTGCGGGTGATACATATCAAGGGTTGGAAGCCGCCACTCTGGACACCGAGGGAATGACGTGGGCCCAGGATCATCTGCGTATTTTATCCGGTCTTTACGGCGTGCTCCGCCCGTTGGACGCGATTCAACCCTATCGCCTTGAAATGGGCAGCAAACTGAAAACGCGGCGCGGCAAGAACCTTTATGAGTATTGGCGCGATCAGCTCAGCAAGGCGTTGAACGCGCAAGGTGCCGAGATCGGCTCGGATGTGCTGATTAATTGCGCCAGCCAAGAGTATTTCGGCGCGGTCGATCCCAAAGCCCTTAAGTTGCGCGTCATCACTCCGGTGTTCATGGAAGACAAAGCAGGGACACCCAAGATCGTCAGTTTCTTTGCCAAAAAGGCCCGTGGCGCAATGGCGCGTTATGTTATTCAACACCGCCTGACCGACCCCGCAGGGTTGTTGGATTTTGATACGGGTGGCTATGCTTACCGTGCGGATCTGTCGTCCGAGGACAAACCGGTTTTCGTCCGTCCCTATCAGGCCTGATCCTTCATCGACACGTCGAAGGCAACCAGCTCAATCGTGTTGCCTTCGGGGTCTTCGGTGAAAATACCGCGCCAACCTACCCATCCGAATTGCTCCACGCGATAGGGCTGGTCGAGGTGATCGAACCATTGCATCACGGCCTCTTGTTCGTGAAAGGGCAGCGAAAGAGCAAAATGATGCAACGAAGACCCAGACCCCGTCGCTGGTTGGGTGTTTCCACTCGGATGCAATCCCGGCCGGGGGGCAGCGGAATGATGAAAGAGAGCCAGAACCTGCGTGTGGCCACCGAATCCGGGCGCGATGCGGAAAAAGGTGATCGCGCTGTTATGGTCTCCCGAAAGGCGCTCTAACCCGATCACATCTTCATAGAACCGTACCATTGCGTTCATATCTGCGCAGCGTATGGCAATCTCGCCCAGCGCGCGCGGTTGAAATCCACGGGTTTCTGACATGATGTCAGACTAGTTTGGTTCCCCTTCCTCGACAATCAGGTGCTGCGCGCCGTCCGGATGGTAAGTTCGGATCATCTGATGGATTTTCAGCTTTTGCAGCGGCTTGGTCAGATAGTGATCCAGACCCGCTGCCAGAATACCTTGATCATCACCGGCCATTGCGTGCGCGGTAAGTGCCACGATCGGAACATGGCGGTCCGTTCCAACCTCGCGTCGTCTTATTTCTGCAGTCGCTTGTTTGCCGTCCATCTTGGGCATTGAGATATCCATGAAGACAAGATCAGGCTCAAACTCGGAACAGGCTTCGACAGCTTCGGTGCCGTTTGCAACAAAGCGCAGGTCCAGATTCAGATCCTTAACCATTTTTTGCAGGATCAACTGGTTGGTTCTGTTGTCCTCCGCCGCAAGAACACGCATCAGACGTTGACCTGTTTCACCCATTGCAAAGACAGGTTTCGTGGTCTTTCGGGCAACCTTTGATCCCGCATGTTGCCCCAACGCCGTTAAGCGAGCGTAGAGCTCGACCCTTGGTATCGGTTTCTGCAAAACGCCTTCGATTAAGTCGCGGGCCGGGTTTGCGTGGATCAAGCCGGGATTGGCTGACATCAACACCACCGGCAAGTCCGGCCACCCGCGATCCTTCAGAGTAGACACAAATTCCAATCCATCCATGTCCGGCAGGTCGTGGTCGCACAACACAAGATCTATGCTGTCGTCCACAGCGGCCAAGGCCTCACCCCCTGTAGCGCAAACCGTGACGCGCGACCCCAGCAGGTCAAGCTGTTTGGCCAGAATTGCTCGGTTGACCGCCAGCCCTTCGACGACCAGGACATGATACAGACGGTCGGCCAGATCAGGCGGTTCTGGCTGCGGCCCTGCAACTGTTGGCAAAGTTACGCGAAACCCAAAGCATGACCCCTTGCCGGGATCGCTTTCCGCCCAGATCGTACCCCCCATCAGCGTGATGAGACGTTTGGTGATGGCCAGTCCTAAGCCAGTCCCCTCGAACTGGCGATTGCGCTCATCCTCAACCTGATTGAATTCGCCGAAAATATGCTCGATTTTCTCGGCTTCGATGCCGATGCCTGTGTCTTCGATCGCAACGTGGATGTCACAGGTCTGTTGTTCGGCATTCGGCACACCGGTCACGCGCACCAATACATGCCCATCCGCCGTGAATTTGACCGCGTTGCCCACCAGATTGGTCAGGACCTGCCGGACGCGACCCGGATCACCCACAAATAGCGTCGGCAGGAATAGGTCATAATCCACCAACAGTGTCAGGCCTTTGTCCCGCACACTGGGCTGCAGCAGCATCGAGACCTCAAGAATACAGCGTTCAAAATCAAACTGTTCGGGATGGAGAACCAGCCTATCCGCTTCGATCTTGGAGTAATCCAAGACGTCGTTGATGATGACCAGCAGTGCCTCCCCCGAGTTTCGGATCGTGTTCAGGTACAGGCGCTGTTCATCATCCAACGGGGTTTCCGTCAGCAATTCGGTCATCCCAACAATGCCATTCATCGGCGTTCTGATTTCATGGCTCATGTTGGCCAGAAAGGCCGATTTCGCGCGATTGGCGGCCTCGGCCCGTTCGCGGGCCGAGCGCAGCTCGGCCTCATGCTGCACTGATGCGGATATATTCAGCGCAAGGCTGACCACGTCTCCGCCATTGCCGCGCTGGTCGATGAGTTTGATGTAGTGCCCGTTCCAAAGACGCACGACCTCGGCTTCCGGATTGGCCTGCATCCAACGGTTCAACATGCGCGTTGACCAATCCGCAGCTGTTTCGGCGCCCAAGTCAACCAACCCCTCCGAAGTCAGGACTGCTAGCAGACGTTCATATGAAATTCCCGGCGCGACTTCGTCCAGACCTTCAAACACGCTGAGATACGCTGCATTGGCGCCGATCAGACAATTGTTTTCATCGAAGAACGCAAAACCGTCGTGGAATGTCTGGATCGAATGCCAAAGGCGGCGTTCGGCAACTTCGATCTGAGCATTCGCGCGGGTCAGGTCAGATTTGACCTTTTCGTTTTCATCCCGAACGGTTTCGACCTCGGCCTGCGTTTCGCCGATCCGCTTGGTCAACGCCATCGCGTGCAGACCCAGTTTACGATTGGCTGCCGACAGCTCGGCCTGTTTCATCTCAAGCAAACGTTCGGCCGCCAGCCGCGCGCGTCGTTCCTGTGCCAGTTTTGTTGCAAGACTCATCATCGGTGATCCCGGCCATGTTCTTGCTCAGCATCACCCCAGAGCATGAAGAACTGTTTAAACCGTTGCCTGACGTCCCGCTGCCATGGCAAACTTCGCCTCGGATCGGAGGCCACCCATGACCCGAAAAACCTGTCTGTCGTCCGCCCTTTTTCTGATTTTTGGCGCACAAGTCGCCAGTGCCGCCTGCGCAACAGACCCGCAAATTGATCGGTTTGTACAAGATTACCTGACCAATACCCCGACAGTCGCCCTGTCAGCCAACGGCACCATGCAAGACGCGCTATGTTCCCAAGCCAAGCTTGTCACCTCGTTAGAGCCGCATTTGGGCCCGGTCATCGGCTATAAGGCCGGCTTAACCAGCACACCCGCGCAAGAGCGATTCGGCGCGACCGAACCAGTTCAAGGCGTTTTGTTCCGGGACATGATGTTGGAAGACGGCGCATCCGTCCCAACGACTTGGGGAGCTCGTCCAGTGTTCGAGGCCGATTTGATCCTGGTCGTCGCAGATGAGGCCATCAATCAGGCGACCACCCCACTGGAGGTTATGCAGAACATCGCAGCCATTCACCCCTTCATCGAACTGCCCGATCTTACCCTTTCAAACGAAGAACCGATTACGCCTGTGACCCTGACCGCCATTGGCGTCGCGCCTAAACTCGGCGTGTTAGGCCCTGAAATCGAGGTCACAGATGCGGTGGAAATGACGAAAGCGCTGGCAGATATGACCGTTACCCTGCAGGATGCAACTGGCGAAGTTCTGGCCCAGGCACCGGGAACTGCTGTGCTTGGACATCCCGCAAACGCAGCCCTGTGGCTGGCATCAACCGGGATCGAGTTTCAGCCCGGCGACCTGATCTCAGTCGGTTCTTTCGGGCCACTTTTCCCACCAGCCAAGGCAAAAGGGCAGGCGTCCGCCACCTATCAGGGTTTGCCGGGTGATCCTTCGGTCAGCGTTGTGTTTGAATAATCAGCGCCGCCCTTCGCGCAACCAGCCGCCCACCAGAAATCCGCCAGCCAACAACAGGACCAGCCACGGTGGCAGCAGCCCTGCCTGCGTGACGTCCCGCGTTTCATAGGCGTTGCGCGGGGTCAAGCCGATCCAACCACGTCCCGAAGCCGGTCGTCCTTCACGCACGTTGCGGATTGAGGGCAAGCCGTCTTCTATCCGGATCGCACCACCGCGTAGGGTCGCCAGGATCGGATCAAGCACCTCGGACGTGCTGATCGTGCGCTCAAACTCTTTTGGTGCGGCCGGACCAAGGCCGATAACTGCAGAGTACTCACCCTCTTGCAGTCGGTAGAGCCCGATCTCAGGTCCATAATACTGCGCCTCAAAACGACCCGGAGTCACCTCTTCCAGAGGTATCTCAAGTGTTTCGCCATTGGGTCGGGTCACGGTGACTGGTCCAACTTCATCCTCAAGCGTTTGCCGAATGATGCGCATGGATTGACCGTTCGCTTCGGCCCAAAGCGCCTCTTCTTCCAGTTCTGGCTCTTTCATCATCCAATGGGCAAGACGACGCAGCAACTCAAGCTGCGGTCCGCCCCCTTCAAAGCCGCGGCTCCATAGCCACGCATGATCCGAGGCCAGCATTGCAACACGGCCCTCACCCACGCGATCCAGAACCAACAGCGGACGATCGTCGACACCGGTCATCAACAGTTCTCCCGAGCGTTGGTTTACGTCAATCTGACGCAACCATGCGCCCCATTGCTCGGGGTTGCCCAGATTGGTCGTCACTGGGTGGCGTTGACCCAAATCCGTAACCGAAGGGACAAAACGTTCTTCGATGACCCGCGCGGTCGGTTGCGCCGGCAAAATCGGTCCCAATGGAGATCGCGAGATACTGTCGGCTGTCGCAAAATCAGGACCCGCGGCAACAAGAACTGCCCCGCCGTCGTTGATGTAGTTGTTGACGTTGTCCAGATAGATCGCGGGCAGAATGCCCCGACGCTTGTAGCGGTCGAAGATGATCAGGTCGAAATCGTTGATCTTCTCGAGAAACAGCTCGCGTGTCGGGAATGCGATCAGCGACAGCTCGTCGACCGGGACGCCATCCTGTTTTTCTGGCGGGCGCAGAATGGTGAAATGCACCAGATCAACCGAGCTGTCCGATTTCAGTAGGTTGCGCCAAGTCCGGCCACCGGGATGGGGCTCTCCGGACACCAACAGAACACGCAGCCGGTCACGCACCCCGTTCATCTGGATCAGCGCCGTGTTGTTCCGGTCAGTCAATTCACCTTCGGCCTGTGGGACGGTGAATTGCAGCACGTTCCTGCCGCCGTGGGGCAGAGTGATCGGAAGCTCAACGTCCACGCCGATCGGGATTGTGTATTCATCCGGTTCGGCACCGTCGACTGAAATTTCAAGCGGCGCGGTCACGGCCCCAGCGGGGGCAGCGCCGCTGTCTTCGACCCTCAATGTCAGCGTGACGGGTTCACCAATGATGGCAAAGGCCGGTGCGTTGCGCACAATAAGCCTGCGGTCCCAATCGGATGTACGACCTGTCTGCAACAGGTGCATCGGCGCAGGCAGGTCGGGTGCCTGATCGGCGTCGTGTACGATCCCGTCTGACAGAACCAGAACCCCGGCAATGCGCGCGCGGGGTTCCTCGGCCAGCGCTTCGTTCAGCGCTGCCATGATTTGCGTCCCCTGATCGCCGTCGCCATCGCCAACCTTAATGCGTCGAAGTTCGGTGTTGTCGCGGGATTCAATCTCGGCGGCCAGATCCTCGGCAGCGCGGGCGGTCTGATCCGCCCGGTCCGATAGCGTCTGGCTGGCGCTTTCATCCTCGATCATCAAGACGATATCTGTCAGCGGCGCGCGGTCCTCGACCTGATAGACAGGGCCGGACAGCGCTGCAATTACCACAAGCGCTGCAAGGCCACGCAAAGCCCAGCCGGACAACCCGCGCCAAAGCGCCAAGACCACACCTGCCATCGCAACCAAGGCGACAATCACCAGCACCTGCCACGGGATCAGCGGATCAAAGATAACGGTTCCGGTCATTGTCCCAACCTGTCCAATAGTGCAGGCACATGGACCTGATCAGATTTGTAATTCCCGGTCAGCACATGCATCACCAGATTGACACCAAATCGGTTTGCCAGCTCGCGCTGACGTTCCCCGGCATAGCCACGACCAACCGGCAACAAAGCTTGACCATTGCGATCAACAGCCCACGCCCCGGCCCAGTCGTTTCCACCGATAACAACCGGCGTCACGTTGTCATTGAGGTTGCGGAACGGCATCCCTTCGATTTGCTCGGCATCCAATGGCGCAGCTTCGACCCAGACATCTGTGCCAGCATAACGGCCCGGAAAATCCTGCAGCAGGTAAAAGGCGCGCGTTAACACGTGATCGCGCGGCACAGGCTCTAACGACGGGATATTCAGCGGTGCCGCCAGCTGCTGCAATTTACGCCCATTGGGACTTGCCGCGCCAAAGCGGGCAACATCAGCGTCGCGGGTATCGAACAGGATCATCCCACCTGAGCGCAGATAGGCGTTCAGCTTGGAATATGCCTCGGCCGAGGGATGCGGCTGATCCGGCGTAACCGGCCAGTAGAGTAATGGGAAGAACGCCAGTTCATCACGTTCAAGATCCACCCCAAAAGGTTCTGCCGGCTCGACCGAAGTGCGATAGAACAACGTCTGCGCAAGCCCGCGCATTCCGGCGCCCGCAATGTCATCCACCTGTGCATTGCCGGTCAGAACATGCGCCAGAACAAGTTCCTGCGTCGCGTTCAGGGCAAATTCGGTATCTTCAGGCGTCTGCGCCTGTAACTCAGGGGCAATCAGCATCGCGCCCAGCGCCATCGCTGCTGCACGCGCCAAACCAAGCCGCCCTGACAAAGCCAGCGATGCGAGCACGTCGATGGTCAACAGCAGCAGAGCCAGGCTCAGCAAAATTCCCCCGATCGGAGTTTCGGTGCTGACCTCCTGCCCTTTGATTGGCACATCGGCAGGCCAAGAGACCGGAGTCAGCTCAGACTCTTCCGACAGAATATTCAGCGCCAGTTTCTGCTTGCCACTTTCGTAAAGTCCCGGTTGCAGCTCGGGCCCGATATCACCTGACACCAATGCCACCCCGTCCACGCCGGGCAGATTGCTGGCATCAGAAAGACTGCCGAACCCGTCCATCACCTGAATGGGTTCCCAGGTCGTGCCTTGCAACTGGGACTCCTGTCGAGACTTTGCAGCCGACGCGACAGCCAGCCGGTCCAACATTTCGACGAACAGACCGGACAGCGGCAAACTGGACCATTCTGCATCAGCCGTCACATGGAACAGCACAACCTGCCCCAAGCCCAGCGCCTTGCGCGTCACCAATGGCGTTCCGTCCGAAAGGGATGCAATCACGCGGTCTGCAAGGTTGGGGTCCGGTTGTGCCATCACCTGTGTCGTGACCGAGACATCCTCAGGCACTTTCAAACCGAAAAATGGAGAGTTTTCGGTAAAAGGTGCCAAACCCTTTGCTTCCCCCCAGCTCATCGCGCCACCGACTGAGCGTCCGCCACTCCGCAACCGAACGGGCAACAGTTCGTCTTCGGCATCGCGGCCCAAATCGCTGGCCGCCATTCGCGGCCCGGCAAAGCGCAACAACAGGCCGCCTTGCTCGACCCATTCGATAACGGCCTCTTGTTCGCCATCAGACAGTTTGGCCACATCGGCCAGCACAATGACATCCGGGTTCGCAGGAAGAACATCCAGCAAGCCGCCCTCGACAAAATCGGCTGTCGGGATCAGAACTTGCGTCAGGTAATGCAGCGGGGACAGCAATTCCAAACCTTCCCGGTTCAGCGTCCCCGCAATCAACGAGACCTCGCGACGGCGCAGGCTATCATCAGTCAAGGTTACGGCCCCGGCGGACCGTTGTCCCTGAATCTCAAACCGGGTGATCCGTGCCCGCAATTCGGATGGCAGAGCCAACTCGACCTGCGCGCGCGTTTCGCCACTGGCAAACTCCATCTCGGCCGATTGCAACACACGCATCGCGCCTGCCGGGTCTCGGCCCTGCGCCAAAACGGTGATCGTCTCGGCCGGGCCTGCCTCGGCTCGCTGTGCGGTAAGCTGAATGACACCGTCCTGATAGGCTGCAGGCTGAATGGCAACAACAGGTGCCTGAGATTGATAGACAGTCACATCACCCCGGCCCTGTAGCGCAGACAGAACAGCATCTTGGCGATCAAACGCCAGACGGTCGCTAAACCAATGCGTATCAAATCCGCCGTCCACCTGGTCGAGCAGCGACAGAACCTGGTCAATCTGTGCGTCAGACGGCTGCCATGGGGTGGGTGTCAATCCGGGCAACCGACCGCGCCAGTCTTCGGCGGTTTGAAAAACCGGAACTTCTGGTTCAGTGAGGCTGAGAATCGCAACGGTGCGACCCGCACGACCAGCCTCGGTCAATTGTGCATCAACCTGATCAAGGGTCGACGACCACCGTGTCGCGCCCGCCCAGCTGGCGTCCAGAACCAGCATCAGCGGCCCCGACCCGGCTTGGTCGCGAGATGGGTTCAGAACCGGTCCGGCCAATCCAATAATGATTGCCGCAGCGGCCAACATCCGCAGCAGCAGTAGCCACCAAGGGGTGCGGTCCGAAACGCTTTCCTCATCCTTCAGCCCCAACAGCAGTGTTACCGCCGGGAACAGCCGCCGGATCGGCGCGGGCGGCACAGCGCGCAGGATCAACCACAGAATTGGCAGCGTCAGAAGGCCCATCAAAATCCAGGGCGCGGTGAATCCGATGCCCGCAAGAACTGTCATACCGACCCCCGATCCAGCGCACGATAAAGCCACAACAGAGCCGCTTGTGCGCTGTCACCCGTATGGTGCAGGCCAAGCTGCCAGCCCGTTGCACGGCACAGTTGCGTCAGCGCATCCTTGCGTGCCGCAAGACGTTCTAGATAGCGGTCTCGCAACTCTCCGGCTTTGAGCGTTTCATGACGGGTCGTGCCGCCGACGCTCTCGAAAATAGTGCGCCCGCGGTAGGGGAAGCTTTCTTCTGTTGGATCAAGCACCTGTAACAGAACGCCACGCACGCCGCGGTCAGCGGCCTTGGTCAGCGCCAGCTCAACTTCGTCCATTGGACCAAGGAAATCCGAGATAAACACGGCCCGGGCATGTGGGATCATGGCCCGATGTTCAGGTGGGGCATAGTCTGTCTCTGAGTCCTCGGACCACGCTTGCGCGAGACGAACAATCTGAGCGTTACCCCGTCTTGGCGGTAAGGTGGTGCCGGTCAGGCCCACCCGCTCACCACCGCGCACCAGCAGGATGGCCGTGGACAGGCCCAACAACCGCGCCCGGTCAGCCTTGGTCGGCAGGCCCTTGTCAGATGCAAACCGCATCGACGCACCCTGATCGATCCACAGCATGACCGATTGTGCAATCTGCCATTCGCGTTCCCGCACAAATTGCTGATCGCCACGCGCCGAACGGCGATGGTCGATCATCCGGCGGCTGTCACCGATCTGCGCTGGGCGATATTGCCAGAAATCGTCACCCAATCCTGACCGCCTGCGCCCGTGATCCCCCAGCAATACCGTACCGGCCAAATGCTCGGCGCGCGCCAAAAGCGGCGGCAACCGAGACGCTTCGGCCTCGGATCTTTCACGAAGGGTCAGCGCAGCATTCACGCCGCAGCCTCGGTGCGGATCAGCCCGGCTGCGGTGGACTCGATCAGATCAGCAAGATTGTCGCCACGCGCCCGCGCCGCAAAGTTCAGCGCCATCCGGTGGCTTAGCACCGGGCGGGCCATGTCCAGAACATCCTCGGCATTGGGCGCCAGACGCCCCTGCAGCATTGCGCGCGCACGCACCGTCATCATCAGGGCCTGTGCCGCACGTGGGCCAGGGCCCCAAGCGACGGTTTCGGCCACACGTTCAGACACGCCCGCCTCGTCCGGGCGGAACGCGCGGACCAGATCAAGGATCAGTTCAACGACCGAGTCGCCCACCGGCATGCGCCGCAACAAAACCTGCGCGGCTAGTAATTCTTCTTTGGTGAAAATCTCATGCGCGTCATCTTCTTCGACGCCCGTGGTCGCCAGCAGAATGTCACGCTCGGTCTGGCGATCGGGATATTCCACGTCGATCTGCACAAGGAAGCGGTCCAACTGCGCCTCGGGCAGCGGATAGGTGCCCTCTTGTTCAATCGGGTTCTGCGTGGCCAGCACGTGAAACGGTGTGCCAAGCGAGCGATCCTCGCCCGCCACCGTCACAGTGCGTTCTTGCATCGCCTGCAGCAGCGCCGACTGCGTCCGGGGGCTGGCGCGGTTGATCTCATCCGCCATCAGCAGCTGGCAAAAGATCGGACCGGAAATGAACCGGAAGTGGCGACTGCCATCTTCGGCGGTATCCAGAACCTCGGACCCCAGAATATCGGCGGGCATCAGGTCTGGTGTGAACTGGATGCGATTGCCGTGCAGACCCATGACGGTCGACAATGTCTCGACCAGTCGCGTTTTGCCCAGACCGGGCAGACCGATCAGCAAAGCATGCCCGCCACACAACAGCGCGGTCAGCGTCAGGTCCACGACCCTCTCCTGTCCGATAAAGCGGCGGGTGATCGAGGACTTGGCCTCTTGCAGTTTGGTTTCCAGCGCTTCGATCTCGGACACGAGGTCGGCAGGTTCGGTCATGACTTTCCCTTCCGTGGACTAATATGGTTGAAGTGTATCGCGCGAAAAGGAAATGGCAAAAGTAATGAGCGGACAAAAACCTGTGACACCCTCTCCTGATGGCATTGCGGCATCAGTTCAAGCCGCGAAAACACGGGGCTTACCCCCGGTTCACCTGTGGAATCCTCCGTTTTGTGGCGATCTGGACATCCGGATCGCCAAAGATGGCACCTGGAGTTACTTAGGGTCGCCCATCAACCGGTTCGAGCTTGTGAAGCTATTTTCCTCAATTCTTAAGAAAGAAGGGGGCAAATATTACCTCGTCACCCCGGTCGAAAAGGTGGGAATCACCGTCGAAGATGCGCCGTTCGTAGCCGTGGATTTCGACGTTGAAGGATCTGGGCAGGCTCAAAAACTAACTTTCTCGACGCTTGTGGGGGACACAGCCACCGCTGGGCCGGATCATCCTATCCGGATTGTCATTGACCCGGAAACGGAGGAGCCGTCACCTTATATATTGGTGCGCGCAAACCTTGAGGCCCGGATCGACCGCAAGAGCTTTTATCGGCTGGTCGACATAGCAGAGCATGATGATGAGTGGTTCGGCATTTGGTCCTCGGGCCAGTTCTTTCCACTGATCCGGTCCCAGGATTTGCCTGATTAGGTGGGGCGGGTGCCCCGCCGATCCTGTGCCAAAATCACGGCTACAGCCACGATCGCGGCACCAAAAGCGCGGGTCCAGTTCCAGTCTTCGCCCATGACCAACATGATCAACATCACGTAAAACGGCGCAATGTTGATGTGAAACGCGGACAAGGCGACGCCAATCCGGCTTATGGACGCGATGAAAAGCACCTGGCTCAACCCCATCGCGATGAGCGAATACATCACAAGCATCCCGGCTTGGCGCATGTCAAACTGCGCGGTCGGCAAAACATCCATTCCAAACTGGGCCGCCCCAAACAGCAACAGCGCAGCCACTATCAGGCCACCGACAAAGGTAATCGTGGTGCGTCCGGTCTGACTAAGCTCTGGGAAGTCTCGCGCAGTTGCCATGCTTGCCCAGCAAAAAAGGCCTGTAGAGACAACTGCACAAATCGCGCCCAGCCCAAGCTGGGCCGGCATCAACGCACTGGTGGCAATCAGACCCCCGATGATCGACACAATCACGCCCAAGGCGAAATTCCAGCGCAACCGCCGCGTTCCCGCCGCCAGTTCCAATATAGTGGCCATCAACGGGGCGCATGAGGCAATGATGGCGACCGTCACGGGATCCGTCAGCTTCTGCGCGACGATGATCAGGAACATTCCGCCCCCAATACCAAAGCCACCGACCAGCATCGCATGCCCCCAACGGGCCCGAAGCACCCGGCTTGGACCGTCGAGCCAAAACCACAGCGGGACCATAAAAAGAACGGCCAAGCCTAACCTTGCGACCAAAAGAGCCACAGGCGGCCAGGTTTGCAGCAACACCTCTGCCGCCGGAAATCCCGCGGCCCATGTCAGCATAGAAGCAACCGCAAGGCCGTTGCCGGATAGGGCGGGACGTCGCCCAAGCGATACAGAAAGGTTATCCCCGCGCACGGGTTCAGGGCCACAAGCCATGTTGTCAGACCTACTGTTTGGACGCTGATCGGAAATAGTCTGCAGCGTTTCGGCAAAGGTTCCTGATTCGCGCCGGGCGATCTGGCCGGTTTTCGACAATCTGTCGTTTTCAGTCTCTTTTACCGCGCATTCGCTACAGCTAAGGTCCGGCAATAAGATGTCCGGGAACACCAATGCCGAAATTTGCTGCCAACATATCGCTGCTCTTTGCAGAGCTACCTTACCTCGACCGGTTTCAAGCCGCAGCCGAAGCCGGATTCCAAGCGGTCGAGATTCTATTTCCGTATGAACTGGCCGCCAAGGAAACCCGCCGGGCGCTTTTGGCAAACGGTCTTGAGCTTGTTTTGATCAATGCACCGCCGCCAAACTACACCGGCGGCACGCCAGGATACGCGGCTGTTCCGGGGGGCAAGGATCGGTTTCAATCCGACATACGGCGTGTCATGCGCTATGCCGACCTGCTGAAACCCGGGCTTATCCATATTATGTCGGGATATGCGTCCGGGCCGGATGCACTGGATGCTTTTGTCCAGAACCTGCAGTGGGCTGCTGACTTTGCGCCTCGGCAAAGTTTCACGATCGAACCCCTTAATCCCGTTTCCCAGCCCGACTACTTCCTGAACGACTACGATCTGGCCGCTGAGGTTCTGGGTCGGGTAGATCGCCCGAATGTCGGTTTGCAATATGACAGCTTTCACGCACACATGATCCACGGAGACGCGCTGGACGTCTGGAATCGCTTTCACCCTCTAGTTTCGCACGCGCAGATCGGAGCAGCCCCGGACCGATCCGAGCCCGGACGCGGTCCGACAGATTTCGCAGCCCTGTTTTCCGCGTTCGACGAAAAAGGCTATGGCGGGTGGGTTAGTGCCGAATACACGCCTTCGACGACGCAAACTTTCAACAGTTTGGGATGGATACACCTCTGATATCTGGTCTTTTCGTGAAAAATCGCGCAGATACCATCGTAACGGCCTCAAGGAAGTGTGTGATGATCCCTGCTCGCTTTTCCCGCATTGTGTTTTGCCTGATCATGTCGGGGCTGATGTCTTGCATTGTCACTGGCATTGCCACGGTCAAGGCTTTGGGGCTGGGCCCAACTACCTTTAATGACTGGATGGCGTCTTGGGGATTTTGCTGGCCCATCGCGTTTACAGTGATCTTTATCCTGGGTCCAACGGTTCACCGGCTGGTGGACTCGTTGGTGAAATCTCAGGACTGACTCGCCGCGAAATAGACCCGAGGGTTCGTGCGACCCTTAATGAGCCTCGGCCCAGTTCGCACCCTGACCCGCATCAACACTCAGCTTCACATCCAGTTTCACGGCAGGATCACACGCGCCTTCCATGACTTGCCGCGCCACGCCGACGACCTGATCAACTGCATCCTCGGCCACTTCGAACAGCAATTCGTCATGGACCTGCAACAGCATCTTTGCGGGAAGCCCGTTGATCGCCTTCGGCATTCTCACCATGGCACGTCGGATGACGTCCGCTGCCGTGCCTTGAATCGGCGCATTAATCGCCGCGCGGCGTGAGAAACCGGCATGCGGCCCCTTGGCATTGATTTCGGGCGTGTGGATTTTGCGTCCGAACAGGGTCTGCACGTATCCATTCTCCTTCGCGAAGGCGACCGTGTCGTCCATATAGGCTCTGATCCCCGGGAAACGTTCGAAATAGCGGTCAATGAAACCTTGCGCCTCAGCCCGCGGAATACGCAGGTTACGCGCCAGACCGAAACCCGAGATGCCGTAGATCACACCAAAGTTGATCGCCTTGGCCTGACGACGGATATCTGGCGTCATTTCATCCAGCGGGACATCGAACATTTCGGACGCGGTCATCGCGTGGATGTCCAATCCATCTGTGAACGCCTGTTTCAGCGCCGGAATGTCGGCGATATGGGCCAGAATCCGCAGCTCGATCTGGCTATAGTCGAGGCTGACCATCACATTGCCCGGCTCGGCGATAAACGCCTCGCGAATTCGGCGGCCTTCTTCGGTGCGCACCGGAATGTTCTGCAGATTCGGATCGGTCGAGGCCAGACGGCCGGTGTTTGCACCGGTGATCGAATAAGACGTATGCACCCGCCCCGTGTCCGGGTTGATATGGGTCTGAAGCGCATCCGTGTAGGTCGATTTTAGTTTGGAGAGCTGACGCCAGTCCAGCACCCGGCGGGGCAATTCGTGTTCGGTGGCTAGGTCTTCCAGAATGTCCGCCCCGGTCGAATACTTCCCGGTCTTGCCCTTCTTGCCGCCCTCAAGCCCCATTTTGTCGAACAGAATCTCACCCAGTTGCGCGGGTGAGCCGACATTGAAGTTCTCACCGGCCAGTTCGTGAATTTCAGCCTCTAACCCGGCCATTTTCTGCGCAAACGCGTTGGACATACGGGACAGCACATCGCGGTCGACCTTGATGCCGTGCATCTCCATTTCTTTGAGGACCGGTACCAGAGGACGCTCCAGCGTTTCATAAACCGTCGTCACCTGAACCTGATGCAGTTGCGGTTTGAACAGCTTCCACAGACGCAGCGTTATATCCGCATCCTCGGCCGCATAAGCGGTGGCCTCATCAATCGGCACTTTGTCAAAGGTGATCGCCGATTTGCCCGAGCCCAGCAGGGGTTTGATCGGAATGGGCGTATGACTCAGATAACGTTCCGACAGGGTATCCATGCCATGCCCATGCTCACCGCCATGCATCGCGTAGGACATCAGCATCGTGTCATCGATAGGGGTAACACTCACACCATAACGCGCGAAAATCTTGGCGTCGTATTTCATGTTCTGCCCAATTTTCAGGATCGACGGGTCCTCAAGCAGCGGTTTCAGCAGCGTTAGAGCCTCATTCAGTGGCATCTGTCCCTCGGCCAGCGCGTCTGAGCCAAACAGATCATCCGCCGCACCATCGCGGTGGGTCAGCGGGATGTAACAGGCTTCACCGGCCTCAACGCACAGCGAGATACCAACCAGATCAGCGATCATCTCATTCAGGCCGGTGGTTTCAGTATCGACCGCGACCCAGCCCCGTTCGTACGCCTGATCGATCCATTTTTGCAGCGCCCCTGCGTCCCGCACGCATTCGTATTTCGAGGCATCAAAGGGCAGCGCCTCGGCCTCTTCCACCTCAGCGACCGGCGCGGGCGCGTCGGCAATCACCGGCGCCTCGGCCCCCAGCTTGTCCGCAATGCGTTTGGTGAGGGTGCGGAACTCCATATCCGCCAGAAAACCCAGCAGGGTTTCGGCGTCGGGGTCTTTCACCTCAAGATCGTCCAGCGTGAAATCCAGCGGAGTGTTTTCGTCCAGTTGCACCAGCTTTTTCGACAGCTCAATCTGGTCGCGCTTTTCGATCAGGGTCTGGCGGCGTTTGGGCTGTTTGATCTCTTCGGCGCGGTCCAGCAGCGTTTCCAGATCGCCATATTCGTTGATCAGCAAAGCCGCCGTCTTGACCCCGATGCCCGGAGCCCCCGGAACATTGTCCACCGAATCCCCGGCCAGCGCCTGCACATCGACCACGCGTTCGGGGCCGACCCCGAATTTCTCGAACACCCCATCCCGGTCGATGCGCTTGTTCTTCATTGCGTCCAGCATCTCAACGCCGTCGCCCACCAACTGCATCAGGTCCTTGTCCGAGCTGACGATGGTCACCCGCCCCCCGGCCTTGCGCGCCTGAACGGCCAGCGTGGCGATGATGTCGTCGGCCTCGTACCCCTCCAACTCTTTGCAGGCGATATTGAAGGCGCGCGTTGCCTCGCGGGTCAGGGGCATCTGCGGGCGCAGGTCTTCGGGCATCGCCTCGCGGTTGGCTTTATAAAGGTCATACAGGTCATTGCGGAACGTATGCGAGCCCTTGTCAAAGATCACCGCAACATGGGTCGGCGCATCGGGCCCAGCGTTCCCCTCAACATATTTCTGCAACATGTTGCAAAAGCCCGAGACCGCACCAATCGGCAAGCCATCCGATTTGCGGGTCAATGGGGGCAGCGCGTGATAGGCCCTGAAAATAAAGGCCGATCCGTCGATCAGATGCAGGTGACACCCTTTTCCGAAATTGCTCATGCGCGCTCTCCCTGTCGGTCAGGGATGGTTCTGCCACAGGGCCGCGCAAGTGACCAGTCAGGAACGTGTCCTAGCCCCCAAAGAGGCCGCTGAAAACGTCCGAAAAACTGTGTACCAGCGCCATGATGACCAGCACACCGAGGAAGGCAAAAAACGCAAAGGCGAAAAACTGAAACAGGATTGCACCGACGCCAATGACCATACCTGCAATGGCTGGTCGGCGTTTTTCGTGGCGCAGGATGCCGATGACCGAAACAACAATCGCCAACCCGCCCAGCATCGCCACACCGATTTGCAGAAAATCGTCCAGATCGCGTGCTCGGGCTACGGGCTCGGGCTGCTCGGCCCCGGTAGCGGCGCGCAGGGTCGATTTCCCGATCTCGGCCGCCAGTTCACCAAGGGTTACCCCCGTTGATTGCTGGGGCGCAAACGGCCCTGCCCAAAACACGAACAAAGCGGCAAACAATGCCAAAGCAGAGATACAAAACCCGATCCAGCCGAAAACCGGGCTGGCTGTGTCGTTGGTGGCAACGTCGGTCATAAAACTCACCCAAAACAACTTTTGAAAACCAGTAACACAAAAATCACGGCAAGACTTGGGCGGGGACAAAGCACGCGCGGAAAAAGGCTAAGTCTGTGCTTTGGGGGACATAACCGACCCCGCGCGGAATAGGAAATCAGCCTGTCTTAATTTAGTGGATGCCAAGTAGACCCAAAGATACACGCACACCAACTTTATGAGTTTCGGAAGGCTCTGCTGTTTTTGTCCCAATGCAGCCCGACTTTTCCAGCGATAGAATGCATTTGCTTGTTCAGCGAACGATCGTTCAACATGCGACTGAGACTGCGCAAAGGTACCAGGTTCCGCTCGCCATACCCGTCAATCAGGAAAAACATCGGGGTTTTATCCCGCAACCCGTGGACGATGTTTTTTTCATGGATATCTCGCCCCACGATCTGCAGTTGAAACAGCTTTTGCGCGAAGCTGTTCAGTTGCTCCAGCATCTCAGCAGTCAACGCATTTTTTGCGCATAAGGTGGACAGGTGATCGGAAAGCTGACCGTCGGCAGACGTGACTTTCTCCACAACCACGCCAGGTCCGAAATTCGTTTGCGCCACCCCGAAGCAACGCGCCAGGGGCAACCGCGAAATTTCATCTCCGATCTTCAAAGCCGCCTGCATTTCGCATTCAATTTCCTTGAGCGCGTTTCGGTAGTGCGAGTCGGGCAAAAGGCGCCGTACCAAACGTTTTACGAAAGATCTGTTCTTTCGGGTACGCGGGCGGGTGACTTTGACCAGCAACCCGGGCTGATCAGGATACGCATAGACGTCGCGATGGCCACCTTTTGTCAGAAGGTCCCCGTCAGAAAGCTGCAGTTGATCAAGGGCAAACAACATCGGGCCTTCCTGTTAAAAGAACGGTTCTGGTTCACAGGGCCGAAAGGCTGTGATCTGGCACGCAATGATGGTCAGCTGTCAGCCTGCGAGCCCTTCAGGATGTATTTGCAATCGCAATACGGGCATTCGACCCAACCGGTGTCTTCGGGGATTTGCAACCACACGCGCGGATGGCCCAACGCACCTTCGCCACCGTCACAGGCGACACGGGCGGTTTCGACGATCTTGGTTTCCGGCGCTTCGATGGTCACGGCTGGCGATCCTTCTTCGGTTGTCGGCCTCGCGGGCATGTATTAGGTGCGTTTATGAGCGATGAGCAAACCGGGGGCAAGAGCCACATGAGTGATGCGGCAATCAGGATCGAAGGACTGCGCAAGACCTATCGCGGCGGTAAGGGGCAACCCGAAAAGCACGCCTTGAAAGGTATTGACCTGACTGTTCCACGGGGTTCCGTCTTTGGTCTTTTGGGGCCAAACGGGGCAGGAAAATCAACGTTGATCAATATTCTCGCGGGTCTGGTGGTGAAAACGTCGGGCAATGTGTCGATCTGGGGCTTTGATCAGGACCAACACCCACGCCAGTCCCGCGCGGCAATCGGGGTCATGCCGCAAGAGCTTAATCTCGACCCATTCTTTACCCCGCGCGGTGCTCTGGAAGTGCAGGCCGGGTTATACGGCGTCCCAAAGGCGCAGCGCCGCAGCGATGAGATTCTGGAACTCGTCGGCCTCAGCGACAAGGCCGAGGCCTATGCGCGTACGCTGTCGGGCGGCATGCGGCGGCGGCTGTTGCTGGCAAAGGCGCTGGTGCATCATCCGAAAATCCTTGTGTTGGATGAACCCACGGCGGGCGTCGATATTGAACTGCGCCAGATGCTGTGGACAAATGTTCGCAGGCTGAACGAACAGGGTATGACCATCATCCTGACCACGCACTACCTCGAAGAAGCGCAAGAGATGTGCGACGAGATCGCAATCATCAACCATGGTGAAAAGATCGCACAGGACAGCACTTCGAACCTGCTTAGCCGGATGGACAGCCGCACAATGGTGATCATCCCTGATAGCCCTGTTATCGAATTGCCTGCCACCGATGGGGTCGACGCGGGGCTTCGCGACGATGGCAGCCTTGTACTGCAGTATCGCAGCACCCAGACCAGTGCCGAGCAGGTTCTGGAATCCGTGCGCACTGCGAATATCCGCATCCGTGACGTCCGCACCGAAGAGGCCGATCTAGAAGACGTCTTTCTTGCGTTGACCTCTAGTCGCGCAGGCGATGCCCCGGCGGACGACCACGATCAGCCGCGCCGAGGGATCCATAGGGTTAAGCTTTAGGCCCGGTCGATCCGCGCCTGATAGCAGTTGTTCCGGGCGGATCGCACGTGGATATAGGCAATGTCGGGGCGATCAAAGATATCCTTTACCGCAACGCCAATCTGTTCCTTAGAGGCAATCTTGCCGGTGCCATAGACGATCCGGTCGTCCATCCCATACCCCTTGATCAGATAGTCAGGGGAAGTTGTTAAAATCTCGGGCAAGGCCGCGCCTTCATATCGCTCGCACGGGGCAGCACACAGGAATATCGGACCCGTTTCGGCATATGGATGTGTCTCTAAGAAAGGGCGATGTGCCAGTATCAACATCTCGTGGCCTTCGGGAATATTTTGCAGACAATGACGGCAGGGATTGCCGGCACCGTTTGAAACAGCACGCTCGGGCGCGGCGCCGTAAGCGTCCGGCCCCCCGGCCTGAAGCGCACGTACCTGGGTTGTGGGCAGGGCAGTGATCTTGAACATCTCGGGTCTCCTTTTTCTACCACCTTGCTCAGTGGGACAAGCCTAAGCGACCCGTTTCCTGCGCAAAGGACTCGAAAAAGAACAAAAGGTGAATATAATGTGGAATCGCCATGCATGCCGAGCTGTCGATCACGTCGAATTTCACCTTTCTCACCGGGGCCTCGCACCCCGAGGAGTATATGGAGCGTGCCGTGACCCTGGGTCTGCCCGCCGTCGCGATTGCCGATGACAACTCAGTCGCCGGAGTCGTCCGCGCCCATACCCAAGGGCGCGAGATCGCCCGCAAGGTGCGCGAACGGCTGGAGTGGGAGGCGCAGCACACATCCATCGGCCCGCCCTGCCCCGATCACATTCCCAAACCGCCTTCGTATCCCATCCACGCAGTCCCCCGCCTGATCCCCGCCGCACGGTTGATCTTTACCGACGCGCCCACCGTCACCGCCCTGCCCCTGAACCGGCAGGGCTGGGGTAACCTGTGCCGTATCCTGTCCGCAGGCCGCCTGCGGGCTGAGAAAGGCAACTGCATCCTGCACCTGTCCGACCTTCTGGAGTTCTCCGACGGTCTCCACCTGCTCCTCTGGCCACAGGCGACCCGGTCGCAGGGCGGCGCGGGCGCATGGCGGACACAGGCGCAACAGTTGACGCGCCGCTTTGCTGGACGGATGCATCTGTTGATGCACCCCCGGTATGACGGGGCTGATAACGTCTATTTTCACGAATTAGAGACTGAATCGCAGCAAATCGACATCCCGACCCTAGCCAGTGCCACACCGATGATGCATCACGGTGCTCGCCGTAAACTGGCCGACGTCCTGACCGCCATCCGCCTGCGCCGCAAGGTCGATGATCTGGGCCGCAATGCCCTGGCCAATGGCGAACAACGCCTGCGGTCCGAGGCCGAAATGCTGCGTATCTTCAAAGGTCATGAGGGGGCTGTGGCCCGCGCCCACATACTCAGCGAACAGCTGCAATTCTCGCTGGATGAGCTGCGTTATGAATATCCCAGCGAGGGCAGCGAACAGGAAACCCCGGCCCAGCGCTTACACCGTCTAGCCCATGAAGGGCTGAAATGGCGTTATCCAACGGGGCCCTCGGAAAAGGCCAAAAAAATGCTGACGCATGAGCTGACCCTAATCGGCAAGCTGAAATATGAGCCCTATTTCCTCACCGTCCGCGATATCGTCAAATTCGCCCGCTCCCGCGATATCCTGTGTCAGGGGCGCGGCTCGGCGGCCAATTCAGTGGTCTGCTATTGCCTCGGCATCACCGAGGTCAGCCCGGAACTGGGCACGATGGTGTTCGAACGCTTCGTGTCCGAGGCGCGGGACGAGCCCCCCGACATAGACGTCGATTTCGAACATGAACGCCGCGAAGAGGTGATCCAGCACATCTATGACCGCTATGGCCGCCACCGCGCGGGCCTCTGCGCCACCGTGATCCATTATCGTGGTAAGCGTGCGATCCGCGAGGTGGGGCGGGCGATGGGCCTGACCGAGGATACGATCTCGGCTCTGTCCTCACAGCTATGGGGCTTCTTCTCGGCCAAAGGGCTTGAGGCCGAGCGGATGCGTGAGATCGGCCTGGATCCAGAAGATAAGCGCCTAAAACAGACTCTAATGTTGGTCTACGAGATAGACGGTTTCCCCCGCCACCTGTCTCAGCATGTCGGTGGGTTCATCATCACCGAAGGACGATTGGACGAACTTGTCCCCATCGAAAACGCCACGATGGAGGACCGTACGGTCATCTGCTGGGACAAGGACGATATCGACAGCTTGGGTATTCTCAAGGTCGATGTGCTGAGCCTTGGGATGCTGACCTGTATCCGCAAGGCGTTCGATCTGATCACCCAGCATCACCAAACGAGCTACACCCTTGCCACCCTGCCGCCCGAGGATCCGGCGGTGTACGACATGCTCTGCAAGGCAGACAGTATCGGCGTGTTTCAGGTGGAATCACGCGCGCAGATGAACTTTCTGCCTCGGATGCGGCCACGCAATTTCTATGATCTGGTGATCGAGGTCGCCATCATCCGCCCCGGCCCCATTCAGGGAGACATGGTTCACCCTTACATTCGACGACGAAACGGAGAGGAGGAGGTCAGCTTCCCCTCGGATGCGTTGGGTGAAGTGCTGGGCAAAACGCTGGGCGTGCCGCTGTTTCAGGAACAGGCGATGCAGATTGCCATCGTTGGCGCAGGTTTCACCCCGGAACAGGCCGACCGCCTGCGTCGCTCGCTGGCGACGTTCAAGAAACACGGCAATGTCAGCGAATTCCGCGCTCTTTTCCTGCGGGGGATGAAACGCAACGGCTATGACGATGAGTTTGCCGAGCGCTGTTTTTCGCAGATTGAGGGGTTTGGGTCCTATGGCTTCCCCGAAAGCCACGCGGCCAGTTTTGCGCTACTGGTCTATGCCTCGGCCTGGATCAAATGCCACCATCCGGGCATCTTCGCCTGCGCGCTGCTGAACTCACAGCCGATGGGGTTCTATGCGCCCGCGCAAATCGTGCGAGACGCGCGCGAACATGGGGTGCAGGTGCGCCCGGTCTGCATCAATGCCAGTTTCTGGGACAATGTGATGGAACCCGACGGTCACGGCGGGTTGGCCCTGCGGCTGGGGTTCCGCCAGATCAAGGGCCTCAGCGAGGAAGACGCCAGTTGGCTGACCGCCGCGCGCGGAAATGGTTACCATCAGGTCGATGACGTCTGGCGGCGCGCGGGACTTGGCCCGTCGGTGATCGAGCGGTTGGCCGAGGCCGATGCCTTCGCCGCCTGCGACCTGACAAGGCGCGAGGCGCTGTGGCAGGCCAAGGCGATCGCGACCGCCAAACCCCTGCCCCTGTTCTCGCAGGATCTGGAGGGCGAGGCGCTGGATGAACCCGCAGCCTATCTGCCGCAGATGACGCTGGGCGAGCAAGTGGTCGAGGATTACGTGGCCACCCGCCTTAGCTTGCGGGCGCACCCGGTCGCCCTGCTACGGCATATCCTGACGCCCGAACCACGCGACAAAACCACGCCTGTTGCCTGACACGACAAACGGATATTGCCCCAAAACAGAGTCGATTTCGGTGTATTCATGACCAGACCACCCCTGCCTCCGCGCTTTCCGGCGACGCCTGCGCAAATCAACGCACAGGTCCGCGCCTTTTATGCCCGCGTACGCGAGGATGCGGTGCTGGGGCCGGTCTTTAACAAACATGTCCACGACTGGCCTGCGCATGAGGACAAAATCGCTGCCTTCTGGCGCAACGCCATCCTGTTTGAGCGCAGCTATGACGGCAATCCACAACGGGTTCACATAGAACGCCCCGACGTCCAGCCAGAAATGTTCGCCCATTGGCTGGACCTGTTCGAAGAAGTTGCAAACCAAACCTTGCCTGCAGAAACCGCAACACCGTGGGTCGCTTTGGCCCGGCGGATCGGAGCGGGGATGCGGGTCGGCGTGCAATCTGCGCGCCAACCAAAGGATGCACCGCCGATCCTGCGTTGATCTCAGGTCATGGCGGGTTTGACATGTTAGCGGTAAAATAGGGGCTATTCGCCCCCACGAATTCGGTTTAATCAGTATCCACACAGCCCGAGCTCCAGCTCGCGCTGCATTCGGCAGATCGCCAACACACCGACAATTGCCCGAGGCCAGACTATGAGCACTCAGAACACCACCCTTCGGGGACTTGGCTATGCGTTTGCGGGCTTTGCCGTCTTCGCGACCCACGACGTGCTGATCAAGGTGTTGGGCGGGGCCTATTCGGTAATGCAGATCATCTTCTTCGCCACGCTGTTTTCCTTTGTTCCAATGGCCGTGACGATCCTGACCGACCGGACAACGGGAAATTTCCTGCCACATCACCCGTGGCTGGTGCTGCTGCGCTCGGCCCTGATGGTCACATCCATGGTCTGCGCCTTCTACGCTTTCTCGGCGCTGCCATTGGCCGAGGTCTATTCACTTCTGTTTGCCTTTCCCTTGTTCGTGACCGTCCTGTCGATCCCGATATTGGGAGAGGTCGTGCGCGCTCAACGTTGGGCCGCTGTCGGCTGTGGCCTGATCGGGGTTCTGATCGTCCTGCGCCCCGGTGCTACGGATATCACTCTGGGCCATCTCGCGGCCCTGACGGCGGCCTTTTCCAGCGCGTTAGGGTCTGTTTTGGTGCGCAAGATCGGGAATGAGGAACGATCGGCCGTGCTGATCCTCTATCCCATGCTATTGGCCATTGTCGTCATGAGCTTGATGCAACCCGCCGTTTACCAGCCACCCTCGCTGCTGCATCTGGCGATGATGGCGCTGGTGGGCGTGTTCTCGGTCATCGCACAACACCTGATCATCCTTGCCTATCGCGCCGCGCCCGCCGGGGTCGTCGCCCCCAGCCAATATAGCCAGATCATATGGGCAACGCTGTTCGGCATGGTCTTTTTCAACGAGCGGCCCGATGGTTGGGTCGCGGTCGGGGCCAGCATCATCATCGCTTCAGGCGTCTATGTGGTCTGGCGCGAAAGCCGGGCGAATACATCGTCGGTCAACACCCCGGTTCTGCGGGTACGCTCGCCGCGGTCCGACACGGGCGCAACCCGGCCCGGCAAATAAAAACGGCGCGCCATTCACAGCGCGCCGTCCTCAAAATCGCAGATTCAGGACCTTAGTACACAACAACCGAGCGGATGCTTTCGCCTTTATGCATCAGGTCGAACCCGTGATTGATGTCGTCCAGATCCATGGTGTGGGTGATCATCGGGTCGATCTCGATCTTGCCTTCCATGTACCAGTCGACAATTTTCGGCACATCGGTCCGGCCCCGCGCACCGCCAAAGGCCGTACCGCGCCATGAGCGACCGGTGACCAGTTGGAACGGACGGGTCGAGATTTCGGCGCCCGCAGGTGCCACACCGATGATGATCGACTCACCCCAGCCTTTATGAGCCGATTCCAGCGCGTCACGCATTACGCCGACATTGCCGGTGGCGTCGAATGTGTAGTCCGCGCCACCCTTGGTCAGATCGACCAGGTAGGGCACCAGATCACCTTCGACCTCTTTGGGGTTCACGAAATCGGTCATACCGAACTTGGTGGCCATCTCGACCTTGGCAGGGTTCAGGTCGACGCCGACGATCTGATCGGCTCCGGCCAGACGCAGGCCCTGAATGACGTTCAGACCGATGCCACCCAGACCGAACACAATCGCACGGCTACCGATTTCTACCTTGGCGGTATTGATCACGGCACCGATGCCGGTGGTCACACCACAACCGATGTAGCAAATTTTGTCGAACGGTGCGTCCTCACGCACCTTGGCCAGCGCGATCTCAGGCAGAACAGTGTGGTTCGAGAAGGTCGAGCAGCCCATATAGTGCAGGATCGGATCACCATCCAGCGTCGAAAAGCGCGAGGTTCCGTCGGGCATCAGCCCTTGCCCCTGCGTGGTGCGGATTGCCTGACACAGGTTTGTCTTTGGGTGCAGGCAGTATTCGCATTCGCGGCATTCCGGCGTGTAAAGCGGGATTACGTGGTCGCCCGGCTTCAGGCTGGTCACGCCGGGGCCGACCTCAACCACAACGCCTGCGCCTTCGTGCCCCAGAATTGCGGGAAACAGCCCCTCGGGGTCAGCGCCCGACAGGGTGAATTCATCGGTGTGGCAGATGCCGGTAGCCTTGATTTCAACCAGAACTTCACCGGCTTTGGGGCCTTCGAGGTTCACATCCATCACTTCCAAAGGTTTGCCTGCCTGAACGGCGACGGCGGCACGGGTACGCATTGTGCTTGTCTCCCTGTCAAATTTGCCCCGACCCTGCGTCAAATGCAGGGCGTTTTCAACTGCGCTTTCATGACAGACCCGCTAAACATCTGATATTGCAGAAACGACATTGTCGGAAAAAGGAGCGCCAATGTACCGTTTTCTTGCCCTTTTGATCCTGTTGGCCGCCTGTGCCGAAACACCTACGCCTGCGAACACACCTCGGGCATCTGAACCCGCCCCTGTTGATCTGGCCTTTTGTCTGGGTGAGCCTTTTGCCAACTCAGTCGGTCAGCCGGTTTCAACCATTCAAGACACACTGCCAGAGCGGGCACGGGTTCTGGGGCCCGATACTGCGGTCACGCAGGATTACCGTATTGACCGGCTGAATGTTTACGTGGACGACGCCGGGGTCATTCAGCGTCTGGTTTGTGGGTAGGCATAGACTCCCCTCGTGATTCTAGAGTAAGAACAAAATGGGAACATTTTTGATGTCTGCCGATGCTCAAACGCCGAATACTCTCACTCTGGTTTCCCCGTCTGGGGGCTGAACGGTTGGTCCGCGCCGCGCGGGGCCTGCAGGATGGGCCTTTGGCTATCGTGACCGAGCAGTCCAACATGCAGGTCATCACCTCACTGAATGATCAGGCACAGGCGGCTGGTTTGCATGTGGGTCAGCCGGTGCGGGACGCCCACGCCATGTGTGCCGCGCTGGTGACACGCCCGCGCAACGCCCCGGCAGAGGCTGCCTTTCTGACCGCGCTACGCCGCTGGGTGGGCAAGTTCAGCCCTTGGGTCGCCGAAGAAGCCCCCGATGGCCTGATCGTCGATCTGTCAGGTTGCGCCCATCTGTTTGGCGGGGAAAAGGCGTTGTTGAACGTGATTGAAACCGACTGCGCCGATATGGGCCTCAGCGTGCAGATGGGCATTGCTGATACGCTGGGCGCGGCCTGGGCTTTGGCGCGCTATGCGGGGCAAGAGGCTGTCTCGGATCGCAATGGCGACGCCATCAGCCAGGAGGCCCGCGCCACCCGCGCCCGCGCCACCAAACGGCGACACTGGACCAAGGGTGGGGCCGCGCCGCAGGTGGTGGCCCTGGGCGGTGGCGCACGGATTGCAGCGCCGGGGCAATCCTATGGCGCGCTCAGCCCTTTGCCCATTGCGGCGCTACGCTTGGAGGATCAGGTGGTCGCGCAGCTGAACCGTCTGGGCCTGCGCCGGGTGGGTGATCTGCTGGGGCAGCCACGCGCATCGCTGGCGCGGCGGTTTGGGCGTGGGCTGGTACTGCGGCTGGATCAGGCGATGGGCAGCGCGCCCGAGCCGGTCTCACCCGCCCGTCCGCCACATCATTTCGCGGTGCGGATGACCCTGCCCAACCCGATTGGTCTGGCCGAGGATGTGATGGCGGCCATTGACCGGGTGTTGCCAACGCTCTGCGCCAAGCTGGAAGAGAAAGGGCGCGGGGTGCGAACCTTGCGGCTTGAGGCCCACCGCGCCGATCAGGCGGCTGAGATCATCGAGGTCGGGCTGGCCCGCCCGACCTATGACAAACACCGTATTCGCCCTTTGTTAGAGATGAAAATTGATAACATCGACGCGGGCTATGGCATCGACATGTTGCGGCTTGAGGCGGTGCAGACCGAACCGATACACGCCCGCACTCTGGCGGGCCATGCCGAAGCCCGCCGCGTTGCCCGCGACCGGCTGGACGGCAATACCGCCGTCGAAGACCTGATCGGCAAATTGGGTGCGCGGGTGGGCCTGGACGCAATCACTCGGCGGCACCCCGCAGCCTCGCACATCCCCGAGAAAACCGCACAGGTGCTGGCGGCGGCATGGTCCGAACCTGCGCGTGACTGGCCTGCGCCGCCCCGCCCCAGGCCGTTGCAAATGTGGCAACCCGAGCCTGTGATGGGCCCGGAAACCCCGAACGTACCCCACACCTTTCGGTGGCGCGGGCGCAGCTGGCAGTTGTCGCAAGCCACCGGCCCGGAACGTATCGCGCCCGAATGGTGGCTCGACGATCCGAACTGGCGCAGCGGCGTACGCGACTATTGGGTCGTGGTCACAGAACAGGGAGAGCGGTTATGGCTGTTCTACGGTCATGGCGGCACGATGTCTGCGGGTTGGTTCTGTCAGGGGCAATTTTGCTAAAAACCCTATAATTAGGGTCTACTTTCCGCGATAGACCAGCACATCCGGAAGATAGTCGATCAACCGGATCACCCAGGAAAACGGTGCCGGGAAATCAGTGCGGAACCGGCGACGCGACATCGCTTTGACCACCCGATCTGCTGCATCCTCGGGCGTCATCAGCATCGGCATCTTGAAACTGTTCTTCTCGGTCAGGCGGGTTTTGATGAAACCCGGATTGACGATGCGCACCGTTACGCCTGAGCCAGCCAGATCATGCCGCATCGTCTCAGCCAATGACACCAGTGCTGCCTTGCTCGAGGCGTAGCCGATTGCTGCAGGTAAACCATGATATCCCGCAAGCGACCCAATCAACATAATCTCACCACGCCCCGCCTTTACAAAACCAGGAACGGTTTCGCCAAGCACGCGCATGGCCCCGAGATAGTTCACATCTGCCATTCGCAACGCAGCTTCGGTATTCCAATCACCGCTGCGCATAGGGTCATATGCGCCAGCATTGTAAACCAGGCCGTCGACCTCACCCGCATCCGCCACAGCGGCGCGAACAGACTCTAGATCAGTGACATCCATCACGATCGCACGCGCATCAGGCAAAGACGAACAGATCTCAGCCAGACGATCGCCATTGCGCGCCGACAGGATGAGGCGCGCGCCCTGACGGCTCAGGGCTTCGGCCACAGCGCGGCCAAGACCTTCGCTCGCGCCGATAATCCAGTAGGTTTTTCCGTCAAAGCTGCTCATGCTGGAACCGTTTCATTCTTTTCAGTTCTTTTACGGCCCCGGCAGAGCACTGGATCACGCGTCGTCGGACAACGTCAGTAATTGGTCTTGTAACCCGAAGTCACAACATAGTGCATCCCGGAGATTCTTCTAAACCGATTGATCCACCCCCGCCTATTCTGCGTATCCTGTTGTAATACGTTACATAACGAGGCTGGAATGTTCGACGAATCCCGGGGCGGCCGGAAAAAAATCGCAGTAATTGGCGCAGGCATCTCGGGTCTATCCGCAGCTTACTACCTGTCAGAAAACAACGACGTAACAGTGTATGAGGCTGAACCCCGGCTTGGTGGTCATGCCCGTACCGTGATGGCGGGAAAGAACGGCGATCAGCCCGTTGATACCGGCTTTATCGTCTTCAACTACGTCACCTACCCTTACCTGACGAAGCTTTTCGATGAGCTGAATGTCCCTGTCATCGAATCTGAAATGAGCTTTGGTGCCACCATCGACAATGGGCGCATCGAATATGGGTTGAACAACCTGCGCACCCTGACCGCACAAAAACGCAATCTGGCGCGGCCCGCATATTACAAGATGATCGCAGACATTCTGCGGTTCGGTAAAGAAGCCCCCGAGGCCGCACAGGACGACGACACAACAATCGGAGAGCTGGTGGATCAGCTGCGTCTGGGTCACTGGTTCCGCCACAACTACCTGATGCCAATGTGCGGTGCGATCTGGTCCACTCCGGTTGAATTTGTGGATCAGTTCCCAGCGCGATCGCTGGTTCAGTTCTTCCGCAACCATGCCCTGCTGGCGTCGGGCCGGGCCAACCAGCATCAGTGGTACACCGTTAAGGGCGGCAGCATCGAATATGTCCGGCGACTGGATGCTGCGTTACGCGCCCGTGGTTGCGACATTCGGCTTGCGGCACCTGTGGATCATATCCATCGCGACGATGTCGCCGCCACCGTCTACAGCCAGGGCCATGCCGATCAATTCGACGAGGTCATCTTGGCCACGCATTCCGACCAATCGCTCGCCATTCTGGGTGACAGCGCCACAGACGCCGAAAAAGCGGCGCTGGGGGCGATCCGGTATCAACCTAACAGCGCGGTCCTACACTGCGACCCGCGCCAAATGCCCCGCCGACGTGCGTGCTGGTCCAGCTGGACCTACCGCTCGCAGAATGGAAATGTCGGGGTGACCTATTGGATGAACCGCCTTCAGAACATCCCGGACAGCGACCCGCTGTTCGTGTCTTTGAACGTTTCATCGGAAATTCCCGCGGATAAAATCTATGACCAGGTCGAATTTGCCCACCCGGTATTCGACAAGGCCGCCCTCAAGGCACAAGGGCAAATCCGCGAGATGCAGGGACAGAACCGAACCTGGTTTGCCGGCGCCTATAACAGGCACGGCTTTCATGAAGACGGGATTGCCAGCGCGATGCATGTCGTCGCGCAATTGAACGGCACCCCGCAAACCCTCGGAGCTGAAAATGGCATTCTTGAAAAAGATCGCGCCGTCCCTGCGTAAGGGCGGCCTGACCGCGACATTGATCTGGAGCCTGCTGCTGATCCCTGGTGGCGTTGCAGCGTCACCTGGTCTGAATACGTTGGATGACGCTCAACTGCGTGGCCAGGCAACCTATCGTTATCTGGGGTTGCCGCTATATAACGCGCAGCTTTTTACCCAAAACGGAGCCTCCTTCGACTGGTCGCAGGATTTCGCGCTAGAGCTTCAGTACCGCCGCAATGTGACCAAAAAAGCGTTGATCAATTCGACCCTCGATGAAATGGACCGCATCGGGCGATCCGCACCGGTGCGCGATCAGCTTGAGGTCTGCTTTAAGGCTGTCAAGAAAGGCGACCGGTTTCTGGCTGTCTCGGACGGGCCAAACAGCGTTTCCTTTTGGCTGAACGGGGCCAAGACCTGCACGATGTCCTATCCCGGCATCAAGCGCAGCTTTATGTCCGTTTTTCTGGGTGAAAACACCCGGTCGGCCGCCTTCACGCAGAAATTGCGGGGACAATAATGCTGTATCCGCGAGTCAGCCTCTATGCGCTGATGCTCGCGGCAGCGGGTATCCCGCTTTATATACATCTGCCACGCTTTGCGGCGGTCAATCTTGGGATCGGGCTTGGTGTGATTGGCACGCTTCTACTGGTGATCCGGCTGGTCGATCTGGTGCAAGACCCCCTGATCGGTTGGGCGATCGACCGTTGGCCAAAGGCACAAATGATGTTCGCGGCAACGGCAGCCCTAGGTCTGGCGATTGGGTTTCCGTTACTCTTCAACCTGCCTGAAGGTGCCAGTATTGCCTTATTAGTGTCTGTCTTGGTGCTGCTCTTCTCGGCTTACAGCCTTGGCACAATCCTGTTGTACGGTCGAAGTGCCACCTTAGCCAAACGACCCGAACCGACCGAATTGATGACCCTTGCCGCATGGCGGGAAGGCGGTCAGTTGGCCGGGGTCGTTATCGCAGCCAGTGCACCTGCCCTGTTTCTGGCGTTTGGAGCAAGTGCGCAGGGATATCCGGCCTTTGGTGTGTTTCTGGGCCTGCTGGCGGTGCTTACGGCCCTGATGACGCTTCCAATGTGGCGACGTACACCGATCACTGGTGACGGGTTGTCCTTTGCGGGATTGGGTCAGGCCGGCGCGCTGCGCCTGCTTCTTCTGGCGCTGGTCAATAGCCTTCCAGTTGCGATCACATCGACCCTTTTCTTGTTTTTTGTCGAAGACCGCCTGCAACTGCCGGGGAAAGCGGGGCCGCTTTTGATCCTGTTCTTTCTCAGCGCAGGTGTCACGGTGCCCCTTTGGGCGAGGCTCAGCAACCGGATTGGTCCGAAACAGACCCTGATCATTGCGATGCCACTGTCGATCGCCGGTTTTGTTGGTGCGGCAGCCCTGTCAGCCGGAAACCTGACAGGGTTCGCGGTGATCTGCATTGCCTCGGGCGCGGCGCTGGGGGCTGACATGGTGGTACTGCCTGCCATGTTCTCGGTCGTTCTGACGCGCGCGGGTCTGAACGCCTCGGCAGCCTTTGGCATATGGTCCTTCGCTGGCAAACTGGGCCTTGCCCTTGCCGCATTCTTTACACTGCCACTGCTGGAGCGCAGTGGATTCACGCCGGGGCAACCCAACTCGGCTGAGGCGTTGAGCACGCTCACCCTCGCCTATGCCGTCCTGCCCTGCATCCTGAAACTCGGCGCGTTTGGAATGGTCCTGACGCTGCCAACTGAGGTCACAGCCAAATGAAACTGCTGGTCGTTGTTCTACTTGCCATTCTCGCTCTTTTTGCCGTCAAGGGTCGCTTTCTGAGCTTTCGGTCCCAATCCCCTGCGGATTATTCGGGAACCGGACCTGCCTTCAAAATGAAGGAAAACCTGAACGGTGAAATCCTGTCAGAGGGTCTGATTTATGGGCCCAATGGTAAGATGACCAACAGTTTTGTGGCCCGCATGGTCGGGGAATGGGACGGAAACAAGGGCACGCTGGCGGAATACTTCACGTATTCCAACGGCAAGAAGATGACCCGGAAATGGTACCTGACCTTGGGCACCGGCAATACATTTACGGCCACTGCAGATGATATCGTCGGGGAAGGGAAGGGCACGATATCGGGCTCTACCGTCAAACTGACCTACCGGATCATTCTGCCCGAAGACTCGGGTGGGCATACACTGGATGTCACTGACTGGATGTACCTGACCGAAAACGGCGTCATCATGAACCGGTCCGAGATGCGCAAGTTCGGCCTGAAGGTCGCTGAACTGGTCGCGACCATGCGCCCAGCACCCGAAACGAAATCTGCGCATCTGAATGGCGCGAACGGGTATGACGCCGATACCGAAGCAAGGCCCTTGCAATGATCTCGCGTCGGTTCCTGATATCGTTGCTTGCCATAGTTGGGGTTACTGCGCTGGCCTCCTGTGCGGCCAAGCCGCGCGTGCCCAAGTCGTTTCTGTCCGACCGGCAACTGAATCTGGAAGAGTTCTTTGAGGGCGAAACCGTCGCCTACGGCCAGTTTCAGGACATCTTCGGGAACATCCCGCGCCGGTTCACGGTCGATATCGACGGCACATGGGACGGTGAGACGCTGACTCTGGTCGAAGATTTTGTGTACGACGACGGTGCAACGGAACAACGCATCTGGACCCTGACCAAAACAGGTGAAGACACCTGGACCGGCACCGCGCCGGGTGTTCTGGGCACCGCCAGCGGGATCGAACGGGGTGATACGTTCAATTGGAAATACAAGATCGACCTGCCGGTCAAAGATGGCACCATGCGTGTGAACTTCGATGACTGGATGTGGTTGCTGTCCGATGACAGGCTGCTGAACCGCGCTTATGTCTCACGCTATGGCGTCCGACTGGGTGAAGTTGTTCTGTTCTTTGAGAAAAAATAGCCAAATGACAAAACGGACAGCCAAGGCCTGACGACCTACGCGTTCGTTTCCAAAAGTATTGATCTAGGTCACGACCGCCGCCTCTAAAACGATCTGCGAGGGTGGCGGTACAACAGTAAGATCGAGGCCACGCGTCTATTTTCCACTAGTTGCTCGTGTAGAAGAATGACAACTTCCGACTGGCACCTCCGGGTGGACGTGGGAAGGGGGCAGCCGCTCTGACCTGATCCTTGGCCGCGCGGTCAACCTCGCGCGATCCCGAGCTATCGACGACATCTACCCATGCCAAAGTGCCATCGGGGTTGATCTCGAAAAAGACCTGCGCAAACCCTCGGGCGGATACGAAAACAATGGGCGCACGGTTCAGATGCACCAGAACACGCCCAGCGTAGTTGGTCGTACTCGCATTCCCGGGCCCTCGCCCACCAGACCGGGTGCCGCTATCCCCTGATGTAAAGGCGTCGATCCCTTCGCGACGGTATGCCGTAAGGGGCGACTCAATCTCCTGCGCCGGGAATCTGAGGTTGCTGAAATCCCGCGCACCACCTTTAACACCCTGTCGTTGAGGCGTCGGCTGTCGTTCCGGTCTTTGCGGCCGGATTGACGATGTCACGGCCAGCTCGGACGTCGGCTCGGTTTCATCAGGCTCAGCGGTTGTTTCCGGCAGGTCCGGTTCGACCGCCTCATTTTCCAATGGAACCACGGGCACAGCAGACACATCAGGAACCGGAGCAGCCTCAGGCACGGGCAGAGCGGCCAGCTCTTGTGGCTCTGCCGTAATCGGCTCAACCTCCTGCGCGGCCTCGACTTCCTCGGCGGGGGCGTCTGGATCGCCTTCGATAATCTCGGCAATTTCGTCCGGTTCAACCGGTGGCGTTTCGCTCACATCTTCACTGGCCGCCTTGTCACCATCCGCTGAATCTTCGGTTTCGGCGGCTTCTGGTTCAACAGGCTCAATTGCAGCCGGATTCACGACCTCTGCCTCACCGACATCGGGGGCGAAGGTACGCTGAGGGTCATCCGAGGCCACCAACGCTTCGCTGATCGGTACTTCGGGCGCTTCCGGGGGTTCTTCGACCGGTGCTTCTTCGACGGGTGGTTCGGGGGCTTCGGCGGCTTCCGGTTCTACGGGTTCCGCAATTTCATCGGTCAGATCCTCAAAGCTGTTTCCTAACTCAACCGCATCCGGTGCCTCTGACGTTCCGGCATCTTGTGTCAGGTTTGGGGCGGTGATGCTTAGGCCCATGATATGCAATACCAACGAAATCAGTATCGCGATCACCGCAATGAAGATCGACCCCCGGATCATTCGAGCGCCTTCTCAGTCACCACAAAAACAGAAGTAGCCCCAAGCCGACGAAGCGTGCCCGTAACTTCGATCAACCGGCTGCCCGGAGCCGCACGGTCAGGAACAATTCGGACAGCGCCGGGCTCGCGTCCCTCCATATATGCTTCGGGTTCAATCGTGTTCCCGCGGAAACTGAGTGTCCCGTCCTGATGCAAAACCAGCGCATCTGGCGGTTCGCGCCCATCCAGATCGGACGTATCGACAAGCTCAAGGTCCGGGTCTAACGGCACGGCCACAGTGCCTGCGATCAAAAAGAAGATCAGCATCAAAAAGACGACGTTGATCAGAGCGATCGTCGAGTCGCGTTTGCGGCGGGGGCGCGGCGCTTGGATCATTCCAGCACCAGAACGCTGATGCCTTCGCGCCCCCTCAGCCGGACAAGAAGATCCACCAGCCTTTGCGACGTTGTATCTGGGTCAAGGCTTACCAGAACCTGCCCGGCCTCGATTTGCGCGGTCAGGTCGTCCAGAGCGATTTCAGACCCGTTTAACACAAGCCTCTCTGGGCCTAGCTGGACAAACAACCGCTCGGTCGGGCTGTCGGAAGGTGGGCCGCCGCCGGTGGCGTTGCTCAGCTCGATCTCAGCATATTTCGAGAATGTCGATGTCAGCATGAAGAACAGCAAAAGCAGAAATATTACGTCGATGAGCGGTGTCATCGACAAAGGCCGCCGCACAAATGGGGCTGTGTTACGCATGTCCGGGCGCAGCCACCAACGTCTCGGTGCTGTCCGCCAGTGGTATCGCCTGCCCCGGCACCAGAATTGTGCGCAAGGCTTTGTCTGCAAAAACCCTTTCACGGGCCGTGCGACTTTCGAACCAGGACAGCACCATCGAGGTAGGCATCGCAACAGCCAGCCCGACCGCGGTTGTCACCAAAGCAACCCAGATACCCCCCGCCAACAATGACGGATCAACGGATGAACCCGCCGCTTGCAGGCTTTGGAACGCTTCGATCATACCCAGAACAGTTCCGAACAAGCCCAGCAATGGCGCCAGTTGCGCAACCGTGTCCAAAAGACGAAAGCCACGCTCAAGCCCTGCCAGCGCCAGACCCGCCTCGGCATCCAGACGTTGATCCAGTCCCGGTGTTTCCGGCGCATCCATGGCGACTTGCACCAACGGCGCAAGGTAGCTTCGGCTTTTGGCCAGACGCGCACGCGCGGTCTGAACATCCCCGTCATCCCAGGCAGCAAGTGCCTGAGACAGCACACGGTGCCGTCCGACACCCGACGCCGTAAACTGCCAAAGCTTGTAGAGCGTAACCGCAAGGGTCACCACGGACATGGCAATCAGGATCGCAACAACCGGTCCGCCTAGCGCCACTATTGCGCGCAACGCTTCCATCGGGCTCATCCCAGCAACTCCACTTCGGTTCGACTGCTCAGTTTCAAAGCATCATGGCAAAGCTGGCTGTCCGACCCATCCACAACACAGGCGCTGGACCCATTAATCAGTGCCTGCCCGACCATGTCACAAGTTCTGTTCGGCAAATCAAACTGGCGTACACGCGGCCGATCCGCTGGAAGGTCCCGGAAATTGAACAGCGACAGGCTGACAACGCTGCCCGAGGCATCAAAAATCACGGTCTCAAAACTGGCCGCGTCAATTGCGGTACCGGTTTTGTTTTGTACAACAAATGTCAGGCGACACGCCTGGTCGACGTCCTGCACCGTGTTCAGTTCGATCATCAGATCACCCTGAGCGTCGCTTTGGCTCTGTGCCAGTGCTGCGCCAGGCAGAACAATAGTTAGCAAAACGGTGAGGGACAGACGGAGAAACAGCATTTACGTGCTCCCGATTATTCAATGCGCGCATCGACGGCCCGCAAGACTGTGCAGGCAGTCAGCTACACATAGCCAACAACACTGTAAGGTGAAAGACTTCCGACAGTTTTGTGAATACTTGGGCGACTTTGCTCTTGTTTGGAATGAAATTTCGCAATCCAAATTCACACTACCGGAACGTGGAGAACGCGCAGGCCACCAGCCATTCCATCGCATTTGATTTCATGCCGTGTTCGGCAGTTACCACAACGCTCCGGCTTTCAAAAATCTGATTGTAGATGGGCCATTGCGCCTGATCAGCAGGGTAAATGGCACTGCCGATTTTACGCAGTGCCCATTCTTCCATCATACCGCCGGCAACGCCAAAGCTAATTTGACCTGGGATGGTGGCCGTACCGCGCCTGTCGGTCATCAGTGGATCAGCGAAATCACGCGGGCCTATCCCCTGAACGAAACTTACGTTCGACGGGTTACAACCCAAACCGAACCACATCCCCTCAATCCCCATGTTCAACATGGCAGGCTTCATCTCACCTGTAGAGGCGTAGTGCATTGCCAATCTGCCAGCACGCCAGTTTGAGCCCGGCCCAAAACGCATCCACCCCCGGCCCCAAACATAATTGTTTGTATTATGCAGACCAAAGTCCTGACCCATGCGCTGCACTTCCAGCGCTCGGTATTTTACCCAGCCCTGGATAGCCCGAACAACCTTGATATCTACCGGTCGACCTTCTTCTTCGGCGCGGACGTATTCCAGATAAACATTCGGCAGCACACCTTTTCGCACCATCACCGCGATGTTTTCGGCCTTGGGTTCAAAAGGGTTATAGTCTTCGAAAGCAGCCCGCGCAGCTTCATGACCACTGGCGCGGTAGACTGCGGCCGCCGATGTGACTCGGGCTTCCAGAATATGATCAACAGAAGGTGTAGGGTTTTCCTCGGTACCTTCGGCGAGGGGTATGTATTGCTGATCTGCCCATGACCATGCGCTGACAGCCTCAGCTATGATCGCGTCCCCTAGTACCGTATCCCCACAGACATGCTTGATCACATGTCCCAGTTTTGCGGCACCACAGGCGAACCGGTAGGCGGCCCAATCTTCCGGAGCATAGGCGTATGTGGTCTGCACGGGGTTCCATGAAACCGAACCAAGAATTCCGCTATTGGAATATTCGACGCCGCCGATGATCCCGCCGTCGGCATGCTGCGTGCGACGCCAGACGGATGCGCCCCAAAGCGCTTCGTGAATCAAGTCTGGCAGTACGGTTTCGCCGTCCCCCAGATCACCATCGTTTTTGCGGGCCTTTACATCGGGATGCGCAAAGGGCTTACCACTTTCGGGCAGGTTCAGGTTAAGCGCGCGGCAGTGTTCGAATGTCTCAACGATGTCCGCCATGCAATAGACGGCATCCATATGTTGAATGCGCCGATCCCAATCCCCTGCATCATGCCATCCACCCCAAGCATCCGGATTGGCCGTCATGGGGGGGCCAACGGCTTCGACTTGCGACGCGTATTCCTCGAGCATTTTGAAAACAGAGCCCTTGCCGTATCCTTCCCGCGTTTCACCCAGCTTTATGTCGGTTTGCCACACCGTCAGGCCATCATCTGGATGACCATTTCGTGGTCGTGTAATTCCTTCACCGTAAGGCTCGGCAATCTCGCAGCCCGAGCGTTGGTGAAAGTACCACCGCGCAGCGAGACGCAAGACATGATCATAGGGAGACAGCGAAACCTCAAAGGGGAAAGACACCCCCAAGCCTTCGACCTGCAGATGGTAGTCACCAGCTAAATCGAGGTCCGAAAAATCGGCCTCATATATATCGCATCCGTTGAAGTTTACGTCCTTCAGATGCGGCTCGGCAGAAGGTTTGGCAAGCGCCAGACGTCCGGTTCTGACGATGGCGTCGTCCTTAGCCGAAACCAGACGCCACTGGGTTTCCGGGGACAATATCGCGTCTGTACTACCAGCCTGGCCCAGGTGGTCGTGCCCCCACCAACTTCCGACATATGCTTTTTTGGGGCCGATCAGAGGGTAACCGGCATGGCAAACATGGATTGCCTCACTGAATATGTTTTCAGCCTTGCGGTGCTCGAATGCTGCTACCGAAGGTCCCGCGACACGAACAACGGCACCGTCAGGAATTTCACGATCCAATTCGAGTGTGACGCAATGCCGTTTCGTGCTTTCCCATCTGCGCGAAGCGACCGTCATGGTCAAAACCGGAGACGACTTACGATAGAGCGCAACAACTCCGACAGCTTGCCCATCGACAAGGATGTCCCACTGGTCGGGTTGATCCGCCAGCGCGTATTTCTGGTGCGGTTGTTTTCCGACGCGAAACCCGCCCCTGCGGGTGCCTTTTTTGACTTCGGCCCACGAGGTGAATAGCTGCGGCGCATTCAGATTCTCGTTACCAGAGAAATTCCCCTGCCGCCCATTCAGTTTCCCGGAAGATCCGAAACTGTCCGTCGGATCCGGGGACCAGGATACACGGTCTTGTGAACGCACTTGTACCGTTTCAGGCGCAATCAACTGTGTGTCTGTCAAGGTGAGTTGAACAGTATTGGGTCCGATAAACCCTACCAACACTTCATCAGTGTCACCCAAATCTTCGGCAAAAGCCGGACTCGCAGAAAACGGTAAAGACACGGCTAAAGCCGTGCTCTGCAACAAAAATATTCGTCGCGACAGAGCCATTAGACGTGTTTCCCCATCATGAAACTAGACACACGTTTCGTCGCGTGTGACTGGATGTTACACCCTTCTGTCCAAACTGCGAACAAAGCGCATAATCAATTTTGGGCGAAACAGGCTATCAGGATACATAAACATCCCACACAGGCCTTCGAACATCGCGACCGGTTTGCGCCCGTACTGATACTGATTTCTAACGCCGGACCAGAATGTATCAATTTTTTTGGCTCTTAACAAAAGCCGCAGGCGGGATCCGAATTTTTCCTGCATGCGCGGGTTCGTGGCGATTTTTTCTATACTGGGTACACGGCGGGCAAAAGACGACCCGCGTGTCTTGAAATTGGCACCACTTGCGACCTGACGATAGTACAAAAGCGGGGCACCTTCGACCACTGTGAACTGGCCGTTCAAAGCAACACGGCACCAGAACTCCCAATCCTCACCATTTGTTAAACCTTCGTCATATCCACCGGATTGTCGGGCAACTGCGGCTCGAAGCGCCAAAGCTCCACCGTTGATGACAAAGTTCTTCTTCAACAGCGCGGCGAGTTGATCCTGTTCTGGAACAAGCGCGCGGTTATCTGCACCCCGCAGGTTCTCGCCTTGAACATTGATCCGCTGAACCCCAGCAACGGCACCTACCGCGTCCGGCTCAGACAGTGCTTTGGCGTAGCGGTGCAATGCTTCCGGATGCAAAAGATCGTCCGCATCCAAAAACAACACAAAAGTACCATGAGCGAGGCTCAGTCCCAGATTGCGCGCAGCACTTACACCTTTGGCGAGCCCGGTCACCGGAATAAACCGCTCATCACGCTTGGCGAATGAATCCAGAATAGCGCGCGTGGAATCTGTCGAGCCATCGTCAATACACAAGACCTCGTAATCTTCGAAGGTTTGCCGTTCGACGCTGTCCAGCGTTTCAGCGATAAAGCGTTCCATGTTGCGTGCGGGGACAATGATTGAAAACGCGGGCGCTTTTTGCTCCATGTCAGCGACCCCCTACACGATCAACTTCGACCGCCGACGTGCTGTATTCAGAGAAGGTTACATGGGCCATAGCTGCCAGCATTCCAGCCCCACGGTAGATTTCAAGCAAGCCTCGGTACAGTTTCGGTTTCGACCCAAAACCAAGACACAGGCACACTACGCAGCCCCAGCCGATCGCGCCCACGCCTTTGACAAAGCGCATTGCGACCCCGTTGCGCCGGATCAGCGCAATACGCCCCAACGTATTGCCCTTTCGGAACCAGCGGCGGCCCAACCAGCGCATCGTGGTTCTGTTCTCAGGGACATCATCCCAAACCAACGCGTCGGCGGCAGCACGGATCGTACCCCCCGTTTGGCGCATTCTGGAAAAGAACTCTTCGTCCTCGCCACCGGTGATATTGAAACGCGGATCGAACCTAAGATTGTTTTTTCTGATTATCGACGCATCGGCAATCGAGTTATTTGTTGCGGCAGATGGCAACTCGACCCCTTGTTCATAAGGCCCCATCCGAAAGAGGTTCAAGGCCTCGACCCAATCAGGTGGGGATTGCCTGTATTTTGGTTCGACCGCACCTTGCGCTGCAATCGTTCCGGGCTGCGTGACCGTGTCAAGCAACTGCGCCAGCCAGTTTCGGGACGCAAACTCATCATCATCCAGAAAAGCGATGTAGTCAGCATCCAACGGAGCTTCGGCAAGAGTACGGTTGCGGGCTGACACAATACCTCGCGTGCTTTCAACGACATAAATTACAGGCCAATCCGTTAGGTCCTGTATATCGCCGAGCTTGGACTGCGCGGTTTCTTCGGGTGCATTGTCGGCGATCACCAACGTAATCCGAACGTCCCGGTCAGTTAGGTTTTGGGCGTTCAGGCTTTCGATCAGTGTCTTCAAGCCATAGGGCCGTCGATAAGTCGCGATGCAGATCGCCACATGCAGGGGCGGCCGGTTATCTACTTCAGCGTTCATAACCAGCCTGCTCCAACGCGGGTCCTGCCCATTTATCGAACTTCGCCTTGCGGGCATCAGGCCAAGATGCCCAGCGTTTTACCGGGTTGAAGTCAGACGATTTTTCCTCAGGTCGCCAGCGGTCCTGATCTGTCGCTTTCGACCGTGAAGACCCCCGCACCGGCATGTTGTCGATCTCGTCCCAAGGGAAGCTGCCTGTCGTCAACCCAATATGATCAAGCATCCTTTTGGCGTATCCATGCGTGTCAGAAAGGATATCCTCGTATCGGACGATCAATGTGTCTTCGTTCTGATTAGGGCCGCCTTCAGAAAAGGTCATAATGGCCTCGGTGCCCAACCGCCATTCATCCGCCAATTGGCGAAAGGTCTTTCTGGAGAGTGAGTACCTCGAAAACGTGTTCAGCGAAGAGTCGACCACATCACGCCCATCGCGCAGACACAGAATGATCTTAGTCTGCGGAAAGATATACCGAGCAAGGGTTAGGTCCTGAACATGGGGGCATTTTAAGAGGATATGTTTATTTTCGGCCTGATCCTGAAGCTCACGGAACCATGTCCCCGCCAGCATTGCAAGAACGTCATACTTGCCCAAAACCTCTTCGTTTCTGGGAAAGTATCTCAGGAAGTCGCGTGTGAAAGCGGCAGCTTCGTCGGCTGCGTGCAAAAGAGGAAACTCGTACAAACGCCCAGGATCCGCCGCCACATCCGGGTGCATCGATACTAGGTCATGCACATAGTTCGTTCCGGACCGTGGCATGACTCCCAAAACCAGTATCGGTGTTTTGATGCCGCCTTGCGCCCGACTTGCCAGATTGGCCAAGTGCAGCCCCTGTTCCGGCGAGATTGCCGGTAGAAAGTCGTCCTCGTCTAAGAAACGTGCGCCGAGTAGTCGTCTGACCATTCGCATGATTTGATTCAGCCGCAAGTCGCCGATTGTCCGGACAGTTTTGGATACACCCATTGGTTATCCTTTTCTTCCAGCAACGCCTTTTGACCACGCCTGCGGTTCAAAAGCGAACCCAAGATCTTTGGCTTGACTCCGGAACCGGCCCAAATACTCAGACCGGATGCAAAAACAGTCTACAACATCAATCAATTTTACTCACCTTCCAACTCATCAAACGGACAAGCAAAACGCACCTGCCCTTAACGCTCGCAACCCCAAAACAACGATGCGCGCGGAACTCTAACGCCGCCCAAAGCGCCGTGGTATGTCTTTCCGCAATACAAGACTAAGTGCGTGCGGAAGAGTGTGCACGTATCTCTTGATTAAGTACCGCGGGCCGGTTGCGATACGATGCAACCATTCCAACCCCATTTTTTGCATCCACATGGGTGCACGCGCATAGTCTCCAACAATGTAGTGATAACACCCGCCGCATGTCACAACCCAAGCGCACTTTGTCAGTTTAGGCGCAATGCGTGCCGCGAAATACTGTTCCTTAGGCTTACCTAGACCGACCCAAAGAATGTCGGCGCCACTGGCATTGATATCATCAACGATTGCATCCACTTCCGATTCCTCGAAATAGCCGTTGCGTCGCCCTACGATTTCAAGCCCGGGGTACATCTCTTTCAACTTTTCAGTGCAGTTACGGTTAATGTCTTCTACGCCGCCCAAAAGGTAAAAGCTCAAACCGTTCTTGACCGCCACCTTGGCCGCCGAGTGGATGAAATCCGTCGTCGCAGTCCGCTCAGGGATACTGGATTGCCCGTAGGACAATTTTGAGGCCCAGACTACGATTTGCCCGTCTGCATGTACGATATCGGCCGAGTCCATGACTTTTGTGAATTCTGCATCGGTCGCGTAAGCGGAAATGGCATGTGCATTGGACGAAAAAACAGTCAGGGCCCGTCCCAGTTTGCCGTTTTTGCGATTTTCAGCATCCTCAACCATTGCCGATGTAAGCTCATCATCGCTTGCAACGGCGACCGGCATTCCCCCGACCAAGATATGCGGAACACGCATCTTGATAATCTCATTCATCGTAACTCATCCCAAAAAACCAATGTAACAACCGGGTATAATCAAAGGGTATCAGGCTGGGTGATTCTTACTATCACTAAAGGCCCTGAAGCCCGGTTTAAGGGCAAATTAACTCAAGTTTAAGCGTACCAGCCCCCACTGACCTAGTTTTTAACATCAATATGGTAGATCTTAGCCCATTGTTGATGCAATTGCAGATTTCTCTGTTGAATGGGGCCCGCACGGCCTATGTTTCTGTCATACCTGTTTACTTTTGTTTTTGAGTGATGACTGACCAGTATCGTAGAAGTTTAGACGCAGAACTTTCAGGAATTGGGATTACTTCAGCCGGCGACCCAGAGCTGCGGTTACTCTCGAATATTGCCTGGGCGATCAGGCGATCCTTTTTGTGGGTCGTTTTCTTCAGTTTCATGGCAGCGGTTGCTGCGTACGTTTTAACATACACCTCAACCCCAAGGTTCACCTCCAGCGCGAAGGTCATGATTGAGACGCGCGTGCAAACCAACACGGACTTTACTCCGCAGGTGTCCGGCCTGCCACTGTCCCTGACATCGCTGGAAAGTGAGCTTGTACTGCTGCAGTCTGCGGATTTGGTGGAGACCGTCGTGGATCGGCTTGATCTGCAGTCCGACCCGGAGTTTTCCGGTGAAAGTGAAAGCTTTTCGCTTTCGCCTATGGCGGCAGTCCGAAAGCTGAAAAACTTAATCATTGAATCGCTGGTCGGTGAAGATCCCGAAACCGCGAGTGTGGAAACAGGGCAATCTGCGGATGAACTGCTGCGCGAAACAACGATCGAGAATCTGCTCAAGTCCAGAAACATCGATCAGATTGGCGATCTGTCGGCCGTTTATCAAATCCGTGTGTCGTCTGAGTCACCTCAAAAGGCAGCTTTGATTGCCAATAGTCTTGCAGACGAATACCTCACGCTTTTAACCAAGATGAAGCGTGACGACCTTGTTCAGTCGCAACAGTGGTTGACCACCCGGATCGGCCAAATCCGCGAGGACTTGAACGCACTCAGTGCTGAACTCGAAGCACATTCGATCGAAACGCCATACTCGCCGGATGAGTATGCCACGATCAAGGCCCAGCGGATCAAAGCAGAAAAGCGCGCTGAACTGGTGACCGACGAGCTGTCAGGTCTCGAAGAACAGGTGAACACCATCCGTGTACTAATGGGTGAAGACAAAATTGATGAAGCAGTCGAATTTGCCGTTCAGTCTGGTGTTTTACCACAAAACACCGGCACACCTGCAGGTCCTGAAACTGATGTGACAGCGTTGGATGATGTAATGGTGTCAGCGGAACGCCGGATCGACATTCTCAATGGCCAACTTACCGCACTAAATCAGAGCATCACGTCCTTCAAAGACCAACAGGTCAAACAAGTACAGCACGACTCGGTCACGAAACGGATTGAAAATGAAATCCTGGTGGCAGAAGCGATATACCGTGACTTCGTTTCGCAACTTGGCAGAAGAGCTGAACAGGGTGACTACCTCGATGCTGGAGCGCACATTATCGAAAAGGCCCGGGTATCGGTGGACCCCTCTCAACCCAAACGCGCCCAATCTGCTATTGCCGTCTTGATGGCCGGCATATTCCTGGGGCTTGCGTTCACGGTAATTCGCGAGTTGGTTCAGAAGCGCCTGAGGACGACGTATGAACTTGAAAGCACGACCGGCGTAAAACTGTCCGCAATCGTTCCGGAAGTCAAAAGAGGTGCTCCGTTTGAAACGTTTTTCACCAAGAATGGGAAGTTGGATTCAGAGCTGTTGCACTATGGGCGCAAGCTGTTAGCGAGCAGCGATATCGGACTACGGACTTTGCGTCAGGAAGGCGAACTGACGACCTCCGAAGCCGCAGAGTTTTTCTCAAAGAGCTTAGACAGTAAGACCAACCAGAAGGTATCAGAAAACGGCTGCATGATTTTCTCGGGCGCAACGGCTCTGCCGGATGAGGGGAAATCTTCGTCGTTGCTTTTGATAGGCGCAGTTTGTGCACAGGCTGGATACAGAACGCTTATCATCGACTGCGATACAGTGACATCCACATACCGCGACTTGTCTCAAATAACAGTTGAGTCGTTGAAATACGCAGCATCTCAACCGGAGTCTTTTCAGGACTATATTGTAGGCACGCCACAAGACGGTCTGGACATCCTGCCATTGGTCGGCACTCAGAAGAACGCCAGTCAGGTCAAAGCGGTGGAAGAATTCCTGTGCTCACCAGCCTTCCTTAACCTTCTGTATTCTTTGGCTGATTCTTACGAAGTTGTCCTTTTGGATACGCCACCACTTCTACGGGCCGTCGAGTCGGCATACTTGTCGCAGATTTCACAGCGCGTCATTCTGTTTACGCGTTGGAACAAAACCCATCGGAATTCGGTGCTTCAAGCCATGCGAGAGCTTGAAAACGCGGGCGTGCGACCCTCCGCATTGGTCGCAACACGCGTCGATATGAGACGCGTAAAGCAATTCGGCGACCCGATTTTAGGCTAAGACGCTTGATGTTGGTGTACGGGCTTAAGGATTAGATACGAGTGCTCGTCACATCTCGACTTTGGATCTGAGTCTTTCTTAGGGAATAGGCTCAGTTAAATAGGGTTTCTGTGTCTGTAGGAAACGTTGGTCACTATCGAACCTTTCATCGACATAATGACCTGTAATTTGCGGCGAAGACACGTGCCTAAAGCGCTGGGTAACATTTGCCCGAGCAGGTTCAAGCGTGGTTTGGCCGGATCCCAGCCCCGGCCAATACCCGTTTACTCCGTCAACGGAGCCTCTGATCCAAGTTCGGTAACTGTAATTTCCAGACTATCTCCGGGCAAAAGCTGGGTCAGCTTGTCCACGGTCAAGGATTTCAGCTGCCCGTCAACCATCCGGTACACCGTCACGGTGTAATCAATGTCGGCGATCAGGTTTTCGGTCCCAATTTCTTCGGACGCACCTGCCAGATACTTTGAGATTGTATCCATCTGATGTCGCGCGTCACGACCGGCCAGACTAGCAGTACGACGCTCCTGCAACAAACGCAAAGACCGCTCTTGCTCATACTGCTCCTGATCCCTTTTGAGGCGGGTCAAGATCAGGCTGGTGCCGGCTAAGTCTTCTTCGACATCCAGAAGACGTGTCGCCGAAAGCACCGTTGTGCGGCGAGTGTCCGCCAGACGTGACCCTGGGGCCAGTCCTTTCTCAACCAGACTTACAACGCGAGCTTCTTCTTCCTCGTCGGCTTCCAGTGCCTTGGCGAGCTCGGACTTTTGCTTTTCAAGAATCCGGATTCGCTCAGCCGCTTGCTTCTGTGCATTTACGAAGAATTCACGCTCGCCTTTTTCGTTCTCCTGATTGATGTTTCTGATCTTGATCTGCTCCGCCAGGAATTCCTTCAGAACCTTCGAAGCAACCTGCACGGAGGACTCTGCCGGAGGTGCTAAGTTCATATCCTGCGACAGCTCAGACGACACACGCCAAGACGTCACAACGCTTTCGGCGTGCTGCAAAGCCGCCTGACCGTACAAGGTCTGCCATCTCGCCAACTGGATCGGGTCAATCATGATATCGTCCGTTAGCAAACGGCTTCGGACGCCACCTGCCAAAGCCACGGCCTCACGCGCGGTGATGGCAACCCGGAACTCGACTTGTCCGGTACGGGCTACATCGCCACCAATAATGATGGGCCGATACCCGTTTCTTACGATCTCAATCTCATCCCCATCCAATTGGATGATGTAGATCTCTCCGTTTTGATCGTATTGTTTTACAATCTTACCCGCAGCATCCAGTCTGACGAGCTGTTCCAACTCCTCCGAAGATTTGCCCTGCGCACCAAATTGTCCGAGCCATTTCAGATTTACATCACCATGTGCGTCGACCCTTGCATCAAAGGACAAGTCCTCAAGGCCTGTGAATGACACGGTAATTTCATCACCAGGCTCCAGATCGAAATCAGCAGCCGCAGAAGTTGCAAAAAACGAACCAAAGGCCAGAGCCGCACATGTAGTTAAGGTCGCAGCGAAGCGAGAAGTTCGCATTTTCGCCGATGGAGTCGCGTGTTTTGTTTTGACGTACATTTTCAGGACATCACTTTACCAAAAAAATCAAAAAGGACTGACTTCAGCAGCCGGTTCCATTGCATACCGCTCCGATGGTTCGGAACAGAATTTTCAGGTCAAACCACAAACTGATCTTGTGGGCATAGTCGCTGTCGAAAATCGCGCGATGCGAGAATTCCACTTCGTTGCGCTCAGACACCTGCCACAGGCCAGTGATGCCCGGTTTCATCAGATTGTATTCGCGTCCAGGGTACAAATCCTGTTGTTCTGGCATCATTGGGCGCGGGCCAACCAGGCTCATGTCACCGACCAAAACATTCCACAGTTGCGGCAACTCATCCAAAGAGGTCGCGCGAATAAAACGGCCGAATCCTGTGACCCGCGGATCGTCGTCCAACTTCTGCTTTGTTTCCCATTCGGAAGCAGCGGCTGGATTTTCACTTAAATGTTTCCAAAGTAGCTGATCAGCATTCGGAACCATCGAGCGGAATTTGAGGAAATCGAACTCCTGCCCCCCGCGGCCAATGCGCTTTTGGCGATAGATCACAGATCCACCATCCAGTTTGATCATCACGGCAATCACCAGCATGAATGGCAACACAAATGGTGCGCCAATCAAAACCAAAACGATATCGAGCAGGCGCTTGCCTTTCACAGCGTAAAAACTTTTTAAGCTATTAATTTCGTCGTCATTATTTACAGATACTTGATTATGTTGATAAATTTCTGCTTCTTCTAATTGGAAAGAACCTCGAATTTGGTTCATGGTAACCCCCAAAAAAACTAACACATCGGACAATAATTGCACTCACGGACATTCGACGCCGCGCAACACATCCGCACGGCACCCAAACCTAAGAAAAGGCAAAGCACCGACGTTCAACTACTATCCGCTCAATAGACTCGGGGTTTCGCGCATTAGTTTGCGCCTACCCACCCATTTATTTGGTTCCGACTCACCAAAAGATCGCGGTCAGAATTTTAGCCCCACAAGATGATCGCACTTATGGCATTCCGAAACAACTTTTTTGTTGATAACTTTCTCAACACATAACCGTTAAAGCCTAAAAAATAGTCATCTTTTAGGCTCAGGTTATTGTGATCTCGTTCAGTCGAATGGCGTTTGTCAACTATAAGCCAGCCAAGCCAATCAAAAGCCGTCACCGCATTACTCAAGCATTTCGGCCTGACGAGTTTTCCGTTTTGATTGGTAGTTTTCGGGTGACTTTATCGCGCAACTTTAAATTGAACGCAAAATGCAGACCCGAAATCAAAACCGGCGTAAAACAACCGATCAAGATACTAGAAACTGCAGCTGATCCAATTCCGGTGCCAGACAAGATGAAGGCCACAAAGCACATTGCGGCAATCAAAGGACCCGACAGTAAATATACGGCTACCATTTTGCTCTTAGCTCTTGCTCTTGGTTCGCTGCATCTGTTTTGCGTCTGCCTACCTTCAACTCAGAATGTGTGCTTTTTGGGGCAAGCACCGAACAATCTAGTACGGAACGGCCCAGTTGTTATGCTTTGACACATCATTTTGAGCTTTGTGTCATCGTATCATCATATTCGCGAAACCACGATACGTCTGATGGGTAAATTCTGCGAAAGCTGCCGCCTTTCGGCGAATTAATGCCACTTGGATTGGACCACTCTAACCGACCTCAGTTAACAATCTGTTAAGAAATAGTTATTCAGATGTGGGAAATCCGCCGGGCAAGCACCAACGCTTGATCTTGGCAAAGACAACCAGAGCTGCGGCCTGCCTAACGGCAACCAAAGCTGCAAACATGGCTATTGCGGCCACCGTCAGCAAAAAGAACTGAAGCAATACCCCCGAGGACATATTTGCCCATATTCCGAATGGTGCAAAGGCCAGAACTCCCGCAATCGCTTTGTATACTTCGTCTTTTGGAACGTTGATGGGGTCGAAACGGCGACCGATATAGAAATAGGCCAAAAAGCTCAAGACAGCGCTAATCGCGAACGCAATTGCAGCTCCTCGCGCGCCGAACAAGTGGATTATTGCGGCAGAAAGCAGCACATGCCCAACCAAAGTACAAAAAGTGATACCCAACTGCAGAGCGGTCTTTTTTGAACGGGTGAATGCGAAACTGATGTACGAGCCCTGAAGGCCAAAGATAAAGGACGCCAACGACAGAATACGCAAATAGCCCGCCGACTTTTCCACAAAATCCGGTTCAAACAACAAATCGGCAAACACGTGCGGTGCACAAACCAAAGCGGCGGCAATTGGCATCGAGATCAATATGAGAAACGAAAAGTAGCGCGTCAAAACATCGTCCGACGCAGCCGTTCCGCCCTTTTCCTGCGCCTCGAAAACCGATGGAGCCACAACACGAAAAATGGTGCTCATAGGCAGGCCCAGCGTCCGCGTTGCCAAAGCTTGTGCCGCCGCAAAGTAACCCGCAACCTCAAGCCCAGCCAAAGCCGCCAAGAGCGATTGCGATGACATTGCAAAAAACGTGGAACCAGATGCAACAACGGCCAGCGGAAAGCCAAACCAAAGATACGTTTTAATGGCGGAAAGCTTTGGAAGCGCGATACCGGATCGCCGCCACGCGATCACCAATGCATAAGCGCCTGTTATCGCGGCTCCCAATGACATCCCGACGACGGCACTTTTGTAGCCGCCCCCACTAAGTACAAACCCGATGGCCAAGGCGACGCCCAGCGCGTGGCGCAATAACGTCACAGCCGCGAATTTCGGCCCTTCGTGATATTGTCGCAAGCAAGTGGTACCGACCTCATGCATGGCATGGCTGATGCAAAAGATCGCAGCATAAAACACGCCATCTACCCAAGATCCTGGCAGGATTAGCGATATAATACCGGACAGCACAAGAACACCGACGGCTAAAAACGCGCCTGCACCCAAGGTCATCGCAATGGTTTGACCCTCGAATTCTTTTGCGTGATGAAATCGGCTGATCGCAATGACAAGCCAGAGAAAAGTGAAGGAAAACAGAATTGTCCCCAGCAACAGCGTCAAGTTGTAGCGGGCAAAATCAGCGGGACCCAGCACCCGTGTGATGATCACAAGAATAGCAACCGCAAAAAATGCCGACAGTATTCTGGGAACAAAGAACCATGTCATCGCAACACGCGCTCTGTGGTCGTTCGACAAAAACTCATAAAAACCTAACTGCCGTGGACGGGCGTAAACAAGACTCGGAAAAACAAAGTGCGCGTAGATCCCGGCAAACATGGAATCCCCGGAATAACCTGTCAACTTTCTGCTGGATTATGCAGAGCGCTATTGAGCGGAGATCCAAAAATATATGCTTCAGCGATGGGCTAGTCGCACAGTTCTGATCATTGGCAGCAATAGACAACTCATATTTCGGTTTGTACGCTTATCCTGTCAGTGCTGAGATTTTTCAGCAAATTTGACTGCCTTGAATGAAATCCGTTGGATTGCCAGACACCATTATGACTGTGGCCAGCCGCAACATATCACAAGCTCCGGGTGCCGGGGCATCGCTTCACCAGTTGGTCCTGATGATATGCCTGGTGATCTTGATTATTATCGGTACAGGTTTTCTTTCTATTGTTCTCTGGCAGAACTCGATTGCCAACAAGATACAGGTATTCATCCTAATTCCCCTGTTAGGCATCACTTTACTCTACCATCGGCACCTCTTACGTGGAGCGATCGCATCGCCCGAAATTGTTCTTCTGGTAATTTTTGCTGCTATAACAGTGAATTGGAGCATTTTTCCCGCTGAGACTGTTGAGCGTGCTGTGCCTCTTGTTGTGATGTCCCTCTTTGGAATTGCACTGGGAAGCATGTTATCTTTACGCGGGCTGATGCTGTTTATTGCGGTGTTTTTCGGCTTGTGCATGGTACTGGCATTGGCCGCGGTCATAACGCTACCTCAGGCGCGCGGAATCCCACCTTGGGGCGACACCTGGAATGGAATCTACAAGCACAAAAACGGTTTGGGTGCAGCGGCTGCCGCAGCCATGTTAACCTGCACTTACGCGACCAAACAGGTGGCCGGGAAGCTGAAAACCTTTTTCATATGCTTGACCGTTTTGGCGCTGTTTTTGCTTGTTGCATCGGAATCACGGACGTCGCAGGTGGTAGCTGTGATCATGATGCTTGCTTATTTTGCCAGCAGAGTTGCGCCAAAAAGAGAAACAATTTGGGCTATTTCGTTCATTTTGTTTACAGTTCTTCTAGTTGGAATAACTGCTTTCATTCTTGCTTCACCGCTCGCCGAACCACTATTTGCCCTCATTGGGCGCAAGCCAACCCTGTCGGGCAGAATACCATTGTGGGAACTTGCCTGGCCCTTTGTGATGGAGCGTTTCTGGCTCGGCTGGGGATACTCGGCCTACTGGTTTGATGACGCTCCACATCTGATTGCGTACTCCGGAAAAGGCAAGTTGGCCTATGAGCCCTTTTATTCTCATAACGGGTTGATCGAGACCTTTTTGAACGTGGGTTTCGTCGGTGTATCTTTGTTTATTTTGGCAGTAATCCGTTTTTTTCATTCGATATTTTTCAGCATTCGTTTCATCCAACATCGCGACGAAATCGTACTGGCGTTTGCATTGTGCATAATGTTTTTGCTGGCGAACATCACCGAAAGCTTCATCCTTGATAGGCAATCAGCAACTTGGGTGTTTTTCATAGCGTATTCCACCAAACTGAATCTCATTGCCAAGACTCTGCGCGCCGGAAAAAGAGCAAACTACTTTGCACCGCGCTAAGACCGGATGAACAAATCGTTTCCGATAAGGTTCATATTTTGGTGTTTTGCCCCTTTTGTTTCCGAATACTACGAGAATCTGCGGACTTAGCACGTGCAGAAAGATTGACAGCTGACACCCAAGTGTAGTCGACTTTGATTATTGAAAATTCGAGTCTTTTTCAGATCTCAGAGTCCTTTGGGGAGGCCTAATTGAAGACAGCAATATTTGCAGGCGGCAAGGGGTCTCGCCTGATCGAAGAAACCCGTATTCGCCCAAAGCCGCTGGTTGAAATCGCCAATCGGCCGATCTTGTGGCATATCATGCAGCATTACTCGACCTATGGGCATCATGACTTTGTACTGGCCCTTGGCTACATGGGCGACCTGATCAAACAGTACATTTCAGATTTGTGCCAACATGATGGGAATCTGCGCATTGACTTTGCCAAGCGCGAATTGTTCGGCGAACCCGACTATCACAACAGTGCCTTAGACGCCCAGATGCCTCCGTGGACCGTGGATTTGATCGACACTGGCGCCGATACGATGACCGGAGGCCGTCTTGCTCGGTTGCAACCCTACCTTGGCAATGAAACCTTCATGCTGACCTACGGGGACGGCGTTTCTAATGTTGATCTGGACGCGCTGCTTGCCTTTCATAAATCGCATGGAAAACTGGCGACGATCACAATGGTGCGCCCGTTGACAACATTTGGCCACCTACAGGTCCGCGAAGACGGTCTGGTGGAAGGCTTCATGGAGAAACCCGAAACGGCTGTAGACTGGATCAACGGCGGGTTTTTCGTGCTTGAGCCTGAAGTCTTTGACGCCGTCGCAAGCGTTAACGGCGATGAGATCATGTGGGAGGAAGGCCCCCTACCCAAGCTTATGGAGCTTGGTGAACTGATGGCATATCGCCATTCGGGTTTTTGGTACTGCATGGACCATCTGGCAGACAAACGTCGTCTTGAGGAAATGTGGAAAAGTGGGAACCGCCCTTGGGCGACCTGGGAAGGGAATAATGGCTCGCAAGGCGATGTCTCGGGACCAAACGGTGACAGACACCGCCAGGGAATTGGTCGGGGCGGACACCCGGGTGATTGGGTCCGTTACAAATCGCTTTAACGTCAATGGTGCGCGCCTGCCGCGCACCAAACCCCTCGGACCCCAATATAAGCGATGTGACCCCCTGGGGGGGTGAACCCTAAGGGTCAGTTTGTTGTTAAAGGAGTGATGGTTTGACCAGTCCCGCTTTTTCTGCGTCACCAGCGCGAAAGGTTCTGATTTTTTCTCAGCGCAAACTGAACACAAATATTTCACGCTGCTCGGGCTACGAGTTCGAAGACGTTGTCGCCGAACTCGAAGACGCAGAAATTGTAACGCCCTCGCGCACGAAGGAACCCAGGCTACCGATTAACCCAAAAAGGTGGCTGGCCAAGCGCACTGATCTGTTTCGCCATTGGCCCTCGGGCACTCCAAAGACTATTCTGAACCAGGATTATGACCTTGTGGTCTGCAATGCGCAGAAACCACAGGAACTGCTGTTGCTGGATGCGGTCCCAAACTGGCGAGAACGCTGCGGAACCGCCGTTTGTGTTCTGGAAGAGGTCTGGGCCACTGATATCGAACTCTACCGACCACTTATCCAGTCATTGTCCCAATTCGATCTGATCACTTGTGCCTTTGCAGATACTTGCGAAACCCTTCGCCGGTTAACTGGAAAGCCCGTTATTCAATTGCCAGCCGCCGCCGACATGGTTCGGTTTTCTCCAACTTCTTTGGAAGTCGAACGACCCATCGACGTCTATTCAATGGGGCGAAGACGACCAGAGTTACACGACAAGCTACTAACTGCCATCAAAGATCGTGGTGGGTTCTACCTGTATGATTCTGCCACCAAACCGCCTGTCACGGCACAACACGTGGTGCACCGTGATCTGTTGGCCAGCATTGTCCAACATTCCAAATTGTTCGTGGTGGATATCGCCAAGCTTGGGCACAAGGACCAACAGACAGGCCATGTCGCCTGGGGTCCGAGACATATAGAAGGCATCGCCGGAGGCGCCGCTCAAGTCGGGTATGCCCCCGAGACCGAGGACTACTATCGGTATTTTGAGTGGCCTGAGGCGGTCTTCAGACTGCCAGAGGATACGGATGAAGCACTCGACCGAATGCTGGCCTTGCTAGATAACTCAGCCGAACAGGATCGTATGCGTCGGGTAAATCTGTCCCATTCACTGCGCAAACACGATTGGATGCATCGATGGGCAGATGTGCTGGATCATCTGAACCTATCCGAACCCGAAGGCATGATTAAACGCCGCCAGCGTCTTGCTGACATATCCCGGACTTTGGAACTTGATGATGACGCAAGCGCAAAAGTCGCTTCGGCGTCAGCGTAGATTAATCCAACTAGGATGAATTTCGTGGGGCGGCCGGTTGTACTCGGTAACCATTACACGATCAGCTTGAAAACAAAAAATGCTGAAAATCAACAAGCCGCCCACGTCACGAGAATGACATTGTGGCAAAATTGTGTCCACCATTCTCGCGGAAACTGATTGTTGCCTGAGAAGGAACTATCGCCGTGAATCTACGCTCTGCGAAGGATCACTTAAAGGCTCTTATGCGAGCGAGGACTGCAGCCCGATCCCTTCATAGTTTTCCACGCTGTCTTTGGGGATCATTCGACGCCCATCAATGACAAGCGGCTGAGGATCAAGCTTTGCAACGAGGTCCGGAAGTCCTGTAAACTCCGCCCAACGGGTGACGATCATAACGGCCTCAGCCCCTATCAACGCGGTATCCAGATCGTCTTCGTAGGTAATGGAATCTCCAAACAAAGCTTCGGCTTCGTGACGTGCAATTGGGTCATAAGCCACCACGTCTGCACCGGCATCCAACAAGCTGCGTATTATGGTCAAAGCCGGACTTTCGCGGATATCATCAGTTCCGGGTTTGAATGCGACGCCCAGAACCGCAATTCGCCGACCGCTGAGGTCAGGAAGGTGCGATTTCAGTCGGTCCATCATCTGGTGGGGTTGCTTGTTATTGGTTTGGATCACGGCATTGAGCAAAGGCATGGGTGCACCAGCATTTTCGCCGTAGGCAATTAGCGCTTTGACGTCTTTGGGAAAGCAGCTGCCTCCAAAACCGCATCCTGCGGCAAGATAGGTGATGAAACCCGGCCAGACACGGCCAGCGCTTTCTGGCAATATCGGCGTGAACCGCTTGTCGAGATGCATACCCTCCATCGCCTCGACGACATCAACGCCCACCTTGGCACACAGATTTCCAATTTCATTCGAAAACGAAATCAATGTCGCGAGTAAGGAATTGGCGGTATATTTTATCATCTCGGCCGTCGCCGGATTTGTACGCACAATGTCAACGTCCGGGAAAACAGCGTAAAGCTCATCCATCACAGAAATTGCCCGGTCGTCGTTGCCACCGATCACGATACGATCCGGATACATAAAATCCACAATCGCTTCGCCTTCTTTCAAGAACTCCGGGTTCATGCCGGTGCCGAAATCCTGCCCAGCTTTCTTCCCCGATGCTTCCTCGAGAATGGGTGTAACGACTGTATCCGTCGTTCCGGGCACCACTGTGCTTTTGACGACAACCACGTGATACGTGTCCTTGTCTCGAAGCACCTCACCGATTTGGCGCGAAACCTCGCGAATGTATTTCAAGTCAATCTCATTGCCGTCAAAAGGCGTACCGACAGCAATCAGAGAAATATCAGAGTCCAACACCGCTTGACGTAAATCGGTCGTTCCCCGCAATGTTTTGCCAACGGTTTCGCGTAGCAAATCCTCAAGTCCATCTTCGTGGATTGGGGGCGAGCAGGAATTAATCTGGTCAATCTTCGCCTGAACGGTGTCGACACATACAACGTCGTGACCCTTTCCAGCAAGGCAGGCACCTGACACCAAGCCCACATACCCTGTTCCGATAACCGAGACCCGCATTATTTGTCCTCCGCATCCAGATTGCCGCTGTACCAGATCAACGCACGCCGCAGTCCTTCGTCGACACCGATTTCGGGGTCGTAGCCAATTTCCGTGCGTGCCTTGGTAATGATCGGGCACCTACGGTTTGGATTGTCGACCAGATAATCCTTATCTTCGGAAACCTGGAAAACGGCCTTACCCGTATAACCAAATTCATCCCGCGCGATCTGGGTCACGCGCTCTGCAAGGTTCGCCATCGAAATCTCGGGATCTTCTATGCCGATATTGTAGGCTTCGCCCGGTTTTCCGTTCAGCATGATCTTGTAGTAGCCACAAACAGCGTCTGCGACGTAGCAAAAGGTTCGCGTGGGTGCACCGTCGCTCAGCATGACGATATCCCGGCCGGCAAAGATATCGCGTGCGAAATCGGGCAATACGCGACGGTCCGTGATTTTTAGACCGGGTCCGTAATTGTTGAACGGGCGGGCAATCGTAATCGGTAGATCGTGCTGCTGAGCAAACACCACGCACAGCGTTTCGCCATAACGTTTGGATTCATCATAACAGGCCCGCGGACCGGTGCACGATACGTTGCCACGATAGGTTTCCGGCGTCGGGATGTTCTCGGGCGTGGGGTCGCCATAGATTTCGGAAGTCGAGTAGAACAAAAATCCCTTTATCGGTTTGCCCTTCTCTGCCTGCGAAAGCGCATATTCAAGCATGTATCGCAAGCCGCCGACATTGGCGTCCATCGTCTGTAACGGGTACTGACGATAGTAAATCGGAGACGCGATCGATGCTGCGTGGATGATATAGTCAAAATCACCCATATCGTCCGGTAGCGGGTCGGTTATGTCATGCGTCACAAGGGATAGGTTGGCATCCCTTTCAATAGCTTTCAGCCAGTCCGGGACACCGCGAATGTAATTGTCAAACACTGTCAGACGGATTGGGTTCTTACCGGAAATCTGGTTCCAATGCAGCACGGATTGAACAAGGTAATATCCTAAAAATCCAGCTCCTCCGATAATCAGAAGAGAACGCCCTGACATGGATTCGAACTCAGGTCCAAGCTTGCGGGCGATATAATCCAGATCGGCGGCGACAACGTCTTGAGCAGTTTTCACGAGGCTATTCTCTTTAACTTGTGGGAACCATTTACAAATGAGCAGTTTTTGTCAGAAAGCCGTTTGAATACAGCTTGGCTGAAAACGGCCAAAGGACCTTCGTGGCAATTGCTGACAGGACTCATTTTCATTTAACCGAGACACTATTTAACATTTGTATTCAAACATGGGTCGGTCTGGATAATGACCTGCCCCCGTAACAAAAAAGTCCGCCACGCCATCAAAGTCCAAAAACGTGACCGGAGCGTTATTTGCACATTAAGCCGGAACACCCGTTGGTATAAAGGATTCTCTTGTCGCAGCTTTTCCAAAAAGAGGTTTGACCTCGATTGGGCCCCTCACGCTGAAGGAACAAGCATAAAGTCGCGTCATTTTTCAAACACAACTGAATTGGCATACTGAACAATATCTCAAATCTAGCGAAATTGTCCGCAAACGATAAACGCCCTTGCGCAGTCTTTTATTATCGATCGACTGACTCAGAACTTCTTTGCCGGTCGAATATGTATGTCTGTCGTTTCGGCAGTTCGCGCAGCGGCAAGAGATTGCAGCACGGATTGGGCGACATCTTCGGGTTGAAGCAAAAGCTCTGGTTTATAAGCTCGGCCCTCTTGCGCGAACATTCCCTCTTGCATTGCGCTGGCCGTTCGGCCGGGGAAAACGCTCAGCACACGTACACCATCGGGGTTTAATTCATCTCTGAATGCGTCAGCGATGGCCTTTAAGGCGTATTTGCTTGCCGCATACCCTCCCATTCCACCTCGGGCGTTGTCCCAGATAGATGAATTGATAAAGACGACCGAGCCTTGTTTTGCAGTCAAAGCGGGTGTGAGCGCCTGTGTCAGACGCCATGGAGCCCTCGCATTTGTATTCCACATGTGGTCAAGATCGGTCACAGCGGTTTCCGCGGCTGTTCCGGTAGAAAAATCACCAGCTGCATGAACAAGAATATCAAGCGCACCAAATTTAGAAACGAACTGCTGTACCGCCTTTTCAAGCGCGTCTCGGTCCGAAAGATCGACCTGATGCCACGTCAACGCGCCATCCGAGTTTTCACGCCGCGACACGGCATGAACTTCGGCACCTTCGGAGGATAACGCGGCCGCAATGGCGCCTCCGATACCACCACTTGCACCGGTGACGAGGGCGACTTGCCCCTGAAACCGCAATAGGCTCATGACGCAACCGCAAGCAAATCATGCTTCAATAGTGTTTCAGCAGCTTGCGCGACAAGGTCGAAGCCAAGTTGAGACCGCTCTGCGATGTCAATCAGACTATGCGCACCGTCCGAGTAATTGAGAACCCAAAGCATCGCCAATTGACGCTGCTTAGAGTCTGACTTGCCCCCGATCGCCTCGTACAACCCGCGTCGGCCCAGCATAGGCTCACCCTTCGGGCTGAGGTTCACATATGTACCGTTCCGCTCAAGAATGCTTATCACGGATTCAAGTCGAGACAGCGAATCTTCAAGGGCCTCTGGGCGAATAAAATCAGGATTGTCTGCCGAAGTATGGTATTCCGGGAAACGCGCATAGGGCGTGCGCGAGAAGCACCCTACCGGTAGGTTGAAGCCGGGCGAACAAAACTGTCTTTCATCGTAACCGTATGGCTCAAAGTCTAACAGTTGGTGTCCCGGTTGGTCTTGTATAGCCAATTGGACAGCCCGGTCCACTTCCGCGTTTTCACGTCGGCTTCGCTTATAGTGAATCGCGCCTGAATCCCCAAGGTTCGCCAAAACCAACCCGTGTTTGATCCGGCCAACTTCAGCTTGGTTCCGCGCGAGCCAAGTAATGGCGCCGATTGTTGCCGGAATAAACAAGATACGGATTGTGTGCTTTGGTTGAGGCCCATCCAAAAGCCGTCTTGCAAGCTCTGTCGCGATTACAATTGATGAAAGATTGTCGTTGGCAAGAGACGGATGGCAAATGTGGGCGGTGAGCAATATCTCATCATCCAGTCGCCCCGGGATAATGCATTCCGCGTAGGTAAGCGATCCGTCGTCAAGCGTTGCGTCAACAACGATCTCGTATTCGCCATCTTCCATAGCTTCGAGATCGCGATGCGCCAGACAAAACCCCCAGTTATTCGCGTAGTACCCCGTGCGATATGGAATCCATTCAGGGTTTTCTGGGTCCGAATGCAGATGAGCTTTCAATTCTGACAACGGCATTCGGGTCCGAACAGGACTGCTGTAGCCAACGACGTGCAGGTTATGCTTCTGAAAGTCGATTACCCGACGCCCCGAGGCATCGGCCACCCACGCATCGCGAATTGTCCATTCCTTGGGTACGTGCCAGTCCAACACGGGTTCACCAGTGGGTACTTCGGTGACGGTCAGTGGAATGCGCTCGCCGATGATAGATAGCGTTTCGCGCACACCCTGGCCTGTGATCGAACGACAAATGGGATAGAGGCGCTCAATCTGGGTAAGAAGTTCAGCCCCGACCGTCGCCTCTGAACCGGTATCAGTCATTTTAATCAAGGACCTCGACATGCGGCAGCGGCACAACGAAACGGCCACCCCATTCGGCGATCCCCTTCATTTGCTCAGTGATCTCTTCTGTGATGTTCCAAGGCAGAATAAGCACATAATCTGGCTTGGTTTCAAAGATCATTTCAGGCGCGTGGATCGGAATGCGCGTGCCAGGCAAAAGCTTACCCATCTTTGCGGTACTGACATCCACTGTGTATTCAAGCAGATCTGTCTTGACCCCGCAAAAATTCAGCAACGTATTCCCTTTGGCAGGCGCGCCATAGCCGACGACCGTTTTGCCAGTTTCCTGCGCATCCATGAGGAATTTCAACAAGTCGCGCTTTGTCTTGTGCACCTGCTTGGCGTAATCCCGGTAACGCTGCAGAGAAGTCAGGCCTTCGGACACTTCACGTGCTTCCAGATTCGAAACGGATGGATGAATCTCATGATGCGACCCAACGTCTTCCGCCCGACAAGCGAAAACCCGGAGCGACCCCCCCTGAGGAGCAATCTCTTGAACATCAAAAACCTTCAATCCATGCCGTTCGAAAATCGTCCGAACGGCGATCAGCGACAGGTAAGAATAGTGTTCATGATAGATTGTATCGTAATAGTTTTTCTCTATCAGGTTCAGCAGATGCGGAAATTCCATGGTCACCACACCGCCTTCTGCCAACGCAGGATGAAAACCGCTGACGAAGTCGTCTATATCGGGAACATGGGCCAGAACGTTCGCCCCATGCATCAGGTCGGCTTGCAACCCCTCGTTCTTCAGCCAATTGCCAGTCTCTGCGCCGAAAAAACGAATCTCGGTGGGAATGCCATTTTCTCGTGCGACATTGGCAACTCCGGCTGACGGCTCAATCCCAAGTGTCGGCACACCATTGGCATGAAAATATTGCAAAAGGTAGCCATCGTTACTTGCGATCTCGACAACCCGCTGTTCAGGACCAATCCCAAAACGTTCTGTCATTTCAGCGACGTAACCCTTGGCGTGGTTCAGGATAGTCGACGAGAACGACGAGAAATACGCGTAGTCTTCGTTGAAAATAGCTTCGCGCTGCTCGACGGCGGGCAACTGAACCAACCAACAGTTGGGGCAGACATACGCATGCAACGAAAAGAAAGGTTCAGGCTCAAGCACCTTAGATGGATCAACATAGGAATTCGCCAGCGGCGTCGTACCCAGATCCACAAATGTTTCCGTTAAATCTTCGCCGCACCCTCGACAAACGAGTTCGGCCCCCCCCGAAATAACCTGTTCAGGCATAACTACACTCTTAAAACTAACAAACACCAATTCGTTAGCATGGAACCCCCGTTGCCCAAAGCCATTTCTTAACACGTCAGGCAAAGCGTTCTGCACTCCGCCCCTGATTGTGCCGTGTATAGTAGCATTTAGAAGGTAACTGATGAATTCGCAGGCACTCCGCGGTGCGTGCAACAGGTCCTCTGCGCCACCCCCGTCTGGAGTTCATGCAGAGGTACTGCGGTAGAATGAAATCCAACTATCAGAAGGCTTTAGCACAAAGCATACGAGCGTTGACCAACTACTCATACACTGCCCTTCGACGCAATTTCTTAAGCTAAATTTGGAATCAACCGACTATCTGGATAAAGGTTTCCCAGCATCAACCGCATTCCCTCAGCAACAGGTGAATCGAGAAACAAGTACTCGCCAAGCCGGACACTGTCTCAGTTTGGAGGCAAATGTGTTTCTAGGAATTCGGTCAGCGCCAACCAGTACTCTGTACCGTCATTGCTCACAAGCGCTGAGGCACCGTGACGCCCTCTGCCTTTTGGTTGAAACCCGGTGACGGGACCCGCGATTTTTGCCTCAAACGGCTTCCACTGACCGGTTTCATTTCTTGCCGAGGTTAGGAAGACCGGCGCTTTCAGTTTTCCAAGCTCGTTCGATACATAATTTCGACCAAAATATTCACCCGGAGAAAAGGCCATGACGGCATCAGCAAAGCTCTTATCCTGAGAGGCAAGGACAAGGACCAAACCTGCAGAGTATGAAGACCCGATAACGCCGACATTTTTCGCGTTTGCGTTCTTTCTCGTCCAAGACGCCGCCGCTTGCATATCGGGGATCGCCTCGGTGTACGCGACATTTCCGCCCGCTTTGGCAGCGGTTTCGTTCCTGACCCCGTTGAACCTACCGCCCGAGCGCTGATCGACAGCAAGCGTCGCATACCCGAGTTCGTTAAGCCGTTTTGCGATATCAGAATATTCTCCACGGCTGGCACCTGCCATGTGGTATAGAATCAGAGCTGTTTCATAAGCTTGAGTTGGCTTCTGAAAATCGGCGGTCACGACAACACCATCAGCTGCCTTAAATCGAACAGTTTCGGCAAATACACCAGTGGCAGTGAGAAAGAAAACGGCAAGCGCAAGAAGTGGTCTTTTCATAGGTATCTCCTGAGGTTCAAGACACTCTATCACCCCGATCGCTTCGGCAGCGGTCACGTTTTGAGGATCGAGACGTGCAGGAGAAATCAGACGACTCATACGCGATGCTGACGCAATCGTTATTGATGATATGTCAGTTCATCAGAATAGCCTGGTTGCGCTCGAATGCGGTACACGATCAGGGCAGAACGCCAAGCGTTGGAATGCTACTAACGGACCAATGATCTCAGGCTTCAGATCGCAACTTTAGTTTGCTTACTACAACCAACGGCGCGATCGCGAGAGCCTGCAAAACTTCGTCCCGGTCAATTTCTTCTTCGGTCGCGGTCATAAAACTATGAAACAAAAAGACAAGACAAAACAGAAGACCATCGAAACCCGAGACTTGCTTCGCCGATGTTCCACGGCATAATTACAACAAGAAGATGTTGCAGTTCATCTCACTGCTTAGGCCGCCATCTGCTCCAAAGCCTCTGACGACGCACTTACATTGGTTAGGACACTATAACCAGCCACTAAACATTTTAACTACTTGACCCTGGTTACCGCATTTTAAGTTTAGGTGGCTAAGTAGCACAGATAACCTGCAGAAGAGATGTTGCTAAAACTAAGAAATTTCGCGTTTATGAAAGAGTTCCAACTTTGCGCAAAGTATTAATGTATCTCTGTGCCACTCTGCTCGCATGTGGATTATCCAACAAGACTTACGCTGATAGTCGTTTGACCGTCAGCACTTTTGCCGCACCGGAAAACTTCTTGCTTTACTTGCGCGAACACGATGAACGCGGTGGTAAGTTTGATGACAGTTCAAAATGGGTCAACCCATCTGATGCCAATGTAATAGTGATTTTTGTTGAGGACCTGAATGATATTCGGTTTGTCCCAGCCCTGTTATATTCACCGCTAGTTAAAGTTTTTTCGATCGTGGATACTCATTTCTACGAGCTTTCCAGCAAAACCTTCGGCGACTCATTTAGTTCAGATGTATATGTTTTCTCTGTCCAAAGGTTGAAACTTAAAATGGAAGCAAGCGAATCTCCTTCGAGGCTAGTGGAGAACGTCGACTATCTTTCCTGTTTCTCTGCTGGTTTATTAAACTCATTCTATGAAATTCGTAGTCTTGACGCTGATTACTCTAAGATTGGCTATTTCTGTGAAGAGCTTTTGGCAAGAAACGCGCAGTAGGTTCTCGAGGGGGCGTCTCAGACAAAAGCTTCAACCAGCATCTCAGATGACTTGCTCATTTTTTCGCAACGCGGTCCAACATACTCCCTCCCAGAAATCAACTTCCAAACTTCAAAGAAAAGTCTTCAGATCGCTATATCGACGTAAAGTATCGGTTCGATATCTAAAAAGTGGTGAGCCGTGCAGGATTCGAACCTGCGACCCACTGATTAAAAGTCAGTTGCTCTACCAACTGAGCTAACGGCCCACTCTTTTGTTGGATCTGTGCGATCCGTGGCGCTCTCTAAGGCATTTCCGTTGTCGGGTTCAAGACCTTATTTGCGCTTCGTTCCGCTTGAATTTATTTGACTTCCAGCGTCCCGATAGGCGGCCTAATTAGGCAGGTGGCGCAGGGGGGTCAACCCCTTTTTTCATGAATCTTCGCGATAGGGTGGATTCATTCAAACCACAGGGTTATATGCCCGCAATGCAACGAAGACTGAATACCGGTTTGCCCTTCATGAAGATGCACGGGCTGGGCAATGACTTTGTCATTGTGGATGCGCGCGCGCAATCTGTTGACGTGACACCTGCACTCGCAAAGGGAATTGGCCACAGACAGTTTGGCGTTGGTTTCGACCAGTTGGCCGTAATCGAAAATGGCACGTCAGATGCGCATCTGGTGTTTTACAATGCCGACGGGTCGACCTCGGCGGCGTGCGGGAACGCAACACGTTGTATCGCCCGTTTTCTTATGGAAGAGAGCGGTAAATCAGATCTGACCCTGACGACAGAGCGTGGTACGCTTTACGCGCGTGACTTGGGCGACGGCTTGACGTCGGTAAACATGGGCCAGCCCCAGTTGTTATGGAATGAAATTCCGCTGGCCGAAGACCTGGATACGCTTGAACTACCAATCGAAGGCGCTCCCACCGCAACTGGCATGGGGAATCCGCACTGTACGTTTTTCGTTGAAGATGCCGAGGTCATTCCGCTGGCAGAATTTGGTGCGCGTTATGAGCACCACCCGCTGTACCCGGAACGAACCAATGTACAGGTGGCCCATGTCATTGGGCCTGATCACATCCGGATGCGGGTCTGGGAACGCGGCGTTGGCATCACTCTGGCGTCCGGGTCGTCCTCTTGCGCGACAGCCGTTGCTGCCGCTCGGCGCGGTTTGACAGGGCGCAAGGTACAGATTGAACTGGATGGTGGAACGATCTGGGTTGATTGGCGCGAAGACGGTGTCTGGATGACCGGTCCGACATGTCATGTATTCTCAGGTGTACTCACGCCGGAATTCCTGAGGACACTGGGATGAGCGCGCCAAAATTCACCACGCTTGGCTGCCGCCTGAACGCTTATGAAACCGAAGCGATGAAAGAGTTGTCGCGGAACGCCGGCCTGACAAACGCCGTGGTGGTGAACACTTGCGCAGTGACGGCGGAGGCTGTGCGAAAGGCGCGGCAAGAAATCCGTAAACTGCGCCGTGAAAACCCGGATGCGCGCCTGATTGTGACCGGATGCGCCGCCCAGACCGAGCCCGACACTTTCGCGCAAATGGAAGAGGTGGATGCCGTTATTGGCAATACCGAAAAGATGCAGCCCGACACATGGAAGGGCATGGCGGCAGACTTCATTGGCGAAACCGAAACCGTGCAGGTCGACGACATCATGTCCGTTACTGAAACGGCGGGTCATCTGATCGACGGATTTGGGACCCGGTCGCGGGCGTATGTTCAGGTGCAAAACGGGTGTGACCATCGCTGTACCTTTTGCATTATCCCTTACGGCCGTGGAAACTCGCGCAGCGTGCCTGCCGGTGTGGTTGTCGATCAGATCAAACGGCTTGTTGACCGGGGGTATAACGAGGTCGTTCTGACAGGCGTAGATCTGACCTCCTGGGGTGCGGATCTGCCAGCGCAGCCGAAACTGGGCGATCTGGTGATGCGAATCCTGAAACTGGTGCCGGATCTGCCGCGCCTACGGATCAGCTCGATCGATTCGATCGAGGTCGATGACAACCTGATGCAAGCAATCGCGACCGAGCCGCGTCTGATGCCGCACCTGCACCTGTCACTGCAACATGGCGACGATCTGATCCTGAAACGCATGAAACGCCGCCACCTGCGCGACGACGCCATTCGGTTTACCGAAGAGGCCCGAAAACTGCGCCCTCAGATGACCTTTGGCGCCGACATCATCGCCGGTTTTCCAACCGAGTCCGAGGCGCATTTTGAAAACTCAATGAAGCTGGTGAAAGACTGCGACCTGACATGGCTGCATGTCTTCCCTTACTCCAAGCGCGCAGGCACGCCCGCCGCCCGCATCCCACAGCAGGTCAACGGAACCGTCATCAAAGAACGGGCGGCACGTCTGCGTGCGGCAGGGGCAGCGCAAGTTGACAAGCATCTGAGCGCACAAGTCGGTGAAACCCATCAAATCCTGATGGAAAACGCCCATATGGGACGGACAGAGCAATTCACCGAAGTGACCTTTGGCGCTCCGCAGATCGAAGGTCAGATCGTAAAGGCCAAGGTTTCAGGCCGCACAGATTCGCAACTGACCGCGTGATCAGCGCAGGTTCAGGCCATAGCCGCTGACACCGCCGCAGTGTCGTAGAACTCCTCATACTCGCAGACCAATCCGCCCCGGAACCGGCAGATAATGACGATCGGAGTTTCTACCGTCTTTCCGCTGCTTTTGTGTGTCCACGCGCATTCACCAATGCCGACGACACGATCATCTTGGGCGATTGTGTCTTTCAGGGTCCAATGTTGCATCGTGAAAGCGCTGGTCAGATCCTCAAGATAGGCCTGCATTTCTGTGCGCCCGTCGCGCGCGCAGCTGAAATCCAGCCCGTACTGCCCACGACCCAGCGATCGCATACACAGATCGTCGGTCGTGTACTTTTCCCACATTTTAATGTCCAAGGCCTTGCATTCATTCCACTCTGCGAAAGCTTGCTGCATCCTTTTGACATTGCCCTGCGTGTCCATAATCCGTTTTCCCAAATGAAATTCGCTGAATATCGTCGACCCCCAAAAAAGGCGGCTGAGGAATTATAGCACCGGGCGGCACGCAATCAAAAAAGCCCGGCGCGATGCACCGGGCTTTACAAATTTCATTTAGTACCGATCAGACGGTTTTTTTGCCTTTTACACCAGCCCACAGGCGCTTGTTGACCAGATACAACAGCACCGACAGAACGGACAGGAACAGCACGCCGACAAAACCGGAATACTTCCGCTCCATCATTTTCGGCTCGGCCGTCCACATCAGGAAGGCTGCGATGTCTTCTGACATGGCTTCGACAGTGGCCGGATGGCCGTCCGCGAATTCCACCTGATCCTCGGACAGCGGTGGCCCCATCGAGATCCAGCCTCCGGGGAAGGCTTTGTTCTCATACAGGATGGTTCCCGCTTCTTCCTTTTCCTCGCCGGTATAACCATCCATCAGCGAGGCGATGTATTCAGCGCCACCCATGCCTTTGAACAGTTGGTTGATCCCCAGACCGTACGGTCCGTGGAAACCAGCGCGGGCCTTCGCCATCAGGCTCAGGTCCGGTGCGCCAACACCGTTATTGGCCGGGAAGTGGTCAGTCGGGATGGCCGGGCGGAAATCGTCCAGCTCAGGATCGAACACTTCGAAGTTCTCTGCCGAGTAGGCGATAACCTCTTCTTCCGAGTAACCCAACGCTTCGAGATCACGCAGAGGGACATATTGCAGGCCGTGGCAGGCCGCGCATACCTCAGTGTAGATCTGAAGACCGCGCTGCAGCTGGTTTTTGTCCCAAGTGCCAAAAGGCCCTTCGAAGGAAAAGCTAAAGTCCTCGATATGCTGGTCGCCGCCGCCTGCCGCGAAGGACGCAGCAGGGGTAAGAGCGATGGCAAACGCGGCACCGATTGCAAGTTTCTTGAACATGTTTCCGGTCCCTCTTCTTACTCGGCCGGCGTGGCTTCGGCGTCAGCCTTGCCATAATGCGCGTTGAAGTCTTCTTCGATGGTTTCCGGCTGAGCATCGGGTTTTTCGATGACACCCAGGATCGGCAGGATCACGAAGAAATAGGCGAACCAGTAGGCCGAAGCGATCAGCGAGAAGGTCGCATAGGGCTCTTCAGCCGGCATCGCACCCAGCCACATCAGGGCAAAGAAGTCGACGATCAGCAGGTAGAACCACCATTTGAACATCGGGCGGTATTTACCCGAACGTACGCTGGATGTGTCCAACCAAGGTGCCAGCGCCATGGCCAGAATCGCGCCGAACATCGCCAGAACACCAAAGAACTTGGCGTCGATGATACCGCCGGTGATGAAGCTGGCGAATTGCACAACCCAAACCTCACCGGTGAAGGCACGCAGGATCGCGTAGAATGGCAGGAAGTACCATTCAGGCACGATATGTGCAGGTGTGACCAGCGGGTTGGCTTCGATATAGTTATCGGGGTGGCCCAGATAGTTCGGCATGAAGCCTACAACCGCCCAGAACACGACCAGAATAACGGCCAGCGCGAACAGGTCCTTGATCACGAAGTACGGCCAGAAGGGCAGTGTGTCTTTCTCAGCATCGGCTTTCGATGTGCGGCGAACCTCAACACCCGTGGGGTTGTTGTTGCCGGTGGTGTGGAAGGCCCAGATATGCACGATCACCAGCGCCGCAATCACGAACGGCAGCAGGTAGTGCAGCGAGAAGAAACGGTTCAGCGTGGCGTTATCCACCGCAGGTCCGCCCAGCAGCCAGGTCTGGATGGCGTCACCCACGAACGGGATCGCACCAAACAGGCCGGTGATCACGGTCGCACCCCAGAAGGACATCTGACCCCAGGGCAGAACATAGCCCATGAAGGCGGTGCCCATCATCATCAGATAGATAAGCATCCCGATGATCCACGTGATCTCACGCGGGGCTTTGTACGAGCCGTAGAACAGGCCGCGGAAGATGTGGATGTAGACCGCAACAAAGAACAGCGACGCGCCGTTCATGTGCAGATAGCGCAGCATATAGCCGCCATTCACGTTGCGCATGATGTGTTCGATGCTGGCAAAGGCCAGATCAACATGCGGGGTGTAGTGCATCACCAGAACGATACCGGTGACAATTTGCAGCGCCAGGCAGAACGCCAGAACGATGCCCCAGATCCACCACCAGTTCAGGTTCTTGGGGGTGGGGATCATGATGGTGTCGTAAATCAGGCCGACGATGGGCAGGCGGCTGTTCAGCCACTTCTCGCCGTTTGTCTTCGGCTCGTAATGATCGTGGGGAATTCCGGACATCTGGGTCTCCCTTAGCCGAGTTTGATGGTGCTGTTGTCCACCCATTCAGCGGGCGGAACGGGCAGGTTTTCAGGCGCGGGGCCCTTACGGATACGACCTGCAAGGTCATAGTGCGAGCCGTGGCAGGGGCAGAACCAGCCACCAAAATCACCGGCATCGCCCAGTGGAACGCAGCCCAGGTGCGTACAGACGCCCATCTGAACGATCCATGCGCCTGCCGCTTCGCCCTCTGGCGATGGCATCACGCGGTTTTCGTCGGTTGCCGGCGCATCTGCGCTCAGGTTGAAGTTGCGGGCCAGCGGATCGGGCAGATCGCCAACGGCTTCTTCATCCTGTTGCTTGGCGTCCTGAATTTCGGCACCGGTACGGTGACGAACAAACACGGGCTTGCCCAACCATTTCACGGTCAGCTGCGTACCCGGCTCAACGCCGCTTACGTCCACACGGATCGAGGACAGCGCCTGAACGTCTGCCGATGGGTTCATTTGGTTGATCAGGGGCCATACGGCTGCACCCGTCGCAACGACACCTGCGCCGCCTGCGACGTAGTAGAGGAAATCTCTGCGGGTGCCTTCGTGGTCTTCTGCGTGGGACACGAGGTTTTCTCCGATTCCGGCGCCCGGAGGATACCGGGCAAACATGCATCAGCACCGCATCAAAGCGGCGTCTCATCGCGGCTATCTAGCCGGGAGAAATCGGTTCGTCCAGCGGTCATAGGCGCGCACTACGCCGCATCTGGGCATTCATGACACAACGAAAGCTGAAAAAAGGCCGTTTCAGCCGCGAACCTGCGGCTCAATGACTGCATTTGCGCGAATCGGTAAGCAACTGATTCGCAACACTCGAGGTCCTGTGCGCGGGCAAGAGAACAGCCGCGCGTCGGGCCACGAAAAGGCCGGAAAGTCACCTGAATTCGGCCGCGAGTTTGCCGCAGGAATTTCAATCTTCACACGTTTTCGAGCCACCTAAATTACATGTCTGAAATAGATATTCGCTGATGGCCCCGTTCGATCAGATTTTGATTGCACTTCCCCGACACGTGTTCTTACCCAGCGCCTATTCATTCCCCCTATGCACGAGAATAGCCATGTCAAAGATCATAGCCGCCGCCACAGTCTTCCTGCTCGCAACCTCAACGAACGCTCTGGCCGCCGGGGACCCGGTCAAAGGCGAGCAACTTTATAACCGCTGTTCATCCTGTCATGCGATCATCAAGGACGGTGAGGTTCTCGTCAAAGGCGGCATTACCGGGCCGAATCTGTACGGGGTCGTTGGCCGCGTCGCCGGTGTGGAAAACGACTATCGCTATGGCAGTGAGCGTTTGCCCATTGGCATGTTTACCGACGACATGATCCGCGCCGGTGAAGAGGGGTTGGTCTGGACCCAAGAAAACATCGTTGCCTATTCGCAGGATCCGATCGGGTTCATCCAAGAGTTCTTACAGGATGAAACGGCCCGTCCGAACATGAGCATCAAGCTCAAGAAAGGTGCCGAAGACATCGCAGCCTACCTTGTCACATTCAGTGATCAATAAAATCGCAAGCCTTATGGTCACGCTTTTCGCATAAGCGTGGCCAGATTGGCGGTTTCACTGCCCAACCCCACTTGTTCAACCTGATCCGCGGCAGCAAACCGCGCGGCATCAGGTTTGTTTTGATTCAGCTTCCACGTGCCTTCGATATCACTGATATGCAGATGACAGGGCACGATCATCCGAAGAAACCGCGCCAGCACCTCATCGCTCATCTTTTCGATCATCCAAGGCGGCTTTGGATGTAAACGCCCCTCAAAAAAGGCAGATTGCCGATCCAACATGTCGCGCAATTCGTCCTGTGGGCGCAGCTCCAGCCGCCCGGTCAGATGCACGGCCACGTAATTCCAAGTCGGTACCTGATCTTCGGTCTGATACCAGTCGGGCGAAATATAACCGTCCGCCCCAGATACAGCGATCCGTGCAGGCTGTGCGCTTTCCAGTCGCCGAACGATCGGGTTTGACCGCACAAGGTGCAATTCCGCCAAGCCTCCGTCCTCGTGCAGCAAGAACGGAACATGGCTAAGAAGGGGCGCGTCGTCGGTCGACAAGACCAGCACACCAAAGGCCCGCTCGCGGGCAAAGGCGATATGTCGATCCCGCGACTCGGCACGGAAGGCGGGGTTGGGGTGCATGATAGTCCTCCTGCCAATTTCTCTTGCAGAACGAGCCGGTCCTTGGCAAGTTCCGCGTCGTTCTCAGGGCGGGGCGGAATTCCCCACCGGCGGTATGCGGACAGCGATCCGTAAGCCCGCGAGCGGCCCCGGCCCAACCGGGGTGACAAGCAGATCTGGTGAGAAGCCAGAGCCGACGGTTACAGTCCGGATGAAAGAGAACGTGCAGCGTGCCGGTAATACGGCGCGCCTGCCCGTGATCGCCTTGGGTGAAGTGTCTGTTTTGCTAAGGAGATCATGATGACACACACCCGCTATGCTTTCGTCAAAGCCAACTGGCATTCCGATATCGTTGACCGCGCGCTGGACGGGTTCCAACAGCTCATCCCAGCTGACCAGATCGACGTCTACGATGTCCCCGGCGCCTTCGAAATGCCCCTGCTGGCCCGTGACCTGGCGCAAACCGGGCGCTATGCGGCCGTCGTGTGCGCCGCCTTTGTGGTCGATGGTGGCATTTACCGTCACGATTTCGTAGCCCAGGCGGTGGTCGACGGCCTGATGCGCGCCGGGATGGACACAGGCGTGCCAGTCCTGTCGGTCTCGCTGACCCCGCACCAGTATCAGGAAACCGACCATCACAACGCGATCTACCGCGCCCACTTCGTCGAAAAAGGCCGCGAGGCCGCGCAAGCCGCGTTGAAAGTCGCCGAAACTCGCCAATCCCTGAAGATCGGGACCTGATCCGCCCTTCATCTGGCCAAAAATATCCCGGGGGTGAATTGAGCCGCAGGCTCAAGAGGGGGCTGGCCCCCTCCCCGCCTTGCCGAAATCCGCTTGAGGCCGCGGGCCTTGCCCGCTAATCACGACCCTCAAAGGAGCATGCCCCATGTCGATGAACAGCTTTGGACACCTTTTCCGCGTCACCACCTGGGGTGAAAGCCACGGACCCGCATTGGGCGCCACTGTTGACGGCTGCCCGCCGGGCGTCTCGATCGACGAGGCCATGATCCAGCACTGGCTGGATAAGCGTAAACCGGGCCAGAACAAGTTCACAACGCAAAGGCGTGAGCCTGATCAGGTGAAAATCCTCTCTGGCGTGTTCGAGGGTCAAACGACCGGCACGCCCGTTCAGTTGATGATTGAGAACACGGATCAACGCTCGAAAGACTATGGCGACATCATGGACAAGTTCCGTCCGGGTCACGCCGATATCACCTACTGGCAAAAATACGGTATTCGCGACTATCGCGGTGGCGGGCGCAGTTCTGCCCGCGAAACTGCATCGCGTGTGGCAGCTGGTGGGCTGGCGCGTGAGGCGATCAAACAGATCGCGCCAAACGTAAAAATCACCGGCTACATGACCCAGATCGGCCCACAAAAGATAGATCGCGCCAATTTCGACTGGTCACAGATCGAACAAAACCCGTTCTGGACCCCTGACGCCCAAGCCGCCGAGGACTGGGCCGCCTATCTGGACGATCTGCGCAAATCCGGCAACTCGGTCGGTGCCGTGGTCGAGGTCGTTGCGCGCGGTGTGCCAGCCGGGCTGGGCGCGCCAATTTACGCCAAGTTAGACACTGATTTGGCAGCAGCGATGATGTCGATCAACGCGGTCAAAGGCGTTGAGATAGGCGAAGGCATGGCCGCCGCTGAACTGACCGGCGAGGCGAATGCCGATGAGATCTTCATGGGTCAGAACGGCCCTCAGTACAGCAGTAACCATGCAGGTGGCATTCTGGGTGGAATCTCTACTGGGCAGGATATCGTGGTGCGCTTTGCGGTGAAACCGACCTCGTCGATCCTGACAACGCGCAAAACCATTACCAAGTCCGGTGAAGAGACAGAGATCATCACCAAGGGTCGTCACGACCCTTGCGTGGGTATACGCGCGGTTCCCGTGGGCGAAGCGATGATGGCTTGCGTGCTTCTGGATCACCTGCTGCTGCATCGCGGTCAGATTGGCGAAAATCGTGGACGGATCGGCTGACCTGCGGGCGCGCCTGCGCGGTGTTGTCCTCCAACGGATGGAGACAGACCCGGCGCATGATCTGGCGCACCTGGATCGTGTCTGGGTAAATGCACAAGCTATTGCAGATGCTGCGACCGACCTACGCGTTCTGCTGGCGGCCAGTTACTTGCATGATCTGGTCAATCTTCCCAAAAACGACCCGAACCGGCATCTGGCCTCTCGCCAGTCCGCTCAGGAATCAGAGCCTATTCTACGGGGTTTCGGCTATTCCAAGGCCGAGATTACCGTCATCCAGCATGCGATCGCTGCACACAGTTTTTCGGCAAACATCACACCAGAGACTGCTGAGGCATGCATTTTGCGGGACGCGGATCGGCTGGATGCGTTGGGGGCTATTGGGATTGCGCGCAATTTCTCAGTTTCCGGTGCCTTGGGCCGGTCGCTTTATGATCCGGCCGATCCATTCGCCCGAGATCGGACGCTGGATGATCTGCACTTCTCGCTGGATCATTGGAAGGTCAAACTGTTGCACCTACCCCAGGACATGTTGACCGTACGTGGCAAAACTCTGGCCCAGGAACGCGTGACCCGCATGGTTCGTTTCCTGAACGAGTTTGCCGATGAAATAAACGAAGCTTTGCCGGCAGAATGGTTAAATCTGAATTCCTCGCATTGATCTGACCCGGCAAAAAGCGCAGGTTCGCGCCAATGACCAAGCCGTTAACATCGCAAAAGCCAGTATTGGCTGTATCGCTGAAGCTCAGCGCGTTGGTCCTGTTCACGGTGATGCAGGCCATCGTAAAGGCGCTGTCGGAGGATTTCCCACCCGGAGAAATGGTTTTCTTCCGGTCACTTTTTGCCGTGCCCGTGATCATCGCCTGGCTCAGCTGGCGAGGCGAGCTGTCCAAAGGCCTCGTCGTTAAGAAGCCGATGGGTCACTTCTGGCGTGGCGTCTTAGGGACAAGTGCGATGGGCCTGACGTTCACCGGCCTTAGCCTGCTACCGTTGCCCGAAGTGACGGCCATCGGCTACGCAACGCCGATTTTCACCCTGATTCTGGCGGCTGTCATGTTGGGTGAGCGTATCCGCATGATCCGGATCGGAGCCGTCGCGCTGGGGCTATTGGGTGTTCTCATCATGATCTGGCCCAGACTTGGCGGAAACAACATGGACACCGCTGCCACCGTCGGCGCTTTGTGCGTGCTAGCGGCGACCATTGCCAGGGGGTTTGTTCAAATCCACATCAGACAGTTGGTTCAGGTCGACCATCCTGCGGCTGTGGTCTTTTACTTTTCCATCACGGCAACGCTGTTGTCTTCCCTGACGGTGTTCTGGGGTTGGACCATGCCAACGTTAGAACAGGCTCTAATATTAGTTATTACAGGCCTCATCGGCGGGGTCGCGCAGATTCTGGTGACGACGTCTTACAAGTTCGGACAGGCGTCGATGCTGGCACCTTATGACTACACAACGATGCTGTTTGCGGTCGTCATTGGATATGTCTGGTTTGACGAACTACCGACCGCCGTGATGTTGGGTGGTGCCGCGCTGGTGATTGCGGGCAACGTGGTCGTCATCCTTCGCGAACGCCAGTTAGGGTTGGAACGTGGCAAAGCTCGTTCTGCGACAGACCCCAAAGCGTGATCTTTACCTTTGGCGAACTTCACCTAGGTTGGGCGCAACATCATGAAAGGTTCCGCAATGAGCGACGCACAAGACCACAAGGAAAAAATGCAAAAGGTGCAGGCCAAGCACCGTAAGAAAGTGTCCGAGGCCGTCGATCCTGATCGTGGCTTGGTTCTGGTCAATACCGGCAAAGGCAAAGGTAAATCTTCGGCTGCGTTCGGTGTGGTGATCCGTGCGTTGGGCTGGGGGCAAAAGGTCGCTGTGGTTCAGTTCATCAAAGGTAAGTGGAAAACGGGCGAGCGCCGTTTCTTCGAAGAGCGGGAGCTGGTGACGTGGCACACCATGGGCGAAGGGTTTACCTGGGACACACAGGACCGCGAACGGGATATCGCCGCGGCAAACGCAGCTTTTGACAAGGCGCGCGCTTTGATGAACAGCGGAGAATATGATCTTGTCGTCTTGGACGAGATAAATATCGCGCTGCGCTATGAATATTTGACGGTTGATCAGGTGATCGACGGGCTGAACGCACGGTCAGACAAGACAAGCGTGTTCCTGACAGGACGTGACGCACCACAAGCCCTGCGTGACTACGCCGATCTTGTCACCGAGATGACAGAAGAGAAACACCCGTTTCAGGCCGGTATCAAGGCGCAGCGCGGCGTGGATTTCTAACTCCAGAAAGACTGCGCCCCGGAGAACTCACCGGGGCGCTGATCCTTGCTTCAGATCGCCCGCGACTTGGGATCCAGTGTGATTGACCACAGCTCTGTGTCTGCCCGGTCCATAAGACGAACCGTCATCTGCTCGGTCGCGCCGTCGATATCGACCAAACCAAAGAACTGAAGCCCTGCGCTTGGCGGTAGGTTTGCGCCTTGCTCAGCAGTTGGGGCTTTGACGAATTTCACTTCGGGACCAAAGGTGCCATCCAGCGCATTCGGGCCAAATGTCCCGGCATGCAACGGCCCTGACACAAATTCCCAGAAAGGTTCGAATTCCTGAAATTGCGCTTTGTTAGGGTCGTAATAATGCGCGGCAGTGTAATGAACATCAGCGGTGAACCAGACCGTGTTTGTGATCTGCGCGGTCTTGATAAACTGCAAAAGGTCCGCGATCTCCAACTCTCGTCCCTTTGCAGGTCCGTTGTCACCATTCGAAATCGCCTCGGCGCCGGTCTGGTCCTTCCAACGGTCCCAGACAACCAAGCCAATTGGCATATCTGACGCGATGACTTTCCAGGTTGCTTCCGAAGATGCCAGTTCACGCTTGAGCCAGGCCAACTGCTCAGCCCCCAGAATGCGTGACTTATCTGTGATTTCATCTTCCATCGAAGTGCCGTTCGGGCCGCGATAGCTGCGCAGATCCAGGAAAAACACATCCAGCATCGGCCCGTAGGAAATCTTACGATAAACACGCCCCGGTTCTGTCGGGGTAAAGCGCAGTGGTGTCATTTCGTGGAACGCACGCCCAGCGCGTGATTGCAGAACGTGCACCGATTTTTCGGTATACCTGTCATCCGAGATCAGGTCTTTGGCATCTGACCAGTTGTTGACGACCTCATGATCGTCCCATTGGAAAAAGGTGGGGCACACGGCATTCATGGCGCGCACGTGGTCGTCCATCATGTTGTATTTCCACTGCGCGCGAAATTCGTCCAGCGTTTCTGCTACCTTGCGTTTTTCGTCGATCAGGGTGGTGTTTTTCCAGATCAGCTGGCCGTCTTTCTCGACTTCATCCTGCATGGGACCATCGGCATAGACCGTATCACCTGAATGGATAAAAAAGTCCGGTTTGTGCTGGGCCATCGTTGCGTAAGTGCGCATCCCGTCGTCGTCGATTCCCCAACCCTGACCTGCTGTATCGCCCGACCATGCGAACCGAATATTCCTGCGGGATGTTGGTGCTGTTCGGAATTGGCCAATAATAGGCTCTGATTTGACGTTAATGTCACTCAGATCGGATGCGACAAAACGGTAGAAGATATCCTGATCTGACGGCAGCCCATCAACCAACCGCTTCACAGCGAAATCACTGTTGGGCAGCGCATCCAAAGAAGCCAACTGACGGGCATCTGCGAAACTCTCCGTGGTCGATATTTCCATCGTCACACACGCTGGACGATCAGTGCGGGTCCAGATCATACCGGATGATGTATCGACATCTCCTGATTGAACGCCATGCGTGAAAACTGGGCGTGACGACGCGCGGCTGATGGCTGGCATCGACAAGGACGCGGCAAATGCAGTGCTGCCTGCCAGAAAGGCGCGGCGGTTGGGGCGTAAAACTCGGTTCATCGGGCTCTCCTGTCTGGTGGTCGACTCGTCGACCACGCGATTGGTGAGCGTCACTAAGCCGCCCATTTGTAAAACAGGCGGCTCAGATTCTTGAAACTATCACGATGTTATTGTGACAGACGGCCCCTTAATGCTCAAGCAGTGGCGGCCTGTTCCGGCGCACTCAGAGCGATCACAACGACCACTGCCGCCCCGTTCAGCCAGTAAAATGCGGCATCCAGACCAGTGAAACCCAATAGGCTGGGCGCGGCCAGGAACGTCAGGCCAACCAGCAGATCGACGGTCAGGTGAAACTTGTAGGGCAGCACCCGCCAAATTCCCAGATGATGATCGGTCAATACGGTCAGAACAAAAGCTGCGACCCCGGTGACAACAGACAACCACAAAGCCAGCGGGTTCGATTGCCCAAGACCCAGCAAGAAGGGCAGCGTCATCAGGGCGAAGGCGACAGGATAGTCAAGATAGGCGTGGATATTTCGGGTGACGAAACGGACAGACATTGGGGGTTCCTTTTCTAGCTTGGGATATCCTTAAGCTAGGAGACAGAGCCCGAACGTATCAGCCCGGATCGTCCGGAAAGACTTGCAGATCGTCCGGAACTGCGGCGTATCAGTGCATTGCCCTATACGCGGCCGGAGATAGCCCAACCTGTTTCTTGAACACGCGCGAAAACGCGGCCTCGGATGCATATCCCACTTCGGCAGCGGCGTCCGCCACATTCCATCGGCTTTCCGTCAGGCCGTGACAGGCGATCTGCATACGCCAATCCGTCAGGTATTGCATCGGGGTCGTTCCCATCTTTTCGGTAAAAAGCTGGGCAAAGGCGGTACGGGACATGCCCGCTTCGCGCGCCAGAGATTCCACACTCCAGTCCTGTGCCGGTGCCTGATGAAACGCGGTCAGCGCGCGGGATACGCGCGGATCGGCGAATCCTGCCAACGCAGATTGACTAGGGCTTTGATGTTCAAGATGCGCGCGAATGGCCTGCGCAAACAGAACCTCGGACAGTTTCAAGGCAATCAAGTCACCGCCAATGCGTGCGCCACTGACCTCGGACCCGATCATGCGCAACGTGGACTCGATCCATGCGCCGGCTTCTTCGCCGTAGTTTTCAATCAGAATGTAAGGCGGCAATCGGTCAATCAGCATATGACCCGTCCCTTTGCGGCCCGGCGGGCCCGTGAAGGAAAAATGACCGCAGATCAATTGGGTATCTCGGCTTTTGTCCTCTCCGCCATAAACCAGAACTCCATCACCTTTATATCCAGCATCCTGCAACACCTGCTCCAACGGTAATGCATCGAGTGGCTTGACCTCGTTGCACAACAGCGCATGCGCAGAGCCATGGGGTATCAGGATAAGATCGCCCTGCTTCAAACGAAGCGTTTCGCCCGTATGCGAAACATGCACTTTCAATTCACCACGTTGCACAAAGTGGAAACGGGCCACGTTTTCAAAAGCGGGCACCTGTATGCCAAAGGGCGGCGTAAACGATGTGCGAAAGTAAAACGTCCCGCGCAGGGACAGGCGGGTTAGGATATCACTGAGTAGGTCTAACATAGCAGTAAACTATGGCATTATGCGCGTACGTCCAGCCAGTTGAACGATCTGCGATAATTCCTGCACGAACGGCAAAGAAAAACCCTCGCCCCAGGGCGAGGGTTGAATGTCTGACATAGCCGTATATCAGGCGCGCACCAGCGCCTCGTAATCCGCCGCAATCTCGCGGGTCAGGTCGCCGACCTCGAAGGTGTAGTCGCCAATTTGACCGACCGGAGTGACCTCGGCCGCAGTGCCCGTCAGCCAGCATTGCTCAAAGTCAGCCATTTCTTCGGGTTTGATGCGGCGCTCATGAACAGTGATGCCCTTGTCTTTCAACATCTGGATCACCGTCTGGCGCGTGATGCCGTTTAGAAAGCAATCCGCCAGCGGGGTATGCACCTCGCCATCCTTGACAAAGAAGACGTTCGCGCCGGTCGCCTCGGCCACATATCCATTGTAATCCATGAAAAGGGCGTCCGAGCATCCCTTGGCCTCGGCCTTGTGCTTGGAAATGGTACAGATCATGTAAAGACCCGCCGCCTTGGCGTGCACCGGGATCGTTTCCGGGCTGGGGCGCTTCCATTCCGCGATATCCAACTTGGCGCCTTGCATCTTGGCGTCGCCGTAATAGGCGCCCCACGGCCAGACCGCCACGGCCATACGGACCGGGTTTTTGGCCGAAGCCACGCCCATGTCATCACCCGAGCCGCGCCAGACCAGAACACGCACGTAAGCATCCTGCAAACCGCTGGCCTTCAGGGTTTCTTCCTTGGCCGCTTCGATCTCGTCCAATGAGTACGGCATTGGCATATCCAGCGCATCAGCCGAAGCGATCAGACGCTCGGAATGCTCGCGGCTTTTGAAGATTTTGCCGCCGTAAGCACGCTCGCCCTCAAAGACCGAAGACGCGTAATGCATCGCATGGGTCAGGATATGCACATTGGCATCCCGCCAGGGCACCAGCTTGCCATCCAACCAGATGACGCCGTCACGATCATCATACCCCGCCATGCGAACCCTCCTGACTTGGGCTAAATTTTTCGAATGTTGCGTTATTTAAGTCCGAACCGGACATAAAGTTGCGCGAAAACTGCGATTCGATACCTGTCCGCTCTTGGAATGTCAATAACGCTGACATAAAGTCGATCAGGTGTAACGAATGAGGCGTGATATGTCGGATACCCGCCCCGCCCAGGTGTTTGGCGGTGAGAGCCTGCTGTTTCTGACGGATGAACAGCTCAGGCAAGGGATTGAGGCGATGTTTTTCGCCTATCGCGGTTTTACCGCAGACCCCGATCGCATCCTGTCAGAACTTGCCTATGGACGTGCGCACCACAGGGCGATCCATTTCATCAACCGCGCGCCCGGTACAACGGTCAACAACCTGCTTGCAATTCTCGGGGTCACAAAACAGTCGCTGAACCGTGTGTTGCGCACGTTGATCGAGGACGGCCTTGTCGAAAGTCGGGTGGGTACTGTGGACAAACGGGAAAGACACCTATTTTTGACGGGTGAGGGGAAGGCACTTGAAGGTAGACTGTCCGAAGCCCAGCGCGTCAGAATGCGTGCGGCCTATAAGGATGCGGGCCCCGAGGCTGTATCGGGGTTTCGTAAAGTGCTTGAAGCGATGATGGATGCTGATATGCGTCATGCCTATACTAAACTGCGGGATACCACCTCATGAGCGATATGGACGCCCATCTGCTGATCGTTGACGATGACGAGCGAATTCGGGATCTGCTCAAGAAATTCCTGATGCGGAATGGCTTTCTGGTGACCGCCGCCAGGGATGCGGCTCATGCGCGCCGGGTGTTGTCGGGGTTGGATTTCGACATGATCGTTTTGGACGTCATGATGCCCGGCGAGGATGGTGTAAGCCTGACCAAAGCGCTGCGCGAAACACATGCAACACCCATTCTTCTGCTGACCGCCCGCGGCGAAACCGAACATCGGATCGCTGGATTAGAGGCAGGCGCAGACGACTATCTGGCTAAACCGTTTGAGCCGAAAGAGTTGTTACTGCGCATCAACGCAATCCTGCGTCGCATGCCGGAAACACCTGCGCAGGAAACGGTGTCGAAAATCCTGAACCTCGGGCCCATTCGATATGACGTCGAAAAAGGCGAAATGTGGCAGGGCGAAGACCCTGTTCGGTTGACAGCGACGGAAAGCCAGTTGATGAAAATCTTCTCGGCTCAGCCGGGTGAGCCGATCAGTCGCGCCAAACTGGTTGAGGATCTGGGGCGCGACAAAGGTCAGGCGCAAGAACGTGCAGTCGACGTTCAGATCACGCGTCTGCGACGTAAGATTGAGCAGGATCCGAAACAGCCACGGTATCTTCAGACCGTCCGGGGCGCCGGGTATATGCTCGCGCCCGATTGATCTAGCCGCTGTGCGGCGATTTTATGCCTTCGGCGAGGATATTTTTAGCCAGATGAACAGGGGACCCCGATGAAGACCGCCCTTTTGACTCATGCCGATTGTCTTGAACATGTGACACCGGACGGGCATCCCGAGCGTGTAGCACGGTTGGAACATATCCTGCATGCCTTGGAAGATCTGGACCTGAACCGTAAGACGGCTCCGATGGCGGCGGATGATGACCTGCTGCGTATCCATCCCCAAAGTCATATTGACGACCTTCGTCGGGCGCGACCAACGGAAGGGTATCGTCAGATTGACGGAGATACGTTTTTGTCACCGGGGTCAATCGATGCTGCCTATCGCGCAGCCGGTGCGGCCGTAAAGGCGGTGGATTTGGTGTTGAACGGTGACGTACAAAACGCGTTTTGTGCGATCCGCCCGCCAGGACATCATGCAGAAACAGATACTGCGATGGGATTTTGCCTGTTTGGCAATGCGGCTTTGGCTGCGAAACACGCACTGGATCATCATGGCCTGAGCCGGGTGGCAGTGGTGGATTTTGATGTGCACCACGGCAACGGCACGCAGGATTTGCTATGGGACGAGCCGCGCGCCTTGGTGATCACCAGCCAGCAGATGCCGCTATGGCCGGGATCGGGACGCGCGGATGAGACCGGAGCATTTGATACCGTTCTGAATATACCCCTGGCCCCTGGAACTGGCGGGGCCGAAATGCGCACAGCCTACGAAGCGCAGGCTTTTCCCCGTCTTCGCGCCTTCAGACCCGAACTCATTATTATCTCGGCCGGGTTTGATGCGCATCAGGACGACCCGCTGGCCAATCTGAACTGGTCGACAGGCGATTTTGCATGGATCACTGCCCAGCTTTGTCAGATCGCGGATGAGGTCTGCGCGGGCCGTATCGTCTCGACTCTGGAAGGCGGGTATGATCTGAAAGCCTTGGCCAACGCCACCCGCGCCCATGTGGAAGAACTTATGAAAGCAGCCCGATGACCGAAACACCCGTTGATCAGATGACATTTGAACAGGCGATGAAAGAGCTGGAAGCCGTTGTTGGACAGCTCGAACGCGGCGACGTTGCTTTGGATCAGTCTATCGCGCTGTATGAGCGGGGCGCGGCCCTGAAAAAGCGCTGCGAGGATGAACTGAAACGGGCCGAGGAAAAGGTTGCAGCGATCACTTTGGATGCGGATGGCCAACCGACCGGGACGACACCTGTCGAAGGGCTGTAAATGTTTCTGGACGTATTGGCGCAGGATGCAGATTGGATTCAGCGCCATTTCGATAAGGTTCTGGGCACTTTCGACGATCTGAACGTGACCCGTGCCATGGGGTACGCGACACAGGGCGGAAAGCGCCTGCGTGGGTTTCTTGTGATGGAAAGCGCCCGCTTGCATGGCATCGACCCAAACCGCGCGATTTGGCCAGCAACGGGGATTGAGGCCCTGCACGCCTATTCGCTTGTTCACGATGATTTGCCCTGCATGGATGATGATGACCTGCGCCGGGGTCGTCCCACAGTGCATGTGAAGTGGAATGAGGGTACCGCTGTTCTGGCCGGGGATGCCCTGCAGACTCTGGCGTTTGAAATGTGTGCCCGGCCCGAAGTTGGCGATGCGGAAATACGCGCGGATTTGACCCTAACACTGGCAAAAGCCAGTGGTGCGCAAGGAATGGTTCTGGGTCAGGCGCTGGATATCGCGGCGGAAACGGCAGCGGCGCCGTTGACGTTGGATGAAATTACACGGTTACAAGCCGGAAAAACCGGTGCCCTGATTGAATGGTCCGCTGTCGCTGGTGCGATCATGGCAAAAGCCGATCAGGCACCCCTGCGCCGTTATGCCCAAGCCTTGGGTCTTGCCTTTCAGATCGCCGACGACATCTTGGATATTGAGGGCGATGCCGAAAAGGCGGGAAAGCGTCTGCAAAAGGACGCCGAAGCAGGTAAAGCGACCTTTGTCTCACTGCTTGGGCTGGATCATGCCAAAAGGCGTGCGGCGGAACTGGTAGATCAGGCTTGCGATGCGCTCGACGGTTACGGCCCTGATGCGGAAACCTTGAAGGACGCCGCGCGCTTCGTTATTGCCCGGGACAGCTAAGTCAGGAAAGACCCATGTCTGATCGCCCAAAAACGCCCCTGCTGGATCTTGTGAACCGCCCTGCGGATCTCAGGCAGTTTTCGGATGCGCAACTTCGGCAGGTCGCTGATGAATTGCGGGCTGAAACAATTTCGGCTGTGTCGGTCACAGGCGGTCATTTGGGCGCGGGACTTGGCGTGGTCGAACTGACCACGGCCCTGCACGCTGTATTTGACACTCCGCGTGACAAGATCATCTGGGATGTGGGCCATCAGTGCTATCCTCACAAGATTCTGACCGAACGGCGCGACCGTATTCGCACGCTGCGTCAGAAAGGCGGTCTAAGCGGTTTTACCAAGCGGAGCGAAAGCCCGTATGACCCCTTTGGTGCCGCTCATTCCAGCACGTCCATCAGTGCGGCGCTCGGGTTCTCGGTTGCGCGTGATCTGGGTGGTGTAACGCCCGAAGGCCTGGGTGACGCAATCGCGGTGATCGGTGACGGTTCGATGTCCGCAGGCATGGCCTTTGAGGCGATGAACAATGCCGGTCACCTGAAAAAGCGCCTTGTTGTGATCCTCAACGACAATGAGATGAGCATCGCACCACCCGTCGGGGCCTTATCCAGCTATCTGTCCCGGATCTATACCGAAGAACCCTTCCATGACCTGAAAGCCGCCGCCAAAGGCGCTGTGTCTTTGCTGCCCGAACCCTTCCGCGAGGGGGCCAAACGCGCCAAAGAAATGCTCAAAGGTATGGCAATGGGTGGAACCTTCTTTGAAGAGCTGGGTTTCTCTTACATCGGTCCGATCGACGGCCACGATATGGATCAGCTGCTACCGGTGCTTCGTACCGTCAGGGCAAAGGCGACAGGTCCAATTCTGATCCACGTGCTGACGAAAAAGGGCAAGGGCTATGCCCCCGCCGAGCAGGCCCGAGATAAAGGGCATGCCACAGCCAAGTTCGACGTGGTGACAGGCAAGCAGCAAAAGGCGCCATCCAACGCGCCATCCTATACCTCGGTTTTCGGCAAGACACTGGTTGAGGAAGCGGGCCGCGACGACAAAATCGTTGCCGTAACCGCGGCCATGCCCGATGGCACTGGCTTGAACCTGTTTGCTGAGCGCTACCCCTCGCGCTGTTTTGACGTGGCAATTGCAGAACAGCATGGGGTCACCTTTGCCGCGGCGCTGGCCGCTGGAGGAATGAAGCCGTTTTGCGCGATGTATTCAACGTTTCTGCAACGTGGTTACGATCAGGTCGTGCATGATGTGGCGATTCAGCGCCTGCCCGTGCGTTTTGCCATCGATCGCGCCGGTCTGGTGGGTGCGGATGGCGCAACCCATGCGGGGTCCTTTGACATTGCCTATTTGGCAAATCTGCCCGGAATGGTTGTGATGGCTGCGGCTGACGAAGCCGAGCTGATGCACATGGTGGCCACCGCGGCCGCCCATAACGACGGGCCTATCGCCTTTCGCTACCCGCGCGGCGAAGGTGTCGGGATAGACCTGCCCGAACGGGGTGAAATTCTGGAAATCGGCAAGGGCCGTATTATCCAAAGAGGCGCGCGCGTTGCCCTTTTGTCTTTTGGCACCCGACTGTCCGAGGTTCAGAAAGCAGCCGAGGCTCTGGCTGCACGTGGGATCACGCCAACCATCGCCGACGCACGGTTCGCCAAACCGCTGGACCGCGATCTTGTCCTGGACCTTGCAACCAATCACGAGGCCCTGATCACCATAGAAGAGGGGGCAATCGGCGGCTTTGGCAGCCATGTCGCCCAACTTTTGGCAGAAGAAGGTGTTTTCGACCAAGGACTGAAATACCGCTCGATGGTGCTGCCGGATATCTTCATCGACCAGGCCAATCCTGCAGACATGTACGCGACGGCCGGAATGAACTCTGAGCATATCGAGGCAAAGGTGTTGTCGGTTCTTGGGGTAACCACGATTGGTGAAAAACGCGCGTGATCGCGCTATAGTTCTGCCAAAAACGATTGAACTGGTGCCTCAAGAGGGACTCGAACCCCCGACCTTGTCCTTACGAAGGACCTGCTCTACCAGCTGAGCTATTGAGGCAAGCGACGCTTCGTTTAAACCGTCACCTTGAGAGGCGCAAGTCTCGAAATCAGAAGGTTGCGCACCGTTTTATGCGCCAATTGATGCTGTACAGACGTGCGGTTCTTTCGCGCTGCCATGTTGGCATTCTGTATTTGCCATTTGTTTTCAGTGATATACGAACATCCAAGCTCATTTCAGGAGGTCGTTGACTCACAATCATTATTTCAATATTTCATGAAATATGATAGAATCTACGTCTGATAAGCTTTCAACACTCGGCCATCCACAACGCCTGATGGTGTTTCGCATGTTAATGCGACGTTTTCCTGACAGTGTCCCTGCCGGAGAGCTCGCATCCGAGCTGGGGATCAAAGCCAGCACTTTGTCGAATTACCTGAATGCGCTGCAGCGTTCGGGGCTGGTGCGGCATGACCGGTCAGGAACCTCGCTGCTGTACTCGATCGAGATGAAGAACGTGCAGCACATGCTGGATTTTCTGCTGAACGATTGCTGCCGTGGACGTCCCGATATCTGCATGCCTTTTTCACAAGGAACCAAGACGATGACGGATCACAAATACAACGTTCTGTTTTTGTGTGTCGGTAACTCTGCTCGTTCGATCTTTGCAGAATCCCTTTTGCGCACGTTGGGCGAAGACCGGTTCGAGGTTTATTCCGCAGGGACGCAACCAACATCTGAATTGAACCCGTTTGCAGTGCAGGTCCTTAAGGACAAGGGGCATGACACGTCAGTCTTGCGTTCCAAGCACATGTCCGAATTTGCCGTCGAGGGCGCTCCGGAAATGGATTTTGTGTTTACGGTTTGCAATCAGGCTGCAAACGAGGAATGCCCGGCTTGGGAAGGGCAGCCCATTAGCGGTCACTGGGGCATGGTTGACCCGGTCAAAGCCACCGGTACGGACGCAGAAGTAAGTCTGGCGTTTCAGAACGCATATGGCGCGCTCAAGCGCCGGATTGAGGCTTTCACATCCCTGCCCGTCGAAAGCCTGGATCGGATCGCCTTGCAATCCGCTGTCGACGACATCGGAAGAACCCCCTCTGAGGACATGAAATGACGACATATGCGCTTAACGGCCTGGGCCGTATGGGAAAGCTGGCGCTAAAGCCCTTGCTGGACAAAGGTGCGAACATCGCCTGGATCAATGATGGGGTCGGCGACCCGGAAATGCACGCGCATCTGCTGGAGTTTGATACCGTCCACGGGCGTTGGGACGCGGAGTTTGAGCATGATGCGGATAGCGTCACGATCAATGGCACGCGATTGCCGTTTATCGGGACCAAAAACCTAAGCGAGCTTCCCCTAAATTGGGTGGACGTCGTCATTGACTGCACAGGTGTGTTTAAAACCGAGGCCAAACTTGCCCCGTATTTTGAGGCAGGCGTGAAAAAGGTTGTCGTTTCGGCCCCGGTCAAGGACGGACCGACCGCTAATATTGTCATGGGCGTAAATGAAGACACCTATGACCCCGCAACACATCACATCGTAACAGCCGCATCCTGTACCACCAATTGCCTGGCACCGGTGGTCAAGGTCATTCATGAAAATCTTGGCATCCGGCACGGTTCGATGACCACGATCCATGACGTGACGAATACGCAAACCATCGTGGACCGCCCGGCCAAAGATCTGCGCCGTGCGCGCTCGGCGTTGAACTCGTTGATCCCAACGACCACAGGCTCTGCCACGGCAATCACCCTGATCTATCCCGAACTCAAGGGTCGGTTGAACGGTCACGCGGTGAGGGTCCCGCTGTTGAACGCATCGCTGACGGACTGCGTGTTCGAAGTAGAACGGGACACAACGGCCGAAGAGGTCAATGCGTTCTTCAAGTCCGCTGCCGAGGGCGAGTTGAAGGGCATTTTGGGCTATGAAACCCGGCCTCTGGTTTCAACCGACTACACCAATGATGAACGCTCCTCGATCATCGATGCGCCGTCGACAATGGTTGTGAATGGAACGCAGGTGAAAATCTATGCGTGGTACGACAACGAAATGGGCTATGCCCACCGTTTGGTCGACGTCGCGCTGAAGGTTGGAGCCTCGCTGTGACATCCCGGCCCGAAGGACTGTCGGCCTATATCGCGGTCACGGCGGCCTATTGGGCTTTTATGCTGACCGATGGGGCCTTGCGTATGTTGGTGCTACTGCATTTTCATACGATGGGGTTCTCACCGGTTCAGCTTGCCTATCTGTTTGTTCTGTACGAAATCGCAGGGATGGGCACTAACCTTGCCGCGGGCTGGATTGCAGCAAGGTTCGGGCTGACCTCGACACTTTATGCGGGGCTTGGTCTTCAGGTCAGTGCATTGCTTTTACTGACACAGTTAGACCCTAACTGGGCGATTCCTGCGAAAGTTGTCTTCGTTATGGTCGTCCAAGGGGCAAGCGGTGTTGCCAAGGATCTGGCCAAAATGTCCTCGAAATCCGCGGTCAAGCTGTTGGCTCCGACGCAAGGGGGTGGCCTGTTTCGCTGGGTCGCCATCCTGACGGGATCGAAGAACGCGGTCAAAGGCTTGGGTTTCCTGCTCGGGGCCGCCCTGCTTGCCACTTTGGGTTTCATGTGGGCCGTATTGGTTATGGCGATCGTGTTATTGGCGATCCTCTTGGCGGTCATCCTGTTCATGCCCGACGGGCTGCCCAAGGGCCGCAAAAGCGCGAAATTCTCCGAGGTGTTTTCGAAATCGCCGAACGTAAACTGGCTGTCAGCCGCCCGCGTGTTCCTGTTCGGAGCGCGAGATATCTGGTTCGTGGTCGGTATCCCGATTTATTTCTACGCCGTCCTGTCGGATGGCACCGAGGATGGCAACCGCGCCGCCTTTTTCATGATCGGTACGTTCATGGCCGTCTGGGTGATCCTTTACGGCGCAGTACAGGCCAGCGCGCCAAAAATTCTACGCGCGGCGGACCGATCCGAAGGCGACTTGATCCATGCTGCCCGAAACTGGGCAGCTGCTTTGTTCTGTGTGCCAGCGGCGCTGACAGTCGCTGTACTGATGTCTTCGGGTCCGCAGCCTTGGCTGACTGTCACGCTGGTCATTGGCCTTTTGGTTTTCGGCGCAATCTTTGCCGTCAACTCCTCATTGCATTCCTATCTCATCCTGTCTTTCACCAAATCCGACAGGGTCACGATGGATGTGGGCTTTTACTACATGGCCAACGCAACCGGGCGTCTTGTGGGAACTGTCTTGTCTGGTCTGACCTATCAAATAGGGGGGCTGGCTCTGGTCCTGGGCACTGCCGCAATCATGGTTGCGTTGGCTGCGCTGACGTCCTCCAAACTGACAAATCCCGCGTCCGAGGCTTACTCTTGAGTGTTTTTGAGCGATACCTGACAGTCTGGGTCGCTTTGGCGATGGTGGGTGGCGTGCTGATCGGCTTGATTGCCCCGGGCCTTGTCGAGCTGATCGCCGCAACCGAGGTCGCCAGCGTGAATCTCGTGGTCGCATTGCTGATCTGGGCAATGGTTTATCCCATGATGGTCGGTGTCGACTTTGGCGCAGTCGCTGGCGTGGCGCGTCAACCACGTGGGCTGATCGTCACCTTGGCCGTCAATTGGTTGATCAAACCTTTTACAATGGCCGCATTGGCCGTTTTGTTCTTTGACTACGTCTTTGCACCTTGGATTCAACCCGAGGACGCTGCGCAGTACACCGCAGGTCTTATCCTGTTAGGGGCCGCCCCCTGTACCGCGATGGTATTTGTCTGGTCGCAACTCACCCAAGGAGATTCCACCTACACGCTGGTCCAGGTGTCCGTAAACGATCTGATCATGGTGATTGCTTTCGCCCCAATCGTGGCGTTTTTGCTTGGGGTTACAGATATCGCGGTCCCCTGGCAGACACTTGTTCTTGCGACGGTCCTATACGTGGTGCTGCCTTTGATCGCCGGGCTGTTGACCCGCCGTCGACTGAAATCACAACAAGCGATCGACGCGTTCACGGCGCGGGTGAAGCCGTGGTCGATCATTGGGTTGATTGCAACTGTCGTCATCCTGTTCGGGCTTCAGGGGCAGACCATTCTGGCCAAGCCACTGGTCATCGTGCTGATCGCTGTGCCAATCCTGATCCAAAGCTACGGGATCTTTGCGCTGGCCTACGGGGCCGCCTATGCCCTGAAAATACCGCATCGGATTGCGGCCCCTTGCGCAATGATTGGCACCTCTAATTTCTTTGAGCTGGCCGTCGCAGTTGCCATCAGCCTTTTCGGCCTGAACTCGGGCGCAGCACTTGCCACCGTTGTTGGTGTATTGGTCGAAGTACCCGTGATGCTTTCGCTCGTCGCCTTTGCAAACCGAACGCGCGCCCGGTTTGCCCAACAAGCAACTTTGCACCTGTAAGTTTTCTGGTACCAGGTCAGGTTTCAGACGGCATCACCGCCAACCCGTAGTCCTTCTGGATTTCCTCAACAAGCCGGGTGTAATTTTCCGCAAACGCAAGCTCGGTGTAATGCACGTCGTAAGCGCTCCGGGCTTTGTCGCCCAAAGCACGACGGCGGTTATCGTCGATGAGAAGTTCGCGAACCTTGGCAGCCAAAGCTTGGCCTGTAGGCTCGGCCAATTCAATTGCGCCATCCGTGTCTGCCGCAACAGTTTTGTTGCCTCCGGTCGCACTGGCCACAACCGGCGCGCTCAAAGACAACGCCTCAAGCAAGACCAGATCAAAATACGTGTTCTTATTTGGCAGGACAAATACATCCGATGCCCGGATCACCTGTTCAGGTTTGTTAAACCACCCCAGTTCCTTCCAACGCGGATGATCCAACGCGGGAAGACCATCTTCTTTGCCGGCGACAAGAACCGTAAGGTCTTCAAATTCCTCCAAAAGCGCGGCGCCAATTTCTTTCATCAAATCATAGCCCTTGGCCTCGATATGACGACCGATGAAAGAGATCACGCGCTGGCCGGACAAGCCAAAAGACTCTTTGGCCGCATCCTGATCCATCTCGCAAGGCTTTGCCGGCGACCCGGTTCGTACAAACCGTATATCCTTGTGCGCTGCCCATTCTCCGAACCTTGGTATTGTCGCGTAGTAGGGCTCCATCGCTTCGGCGCTTGGGAAAACCCAGACATCAGCTTCGCGGAAGGCCTTGGCCTCAATTAGCCGCGCGACGCGTTCCAATTGCTCAACTTCAGATCCACTATGACCTTTGGATCGCCAGATGTCCGCAACTTCCTTTCCCCAGCTTTCTGGCGCATGACTCGAGAAAATGGTCAGTGGTCGCGGTAAACCTTCGCGATCAAAATGATTATATGTCCCGACCATATCCGTACAGATGTGTGTATGAATGCTGCGAGGAGAAAGAAGCTTAATCTTATCTTTCGCCGCTTCCGGTAGCGTCAGATTGTCTGTGTTTGCAAACCACTCCACCAACCGTGTCAGGTCTTCGGGTCCATATTCAGGCTCATAGTCGGCGGACTTTTTCGTCAGCCGCTGAATATAGATCGGATGAGATGTCTCATCCGTTCGCAGATCCAACCCACGTCGTAGATTTGCGAGATATCCTGGCGGGCCCCCAGCGCCATGAGCCAGAAACCAATTCATCAGAACCATGTGGTGAAAATCTTCCTGTGCACCGATCCCGCGTGGCTTTTCAGTCGCAGAGCTTTGGCCAGTATCTACAAGTATTTGCGCGGACAATTCTGAAACCAGCCTCCGGCGACGGCGCAGACGTCGGTCCTTGAGTTTTTTCAGTGCTTTTGAAAGCTTACGTGAGGTGCGGCTGTACTTTGTGACCTTTTCGTATTTGGTGGGCTCGACCCCCAACAACAGATAGCGTGCATACCGTTTATCGGCCCATTCCGGTCTAAGTGCATCCACCAAGTCTTGTCTCTCGCCCTCGGGGACACCTGCTTTAACCCAGATATCGGCAATCACCTCACGCGCTTCCTCACGGAATTGACGTGACAATTCTGTATCCAAATCCAGGCCGACAAAGCGCTCAAGAAGTACGCGCGTCAAGTAGCGAGCATACGCGCGATCATCACCTTGCAGTTTTGGATCATCCGCAACGAGCTTACGAACGCTATTCAAAACAGGAAAGATCTCAAGACAGCGCGAAGAGTTGTCTTTGGTGATCTGAGCCCCATGCGTACGGTAAAGGTACAGAGGCTCTTCGGTCGCAACAAAGGACTTCGCTTTCTGCCCGAATTCAAAATGAAATCTGTGGTCCTCGTAATATAGGTTTTCGTCGAACCGAAGGTCGCCAATTACACTTCGCCGCCTCACGCCCAACCACATCGAGGGCCAGACGTCGAACAGAACGCTTCGGCTTTCACTTAGATCAACTACGCCAGATTGCGCCATTTGGCGTGCGTAAGCCGTGTGATACGGCGGAATAAAACTAACAACTGGTGCGTCTTCTTCTGAGGCAAAAGTATTCTTTGCCCTGTCCTCCAAATACTCCAAGAGGTTTTGACCAGTCATCAAGGACGAGCAAACCGCCCAGTCGACCTCGTTCTTTTCTGCAAGATCGACCAACTTCTGACACATGTTTGGTCGCAAAGCATCGTCCGAATCCACAAACTGGATGAATTCGCCGCGGGCAAGATCAAGGCCTGCGTTGCGGGCTCCGCCTAGGCCGCGGTTCTTGTCATTGTGCACGATACGAAACCGTTTGTCCCCATCAATTGCCCGCTTGAGCAAAGGGATCGCGTTGTCCAAAGTCGCATCGTTTACACAAATGACTTCAAAGTCTGTCAGCGTTTGCGCCCGGATCGAAGCAACACATTCCTGTATGTAATCTTCCACTTCAAAAATCGGCAAGATAATCGACAGTTTTGGGGCCGACATGCGCTGCACTCCCGAGCTAAGGCGTTTCCGGTCTAATAGGGCTGCGCCTTAAATCAAGAACCAATCGCCCACAAGCTGGAGCAAACCGGCCATAAATGCCGCTCCGCAAGTTTTTTGCCTTAATTCACCCGTATTTCCGCCCAAAACCTATACAAAAGATCACTGCGTGCAAAAACAACTGTAGCGAGAACGAGACACGTTGACACAATTCTCCAACCTTTCTTGACGCATCTCATGGATGAGTATCAAGCTTTCCTGTAGCGCTACGAGTGATTGAATTAGCTGAACCAATTAACCGGAGTTTAAAAGTTCCATGGTAGTATACACGAATGACCAAATTGCCGACTTTCTTATTTATGAGGATGGCACACGCGAAAAAAAGTTCGATAGCACAGTAATTACCTTCAACTACCAGTTCGTGGAAAGCAGCGTCAAAGCCATGGTGCAGTCCGCACTCAACACATGGTCAGCTGTCACTGGTTTGACATTTGTCTGGGAAAGCACTGCTCTGGCGTCAGACATCCTCTTTGATGATGAGAACCCTGGTGCTTACGCTGGATCGTCTTATACACCGTTGGCTGAGTATGACCGGATTAACTATTCAGACGTAAACATCGGCAAAGGTTGGATCGATACCTACGGAATCGGAACAGTCACATACTCATTTCAAACCTATCTGCACGAAATCGGGCATGCGATCGGGCTTAACCACGCGGGGCACTACAACGGCAACGCCGTGTATGGCGTTGACAATCATTACGACAACGACAGCTGGCAAGCATCGATTATGTCGTATTTCTCGCAAGGCGAGAATACGACGATCAATGCTTCGGACGCTTTGGTTATCACGCCAATGATCGCGGACGTTCTTGCGATTTGGGAATTGTATGGAAAATCCGACGATCTCAGAACCGGCAATACCAAATACGGTTGGGGCTCTAACGCAGGTGGTGTTTACGATCAACTTCCTCAAATCGGAGGCAGCGTTGCTTTCAATATCGTAGATGATGGCGGTTGGGACGTAATTAATTTTTGGAACGACACCAAAAACCAGTATGTCAACCTGAATGACGAAACCTATTCAAACGTCTATGGCCTTATCGGCAACATGGCCATCATGCGCGACACAATTATTGAGGAGTATGTGGCCGGTAAGGCGAATGACACAGTTATCGGTAACGAGGTAGGTAACCATCTCTACGGGTTGACGGGTCACGATACTCTCAGAGGAGAAGGCGGCAACGACAAACTGTTTGGGGGCGACGGCAACGACTTGATCGTTGGCGGCGCAGGAGCCGATCTTTTGTTCGGACAGAACGGGAATGACCGCCTGGCAGGGTCAGAAGGTGTCGACCGCATGTACGGAGATGCAGGAGATGATCGGTTCTGGGGCGGATCCGGTGGGGATAAATTGTACGGTGGCTCTGGAAACGATTTTATTCTGGGACAAGAAGACAATGATGCCCTGCTTGGCCAAGCCGGGAGCGACCGTTTAGCAGGCGGCGATGGTGAAGACTGGATCAGTGGCGGCGACGGAAGTGACACGATCTGGGGAAATGATGGGGCAGACCGCCTGTTCGGCGACAATGGAAACGACTTTCTCTTCGGTCAGGACGGCAATGATTATATCGAGGGCGGAGCCGGCAATGATAAAGCCTACGGCGGAATTGGTAACGACACCATTGTTGGCGGGTTTGGAAATGATTCTCTGAATGGCGACAGCGGAAATGACCTGATCAACGGCAACGCCGGAAACGACAAACTGGCAGGAGGAATCGGAGAAGACCGCATATATGGCGGTGGGAACCGAGACGTTCTCTGGGGTGGGGACGACGCAGATTTACTGGATGGCGGATCTGAACAGGATTGGCTTTTCGGCCAAAACGGCAATGATAAATTGATCGGCGGAGCTGGAAACGACTTCCTTACTGGCGGAACTGGCGCCGACGAGTTTGTATTCTACAAAAACCACGGGAGTGACGTCGTAACCGATTACGTCGATGGCGAAGACTCTCTTGTGATTGGCGGAGGACTGACTTTTGCAGACCTTTCGATTGTGCAAGCGGGCGACAACGTTTCTATCAATACAGGTACAGGCACCATTACACTTGAGAATGCGCTTGCAACCGACCTGACTGCAGACGACTTCCAGTTCGTCTGATAAACATACCGGTTCATGAAAAGGGCAAGATGGTGACATCTTTGCCCTTCTCTTTGCGGAATGGTTCATCCCTAGTTATCAAAAAACTGACCAAGCAACATTGGCTGCACCTAGGTTGATTGACTAGGGTACTCGCGCGTCGAATGGCGCGAGTAGAAGCATTGACCCGCCTTCCCAATACAAATACTGGTCTATTTAGCTGTGCAGGCGATTGGATTGGTTGGCAAAGACACGCTTTTGTTTGAACCGTTGACCACCTAAAGCTCCCTCCGGCGCTCTATTCGGTCGAGACCCAAAAAGACAAAACAAGATGGAAACGATTAAGACCGACATATTTGTGGGCGTTTGCTATCATAAACCAGCCCCTGTTGTTAAAACCGGGATTTTGCAACCCATTCATGTTGGCGCAGCTTTATCCGACCAGACTTTGGACTACGCATTGCGGGACGACCGCGGGCGCAATATCTCTGAAAAGAACAAAGAGTGGTGCGAACTGACGGCTGCGTACTGGATGCGCCACAATGTCGACGCCGAGTATTATGGCCTTATGCACTACCGTCGCTTGGTGTCGTTTTCGCCTGCGCTAAAAACGGATAGATCGTTTATCCATGTCGACCAGTCCGAAAAGCAAAGGTTCGGTTGGGATGACAGGGTCATTCGGGAAAGGATGGTGAAAATAGATATCCTGACCCCGCCTGTCTATGACACATATGCGTCGGGGATGCCCGATTATCCGATGACCAATTACGCGCTTTATGCGCGGGATCACTATGCCCGGGACTTAGATACCTGTGTGGACGTCTGCCGATCGGCCAACACTGAGATTTTCCCGTACGTTCTGCAATCCTTGAAGGATCGGCAAACGCGTTTCGGAAATATCTTTGTCATGAAACGCGAGCTGTTCTTTGAGTACTGCGACTGGATGTTCCCGGTTCTGGAAGAGACCGAAAAACACTTGGATACCAGCGGATATGACAGCTATCAGGCTCGTGTTATCGGTTTTCTAGCCGAACGCCTGACCGAAGCTTTCTTCCGCTATGCACAAGCCGCCCGCAACGCAAGGGTCGAAGAGGGGCGCATAGCCTTTGCCGCAAAGCCGCCGCAACAGGCAAACATAACCCGTGCTCTGGCGAATGCCACGCAATCGATCGAACAGCAGCCTGTCGCGGCGCAATCTTTGGGTGACCGGATATCAATTGCTTATGCAATAGACGAAGGCTATGCAAAACATGCTGCGACGTCTCTGCATTCTGTGTTGAAGCATGCAAAACAGCCCGAGCGGTTTGAATTCTTCGTCTTCCACAAAGGCGACATGACGGAAGAATCCTGTCTTCACCTAGCTGACATTGCAAAGCCTTACGGCGCGCGCGTCTCGTTTCCGATTGTCCCGGTTGAAACGCTTCTATGGCTGCCGATGAACCGCGCCCACATCTCGATGACCACCTACTATCGGCTGGTCATGGATCAGTACCTTCCTGATCATGTCCATCGCTTAATTTACATGGACGCCGATACCTTGGCGACTGCCGACCTGGACACGCTTTGGGAAACCGACATGAAAGGTATGACCGTCGCCGCCGCACCGGATGAAGGAGGGGTTTTGCAGTCCCGGCGCCTTCGACTAAGCACGAGCCATAAGTACTTCAACGCCGGAATTCTGGTTCTGGATGTCGATCAGCTTAGGCAGATGGATCTGAAGGCAGAGGTGATGTCAGCGTTTGAACAAAATGGTGAATATATTACCCTTCAGGATCAGGACCTTCTCAACATCATTTTTGAGAATAAAGTAGCTCCGGTAGATCTGCGGTGGAACGCCAACAACCGGTTGTATGTCAGAAACGAACTGGAGCCTGCATACTCCGACGACGAAGCCCTTCAGGCGGCTGAGGATCCGGGAGTTTTGCATTTTACCGATTCCCGAAAACCCTGGCATCTTAAGTGCTACAACCCTTTTTACGAGCTCTACTGGGCGCATCGAAATCAAACGCCTTGGCGTGAAACGTCATTCGAAAGAACCAAAAGGCAATTCTCGCGCTGGATCTGGTGCCGATTGAACGCCAAATACCGCCGTAGCCTTTCGGATACTCACAATAGAAACACCTGAAATTTCCTAGCGACACTTCGCGGCAGATATTGGCGCTGGATTGATGCCGTCCGAATGATCTGGACGCTAAGCTGCATGTCGGTGCTTTAGGCCATTTCTCAATTGCGGACCGCCATAAAACGCTTCATACGTGCACGCAGTTTTTGGGGGAGGCTTGGCCGCCTAAGGGACATCAAATGAGTCTAAAGAAAAACATACCAGATGCGGCAAAAAAGCTGTTTGGCCTCAAGAAAGCGAAACCAAAATCCAGACGCGCAGTCATCCATATCGGGCGTTACAAAACAGGCAGTTCCGCCCTGCAAAGATGGCTTACAGACAATTCGGAATTTCTAGCCGAACACAATTTTCTCTACCCCGAAAAGGGAAGGCTGGAAGATTGGCCCTTTGCACATCATGTGGCAGCTGACTTTTTGGAAGAAACTGGAAAACTACCCGATGACCTCGTCGAAGAAATAGGGGCGTCAGACAACAACATCCTTCTATCATGTGAGGCTTTTGGCGAAATCGCGATCCATAGCCCAAGCTATTTGTCTGAATTCGCTCGTGTTTTTGAAGGCTTCAAAATCGAAATTGTTTATTTCACCCGCCATCCCAACCCATGGATCGAATCCTTTTACAGGGAACAGGTCATGCGCGGCGAGATGCATCGCGGCATCGAGAGCTTCTCTACGTTCCTAAAACATGAAGAAGACCATCTGTCTGACGAAAAGCTTCTGGCGCCTTGGCGTACCGCAATTCCCTCAGCTAGTTTTCACGTCATTTCCTACGAGGACTCGTTAAATGGAAACGGCGTCGCTGCAAGTCTGCTTTCAGCACTTGGCTTACCGCAAAATCGCGTGTCTTTGGAAACACCGATCGAAAACACCGGCTTACCTGAGGCGTACCTTCATTTCCTGCGCGAGATGCGCCCTGAATTTGGCGAAGATATCGCGCCGTACAACCGGATGATCAATGCCGTCTGGCGCCTAAAGGCACGTCTTGATACTAAACCAGGCCCACTTGTTATCAGAACTCAGGAAGATAACGCCATCATCACAGCAGCAGAAGAAGAATACGGCCGCTTTCTGAAACGTGCTCTCAAAAGATAGTGCGCGTTCGGGGATCCACTACCCCCAAACGCATCGCGGTAAACTGCGACCCGGCCTTACAAAACAGAGACGAAAAACGGTTTAAGCTTTTCACCGCTTGAAATGGCGTCAAGTGCGGCTTTGGCGGTATCCAGGGACTCGCGTATTGTTACATCCATATCCAGATAGCGATACGTGCCCAATCGACCGACAAACGTGACGTTTTCCGTTTTGTCAGCCAACTCAACATACTCTCCCAGTAAAGCCTTTTCTTTGACTTGTCGGATTGGATAATAGGGGATGTCATCCGGACCAGCTGCACGTGAGAATTCTCGGTAACAAACCGAGCCGTCATGCGTTTCCCATGGTGCAAAGTGCTTGTGCTCGGTGATGCGCGTGTATGGGACGTCTTCTTCGCCATAATTCATGACGGCACAACCTTGATAGTCCCCGTCATAAGTAAAGCGTTCGAAATCCAGCGTGCGATACCCAAGACGTCCCAATTCAAAATTGAAATATCCATCCAGCGGACCCGAATAAAATACGTGGTCGAACTCATCGCCCATGGCACGTTCAAATGTTGTATTCAGGTTCACTTTGATCGCGGGATGATCAAGGATCTGCTCAATCATGTCGGTGTAGCCATTTTCGGGCATGCCTTGGAACTTATGAAAAAAGTAATTGTCGTCGTAATTGAACCGCACCGGCAATCGCTTGAGGATCGAAGCAGGCAGTTCAGAGGGGTGACAACCCCATTGCTTGATCGTGTACCCTTTGAAGAACGCTTCATACAGGTCCCGACCTACGAACCGCATGGCCTGTTCTTCAAAGCTCTGAGGCTCTGAAATCGACGTGTCAGCCTGTTCTTGGGTGATAAACTGGTATGCTTCGTCCGGGCGCATCGTCTTACCAAAGAACTGGTTGATCGTGTGCAGATTGACCGGCAGCGAAAAGACCTGACCCCTAGAGGTGGTCTTGACCCTGTTTTTGTAGGGCAGGAAATTGGTGTAACGGTTTACGTATTGCCATACTTCTTCGTCGTCGGTGTGAAAGATGTGTGGCCCATAAACATGTACCATAACACCCGTGTCGGCATCGCGTTCCGTGTGACAATTGCCGCCGATGTGATCCCGGCTGTCTACTATCGTCACATCATGCCCGTTCTCGGCCAATTCACGGCCAATAACGGCTCCGGACAGGCCAGCGCCTACCATCAAAAAACGCCCGGTCGTCATCTAGATACCTTTCTGTTTCGGCACAATCGTGGACATATCCAACGGTTTGACCAACTGCCGCCTTGCAATCTTGAGTATTCCCGCACGCGCTTCACTGGCGTCACGGAATTCGGACAGATTGGACAGCCATCCCTTACACATGCGCCAACCTGTCTGAAACCGGCCGGAAACTGGCTGTCCGTCCGGGGTTAACCCGGCAAAGACAATAGGCACCGTACGACGCGACAGATCGAACATTTCTTTCAAAACGGCCTCTTCTTCTTCCGAACTGAGGTTCCCGCTTTCTGCCATCGCAACCTTTAGGTTTTTGCCAACCGGTCGCGTATGATGCATTGCGATCTCATCCAGTATCGCCGCTCGAAATGCGCCGGCTTCGGCCCAACGGCACCATATGTAATCCAGCCCATAGCCGCTCATCGTGCCCTGAAACAAAGGCAAAGCGTTTTTCAGGATATCCCGATGCAGGCAAGGCGCCATGATTTCTATGTAGTTAATGTAGCGTAGCGCGAAACCTGGGCACTGGCTGAACACGAAATGAGAAAAGTAGCTGTCTGGCGTCAAAGACGGCTGCGCAATGCGTAGCCCATGCCGCTCCATGGCTTCGAACATGGCATTAACTTCTTTGGCACCGATATCCAGGTCATCATCAGGAAGCCAATAATAGGAATATTGATCTAATTCCCGCTCGGTGAGCGTTTTGAACAAACCATCCCATTTCCCGCCCTTTACCAAAACGGCTTCTACGCCGGGTTCAGGTTCAAATTCCGCAAATGCCTCGTCCGAAAAGAAGCTGACGAGCAGATCATAGGCGCGGTCTTCGTAGGGAATTTCCAGCCAACGATGATGCAAAGACTTGTTGCCCGCACGGACAACCACAAGGCTCTTTTTCATATGCGGTTCCGGGCCGGATTATCCGTTTTCAGCAAAGGACCGAGACCCTCGATGGCATCGGGTTTTAACGGATGGCTCAGACGACCATGGGTGTACTTCGCCTGATACATCAAATTGCGCAGAAATCTTTGCAGCGGCGATCCGGTCTTAGTCTTGCGCCGTTCAGCATCTATGGTGCTGCCGCACGCTTCGCGCTCGGCGATCATCTGTTCCGCCAGTGTCAGTATCGGAACGTTGTGCTCCCAGTAGAATTTGAGATCGATATCGATCGGTCGCGAGATCGGGGCATCAATCTCTAGCAATCTCGCCGCGGCCCGCCGGCCAATGATGTATCCGGTTGTTCTGGGCGGCAGAAGGTCAGAAAGTACCAGGTTTTGACCCGCAAACTCTGTCAGTACCTGACAGTTCTTACCCGGAACGCCGTCCAGCTTGATCATGACATCCTCGAAACACTCGGGGCATTCCGAAAGTGCATCCAAAAAGAACCGCGGGTCACGGACAAATGTCGCGTCATCCTCCAGGACCAAAGCAACATATTCGTCCGATTCAGCAATTTCTTGCCAGATTTGACGATGCCCCAACGTACACGCCACTTCGTTCCGGCTAAGAGGACGCTTGAATTTCAAGCGGTTCATATCCGCATCGTAAATGTTGTGCAGATCCGAGCTTAATAGCTGTTCGCCTGAAATCGCATCCGAGAATTCATAACTAAGCCCGAGACGCGCGAATTCTTTTTCGCAGAAATCGCGGCGCTCTATATCTTTTGGAAGACTAAGTATGACAGCCTTGATGGACACTTGTACTAACCGATCAAATTTTTGGCGCTTCTACGGATCGCATATAGCAATCTCAACAACAAAAGAACGAGACTTTATTTTTTGCAGCGCAACACCTTCGCAGTGTAGCGAAAAATTGCCAGATACGCAGCCCGTGTTTTCTCTGGCAAGGTTGTCCCAAAAAAAATATGCGCATTCAAGACAATACCTCACTGTATCACATTGAAACCTTTTGGAAAGCATCCGTTTCGGGCGGAACGTCGTTTGTTGGTAAAATCAGAGCCCATCTTCTAAAAAGCTCGATTGCTTGATTTATGGGCAGTTTGCACCTCAAACAGGCATTGTTTTTACGCAACACATTTAGACCAACTTCGAGAGGATTATCGGACTGAACCAATGGTCAAAACCCCATCCAAGCCGCAGGTATTTATGACGCTGAACACGTTCTTACCCTTGCTTTGACCGAGGCGCGCCCTTATTTGCCCCAAGCGATCGCGGAACTTTCAATACGAGCCACACTGTCACGCCTCATCTTCTGCCCTTTAGGCAGAATTGATTATAGGTTATCTGAGCGACCGCGAGGTTTCATAATCTGGAGAACGCAATGCTGACGCGCGCCTGGCACAACTGGCGATCTGGCTATATGGGGCGACTCATCAGCGAGAGCTTTTTTGCGCAAGGGCATCTTTATGCTATTGCCATCATTGCCATGATTGGTGTTGCGGCAACCACCGCAGGCTCAGCATATATGATGGAATATATCGTCGATGCCATGACCAGCCCTGAACTGCGCGGGTGGGCACATATCATTGCCCTGAGTGTAATTCTTCTGTTTCTGACCAAGGCCGTCGCATCTTATGTGCAAGCGATCTATCTGGCGCGGGCGGGGAACCGGATTGTTGCCGCACAACAAGACAAGGTTTATCGCAAGCTACTTCGGCACGGTGTTTCCTTCTTTTCAGCGAATGAATCCTCGAACCTGTTGATGCGAACCACACAAGGTGCGCAATCGGCCCGCAAACTGATCGACGTTCTGGTTACCGGTTTTGTGCGTGACGCCCTTACACTAGTGGGCCTTGTCATCGTCATGGTGTACCAGCAGCCAGTTTTGTCGGTCATGTTCTTCATCGTCGGCCCTGTTGCGCTTCTGGGTGTTCGTTACCTGTTGCGCAGTGTTCGCTCGATCATGCAGGCCGAGTTCAAATCTTTGGCGGAAATCATCCGTGTTCTTCAGGAAACTTCTGCGGGCATAAAAGTGATCAAGGTCTTTTCTTTGGAAGACAAGATGATCGACCGGATGGACACAGCCATTCGGAAAGTAGAAGCCCGGGCAAACGACATCGCCAAGCTGCAGTCGATAGCCAGCCCATTGATGGAATTTCTGGCCGGTCTGGCTGTTGCTGGTGTGTTGATCGTTAGCACTATGGGTCTTGCCGGCACGGAACAGCCGTCAGCCGGGCAATTGATGTCCTTCATCACCGCACTCTTGATGGCGTATGAACCGGCCAAACGTCTGTCCAAGATGCGCGTTCAGATCGAAACCTGCATGGTGGGGGTCGGCTTGCTGTTTGGGCTACTGGACCAAGAAGATACGATGCAGGAAAGCCCGGATGCGCGTGATCTGTCCAAAGGACCTGGCGAGATTGCTTTGCGCGATATTACCTTTGGCTACCAGGGCTCGATGCCCATCATCGAAAACCTGAACCTGAAGTTCGAAGCCGGAAAAACGACCGCCCTGGTCGGGCAGTCGGGAGGCGGAAAATCGACCCTATTTGGGCTTATCATGCGGTTTTATGACCCGGATGAGGGAACAGTCGAGATTGACGGTCAAGACATTCGCCACGTGAGTTTTTCGTCTCTGAGGCAGAAGATCTCGTATGTTGGACAAGACACGTTTCTGTTTTCAACCTCTGTGATGGAAAACCTGAGATGCTCGGCCCCTGATGCGACAGATGACGAAGTCATAGCCGCGGCCAAGGCCGCTCATGCCCATGATTTTATCATGGGGCTGCCAAAAGGTTATGACACCCCGGTTGGAGAAAACGGAACATTTCTGTCAGGTGGGCAAAAGCAGCGCGTGGCGATCGCGCGTGCCATTCTGCGCAAGGCAGAAATTTTGCTGTTGGATGAAGCAACCAGCGCATTGGACGCTGAATCCGAGTCCTTGGTGAAAGAAGCGCTGGATGCTTTGACCCGGGATGTGACAGTTATTGTGATCGCACACCGGCTATCAACCGTCCTTGAAGCCGATAAGATTATGGTTGTGCAGGACGGAGCAGTGGTGGAACAGGGGAACCTTAACGAATTGATGGAAAAAAACGGCAGTTTCCGCAATCTTTTCGATCAACAATTCAAAAAGCACGAGGCCGGACCGAAAGTCGCAGAATAAACTCCGCGGTCGCAATCAAATCACGATTCCTGTTTAGTAACCAATGAACTGGCGACCCCGGCAGGATTCGAACCTGCAACCTGCCCCTTAGGAGGGGGCTGCTCTATCCAGTTGAGCCACGGGGCCGCGCAAAGCTCTCTCTACCTGCGTTTTTTCGGGATGTCATGACCTTTGCTGAACAGTTGTAAATTACATCGTGTTCACGCTACCATTCAAAAAACAACAACGCAGGTGCATCCGTGACAACAGAAACCAAACGCCCGCTTACTCTTCGAGATGTTTCAGAGGCTTCGGGGGTATCCGAGATGACGGTCAGTCGGGTGCTGCGGAACCGTGGGGATGTATCCGACGCCACCCGAACCCGCGTTCTGGCCGCTGCAAAAGAACTTGGGTATGTGCCTAACAAAATCGCAGGCGCTCTGGCCTCTAGCCGCGTAAATCTGGTTGCTGTGATTATCCCGTCTCTGTCCAACATGGTCTTCCCCGAAGTGCTGACCGGCATCAATCAGGTGCTAGAAGATACCGAGCTGCAGCCAGTTGTCGGGGTCACCGATTACCTGCCCGAAAAAGAAGAAAAGGTTCTGTACGAGATGCTGTCGTGGCGTCCGTCAGGCGTGATAATCGCGGGACTGGAACACACCGAAGCCGCCCGCGCAATGCTGGATTCCTCTGGGATTCCAGTGGTCGAGATCATGGACACTGATGGTAAGCCTGTCGATGCGATGGTCGGTATCTCGCATCGCCGTGCAGGCCGTGAAATGGCACAAGCCATTCTGAAGGCGGGGTACGAACATATCGGTTTTATGGGCACGAAAATGCCCTTGGATCACCGCGCCCGAAAAAGGTTCGAGGGGTTTACCGAAGTTCTGGGTAAGCACGGGGTCGAGATCGAAGATCGCGAATTCTACTCGGGTGGCTCGGCCCTGGCCAAGGGGCGCGAGATGACGCAGGCGATGCTGGAACGTTCGCCTGAACTGGATTTTCTGTACTACTCCAACGACATGATCGGGGCCGGTGGTTTGCTGTACCTGCTGGATCAAGGAATTGATGTGCCGGGTCAGATCGGATTGGCCGGATTCAACAATGTAGAATTGCTGCAGGGCCTGCCCCGTAAATTGGCCACAATGGATGCGTGCCGGTTGGAAATCGGACGTAAAGCGGCAGAGATTATCGCCACGCAACTGTCTGATCCCGATACCGCGATCGATACACGCGTGACTTTGACCCCTAAGATCAGTTTTGGCGACACGCTGAAACGGCGGTAGGTCCGTGGCCCTGCCACAGCTGGACAACCAAGCGGCGCGTCGGCTTTTCATGGATCGCCACGCATTGGCCGAGCCCCCCTCGGGCGGCGCAAAGGGCGCTGACTTGTTGGAATTGATTCACCGGCTGGGTTTCGTGCAGTTGGACAGTATCAACACCGTGGCACGGGCCCACGACATGATCTTGTTTTCACGCAGGACGAGTTACCGCCCGACGCATCTAAAGCGATTATATGAACAGGACCGTGCGCTGTTCGAACACTGGACGCACGATGCTGCGGTTATACCGATGGCTTTTTATCGCCATTGGCACCTGCGCTTTCAGCGTGATGCCGATTTACTGAAGTCACGCTGGAAAAACTGGCGCAGAGATGGATTCGAAAAACAGTTCGAAACCGTTCTGCAACACATCCGCGATCACGGTCCGGTATCCTCGTCAGACGTCGGCAAGGATGAAAAGAAGGGCTCGGGTGGGTGGTGGGATTGGCATCCATCCAAAACCGCCCTTGAATTTCTGTGGCGGTCGGGGGCGCTGACAGTTGTCGGCAGACAAGGGTTTCAGAAACGCTACGACCTGACGGAAAGAGTTATCGAAACCCATCTTTGTCCAGGAAACCTGAGCTGCGACGCCGAGGAAACGGTAGACTGGTTGTGCACCGCGGCGCTGGATCGGCTGGGTTTTGCGACCTCGGGCGAATTGGCAGCGTTTTGGGACACGGTCAGCGCCAACGAAGCGCGGGAATGGACAAAACAGGGTCTAACAAAAGGGATACTGCAAGAAATCGAAGTCACCTGCGCAAACGGCCAACTCAGAAAAGTTGTGGCCCGACCAGAGGTGCTTGAGCAAGTGTGGGATGCACCGCCACCCGGCCGTATCCGCGTACTCAGCCCGTTTGACCCCATGTTGCGCGACCGGAAAAGAGCTGAAAGGTTGTTTGGCTTCCATTATCGCATCGAAGTTTTCGTGCCCGCCGCAAAACGCACTTACGGCTACTATGTGTTTCCACTGCTTGAAGGGGACCGGATCATCGGGCGTATCGACATGAAGGCAAACCGTGATCGCGGTATCCTTCACGTAAAGGCCCTTTGGCCTGAAAGGACAGTTCGGTGGTCCAAAGCACGGACGAAACGCCTGCAATCTGAATTGGAACGCGTCCGCCGGTTCGCCGGTCTAGACAACGTTGAATTCGCGCCGCACTGGGAAAAAGACCCTAAATAGGACTTATTCAGCCGCAGACAGCGCCAGTGTGATAGGTGCCAACCCGTCAATTGCGCCCTCTAGTACATCGCCGGCCTGCACCGGCCCTACTCCGGCCGGTGTCCCTGTCAGGATCAAGTCACCCGGTCGCAAATGATAGTAGCCGGACAAATGGCTAATGATTTCGTCAATTTTCCAGATCAGCTCATGCAGCGTGGCATCCTGTCGGACGGACCCGTTGACCGACAAGTGGATGCGCTTGTCATCGTCGGGGGACCATTCGGTGGCCAAGGTAAGCGGTGCCAGAACTGTGCCGTTTTCCAGGTCTTTCCCCAAATCCCACGGCCGTTGCTTGTTTCGCTCGCGGATTTGCAGATCGCGGCGGGTCATATCCAAGGCGCACCCATAGGCATATACGGCCTCGGACGCTTGAGAAGCCGATGCCCGGAAAACAGGCTTTCCGATCGCGACGGCCAGCTCCATCTCATGGTGAAAATTGTCTGTTCCGGGTGGATATGGGACCTGCGCACCCGACAAAACGGCATTTGCCGCCGATTTGGTGAAATAGAATGGCGCCTCACGATCAACTTCATGGCCCATTTCTGCAGCATGAGCTGCATAGTTTCGGCCCACACAGAATATGCGGCCCACCGGATATCTGGTCGAAAGGCCATTGATCGGCACCGAGATCGGTTCAGGCAGCGCAAACAACTCATCCGACATCAGGGCTCCTTTCCATGTCATGTCACCATCATCCTAGAGGGCATGACAGGATCGACAAGCCGAACGGGCCCTGCAATTCGTTAGATCAGCTAATTCTGATCACTTTGACGCAGTATGGCTTGGCATTTTGCCAAGACATCCTAAATGTGTAACATCATACAGAAAAACACGTCAGACGCGACAAATTGCGATCGTTCGTTGCCACAGGCAGCGCAGGTTGAACAAAGACTTTCCCAGCTTGTGAGCGAACCAGCAAGCAAACGTACGGATTTCAAAGAACCGCGATGTGCGATCCTGCCCCCCCTTGGATCGCAATATTCGTCTCGCAACCTTGATTGAGGGTTCAGGTTCTTTGGAGCGTCGGCCAGACGCGCAGTCCAGTCAAAGTCTGGCCATCCCGCCAGAGGTAAACTACCGCCACCTCTGGCGGGGCGCATCTTTTGGCGATCAGTTTTTCAGGTTGTGCAACTCATTGAGCAGGTCCAACAAATCCTCATGGCGTTTCGGCCCCAGCTTCGCTTTGATTTCCTCAGCCAACTGAACCGTCACATCAATATTGTCGCGGATGATCTGTTCACCTTGCACCGTAATCTCGACAATCTGCCTGCGTTTATCACCGGGATGGACCTGTCTGCGGATCAGGCCTTTGACCTCCAGTTTTTGCAGGATTCTGGTCAGGCTGGGCAGTAGAAGGCATGCACGTTCAGCGATAAGCGTCGGCTCCTGCGGTCCATCCTCTTTCAGAACACGCAACACGCGCCACTGTTGTTCTGTCACCCCTGCGTCAGCCAGCATTTTCCGGATAGGGCCCATGACCCGTTCGCGCGCACGTAACAAGGCAATAGGCAGGGAACGGGAGGTCAGTGGCAGTTGCTTGGGCATAACAAACCTTGGACGAATTCCGGCTGGACTGCAACCAAACCTAACTGAGGCAACGTGTGACCAAGCCGGACATCGCACCGCCATTTGCGGCCTGTGCTTTTGCCGGGAAAAAGGTTGACCTCTATCTGCAAATGGCGATCACTTACACGGTGCAAAACCGAGATGATGCCTTTCTTGGCCAATTCGGTATTCACATCACTTTATCTGAAAAGGGTCCAACATGCCTGCACCTGTAAACACCTTCAAACAGGCTCTACTAAGCGGCGAACGTTTGATTGGCTGTTGGACCAGTTTCGCAGAATCCATAACCGCCGAGATCATGGGCACGGCCGGTTTCGACTGGCTGGTCATCGATGGAGAGCATGCGCCAAATGACATCAGATCCATCCGCGACCAACTCATCGCGCTGAGCGCAAGTCCCACACACCCGGTTGTCCGGGTACCTGTTGGGGATGCAGCACTGATCAAGATGGTGCTGGATGCGGGAACACAAACTATACTGGTGCCGATGGTAAACAGCGCCGAACAGGCCCGCGATCTGGTGCGTGCCTGCCGCTATCCACCAGAAGGTATCCGAGGGGTGGGCGCAGGGGCGGCCCGCGCAACCGGTTACGGCGCGTACAGCGACTACATCAAAACAGCAGACGCTCAGATCTGCCTGTTGGTGCAGGTTGAAAACCGCGCCGGAATTGCGGCCTTGGACGAGATACTAAAAGTCGAAGGTATAGACGGCGTTTTCATTGGCCCGGCGGATCTTTCAACCGATATGGGATATCAGGGCAACAGCGCCGCGCCCGAGGTTCAGGCAACCATTGCAGACGCCATTCGTCGGATCCAAGCGGCGGGCAAGGCTCTGGGTATTCTCGGAACCAATGATGAGGCGACGCAGGCTTATCTTGAAATGGGGGCCCAGTTCCTTGCGGTGGGCATTGACGTCATGCTGTTGACGCAAGCTGCGCGAAGCCTTTCCGCAAAATGGAAAGCAAAATGACCTGTTAGCCCTGCATCGCAGCAGCAGCCTGCGCATAGCCGCCCGAGGCACCATCCACGAAATGCACGTGATCGTCCCGGGTTGCCGAAGGCACAAAACACGTCATCATCGCCTCGTCCTGTAAATGCAGGCCGTACCGGATTTTCCCCTGTCCGCGCGCTTGATCCAGCATCATCTGAATTTCGCCCAACGTGACTGGGTCGCAATCCAGCGTCATTTTCAAACCGTCATCGAATTTCCGGAAATCCGCGTTACGGCTGACCATGGTCTTGTAATGCCCGGGCTCGAAATTCCCCAACCGCTTGCCCGAACGAAACAGCAGGGCAATCAAAAGGTTCTGCGCCAACAGCTTCAGTTTTTGCACAAACAAATTTCGCCCGGCACGCGCGACATGGGCATCCACATCCAGCCCCGGCGGCGGCCAGCCAATTGGCGGTCCATTCTCGGGAACAGGGTGGCCCGCCCGTTCCAACCTTTCTGATGTGGATAGAACTGATTGGACGAGATCGGCAAAATCGCTCTCGGTCGCTCGGGCGGTGGGCTCAACGACCAGAGACAGGATCTGGCCATGCCGGGCCCGCACGTTTGACCACCGACAGGATAGACCGGTCAAATCGGGCAAAGCGCCCGGTTCCGCAATGGGAACCGAGATATTGCCTTGTTTCATCTCAGCTTCCAGCCACGCCAACCCACCACCGGAAAACATGGCGTAGTCCACACCATCCGAAGGCGCATATCTGGCAACGCGCAGGTCTTTGCCAGCCGCCCGAATATCTGACACGGTAATCAAAGCGGCACGCAATGAGATTGAGAATTCGTCTTCTGCCCATCGGCGCATAGCAGCCAGAGCGTCACGCGCGGTATCCGCCGCACTGGCCGGCACGGCAAATCCGGCCCCGTCACCGCCAAAAACATAAGGAAAGCGCTTACCCGCCATCGCGTTGATCATGGACGAGATGACCGCCGCGCCAACCATGTTGACCGTCTTGTACCGGCCTTTTTCGATTTCACCGGTCGAATCCACGATGTCTGCAACACCCAGAACCCAATCATCGGGCAATGCTGCAAATTGTTCGGGATTTGCAAGGCGAGTGAAGTCACGCAATAGCGGAAGACCGTCGTAAAACGCGACCTGAGCGTCCTTCATTTTCACCTCACCTCATCCTTAACTATAACATAGTCCTTAAGTGAGACCTGTCGCGCGAAATCGTCATCCAACACGTGCTTGTGCATGGCCGTGCCACGTGCCAATCATGTCCGGTCATCGATTGGGGGAAGAGACGTCACATGAAGGCAGGTCTGATCGTTTTGTGTCTGGGCTATGTGCTCAGCCAGTTTTTCCGCGCCTTTCTGGCTGTTCTCAGCGTTGATCTGGGCCGGGATATTGGCGCCACCCCCGAAGATTTAGCCTTTGCGTCAGGGCTTTGGTTTCTTGTGTTTGCCGCAATGCAATTGCCGGTCGGCTGGGCTCTGGACCGTGCAGGGCCACGGGTCACCTCTGCCATTTTACTGCTGATCGGTGGTGCGGGCGGGGCATTGCTGTTCGCTGTGGCCAGCACCCCGTTTCATATCGCTTTGGCCATGGGGTTGATTGGCGTCGGATGCTCGCCAGTGTTGATGGCGTCATACTACATCTTCGCGCGCGAATACCCGCCTGCCCGCTTTGCGACCCTGGCGGCCGTGATGCTTGGGGTCGGATCCGTTGGCAATCTTGTCGCGTCCTACCCAACGGCACTCGCGGTCGAGCTTATGGGGTGGCGGGCCACAATGGTCACACTCGCCGCCTTTTCTGCGGCCATAGCTTTCGGCATCTGGATCAGCGTAAAGGATCCAAAACGGGTCGAAACCGAACAAAAAGGCTCACTTCTGGATCTGCTGCGAGAACCGGCCTTGTGGACAATCCTGCCCTTGATGCTGGTGGCCTACGCCCCTTCGGCTGCGACGCGCGGGTTATGGGCCGGCCCCTACCTGAGTGATATTTTCAACCTCAGCACCACGCAAATCGGCACTGCCACACTCATCATGGGGACCGCCATGATCGCTGGCACCTTTGTGTACGGCCCCCTTGACCGGCTGCTGGGTACACGAAAATGGGTGATCTTCGGTGGCAACGCTATGGGTGTTGTCGCGATGCTGCTACTTTGCCTGTGGATCGACAGTGCCGTCTGGCTCTCTGTTGTCCTGATCGCCGTGATTGGTTTCACCGGTGCCAGCTTTCCTGTCATCATGGCACATGGGCGGGCGTTTGTTCCCCCGCATCTGGTCGGGCGAGGTATGACGCTTCTGAACCTGTTCGGGATCGGCGGCGTCGGTTTGGCACAATTCGTCACCGGGCGCATACATGCTGGCACAGTGGACATCGGACCCACTGCCCCCTACACAGCGATATTCGGGTTTTTCGCGATTACGCTGGCGATCGGTTGCGTGATCTACCTGTTTAGCCGCGACAGCGTCGAGTGATCCCACCACGGGTCATCGGGTAAGGAGAACGCAATGCAGAATATCGAAGTGCTGGCGCCGAACCTGAAACACAGCCTATCGGGCGTCACGACAACCGTTATCCGGTTGCTGCCAATACAAGCCAAGATGATCAATATCCGCGCCACAGGGCCGGGTTTGCCAGACGATATTCCCCATATTCGCCTTTGGAAGACTCTGTTTTTGCCGAATAAGGCTCCAATGGTCTGGCATGCGCGTCGCAACACCGAGATGTTGATGGGGCTGGTTCTGAAGACCGTGTTTCGTCGAAACTACAAGCTGCTGTTCACCTCTGCGGCCCAGCGCGATCATTCAGGGTTCACCAAAAGGCTGATCTCAAAAATGGACGCGTTGATTGCCACGACCCCTCAGGCAGCATCGTTTCTAGAGCATCCTTCAAAAGTGATCATGCACGGCGTGGATACGCAGATATTTCACCCTGCTAAGGATAAGGATGCACTGCGCACAAAGCTTGGATTGCCTGCAGGGACACTCATCGGCTGTTTCGGACGTATACGCCCCCAAAAAGGGGTCGATTTGCTGGTGGATGCCGCGATCAAAGTGCTGCCCTCATTTCCCGATGCCAAAATTGTCTTTACCGGCAACGCCACGAAAGAGTTTGAAGCATTCCAGCAAGAACAGGAAGACAAGCTCAAACAGGCCGGGTTGGCCGATCGCGTCCGGTTTCTGGGTGAACGTCCTTGGTCAGAGATCGTGGAAACCTACCGCGCTCTGGATTTGTTCGTCGCCCCTGCGCGTCACGAAGGGTTCGGCCTGACCCCGCTAGAGGCCATGGCATCGGGTGTGCCCGCCATTGCCTGCCACGATGTGGGTGCCTTCAGCGCGCAAATTCAGGACGGAATTACCGGTCGCCTCGTGGAAAAGGACAACGCAGATGCGCTGGCCGGCGCATTGCACGACATGCTGAGCGATCCAGAGAAAATGGCCACCGCTGGACAGGCTGCCCGCCAGCATATCGAAGAGAATTTTCGAATCGAAGGCGAGGCGGAAGAGATCGTAAAGGTCTATCGGTCCCTGTTGAACCAGACCTGAGGTCAGGAAACGCCTCAAAACGCCGTCATAGTCCGAATATTAGCGCGTTTGCTCTTTTTTCTTTGCCGCAACGCAGCTATGAACGCGCGTCCTTAACTTTGGAGACATGAAATGGGCTATCGCGTCGTTGTCGCCGGCGCCACGGGTAACGTGGGCCGCGAAATGCTGAACATTCTGGCGGAACGCCAGTTCCCCGTCGATGAACTTGCCGTGCTGGCAAGCCGTCGTTCGTTGGGTACCGAAGTAAGCTTTGGCGACAAGACACTGACAACCCAGGACATCGACACCTTTGATTTCACCGGCTGGGACATGGCGCTGTTTGCCATCGGCTCGGACGCAACCAAGGTCTACGCGCCCAAGGCGGCTGCGGCGGGTTGTGTGGTAATCGATAACAGCTCGCTCTATCGCTATGACCCGGAGATTCCGCTGATCGTACCAGAGTGTAACCCGCAGGCGATCCACGACTATAAAAACAAGAACATCATCGCCAACCCCAACTGCTCGACCGCGCAGATGGTTGTCGCGTTGAAACCGCTGCATGACCGCGCGCGCATCAAGCGCGTTGTCGTGTCGACCTATCAGTCGGTATCAGGCGCGGGCAAAGAGGGCATGGATGAGCTTTGGGATCAGACCAAAGCGATCTACAACCCCACGACTGAGGTTGAACCAAAGAAATTCCAAAAACAGATCGCTTTCAACGTCATCCCGCAGATCGACGTCTTCATGGAAGACGGCTCGACCAAGGAAGAATGGAAGATGGTGGTCGAGACCAAAAAGATCGTCGATCCGTCGATCAAGGTCACCGCAACCTGCGTCCGCGTTCCCGTTTTCGTCGGCCATTCCGAGGCCGTGAATATCGAGTTCGAGGAATTCCTGGACGAAGACGAGGCCCGTGACATCCTGCGCGAAGCACCGGGCATCATGGTGATCGACAAGCGTGAGGCCGGTGGCTACGTCTCGCCCATCGAATGCGCGGGCGACTTCGCGACATTCATCAGCCGTATCCGTCAGGACTCGACCATCGAAAACGGCATCAACCTGTGGTGCGTTTCAGACAACCTGCGCAAGGGCGCTGCCCTAAACGCAGTGCAGATCGCCGAGCTGCTGGGCCGCGAAGTTCTGAAAAAGGGCTGATGTCAATTCGGCTTAAAAAAAAAGGGTCAACTATGGGTTGACCCTTTTTTCTGCCGGTTGCCAACTGCCCCCGTCAAATCGCATATGGCTATAAAAACAGTTTCATCAACGCTCCACCCGGGAAATACCCGACGAAACACATTAAGATGACCCAAGCGAACCGGGGGCGTTTTCGGAATGTGAATAAAGAAAACGCGCCTCCTGCAAACATGAAAATCACAAAACCGAGCGCAATGTAAATCAGCGGAAGCAAATGCGCTGATTGTTCGAAACTGAAATTTTCGTCCGCCCCCATATCAACAATCTGCCGCGCCGTCACAGCGATTGGATACACGATGAGGGCGACGACAATGCGGTACCCGATCGTGATTCCATTGTTTTTTGCAGCCGGTATCGCAGAAGGACGAGGGTGCTGTGCAGCAGAAGCTCTTTCGGCCTGCAGTTTTCGAATACGATCATTCTGTCGCTGATCGAACATACTAATACTCCATTAACTCAATACAGCCGCAGATTGCACAACCGGTCAGATCAATTCAAGCGATGCAGCGCGAAAACAGTTGGCTTGCGTCAAAGAACGCCAACCGGGCAGCGGACTAAACCCCAACCGTCATCGACTCCGCCAGATTTCATGGCTGAGACAAGACGTTCGGAGAGAAACAAGAGTTCGGGAACTTTCGGATCGAGCCAGATGTCGGGACCACCCAGTGCTTCAGGAACAACGACCAGTTTGTGCTCCGACCCTTTTCTTGGGAGGAAAATCTGACCAACTAAGTTGTCCAAGGGCGCTGTCAGATCACCTTCGGGACCCAACGCCTCGTAGTTGCCCATCGACCGTTTGTTGCACACATTAACGATGTAATACGGCTCGTCCGTAGTTGCATGGCCCGCGGGAGCCTGCAATCTGATCGAGTGGAAATAGGTTTCACCCAGATCGAACTGTTCCAGAACCGTTTTGGCAGAGTCTGACAGCACCGGCAGACCGCCTCCGTTCATGAAACTTGGTGCCGGATTGCCGTCCTGTGAGCCATAGTACCAGACATCGCCGATTTCTTCTGCCGTCAGAACCTCGCCCTTAGGAACTTTGTTATAGGTCCGTTGGAGCAATTCACTGTATTTTTCACCGATTTCATTGGGCTGACCCGCGCGCCAGTGCCGTTCATATTCCCTCCGCGTCATAGGAGTGACACCGACTTTGTCGTTCCAGGTCGTCGAAATCCAGACATGAGAATCCCGGCGAGACGGGTTGTTTCCTGAATCCATGGCAAACGCCTAAACTAGTTTAAATCAATCGTGGGTTTTCGAACAATCTATACGCAGGAAGACTTTCGGGAAGTCTAAAAAAACACCGAAAATGACTTCTCGTTAAGGGAAAGTCGAAAGCCCGGGCACTGCCATGACACGCGCAGGGTAGTCGTCAATTTACGGGATCGGGCTCAGCCCCTCTTGTTCGCGCTGCGGCACTCACTGCGGCGTCACACAGGTTTGACCATACGCGATGGGGGTTTCAGTGCGATACCAGACCCGAGCGTATAGCCTTGTTGGTGCAGATCGAACGCAAAGGACATCAACATGATCAGAGCCGCCCTCATCACCGCAAGCCTGCTTTTCGTGGCCGCATGCGAAGGCCCAAGCGGTGGCAGCGCCGACAACCAGACACCCGAATTCGAAGAGCGCTTTCGCAATCAGGGCAGTTAATGCCGCAATACCGGGCTAAGTGGTCTTAGCCCGGTAACCTCAAATAAAAACTGATCTACTCTGGCGTGTACCGGCAGTATTCGCAATTCAGACGATATTGAACTTCTTTTCCTCGGGGTCGTAGCACTGCAACCCGCCCTCGCCGATATCGGTCCACAGACCGTGCAGGCTCAGTGATCCATCCTGAACAGCCGAAGCGATGAACGGGAACGTCATGAGGTTCTCTAGCGACGCAACGACCGCGTGGCGTTCGAATTGGCGCGCCTGATCAACGCTATCTTCAACATCGGCAACCAGATCGTATTTCGGCTTGAGGATATCCATCCAGCGCCCGACAAAGCTGTCCTTGGCTTCAAGCTGCGGGGCCTGTCCCTTGCACATATCGATGCAGCCCTGAACACCGCCACATTGCGAATGGCCCAGAACGATCAGATGCGCCACTTTCAGCGCGGTCACGGCGTATTCGATCGCAGCACTGGTGCCGTGGTGATCTCCGTCAGGGGCATAAGGGGGGACAAGATTGGCGATGTTGCGGTGAATGAAGAAGTCACCCTGATCCGCGCCAAACATCGACGTCACGTGCACACGACTGTCGCAACAGGAAATGACCATCGCGCGCGGGCGCTGTCCCTCGGTCGCGAGTCGCCTGTACCAGACCTGGTTCTCGGAATATGTCGTGGCTTTCCAGCCGTGATACCGTTTGACCAGATAGCTCGGCAGAGGTTTGGCGCAATCCATTCTTATGTCCTTAGTCTTTTCTATGCCGAGTGCTGTAACCCGAATTCGCCGAAAATTCGAGCAATTATCCCGCAACGCGGCAAGGTTTTGCAAAGGAATTGACAGTCTAAGTCAATCTATGCCGTGGGGGCATCAATAATTGGGGTGAATGTGGTGGAAAAGATAATTTCGCTTGAACACAAGGAATCCGTCCGATTGGACCCGGATCGTCTGAATGGATTGTATACGCAACTGGGCGATAAAAACGCGCTGGACGTCTTATGTCGCACTGTTGAAGAGCTGGCGGTGCGCCTGTCAAATTGCGAACGTTACTGGCGTCAACGCGACTGGGCAGGGCTGCGAAAATGCGCGCGGTCCCTGGTGGCAATTTCAGATCAGATCGGCATGACGGTTTTGGCAAGGGTTGCTGGTGACGTGGCCAACAACGTGGACGCCGGGGATGCCGTGGCAACCGGGGCGACCTTGTCGCGATTGATCCGGGTTGGTGAGAAATCGTTGACCGTAATCTGGGATCAGCAGGACCTTTCGGTCTGACGGGGCTTGCGGACGGATCGTGGGCAGATAGGCTGGGCGCAATTCGAACCAGCCGAGATCGCCATGACCCTGTCCTTTGCCCCCTCCTCTGACCCGTCGATACCGTTGCATGTCGTTGCGCAAACAGATCTGGACGATTGGTTGAATGACCAACCGGACTCTGTGGCCGCCTGGGTCAGCAGCAACGGATTTACGGGCGCGATTGGACAGGTGCTGCTGATACCGGATGCAAACGGGGCACCAGTATCCGCGCTGGCCGGGTACGGCAAAAGCGCTGGGCGTGCCCGCAAACGGTTTCCTTTAGCTGCCGCGGCCGAGGCTTTGCCCAAAGGCACATATGCCATCGCATCCGGGGTTCCGGATAACGTGCTTGAGACCGAATGCCTTGGCTGGTTGCTAACCGGATACTCGTTTGACCGTTACGCCAACCAGTCCCCGACTAAAGCGCGCCTTGTCGCACCGAAAGGTGTAGATGCGACCCGATTGGAGACCATTGCCAGCGCCGAGGCTTTGATTCGAGATTTGGTCAACACGCCCGCCTCGGACATGGGGCCAGACCAATTGCAGGCCGCGAGCGAGGCTCTGGCGCAAGAGTTTGGCGCCGCTTGCAACGTCATCGCGGGTGACGCCTTGTTGGACCAGAACTTTCCCATGATCCACACGGTTGGCCGCGCATCCGCGCAGGCGCCCCGTCTGATCGAGATGAACTGGGGCAAAAGCGGTCCAAAACTGACTCTGGTTGGTAAAGGTGTCTGCTTTGACACCGGCGGGCTGAATCTGAAGCCCGGTGCCTCGATGGGTTTGATGAAAAAGGATATGGGCGGCGCTGCAAATGTGCTGGGTTTGGCCCGAATGATCATGGCGCTGGGCTTGCCTGTGCAGTTACGGGTATTGATCCCGGCGGTTGAAAATTCCGTAGCCGGGAACGCCTTTCGGCCCGGCGATATCCTGACGTCACGCAAAGGTCTTACGGTTGAAATCAACAACACTGACGCCGAAGGTCGTCTTGTTCTGGCCGATGCGTTGACACTTGCAGATGAAGGAAACCCCGATCTCGTGATCTCGATGGCGACACTGACCGGGGCTGCGCGGGTTGCCGTCGGTACAGATTTGGCGCCGTTCTATACCGACAGTGACGACACCGCAGCCACCCTGAGCCGAGCCGCACAAACCGTTGCCGATCCAGTGTGGCGCATGCCTTTCCACGACCCGTATGAGGGTTTGATCGAACCCGGGATCGCTGATCTGGACAACGCACCAGCGGGCGGTTTTGCCGGGTCGATCACAGCCGCGCTGTTCCTGCGACGCTTTGTTGGTGACAGCCCGTATATGCATTTTGACATCTTCTCATGGCAGCGCAGCAAGGAACCGGGCCGCAGCAAAGGTGGGTTGGGGCAAGGTCCTCGGGCACTTCTGGCCGCTTTACCGGAAATTCTGAATCTATGACGCGGCAGCGCGTCATTCATCCGGTCGTCGACCTGATGCGCAGCCCCGATGGGCCGCGGGACAGGCAATTGCTGTATGGTGATAGTGTTGAGCGCTCCGAAGATCAGAACGGTTGGAGCAAGGTCAGATCAGCAAAAGACAATTACACAGGGTGGGTCAAATCCGATCAGTTGGGGCCCGACATTTCGGCAACCCACTGGATTACAGCCCCGGCAACTCATGCCTACGCACTGCCCGACATGAAAAGCCCGGACCGCCTGTCACTCAGCTTTGGCAGCAAGATCGCTGTTAGATCCGAGATTGGCGGGTTTCTGGAAACAGAACTTGGGTTCATCCCATCACAACACGCCAAACATGTCGGGGTGAACCTGACCGATCCCGTCGCTGTGGCCGAGCTGTTTTTGGGCACGCCCTATCTTTGGGGCGGCAACAGCCGCTTCGGGCTGGATTGTTCCGGTCTTGTTCAGGCCGGGATGCTGGCCTGCGGGTTGCCTTGTCCGGGCGACAGCGGTGATCAGGAACGCGAATTGGGACATGTGTTACCCAATGGAACATCGCCACAGCGCGGTGATCTGTTGTTTTGGAAAGGCCATGTGGCTTGGGTGTACGAAGAGAACATGCTGCTCCATGCGAACGCCTTCCATATGGACGTCACATTCGAGCCGCTGGATCAGGCAATCGCACGTATTCAGTCACAGGGCGACGGACCTGTCACAGCGCACAAAAGGCTCTAATCCAGGTCGACCGAGCGGATAAGCTTGCGTTCCAACACTCTAAGGACAGTACGCAGGTCGTGGCCGCGTTTCAGGATACGTCCATCCATACCAACCACGGAATACATCCCCTGCTTTTGCCGCAGACGCGGATGTTTCTCGACCCGGTAAATCGGATGTTCTGCCGTGCGCCGAAAGATAGAGAACACTGCCATCTCGCGCAGGTTGGAAATTCCATAGTCACGCCATTCACCCGCTGCGACCATTCGGCCATATACAGACAGGATATGTGACATCTCGTGCCGGTTAAACGCGACGGGCATTTGTGCCGAGTTTGCAGAGAACCGGCTGGGAGGCTGCATGTTCATACACCAAGCCTCGCCGGAAAACGTGTTTGAATCAAGCCCGCGCGCGACTCGATCCGGTATTTTTGAATCCCTTTAGCGTCGGCGTCCGACCTGTCGGCAGATCAGAATCACGGGTAGCAAACCCACCGCCAGAATGACCAAAGACGGTACGGCCGCACCTTCAAGCCGCTCGTCTGATGCAAGCCGATAAGCTTGAACTGCAAGGGTATCAAAGTTGAACGGCCGCATGATCAAGGTCGCGGGCAGCTCTTTCATCACGTCCACAAACACGATCAGCAACGCGGTCAACAAAGAGGGCGTCAGAATCGGCAAATGCACACGGCGCAGTGTCCCCAAAGGAGATTGGCCAAGTGACCGCGACGCTGCATCCATATTCGCGTGCACGGTGCTTTGCCCGCCCTCATAAGCGCTCAGCGCGGCGGCTAGGAAACGCACCATGTAAGCCGCAACCAACAACCAGATCGACCCTGTGACAAGGAGGCCGGTGGATATATCAAAGGTCTCGCGCATCCACGCATCCAGCGCATTGTCAAAGCTTGCGAACGGGACCATCAGGCCAACCGCGATCACGCCGCCGGGGACTGCGTAACCCAACCGCGCCAAATATCCGGTGCTCGATGACACTCGCCCGGGACGTAGCCTTTGGAAAAAGCCCACGCAAATAGCGGCCAGAACCGTGATAACCGCAGCCACACCCGCAAGGGTCAACGAATTTTGGATGAACCCGATATACCGGCGGGATAGCAGGTTCTGCTCTGACTCCATGCCCATGGACACCAGAATGAAAACCGGCAGGAGAAAACCCAATAGAACCGGGATGGCGCATAGGGTAAAGGCCGCGATCGCCTGCCATCCCTTTAGTGTCGCTGAAGGTAAAGTCGCGTGGCTTTTACCCGCCTGATAGTATTTGGCCTTGCCACGTTGCATCCGCTCGGCCACGGCCATGACCAGAGCAAAGCCCAAAAGACAAAGCGCCAGTTGCGCGGCTGCCGCGCGGTCCCCAATGGAAAACCAGCTGGTATAGATACCGGTGGCAAAGGTTTGCACCCCGAAATAGGCAACCGTGCCAAAGTCGGCCACGGTTTCCATGATGGCCAGCAAGACACCTCCGGCGATTGCGGGGCGGGCCATTGGCAAGGACACCCGCCAGAACGCGCCCCAAGGGCTGTTGCCCAGCGCACGCGCGGCCAAAAAGGCTGTGGCGCTTTGCTGTAGGAAAGCTGCCCGCGCCAGAAGATAAACATAAGGGTACAGGACGAGGATCAGCATCACCGCTGCCCCCTCGGTCGAACGAATCTCGGGGAACCAATAATCGCGTGGTCCCCATCCGGTCACATCCCTTAATGTGGTTTGGACGATACCGGGGTGATCCAAAATAAATGTGTAGGCATAGGCCAATACGTAGGCCGGAAACGCGAGGGGCAGCACCAGCGCGATCTCAAGAAACCGAACACCGGGAAAACGGGTCATGGTGACCAGCCATGCCGCACCGACCCCGACAGCGAAGGTGCCAGCCGCCACCAACACCACCAATACTGCCGTCGTCAGTGCGTAGCCGGGTAGTACCGTTGTCAAAAGATGCGAGATCGTGTCAGTGCCACCCGTAACCGCCGCCAACACAACAGCCACCATAGGCAAAAGGCAGGCCGCCGCCACCAGACACGCCACAGCACCCACCAGGCGTGTGCCCAATGCACCCCGGTTGCGCGTACCGTGTTCTGAGAATTCGATGTCGGCCATGATCCCGGCTTTTTACTGGCTAAGGCGCAGAGTTGATCTTTAATCGACCAAAACGCTCAGAAACACCAGTAGGAGGCTGAACAAATCTGCGGCACAAACTGCCGCAGATCCCATAGCGCCCTATTCGTAGACCCGCTGATCCTCGATCACCAAACCATCTTTGGGCAGCGATCCCGGTGCCACAACCTCGATCGCGCCTTTCAGTTTCAGCACCTCAACCACCGATTTGGCATAGGCCATGTCATCGCCGGTTGGGCTTTCGATCTGGACCGTCATGGTGTCCATCTCACCCTGACGCGCTGCGATGACGCGGGCTTTGACAATTTCATCATGCTTGTCAACCAACGCCGCCACCTGTTCGGGCCGCACAAACATCCCCTTGATTTTGGTGGTCTGATCCGCGCGCCCCATCCAACCCTTGATCCGTGCGTTGGTGCGCCCACACGGAGATGCTCCGGGCAGAATGGCCGACAAATCCCCGGTCGCAAAGCGGATCAACGGATAGTCCGGGTTCAAAGACGTCACTACCACTTCGCCAACTTCGCCTTCGGGAACAGGTGTGCCTGTTCCCGGCGTGACGATCTCGACAATCACATGCTCGTCTATGATCATGCCTTCGATTGCCGGGCTTTCGTAAGCAATATTGCCCAGATCAGCCGTCGCATAGCACTGCAAACAGGAAATACCGCGATCTGCATATTCCTGACGCAGCGATGGAAACAACGCCCCGCCGCCAACAACGGCTGTCGTGAAATGAAGCGCGACGCCCATCTCATCCGCCTTGTCCAGAATAACCTTCAGGTAGTCCGGCGTGCCTGCATAAGCAGTGCACCCAACATCGCGGGCGGCAGTGACCTGAAGCTCGGTCTGGCCGGTACCCGCAGGCAGGACGGCTGCGCCAACAGCGCGCGCGCCGCTTTCAAAGATCATGCCCGCTGGTGTCAGGTGATACCCAAAACAGTTCTGCACGATGTCGCCGGGGCCGACCCCCGCCGCGTGCAGGAACCGCCCCATGCGCCACCAATCGGGATCCGTACTGCCCGGTTCGTAAATCGGGCCCGGAGACTGAAAGACATGGTGGAAATGGCGCGCGGGTTTGACTGTGAAGCCACCAAATGGCGGTCGGGCTGCCTGCGCATTGGCCAGATCGGATTTGCGCAGTACAGGCAGCTTTGTCAGATCCTCTGCAGTTTTGACCGCACCAGTATCCGCATCCGCCAGATGGGTCTGAAACCCGGGCGCTGAAAGTGCGCGGCCCAACTGTTGCTGCAACGCCAGCGCCTGATCGGCGGCGCGTTTGTCGGCTGATCGGGTCTCGAGTGCATCGAAATAGGTCATCGACAGATCCTCCATCCGCTCACAGCCACCGTTTGCGGCGACGGTATGAACGTACATCGCGGAAGCTTTTGCGGCCCTCGTCAGACATGCCCAGATAGAATTCCTTCACATCCGGATTCTCGCGCAATTCGGCCGCAGGTCCGTCCATCACGACGCGACCGGATTCAAGAATATAACCGTAATGCGCAAATCTAAGCGCCACATTTGTGTTCTGTTCAGCTAGCAGGAAGGACACGCCCTCTTTCTCGTTCAGGTCCTTCACGATGCCGAAAATCTCTTCGACCAATTGCGGCGCCAAACCCATCGAGGGTTCGTCCAGCAAGATCGTTTCAGGTCGTGACATCAGCGCCCGACCCATCGCAACCATTTGTTGCTCACCTCCCGAGGTGTAGCCCGCCTGCGATTTGCGGCGTTCGGCCAGACGCGGGAAGTAGGAATACACAAGTTCAAGGTCTTGTTGAATCGCGGCCTTACCGTCCTTGCGCGTATAGGCCCCGGTCAACAGGTTTTCTTCGACCGTCAGATGTTCAAAACAATGGCGGCCTTCCATCACCTGAATAACGCCTTTTTCCACCAGATCGGCCGGGTCGCTTTCGTGGATGCTGGTTCCGCGATACTTGATCGAACCTTTCGTGACTTCTCCGCGTTCGGAATGCAGCAGGTTCGACACCGCCTTGAGGGTCGTCGTCTTGCCGGCCCCGTTGCCACCAAGCAGCGCGGTAATCCCCCCTTTGGGCACGGTCAGGCTTACGCCCTTCAGGACAAGGATCACGTGGTTATAGATCACCTCGATATTATTGACCTCAAGCAGGGTTTCCGCCTGCACTTCGGTGTTTTGAGCCGCATCCAGCATCAGCGCGTGTCCTCGTGCGAGTGTTGGGATCGGGACGGCGACAGGTCGCCGCCCCGGGTTTCAAAGCGTCCGTTCAGCAGCGACCGTCGATGTTGTTTTCCGCAGCAAAGGCCGAGGAATCTGCATCAATCAGCGGCTGGATCACGTCCTGATCCGACTGTTTGAAGTCCGAGATCAAAGACCATGTCTTCGCCGATGCATCCCACTGGGTCACACCAACCAGACCGTCACCACCGTGGTTACCGCACGAGACCGAGAAGGTCGGGCCGAAATTCGGCAGACCCAGTTCGGACATCAGCGCCTCGTCAATCACCAGCGCTTCCATCCCGTCGCGCATCATGACCGAGTCTATCTCGGCAACATCATGCATGGCTTGGGCTTTCTTGGCGGCTTCGGCCACCAGCATCGCCGCATAGAGACCCCGGTTGTACAGCACTGTGCCGTGCTGGTCGCCAGCGCCAGCCGACAGGTTCTTGTCATAGACATGCGCCTTGAGGTCGTCATAGATCGGGTAATCCGCGCCCACATTGTGGAAGGTCAGCGCCTTGTAGCCATTTGCGGCCTCGCCCGAGGGCAGCACGTCGTTCTCAGACCCGGACCACCAGACACCGATGAAGTTCTCCATCGGATACCGGATGTTCGCGGCCTCTTGCACGGCTACCTGGTTCATCACGCCCCAGCCCCACATCAGGACATAGTCAGGACGGTCGCGGCGGATTTGCAGCCATTGCGATTTCTGCTCCTGACCCGGGTGATCGACGGGCAGGGCCACAAGTTCGAATCCATGCTTTTCAGACAGCTCTTCAAGCGTACGGATCGGTTCCTTGCCATAGGCCGAGTTGTGATAGACAAGCGCGATCTTCTTGCCCGAGATATTGCCGTCATTGATATCCAGAATGTGGTTGATCGCACCGGATGCGCCATCCCAGTAGTTGGCAGGGAAGTTGAACACCCACTCAAAAACCGATCCGTTTTTGGCCGAGGTACGCCCCAGACCCGATGTCAGCATCGGGATCTTGTCGACCGCCAGTTTCGGGATCAGCTGATAGGTGATCCCGGTCGACAGCGGTTGGTAAACCAACGCGCCTTCTCCCTTGGTCGCCTCATAACATTCCACGCCTTTTTCGGTGTTATAGGCGGTTTCGCATTCCGGGACGCTGACGGTCACACCGCCAATGCCGCCATCGCGTTCATTCAGCAGCGTAAAGTAATCAGCATAGCCATCCGCAAACGGGATACCGCCTGCCGCATAGGGCCCGGTCCGATAGCTGAGCGATGGGAACACGAGGTCGGCCATGACCGGACCTGCCGCCATCACGGCGCCCAGCGCCAGAGTTGCCAGTTTCAATTTCATCGGGTGTCTCCTCCCTTGGTTAGTCCGATGTGTGTTTCGGGCTTGCCACCCGTTATCTGATTGGGCCTCCCCTTAGTGCGGGAACGGCCAGAGTCTGAGTTTCTCTTTGGCGACACGCCACAGCTGCGCCAATCCATGCGGTTCAAGGATCAAGAACATGATGATCATCAGACCGACGATCACGAGGTTCAGGTGGGCCACGATATCTGTCGGCCAGCCCAGCATGTCCGCACCAACAACTTTCAGGACCACCGGCAACAGAACAAGGAATGCCGCCCCCGCAAAGCATCCGAAAATAGAGCCTAATCCGCCGATAATGATCATGAACAGCACAAGGAACGATTTCTGGATACCAAAGACTTCGCCCACCTCGACCGCGCCAAGATAGACCGCAAAGAACAGTGCGCCCGAGACACCAACAAAGAAGGAGCTGACGGCAAAGGCAGTCAATTTAGCCTTCAACGGGTTCACCCCGATGATCTCGGCGGCGATATCCATGTCGCGGATCGCCATCCACTTGCGCCCGGTTGATCCACGCGTCAGGTTGCGCGCGATCACGGCGCTGAGCGTCAGGAAGATCAGACAGAACAGATAAGTCGCCCATGCCGGAGCATTGGGGCCAGTGATGATGATGCCAAACACATCCCGTTCCGGCGCGTTGATCTGCCCCGAAGCCGAATAGTTGTAGAACCACGGCACCCGATTAAACAGCCACACAAGGAAAAACTGCGCGGCCAACGTTGCCACCGCCAGATAAAACCCCTTGATCCGAAGGCTCGGCAGGCCGAACAAAACACCAACGATCGCCGTGATCCCACCGGCAAGTATGACATGGATGAACATGCTGACATCCGGGAACGCCGTCATAAGCTTATAGCAGGCATACGCCCCTACAGCCATGAACCCCCCAGTCCCCAACGAGACCTGCCCGCTGTAACCCACCAGAATATTCAACCCAATCGCCGCGATGGCGTAGATCAGAAAGGGCAGCAGCAGGGCATTGGCCCAGTAATCATTGATCAGGAACGGTATGATACCAAACGCGATCGCCAACACGCCGTAATAGCGGTACCGGTCGAACTTGATCGGGAAAGTTTGGCTGTCATCCGCGTATGAGACTTTGAAGTCTCCGGCCTCACGATAGAACATATCTTACTTTCCCCATTCTTCCTGCGCCCGGTTACGGGCAGCGGCGTCCAGTTGATTGGACCCTTTGGCGTATCCGCTCGCCTCGGACGCTCGGACCAGTTTCAGATAAGCCAGGATCCCCATCACCAGCCCCGCAAAGGCCAGGATTGCTGCGATTGTCACCTGACCTTCTGTCAGATCATCCGATGTCAGAGCGATGTATCCAAATGCCCAGAACCCGGCCCAGGCAATGACATTGGTGATCGCGATGAGTTTTTGCATCGCTACACCCTCTCGATAATCTTCTCGCCAAACAGACCTTGCGGCCGGAAGACAAGGAAAATTAGCGCCAGCACATAAGCGAACCAGTTTTCGGTTGCACCGCCGACCATCGGACCGATGGCGAACTCGAACAGTTTCTCACCCACGCCGATGATCAATCCGCCGACAATCGCCCCGGGGATCGAAGTAAACCCGCCCAGCATCAGGACTGGCAACGCCTTAAGCGCGATCAGCGACAATGAAAACTGAACGCCCGACTTGGTGCCCCACATGATGCCGGCGACCAACGCCACGAAACCAGCCACAGACCAGACCATGATCCAGATGAAGTTCAGCGAAATCCCCACCGAAAGCGCCGCCTGATGGTCGTCGGCCACAGCCCGCATCGCGCGGCCTTGCTTGGTGTATTGGCTGAACACCACCAGCGCCCCGACCAAGAGCGCCGCGATCACGGTCGCAACGATATCCAGATTGTCGATGAAGAAGCCGTAGCCAAATACGTTGAATGTGCTTTCATCAATCCAAAGGTTAATGCCCTGCGGCAGACCAACATCAAGCGTCTTGATCTCAGAGCCCCACATGAGGTCTGCGACGCCTTCCAGCAGATAAGCCAGGCCAATCGTTGCCATGAACAGGATGATGGGCTCTTGCCCAACCAGATGTCGCATGACAAAGCGCTGCACGGCCCAGGCCAGCAGGACCATAACGGCCATTGTCAGAATAATTGCCAACAGCGCGGGTATGTTCCAGCCAAAGTGGTGAACATGCGTTCCGAACGTGGCGTTGATCAGATGTGCAAAAGGCACCTGCCCGTTCATGATACCCACAAGGGTCATAGCCGCAAACAGCGCCATAACCCCTTGTGCATAATTGAAAATTCCGGACGCCTTGTAGATCAGCACAAAGCCCAGCGCGACCAGAGCGTAAAGGACCCCGGCCATCAGGCCATTCAGAATGACCTCCATCGCGAATATCAGCTGATCAGGCATGTCCGCCCCCTCTCACGTCTGTCAGATGCTCAGTCATGGCTCACCCCCAGATAGGCGTCGATGACTTCCTGATTGTTACGCACCTCATCGGGTGTGCCGTCGCCGATCTTGCGGCCGTAATCCATCACCACAACGCGGTCGCTCAGGTCCATCACCACGCCCATGTCATGCTCGATCAGCGCAATCGTGGTGCCGAACTCATCATTCACGTCCAGAACAAAGCGGCTCATGTCCTCTTTTTCTTCGACGTTCATTCCCGCCATCGGCTCGTCCAACAGCAGCAGCTTGGGTTCGGCCGCCAATGCGCGCGCCAGTTCGACCCGCTTTTTCAATCCGTAGGGCAGACGAGATACAGGCGTCTTGCGAATGTGCTGGATTTCCAGAAAGTCGATGATCTTTTCCACGGCTTCCCGGTTTTCCGTCTCTTCCGCCTCGGCCTTACCCTTCCACCAGGCCTGCTGGAAAATGTTCGTCTTCATAAACCCCAACCGCCCAGTCATGACGTTGTCCAAAACGCTCATGCCCTCGAACAAAGCGATGTTCTGAAACGTCCGCGCGATGCCCTGCTGCGCCACCTCAAAGGGCCGCATCGGCGGGCGCTTGGATCCGTGAAACCAGACCTCACCTTCCTGCGGGACATAAAACCCCGAGATCACGTTCAGCATCGAGGATTTCCCGGCCCCGTTCGGCCCGATAATGGCGCGGATTTCACCTTCTCGAATGTCGAACGAGATATCCTTGATCGCCACCACGCCGCCAAACCGCAGAGTGATGTTCTTCATCTCCATCACCACACCGCCGATCTTACGGCCGTCTTCGGTGATATATCCTTCGGAATTATCAAGCATCTTTCTGACCTTCCGGAAAATTCAGCAACTCAAACATCGCCGACCCATCTCACAAACACGTTCAAAAGCATAAAGATCACTGCACAAAGCACGATGTATTCGCCGAATCCTCTCTCGGGATATGCTAAACCGCACATTCCGCCAACGGCTGCACCAATGAATGCACTACAGAACAATGAAACAAAGTTCGAAAACCGTTCCGAGATGTAGAACGAGATACCAACGCCAACCATTATCGAAACTGCCACTATCAATGCTGGCAAAATGAAACTCATTCCGCAGCAACCTTGTGATGGGCGACCGGGAAAACCGGCGCATCCACGATCTCAAGCGTCGCGCTGATTGATCCTTTTCGGCCATCCTCATAAGTCACTTCAGTCGTGGTCGACACGCTGGACGACCCGTCATAAAGCGCTGCGATGATGTCGTCGAACTTGTCCTCGACGAAACCACGCCTGACCTTGCGCGTCCGGGTCATCTCGCCATCGTCAGCATCCAGTTCCTTGTGCAAAACAACGAACCGATGCACTTGGCAGCCAGACAGCATTTCATCGGCGGCGACAGACTTGTTGACCTCTTCAACATGCGACTTGATCGTCTCTAGCACGCGGGGATGCGCCGTAAGTTCCTGATAGGACCCGTATGCAACATTGTTCCGTTCTGCCCAGTTTCCTACGGCAGTCAGGTCAATATTGACGAAAGCCACACAGCGGTCCTTGCCGTTTCCGAACAGAACAACTTCCAGGATATCCGGGAAGAACTTCAGCTTGTTCTCAACGTATTTGGGCGCGAACATCGACCCGTCAGCCATCTTACCCACATCCTTGGCACGGTCGATGATCCGCAGATGGCCCGAATCTTCCTCGATGAACCCAGCATCACCAGTGGCGACCCACCCTTCGGCATCCTTGGTCGAGGCGGTCGAGTCCGGATTATTGTAATATTCAACAAATACACCCGGCGAGCGGTAGTGAATCTCACCCTTATCGTCGATCTTCAACTCGACATCCGGTGCGGGAACACCCACCGTATCCGCCCGCACTTCGCCATCGGGCTGCACGGTGATGAATACGGTCGCTTCGGTCTGGCCGTAAAGCTGTTTCAGGTTGATGCCCAAAGACCGATAGAAATCAAAAATCTCAGGCCCGATTGCCTCACCTGCCGTATACCCGACGCGGAACCGGCCATAACCCAGCGTGTCCTTGAGCGGGCCGTAGACCAGCATGTTGCCCAGCGCATATTTTAGCTTGTCGCCAAAGCCCACCGGCTTGCCGTCCAACAACTGACCACCAACCTTTTTGGCATGGTCCATGAAGTGACGGAACATGCGCTGCTTTAACTTGCCCGCGTCCTCCATCCGGATCATCACATTGGTCAGCTGCGTCTCAAACACCCGCGGCGGGGCGAAGAAATAAGTCGGCCCGATCTCGCGCAGGTCGGTCATCATCGTGCCGGCGCTTTCGGGGCAGTTCACGCAGAAGCCGCACCAATAAGCCTGACCGATGGAAAAGATGAAATCACCCACCCATGCCATCGGCAGATAGGACAGGATGTCTTCATTCCGGGTCAGATGATCGAACTCGGCCGAGTTCTTGGCGCTTTCGATGACATTGCGATTCGACAGCACTACGCCCTTGGGCTTGCCCGTCGTGCCCGAGGTATAGAGCATCACGCAGGTATCGTCATAGGTGATCGCGGCGATACGCTTGTCCAGTTCCGCATCAAACCGCGCATGGCCTGCGCTGCCCTCAGCCATAATGTCGTCCAGCGCGTTCATCTGGCTGTGGTCGTATTTCCGCATCCCGCGCTTGTCGGTATAAAGGATGTGTTTGACCTGATGCAGCCCCTGCTGAATCTCGATGACCTTGTCGACCTGTTCCTGATCCCCGCAAACAACGTATTTCGCGCCGCAATGTTCCAGAACATAGGCCATCTCTTCCGCTACCGAGTCCTGATACAGCGGCACCGGAACGGCCCCAACCATCTGTGCCGCGACCATCGACCAGTAATGGGCCGGGCGGTTGCGGCCTATGACGGCAATATGGTCGCCTTTCTCAACGCCAAGTTCCAGGAACCCCAGCGCAATGGACCGGATTTCCTTGGCCGTCTCGGCCCAGGACCAGCATTGCCAGATCCCGAATTCCTTTTCCCGATATGCCGGAGCGTCCCCGAACTGAGTGACATTGCGGTATAGCAGCGCCGGAAGAGAGGTCATCCCTTCTGCGCCCGACTGCGTCTGAGCCAATCTCTTTCTCCTCCCCATCCGGCCCCTCCCCGGGCCGGAAATGGCGGACTCGGACCAAGGCCCGAACGCCAATGCCCCATCAGGGACAGTGACACGATCAGCAGCAAGTTTTGCCTGATGTTTTCTCAATTCTTACGAATTGTAACAGGAGTTGAAGAGAGAGTTCCTAAAATTTGTCATGACAAATTGGCCGCGAAACAAAAATGTCTTTCAAAAGCCCAGCTTGTAGTGCCCCTAATCCGTTTCTCTCATCGACATGATTTTCATATCTTGTTCTTCTTTCTTTTTGGCCTCTTCGAACTGACTTAACTCAAACTCAAGATGTCGAGCCAAAGCGATCCTTCTCGATCCGATCAAGCCATGGACGCAAGCGATGGCAATAGCCAAGAGCGCCGCTAACAATACCCACACGACCGTTGGGCGTATCTGCAAAAATTCGGCTAAAGGTAAGAACGTAAGGTCACCAAACCAAAACAAGACGACCATCAATGCGGCAAAACCAGCAGAAAGGATAAGCGTAATCTCAGAACCGATATTGCGCCGCGCACGCTTTGCGATTCTGCTGCGTTCGGCCACAGTTATTTTGGAAAAATCAATCTTGGACATTCCAGAAAACCACCCCAATACGCCCTGTCTGTATTTGCCGCAAATCCGGCCCTAGGCTAACTTTATGCTCCGCATTTACAACCAATCCCGCAAAATCGGGATCAGCGGCACATCCGCCGCAGGCATCGGATAATTCCGCAGATCATTCGCCCGCACCCATTTCAACGCCTGACCTTCTTTTGACTGAGGGATGCCCTCCCACTTGCGGCAGGCGAACAGCGGCATCAGCAGGTGGAAATCGTCGTAGCTGTGGCTGGCGAAGGTCAGGGGGGCGAGGCAGGAGGCCCAGGTGTTGATGCCCAGTTCCTCGTGCAGTTCGCGGATCAGGGCGACCTCGGGGGTTTCGCCAGGCTCGACCTTGCCGCCCGGGAACTCCCACAGACCGGCCATGGATTTACCCTCCGGGCGTTGGGCCAAAAGGACCCGGCCCTCGATGTCGATCAGAGCAACAGCAGACACTAACACAGTCTTCACGAGCGATAATCCGCGTTAATCTCAATATAGCCGTGGGTCAGGTCGCAGGTCCAAACGGTGGATTTGCCCTCACCCAGCCCAATGTCGACAGCGATCACGAGGTTTTGGCCCTTCATGTAGGCGGCTGCGTCTTCCTCTTGGTAGTCCGGGCTGACCCAGCCTTTCTCGGCGACCAGAATGTCACCGAAAGAAATGCTCAACTTATCCCTGTCAGCGGCGGCACCGGATTTGCCGATGGCCATGACGACGCGACCCCAGTTCGGGTCCTCGCCTGCGATCGCCGTTTTTACGAGTGGTGAGTTGGCAATCGCCAGACCGTGCACCTTGGCGTCCGCGTCCGAGGCTGCCCCGGTCACACGAATTTCTACGAATTTCGTGGCGCCTTCACCGTCGCGCACAACCTGCTGCGCAAGGTCCAGCATCACCGTCTCAAGTGCCTGCGCGAAGGCTGTGTTGCCTGTCGCGTCAACACCGGACGCCCCGGTTGCACAAAGCAGCAAGCTATCAGAGGTCGATGTGTCGCTGTCGACCGTAATACAGTTGAAGGTGCGATCTGTCTGCGCGCCCAACATGGCCTGCAGTGCGGTTTGGTCGACTTGCGCGTCGGTAAAGATATAGACCAGCATCGTCGCCATATCCGGCGCAATCATCCCCGAACCTTTGGCAATCCCCGCAATAGAGACTGTTTTGCCATCAATCTCGACCTGCGCCGACGCCCCTTTCGGGAAGGTGTCGGTGGTCATGATCGCACGCGCCGCGTCTTCGATTCCGTGGCGACTCAGGCCTGCCTTCAAGGCCTCAAGCTGGGAAAGAATGCGATCATGCGGCAGTGGTTCACCAATCACGCCCGTCGAAGAGGTGAAGACCCGCTGGACCGGAACACCCGTGGCCTTGGAAACAGCTTGGGTCACCTCGGACACCGAAGTTTGCCCGTAATGCCCGGTAAAAGCGTTGGCATTTCCCGAGTTCACCAAAATCGCCGCCGGACCTGTGTTGTCCCCACCGATCTTGTCCTGACAATCCAACACTGGTGCGGCGCGTGTGGCAGAGCGTGTGAACACCCCCGCAACCGAACTGCCGGGGTCCAATACCGCCAGCATAACATCCGTGCGCCCCTGATAGCGGACACCGGCCTCGACGGTGGCAAATCGCACACCGTCAATCGCAGGCAAATCTGGAAATGCCGCAGGAGCCAGCGGCGAGACCTTGGTAATCGTTGCCACGGGGGGTTACTCCTGAATCAGATCCAGCTGCCGTACGATGCCCGGCGTCAGACCTTCGATCTCGGGGCGCTCGATCTGTGCGGCCTGTGTCAGTTCGTCAATACGGGCCTGGATCGCTTCGTTTTGCAGATTTTGCGACAGTTCATCCCGTACGGCAGCCAAATCAGGCGCTTCGGTTTTGCGCGTGTCGTTCAGAATGATCACGTGCCAGCCGAATTGAGTCTGAACCGGATCGGATACCTGCTCTTTTTCCAGCGCGACAACTGCATTTTCGAACTCTGGCACCATCCGACCTTTGCCGAACCAGCCCAGCGCACCGCCGTTGGGACCCGAGGGGCCGGTGGATTTCTCTTGCGCCAACTCAGCGAAATCGGCGCCACCGTCCAACTGAGATTTGATTTCTTTAGCCTCATCTTCGGTTTCAACCAGGATGTGGCTTGCGTTAAATTCATCCTCGCCCTCGTAATCAGCATACTGGGCGTCATAAGCGGCCTGAATGGCTTCGTCGGTTACAACATCACCCACCAGCGCATTCACGGTTTGCACAGCCAAAAGCGATCGCGTCTCGTTCGACAGGGCAAGGGCATTCAGCTTGGTCAACGCGTCCTGCTGTTGACCCAGTAGCTGCTGCTGGATCAACTGCTCGATAATAAAGTCGAACAAAACGTCGTCTTCGATCTGCTGATAATTCGCAGGCAACGTCGCCACGGTGGCGATAACGTGACCCAAAGTGATCTCATCCCCGTTCACACGCGCGATCACGGTGTCGGCATCGGGCTGGGTTTCGGCGGCCAGTGGCAGGGCCATCACGGCAGCAAGCGCCAGAGATGGCAGAAAAGTGAGGCCTTTGGGCATGGAATCATCCTATTTTCTTGCCGCGACAGGGCGCAGCGTTGACACTTCAGAACCTGCCGCTTACATCGCTTTGAAGCCTTGGACAGGGCCGCCTTTCACCCCCCGTATCTATGGGTTGCGCGCAAGGTGGGCAAGCCTGTCGCAACCAAGACAAGAACAGATCCGCTGGAGTGAACATGCTGGGACTCGGAACGCTCGCCAAAAAGGTGTTCGGAACACCGAACGACCGCAAGATCAAGGCGACCCGCCCCCTGATCGAAAAGATCAACGCGCTGGAGCCCGAGTTCGAGAAATTGTCCGATGACGGTCTGATCGAAAAAACCGCCGAGCTGCGCAAACGTGCACTTGATGGCGAAAGCCTAGATGATCTTCTGCCAGAAGCCTTCGCCAACGTGCGCGAAGGCGCGAAACGGGCACTGGGTCTGCGCGCCTTTGACGTGCAGCTGATGGGCGGCGCATTCCTGCATCAGGGCAACATCTCGGAAATGAAGACCGGTGAAGGCAAGACGCTGGTCGCCACCTTCCCCGCCTACCTGAATGCGCTGACCGGCAAAGGTGTACACGTGGTCACCGTGAACGAATACCTTGCCAAACGTGACGCGGAATGGATGGGCAAAGTCTTCGGTGCCCTTGGGATGACCACAGGTGTGATCTGGTCGGGTCAGCCGGATGCCGAAAAGAAAGCCGCTTATTCCTGTGACATTACCTATGCCACAAATAACGAACTGGGCTTCGATTATCTGCGCGACAACATGAAAGCCGACCTGGCTGAGATTTATCAGATGCACCACAATTTCGCGATTGTGGACGAGGTCGACTCGATCCTGATCGACGAAGCGCGGACGCCGCTTATCATTTCGGGCCCGTCTGAGGACCGGTCGGATCTTTACACCTCGATCGACGGGCTGATCCCGTCCTTGCAGGAAGATCACTTCACACTGGATGAAAAGTCGCGCAACGTGACCTTCACCGATGAAGGCAATGAATTTCTGGAGCAACAGCTGCTGGCGGCCGGGCTCATTCCTGAAGGTCATTCGCTGTACGATCCCGAAAGCACAACAGTGGTTCATCACGTGAATCAGGGCCTGCGCGCGCACAAGCTGTTCCAGCGCGACAAGGACTACATCGTTCGGGACGGGAACGTGGTGCTGATTGACGAATTCACCGGTCGTATGATGCCGGGACGCCGACTGTCAGAGGGTCTGCACCAGGCAATCGAAGCCAAGGAAGGCGTGCCGATCCAACCTGAAAACGTCACACTGGCCAGTGTGACATTCCAGAATTACTTTCGCCTGTATGACAAGCTGGGCGGCATGACAGGTACCGCGCTGACCGAAGCTGAGGAATTTCAGGAAATCTACGGCCTTGGCGTTGTCGAAGTACCAACCAACAAGCCTATCGCACGCGCGGACGAGGATGATCAGGTCTACCGCACCGCTGGTGAGAAATACGGCGCAATGATCGAAGAGACGAAACAGGCGCAGGAAAAGGGTCAACCGGTCCTTCTGGGCACCACGTCCATCGAAAAATCCGAACTGCTGAGCCAACTGCTGCAAAAAGAGGGGATCGAACATAACGTTCTGAACGCCCGCCAACACGAGCAAGAGGCGCAGATCGTTGCCGATGCAGGCCGCCTGGGTGCGGTGACCATCGCCACCAACATGGCTGGCCGTGGTACCGACATCCAACTGGGCGGCAATGTCGAGATGAAGGTCCTCAAGGCGCTGGCCGAAAACCCTGAGGCCGACCCGGCCGAGCTACGCGCAGCAGAAGAGGCGAACCACGCCGAAGAGAAAGAAAAGGTGTTGGCTGCCGGCGGTCTCTATGTGATGGCGTCGGAACGCCACGAAAGCCGCCGCATCGACAACCAGTTGCGCGGTCGTTCGGGTCGTCAGGGTGACCCGGGCCGTACCGTATTCTACCTGAGCCTCGAAGACGACCTGATGCGTATCTTCGGCTCGGAACGGCTGGACAAGGTTCTGACCACTCTGGGTATGAAAGAGGGCGAGGCCATCGTTCACCCTTGGGTCAACAAGTCGCTGGAACGCGCGCAATCCAAGGTCGAAGGCCGCAACTTTGACATGCGCAAAAACGTTCTGAAGTTTGATGACGTGATGAATGACCAGCGTAAGGTGGTATTCAGCCAGCGACGCGAAATCATGTCCTCGGACGATCTGTCCGAGATCGTGTCGGACATGCGTGAACAGGTCATCGACGATCTGATTGACGAATACATGCCGCCGAAATCCTACGCCGACCAGTGGGACACGGATGGTCTGCACGAGGCCGTCAAAGACAAGCTGACCATCGACGCCCCTGTGCAGGACTGGGCAGCAGAAGAAGGCGTGGACGACGAACAGGTGCGCGAGCGTCTGGTCAAAGCCGCCGATGAGATGATGGCGCAAAAGGCTGCCGCATTCGGCCCCGAAAACATGCGCAACATCGAAAAGCAGGTCTTGCTGAACACAATCGACAGCAAGTGGCGTGAACACCTGCTGACGCTGGAACACCTGCGGTCGGTCGTCGGTTTCCGTGGATATGCCCAGCGCGATCCATTGAACGAATATAAGAACGAAAGCTTCCAGCTTTTCGAAACCATGCTGGATACCTTGCGTGAAACTGTCACCCAGCAACTGTCACGCGTTCGCCCGCTGACCGAAGAGGAACAGCGCGAGATGCTTGCGCAAATGCAGGCGCAACAGGCTCAGGCGCAAAAAGCAGTCGACCAGGCGGCCGGTCAGGCAGAAGCGGTGGCTGAAGCCGAAGCATCGGGTGATCCGCGTCCCGGCTTTGTTGAGGATGATCCAGAGACCTGGGGCAACCCTTCCCGCAACGACAGATGCCCTTGTGGTTCAGGTAAAAAGTTCAAGCATTGCCACGGCAGACTGACCTGACATAACCCCAATTCAGACACAATGAGTCCGCTACACGGCCACATATTGGCCGTGTTTCGGCGTAAACATCCGACTCGCTCCTTCAACTGGGGAGGGTGTTTTGTTTGTAATCAAGAACTACGTGACCACGGGGGGCACTGTCGCTTGCGCCCTGGCAATTGGTTACCTCATGCAGAATGGAACGCCTGCGCAGCCGGACGGCACGCAGGTGGCTTCGAATGCGGCTGCTTATCAGGCGTCCGGCATCAATGGGCTCGACAGTATCGTTTTGACCTCCTCGGCTTCGAGTATTGATGCAAGCGTGGAAACCCAAAGACGTGTTGTGCAAGCAGGCCAGCCAGCCCCCTCTGGTTCGTCAAACTGTGCCATCAGTGCCCGCGCGATAGCCGCTCCTGGTGCCGCGGCACATCTGACCATCAAAGCCCCCTGCCACGGCAATGAGCGGATCGAAGTACATCACAGCGGACTGACCGTGACTCAGACCACAGATGAAGATGGCGCACTGGATCTGACGATACCTGCATTGACAGAATACGCGATCTTTCTGATCTCGGTTGATGATCAGACCGGAACAGTCGCAACCACCCACATCCCCGAAATCGCCTACTACGACCGGGTTGTTCTGCAATGGAAGGGTGACACCGACTTGCAGATCCACGCGTTGGAGTTCGGGGCCAGCTATGGTGGAAAGGGCCACGTATCCGCGGACCCCGAAACGCAAGGCATTGGAACCGTAGTGCACCTGGGCCAGGCGGGACTGGACGACGCCCAAAACATTCAGGTCTATTCCTACCCTGCGGCTCAGTCGGCGCAATCAGGCTCGATCGCTTTGTCGGTCGAAGCAGAAGTAACCGGAATCAACTGTGGTCAGGAACTGAACCTGCAATCCATGGAACTGCGTGGCGACCTGCCTTTGCGCTCACGCGATTTGTCGCTGACATTGCCGGATTGCACGCAGTCCGGTCAGTTTCTGGTGTTGAATAATCTGCTCGAAGACCTGACAATCGCGGCAAACTAAAACCAAGGCAGGCTCGGGCTTCTAATGATCAATTTGCGTGTAGCGGCAGCTGCACTTTTTTGGGCGGCATGCGCGTGTCACGCATCCGCGCAAGACATCACACTCACCTCGCATGACGGCGAGGTCGAAGTGGTGGGTAACCTTCTGAGCTTTGACGGTGAATTCTATCGTCTGGAAACCCGGTTTGGTGAACTCACAGTCGACGGGTCCGGGGTGACCTGTTCTGGTCTCGCTTGCCCCAGCCTGACGGACTTTGTTGCCGAAATTCATTTTTCCGGCTCGTCCGCGATGGCCGAAAAAGTACTCCCTGCATTGATAGTAGGCTTTGCGCGGCAAGAGGGGTTGTCCGCCAAACCCAACCGCGAAACACCTGACAGATTTTTCTATGAGCTGAAGAAGCCGGACCGTGCGGCGCCGTTGGCGCGCTTTTATTTCTACCCGGGCACAACAGGGCAAGGATTCGCAGATTTCATTGCAAACGACGCGGACATTGTTATGGCCTTGCGCGAAGTTCGCCCCAGCGAACAGGACGCCGCCCAATCTGCTGGCTTGGGCGATCTGGTCGGGTCGCGTCGGTCCCGCGTGATCGCGTTGGACGCACTGGTTCCGATCGTCGCGCCGGATAACCCGCTGGCTCAGATTTCGCCGTCCGATCTTGTCGCTGTCCTTGCAGGAGACATTACGAACTGGTCCGATCTTGGCGGGCCCGATGCTCCCCTCTCTGTGCATTTACCGGACGAGGGTTCGGGCCTTGCGCAGGGGGTCGAAGATCAGTTGCTTGGCCCTGCAGGCGCGGCACTGTCTGACGGTGTGATCCGGCATGATCGCAGCTCGGTCTTGGTGCGCACGGTGGCGGATGACCCGTTCGCGCTTGGCATCGTCAGCCAGGCCGAAGCTGGTGCAGCACGGCCTTTGTCCCTGACCGGAGGCTGTGGACATGCGCTAGGGGCGACGCGGCAATCCATCAAAACCGAAGACTACCCTCTGACTTCGCCCATGTTCTTGTACCTGCCCAATCGCCGCCTACCCAGAATTGCCCGCCAGTTTCTGGCTTATACCCAAAGCGCGCCGGCACAGCTGGCAATTCGCGACGCCGGTTTTGTCGATCAAGCGCCCGAGTTAATGCCGATCGGACTGCAAGGAAACCGGCTGGCAAATGCGGTTGCATCAGGTGGGGCTGAGGTCGGGCTGGACGAATTGCAGCGCATGATCGAAACGCTTCGGCACAAATCCCGGCTGTCTTTGTCCTTCCGGTTCGAAGCTGGATCATCCCGACCCGATGCCCAATCGCGATCCAACATAAGGCAGCTCGCGCAGTTACTGGAATCCGGGGAATTCAATACGCGCAACCTTGTTTTTGTCGGCTTTAGTGACGGGGATGGTCCAGCTGGGGCAAATGCCAGAATTGCACTCCTGCGCGCGAAAACGGTGCGCAATGCCGTGCTGGCCGCGATCGAGACATCCCTGCCCGACAGCGTCGAGCTGAGTGTGGACGGCTTTGGTGAGGCTATGCCAATGGCTTGCGATGACACCGAATGGGGCCGCAAGGTCAATCGCCGTGTCGAAGTCTGGATTGAATAAGGTTTACAGGTAGCCTGATGACCGAAAGCTCAGCTCGGTTGATTTTCCGATGATCAGGTGATCATGCAGTGTCAGCCCAAGCGCCAGACAGGCATCCTGAATCCGGTTGGTCATATCAACATCCGACTGCGAGGGGGTTGGATCGCCCGAGGGGTGATTGTGAACCAAAATAATGGCCGAAGCGTTCAGCTCTAGCGCCCGTTTGGCCACTTCGCGTGGGTAGACAGGGACGTGGTCCACAGTTCCCTTTGCCTGCTCTTCATCCGCGATCAGCACGTTCTTTCGATCCAGGAAAAACACGCGAAACTGCTCGATCTCGCGATGGGCCATTGTGGTGTGGCAGTAATCCAGCAGCGCATCCCAACCCGAGATCACATGCCGTTGCATCACGCGCGCGCGGGCCATTCGATGGGCGCAAGCCTCAAGCACCTTGAGATCGGTAATGACCGAGTCGCCGACACCTTTGACCTGACGCAACCGTTCTTCTGGCGCCGTCAGAACCCGGTTGAAATCACCAAAAGTATCCAGCAGCAATCGGGCAAGCGGCTTCACATCTTGTCGGGGGATAGAGCGGAACAGGACCAGCTCCAACAGCTCATAATCCGGGATTGCTGCCGAACCACCTGACATGAACCTTTCGCGCAACCGCTTGCGATGGTCTTTGATGTAGGAGGGTAACCGACCAGTCGGCAGCGGTTGCGCCGGCGCTTCGTCCGTTTCAAACAGCATTGGGGCTTCGGCAAAGGCGTCCTGTGTCATGAAACTACAGTGGCGCAGAATCAGTTTCTGAAAGGTTAACGCATCTCGCCCGCCATGCGGGCTGTCGCCTTGCGAACAACCAAATGCAGCAAGATTGAAAACACACCCAGCGTCAGCATCGCTGCGAACATCAGGTCTGTCTTGGCGCGACCGTTGGCCAACAACATCAGATAGCCAAGCCCCTGTGACGAGCCAACCCACTCTCCGATCACTGCCCCGATGGGTGCATATACCGCCGCCAGTCGCATCCCCGAGGCCAATGATGGCAAGGCCGCCGGAATACGGATGTGCCATAGGACAGAGCGGGGACTGGCCTGCATAGTGCGCGCGAGATCCAAGTAACCCGCAGGCGTACGCATCAGCCCGTCAAAAAAGGATGAGGTGATTGGGAAATATATGATCAGAACCGCCATCGCGACTTTGGACCACAGACCATAGCCTAGCCATAGGGTCAGCAACGGTGCCAGCGCAAAAACCGGCAGTGCCTGCGTAAACACAAGCATCGGCTGAACCAAAACTCGCGCCGCCCGAGAATTGGCCAATTGCAGCGCTGTAATGACCCCCAGAACCGTTCCAAGCGCGAGGCCTATCACAACCTCAACCGCCGTGATCCATGTGTGTTCAGCAATCACCCACCGGTTCTGCCACCATGTTTCAGCAACCAGTGCAGGCCCCGGCAGAATGAACTTAGGCAAACCGGTTAGGCTGACAATGGTCTGCCAGACGGCCAACGCAAAAAGCGTCGCGGCAATGGCGGAAAGCACCTTCATGCGGCCTCTCTCAGCAATCGCAGAAGCGCACCTTGCGTCTCAAGGGTTTCACGATCATCCACATAACGCGGCGCGGGTGCTTGAGGTGGTGCGCATGGGGTCAGGCCCTGTGCCGTCATTACGACGATCGACTGGCCCAGCCGCGCGGCCTCACCCGGATCATGGGTGACAAGCAACACGGTTCGCCCCTGCAGTGCCTCGGCCGCAAGGTCTTGCATATCAGCGCGCGTGCGCGCGTCCAGAGCTGAGAACGGTTCATCCAGCAACACAATAGGCCGGTCTTCCATCAGCGTACGGGCAAGAGCCACACGTTGCCTTTGTCCGCCAGACAGCTCTGACGGTTTCTTGGTCATGTGATCCTGCAACCTCATCCGGTGGATCAGGCGATCGCGACGCTCTTGATCAACTTTTTCGCCTCTCAGGCGCGCGCCAAGTGAGACATTCTGGGCCACGGTCGCCCAAGGCAGCAGCAGGTCGTCCTGCGCCATGTAAGCCACCCGGTCTGGCACCGTCTGACCATCACTTGCCGCGATCTGACCATTGAACTCGGCCCCGGTATCCAGACCCGCGATCAATCGAAGTACCGTGGTTTTTCCAACGCCCGATCCACCCAGCAAGCAAGTCCATTGCCCGGCCTCAAGCGTCAAGGACAAAGGCGCAAACAACAGCGCCCCGCCGATGCTTGCCTGTCCGCTGATGGTCAGATCGGGCGCTTGGGTCATGGCGTCAGACCCATTTGCCAGAAATTAACCTCTAGCTCCGTCGCTGTGCGGAAGGTTTGGCAAAGGCGTTCCCAGCGCGGAGAAGCCTCGAAATTTGCACCAATACGCCGTGTTAGAGCCTGATCAAGCAACTCTCCAACCGCCTTGCATGCACCTTGATAGTCCTCACCGGCATAGGTGTTGATCCAATCCCGATAGGTCTCGGATGTCGCCTCGGAAGCCAGTCTCTTGCCGATTTCGCCATATCCCATGACGCAAGGCGCAAGTGCCGCCAGCAAGTCCAGCAGATCTCCGCTATAACCAGCTTCGAGCACAAACCGCGTATAGGCCAGATTTTCCGCCCGCTCGGGGGTGGAAAACAGCTCTTCCTGGGAAATACCGGCCGCTTCGCAGATACCGATATGAAGCTGCATTTCTTCAGCGACCAGCGCATTCACTGTACCCACAGCCGTCAGCATTTCGGAATGCGTTTCCGATTTTACAACCGCCAGCGCCCACGCGCGCGAAAAGTGGATCAGGAACACATAATCCTGCCGCAGGTAATGAAGAAACGCAGCGCGTGGCAGTGTTCCATCTTTCATACCTTCGACAAAGGCGTGACGGGTATAATCCCGCCACGGCCCTTGTGCGGCGTCACGCATCAGGCCAAAGGCTTTGCCGTACTCGCTCATTGCGCGGTCACATCAATGGTGATGTCGCTGACTGGGTTAATGCTGTCGATCATACCGCTGTCTTTGAGAAACGCCTCAAAGCGTGCGTAACGGCCTGCGTCAAAACCCGCCGGACGCAGAGCAAACCGGGGCAGAGTATCGACCCACGCACGCGCGTTCAGCTCATCCTGCAGTTCAGTCGACGTGCCCGCAAAGATTTCCCAGCTTTTTTCTGGGTTATTGACGATGTACTGAGTGGCCTTTTCGGTCGCGGCCAGGAACCGGGCGATTTTGTCGGCGTCCATCGTTTCGGGATTGGCGACGTAAATCAGCTCGTCGTAAGACGGCACGCCTTCTTCTTCGATGTAAAAGCAGCGGCCTGCTACACCTTCAATATCCATCTGGTTCAACTCAAAGTTCCGGAAGGCACCGATGACGGCATCCACCTGACCGGTCATCAAAGACGGTGACAGCGAGAAATTGACGTTGATCATCTCAATGTCGTCCAACGACACACCATGTGCGTTCAGCATTGCCGTCAGGATCGCCTCTTCGACGCCGGCGACCGAAAAGCCGATTTTCTTACCCTTAAGATCAGCCAGCGATTTGATTGGGCCGTCTTCCAATACCAACAGGCAGTTCAACGGAGTCGCGACCAGTGTACCCACACGCTTCAACGGCAGGCCCTCATGGATTTGCAGGTGCAATTGAGGTTGATAGGACACTGCCAGATCGGCCTGACCAGCAGCCACCAGACGCGGCGGTGCAGAAGGGTCGGCAGGCGGTACGATCTCGACCTCAAGACCCTCGTCCGCGAAGTACCCGTTTTCCTGCGCAACAATGATCGGACCGTGATCGGGGTTGATGAACCAGTCCAAAAGAACGGTCATCTTGTCCTCGGCCCATGCCGGTGCAGCAGCCAGCAAAGAGATAGCTGTGATCAGTTTTTTCATGTCTTGCGTTTCCTTTTCATTCACGAGGTTGAGGCCGCAACGAGGACGATCTCGCCCGGCCAATTCGGTTGTACTTGCTCAGCCGCGCGCCAAGCCCGCAGGCCGGTTGCACAGCAAAAGACCAGTCTTTTTCCATTTTTAGGGTCTAAACTGGATAGATCATTCATCTCTACCCGCTGCGCATTCGGGTGCGCAGGCTTGGGGGCTTCGTCTTCGCCGCGCAACTCAATGATCTGGTCATCGGGTGTAAGTTGGCTGGTCGAAAGAAAACGGAAACAGCTGTTTGGCTCGGGTGCAGTATCAAACCGAAAATTGGAACTGCGCAAAGTTCGCGCATCAAATTGTACCATTTGACCCAAAGGGGATGGCGACAGATCCAAGATCAGGTTCAGTGCCATCTGCGCCTGCATCGAGCCCATGACGCCGACAACCGGCCCCAATACACCTGCAGTGGCGCAGCTGGCCCCGCTTTCCGGTGCATCCGGGAACAACGCCCGCAGCGAGGGCGCATTGCCGCAAAATCCACCGACATACCCCGTCATCCCCAGAACCGAGGCGCTGATCAAAGGTTTACCCTGCGCCAGACAGGTGTCCGACAAGATATAGCTGGCGGCATAACTATCTGCGCAATCGAGGATCACGTCCGCCTGCGCAACCAGATGCGGAGCGTTGTCACTCGTGAGCTTTTGCTCAAGACCATGGATCGTGATCTCGCCGTTCAAGGCACGGCACCGTTGGGCGGCAACGTCAGCCTTGAGCTGTCCGCAATCTGCCTCGGTGAACAAGGTCTGGCGATGCAGGTTCGACAGATCCACTGTGTCGCTATCCACAATCGTGATCTGACCGACGCCTGCACCTGCCAGCAAAGGCAAAACAGGCGCAGCCAAACCACCCGCACCCACCACTAAGACGCGGGCCGACGACAGGCGTGCCTGCCCTTCGGGCCCAAGTTCGGGCAGCAGGGTTTGACGCGCATATCGGCTCATCGGGTGACCTCAATCCATTCACGCACGCGCGCCTCGGGGTCGGTATTCAAAGTGATGTCTGTTACGACCGAAACGATGTCCGCACCTGCGTCCAGTACGCCGGGCGCACGTTCGACGCTCATCCCGCCGATACCAACGAGCGGTATATCCCCCACTCGTTCTTTCCATTCGGTCACGCGTGGCAATCCTTGCTCATGCCACTTCATCTTTTTCAAAATGGTCGGATAGACCGGACCCAGCGCGACATAGTCCGGGTCCATGGCCAGAACGCGCTCAAGCTCATCATCATCATGGGTCGAAACGCCAAGCTTTAGACCCGCTTTTCGAATGGATTTCAGATCAGCCTCGTCCAGATCTTCCTGGCCCAGGTGAATCCAGTCACATCCCAGATCGATGGCTTGTTGCCAGTAGTCGTTTACAACCAGAACCGACCCATGCGCCCTGCATAATTCCTGAGATACGGAAATCTGTTCCCGCACTACGTCAAAAGGCTGATCTTTCACCCGAAGCTGTACCAGCTTCACACCCAATGGCAGCATGCGCTGCAACCAGTCCGAGTGATCGAAAATCGGATAAAAACGATCCAGTTTCATGACAAAAACGCCTTGCCAATGACAGGGGTCGAAGGCTCGGCCATATCTCTTGCCTCGATCGGGTCAGCCTGATGGGCCAGTTGTCCGGCTTCGATCGCGCGCATCATTGCTTTGGCCATCAATACGGGATCTCCGGCACGGGCGACCGCAGTGTTCAACAAAACGGCGTCAAAACCCAACTCCATCGCGTGGGCCGCGTGGCTGGGCAGGCCGATGCCTGCGTCGATGACCAGCGGAACATCCGGGAATTCGGCCCGCATGGCGCGCAGGGCGTATTCGTTGTTCAACCCGCGGCCCGATCCGATTGGCGCACCCCAAGGCATCAGAACTTCGCACCCAGCGGCCAAAAGCCGTTCACCGACGATCAGATCATCGGTTGTGTAGGGAAATACCTGAAACCCATCGTCAGTCAGAATACGCGCGGCTTCGACCAGCTGGAATACGTCCGGTTGCAGACTGTCTGTGTGGCCGATCAATTCCAGTTTGATCCACCGAGTATCAAACACTTCGCGCGCCATATGGGCTGTGGTGACTGCCTCTTTGACGGTGTGGCACCCGGCGGTATTGGGCAGCACCTGGACGCCCAGATCGCGGATCATCTGCCAGAACGTCTGACCCGCCCCCGATTCCCGCCGAAGCGAAACGGTGGCAACGCCCGCACCGCTTTGGCGGAAGGCTTGCTCCAGGATCGCCGGGCTGGGGTATTGCGCGGTACCCAACATCAGAGGATTGGAAAGTTCGGTTCCGTAAAACATCTTCATCATCAGCCCCCCTGCATTGGTGCGACGACCTCGACCCGGTCGCCATCTGCCAGTTTATGAGCAATGCGCAGGCCCGAGGGCACGAATTCCTCGTTCACGGCTGTAGCGACGCGGCCGGAAAAGCCACATTCGGTCAGCAAATCTGACAAGGTTTCTGCCTGCACCTCGCGCAGCTCACCATTAAGCACGATCTTCATCGACCATCTCCGAGTGTTTGTTCTCAAGCGCCAGATCCACGACGCCTTGCGCCAGCGCAGGGGCCAACAGGTATCCGTGGCGATACAAGCCATTCGCATAGATCGTATGCCCAAGCCGTCGGATTCTAGGCAGGTTATCGGGGAACGCCGGGCGCAGATCGACACCGATTTCCAACACTTCAGCCTCACCAAAAGCAGGGTTCAACGCATAAGCCGCGCTGAGCAATTCCAGCATCGAGCGGGCAGTAATGCGGCTGCTGTCCTCGGATTCGATCATTGTTGCGCCCAACATGTAGACGCCATCGCCACGCGGCACGACATAGAGCGGCATGCGCGGATGCAGCAGGCGCACAGGTCGGGTCAGGGTGACGTCCGGACAACGGATTACCAGCATCTCGCCCTTTACACCGCGCAGATCATGCAGTGTTTCTCGGGCGTGCAGCCCCCGACAATCAACGACATTCTGTAACCGGGTAGGGGCAAGCTTTCGGTGAAAGAGGACGCCTTGATCTTGCAACTGGCGATACAAATCCAGCAAAGCCTGACGCGGATCCAGATGGGCCTCGTTCGAAAAAAACAAACCGTTAGAGAAACCGTGCAAATCAGGCTCTAACTCATGGATTTTTGACTGATCTACGCTGTCGAAACCTTCGGTTCTGCGGGAAAACCGGCGTAGGTCCGGCAGGTCACGCGCGTTGGCGACAACCAAAGTTCCACGACGGTGCAATTGCGTGCGGGCGTCCCACCAATCCAAAGCAGCCTGACCAAATCGCAACACGGGTTCTTCGGCGTTCTCATATTCGCACCAGGGCGCTAGCATACCACCGGCCCACCACGAACACCCATGCGCCCCAGGTGGTCCGCCTGGATCAAAAACCTGCACCTGCGCGCCACGGGACACAAGTTCGCTTGCGACAGCAAGTCCGGCGACTCCGGAGCCTATGACCGTCCAGACCGTCACGCGGACCAAAACCGGTGAAAGTGGTGCACAGGCCCATGACCTTTACCAATGTCAAGCGCGTCTGCCTGCGCTATAGCGCCCTGCAGATAGTCGTGAGCCTCAGCGACAGAGGCCTCGACCGACAACCCCTTGGCAAGCCCAGCAGCAATCGCCGAGGACAACGTGCAGCCAGTGCCATGTGTGTTCTTCGTTTGGTGTCGAGGCGCTGAATACTCTGCCACAAGGCCAGTGTTGTCGATCAAAAGGTCATGACAAACCTCGCCGCGACCATGCCCACCCTTCATAAGTACAGAACTGGCGCCCGACGCGCATAGCGCCTGACCTTGTTCTTTCATTTCATCCGGACCTGCAGCCTCTAGTACACCCAGCAAACAGCCAGCTTCCGGTAAGTTCGGCGTAAGTACGGTGGCGCGCGGAAGCATTACCTCGCGCAGCGTCTGAACGGCCTCTTCCGCCAAAAGAGCATCGCCTGATTTCGCGATCATGACCGGGTCCAACACAATTGGACCTTCAAATGAGACGATGGATTCCGCAACCGTTTGGATGATTTCCGGGGTCGCCAACATGCCGATCTTGATGGCCGTCACATTTAGATCATCCAAAACTGCGTGAATTTGCGCAGCAATAACCTCTAGCGGGATACCATGCACAGCAGTTACGGCCCTGGTGTTTTGGGCTGTCACAGCCGTTATGACGCTGGATCCATAAACCCCCAGCGATGACATGGCTTTTAGATCGGCTTGGATTCCAGCGCCGCCACCACTGTCTGACCCTGCTATGGTTAATGCGATAGACGCCATGTCGCCGCTCCGGTTTTAGGGGGCAACTCGGGATGGAAAACGTCTGTTTGGTATTTAAGACCGTTCCCTCCGCCGGTATTGCCCGGATCAGGTTCGATGGGTTGACGCAAGCGCCTCTCAGCCCTGTAGACAGGGCACCCCAACGGTTGCGCGGAACATCTCAGGCGACGCGTAAATAATCAAGGGGTTTTTGCGAGGCTCTGCCTCGCGCTCCGGGATATTTTTAGCCAGATGAAGAATGGATCCCCTGCTTCATCTGGCCCTAAATATCCCGGGGGAGTCGCGGCTTGTCGCGGCGGGGGCAGCGCCCCCATCTAGCGTCACTTTTCAGCCTTTCATCCCATCCCAGAAGGACTTAACCGACGAAAAAAAGCTTTTTGATTCTGGGTGGTTATCTTCGCCCAGATCATCGAACTCTCGCAGCAGTTCTTTTTGTCGGCTTGTCAGGTTGACCGGTGTCTCGACAGCCAATTCGATGAACATGTCGCCTATGCCGCCACCGCGCAACGCGGGCATACCTTTGCCACGCAAACGCATCTGACGACCGGATTGGCTGCCCGCCGGGATTTGTACGCGGCCTCTGCCGCCGTCAATTGTGGGAACCTCAATCGACCCACCCAGTGCCGCCTTGGCCATACTGACGGGTACACGGCAATACAGGTTCACGCTATCGCGTTCGAACAGTTTGTGATCGGACACTTCGACAAAGATGTAAAGATCGCCCGGAGGGCCACCGCGCATCCCGGCTTCGCCTTCACCCGCAAGGCGAATACGCGTTCCAGTCTCGACACCCGCCGGAATGTTGACAGACAGTGCGCGTTCTTTTTCAACACGACCCGCGCCCCCGCAGGACTTACATGGGTTTTTGATTATCTGACCCAAGCCTGAACAGGTCGGGCAGCTGCGTTCAACGGTGAAAAAACCCTGTTGTGCGCGTACTTTACCCATGCCCGAACATGTTGGGCAGGTTGTCGGTTCAACTCCGCTTTCGGCACCGGATCCATCGCAAGCTGAACACGCCACTGCGGCCGGAACGTTGATGGTTTTTTGCAGACCGGCAAACGCTTCTTCCAGAGAGACCCTGAGATTATAGCGCAGATCAGATCCACGCGCAGCGCGACGTCCGCCGCCGCCACCACGTTGGCCACCCATGAAATCGCCGAACAGGTCGTCGAATACGTCTGAGAACGCGCTGGAGAAATCGCCCTGGCCGAATCCACCGCCCGGACGACCGCCGCCACCCATACCGTTTTCGAAAGCTGCATGGCCAAAGCGATCATACGCGGCCTTTTTCTCGGCATCGCGCAACACGTCATAGGCTTCGTTGGCTTCTTTGAACTGCGCCTCTGCATCCGGGTTGTCTTTGTTGCGGTCAGGATGCAATTCCTTGGCTTTCTTGCGAAAACCCTTCTTGATCTCATCCGCCGATGCACCCTTGGATACGCCGAGCACATCGTAGTAGTCGCGTTTTGACATCAGTATTTCCTTCTGCCTCAACGTAATCGGGCCGGCCCGGCGAGCGGACCGGCCCAAATTGGCCCGGTTACCCGTTAGTTACGTTTGTCGTCGTCCAGATCTTCGAACTCGGCATCGACAATGTCATCATCGCCCGGCGCGGCATCTGCTGCGGCCGGTTCGTCCTCGGCCTCGTCAGATTGTGCCTTGTAGATGGCCTCGCCCAGCTTCATCGCGGCCTCGGTCACGTTCTGGATGCCAGACTTGATTTTGTCGGCGTTTTCAGTTTCCAGCTCGTCCTTCAGTGCGGCAATCGCCAGCTCGATTGCTTCGATGGTGGTTGGGTCGACCTTGTCGGCATGCTCTTCCATCGACTTTTCGGTCGAATGAATGAGGCTTTCCGCCTGGTTCTTGGCGTCCACCAGCTCGCGGCGTTCCTTGTCGGCCTCGGCGTTTTCCTCGGCGTCCTTGACCATCTTTTCGATGTCCTCGTCGGACAGGCCGCCCGAGGCCTGGATGGTGATCTTCTGCTCTTTGCCGGTGCCTTTGTCCTTGGCCGAAACTGAGACAATGCCGTTGGCGTCGATGTCAAAAGTCACCTCGATCTGAGGCATACCGCGCGGTGCGGGCGGGATGTCTTCAAGGTTGAACTGACCCAGGATCTTGTTGTCCGCGGCCATTTCACGCTCACCCTGGAACACGCGGATGGTCACGGCATTCTGGTTGTCCTCGGCGGTCGAGAAGACCTGAGACTTTTTGGTCGGGATCGTGGTGTTGCGGTCGATCAGACGGGTGAATACGCCGCCCAGCGTCTCAATCCCCAGCGACAGCGGGGTCACGTCCAGCAGAACCACGTCTTTGACATCGCCCTGCAGAACACCGGCCTGAATGGCGGCGCCCATGGCAACCACTTCGTCCGGGTTCACACCTTTGTGCGGCTCTTTACCGAAGAACTTGGTGACCTCTTCGATGACTTTGGGCATCCGGGTCATACCACCGACCAGAACAACCTCGTCCACGTCGCCAGCCGACAGACCCGCGTCTTTCAGAGCAGCGGCACAGGGCTTCATCGACTTTTTGATCAGATCGCCAACCAGCGATTCCAGCTTGGCACGGGTCAGCTTCATGACCATGTGCAGCGGCTGACCGTTTGCGCCCATCGAGATGAACGGCTGGTTGATTTCGGTCTGCGAGGTCGAGGACAGCTCGATCTTGGCTTTTTCGGCGGCTTCTTTCAGACGCTGCAGAGCCATCTTGTCCTGAGACAGATCGACACCGTGTTCCTTTTTGAACTCATCCGCCAGGTAGTTGACGATGCGCATGTCAAAGTCTTCACCACCCAGGAAGGTGTCGCCATTGGTCGATTTGACCTCGAACAAACCGTCGTCGATTTCCAGAATGGTCACATCGAAGGTACCACCACCAAGGTCATAAACCGCGATGGTTTGGGTTTCTTCCTTGTCCAAACCATAGGCCAGAGCGGCGGCTGTCGGTTCGTTGATGATCCGCAGCACTTCGAGGCCGGCGATTTTACCGGCGTCTTTGGTGGCCTGACGCTGGGCGTCGTTGAAGTATGCCGGAACAGTGATGACCGCTTGCGTAACTTCCTCACCCAGATAGCTTTCTGCGGTTTCCTTCATCTTACCCAGAGTGAAGGCCGAGATTTGGCTTGGGGAGTACTTTTCACCGCGGGCTTCGACCCACGCGTCGCCGTTACCGCCATTGACGATGTTGTACGGCACCATTTTCTTGTCTTTTTCGACTTCGGCATCATCCACGCGACGACCGATCAGACGCTTGACGCCAAAGATCGTGTTGTCGGGGTTGGTGACCGCCTGACGTTTTGCAGGCTGACCGACCAGTCGCTCATCTTCGGTGAAGGCGACGATCGAGGGCGTGGTCCGCGCCCCTTCGGCGTTTTCGATGACCTTCGGCTGCGAACCATCCATGATCGCGACGCACGAGTTCGTGGTCCCGAGGTCAATCCCGATTACTTTACCCATATGTTCAATCCCTTTCTCTTCAAGGCGATGTCCGAGGTCCGGACCCGTTATGGCACCCGCCCCCGATCTGATGTGCGCGATAGCACTACACCATCACGCGTCCCGGCGTATATAAGGGCGAGACCAAAAGCCTGCAAGCGGTGTAAATCGCAGGTTTTCGGGAATCTGCGGCCTTTTTTGCAAGGTTTTGGTAAGGATCGGGGAATCTTGGATGACACGGCTGGTTTTGCGGGATTTTGAAATCCGAAAAGCTTATCTGGATGGAACCGAACAGACCCGTCTGATTGAACTGCTTCGCCCGATTCTGAAATCTGCGCCGTTGTTTCGACCAGTGACGCCTTCGGGCAAGGAAATGTCGGTGCGGATGACCTCGGCCGGGTCTTTGGGCTGGGTGTCAGACCGAGGTGGATACAGATACCAAAATCAACACCCCAAAGGCATGGCATGGCCCGCGATACCGGAGCCGATCCTCGCGATTTGGCGCGATCTTGCCAGCCCTGAGCGCGAACCGGACTGCTGTCTTATCAACTATTACGGCGAAGGCACCAGAATGGGTTTGCACCAAGATAAGGATGAGGCGGATTTCTCATGGCCCGTTTTATCCATTTCGCTTGGAGATGATGCGTTGTTTCGGATTGGGAGTAACACGCGTGGCGGTTCAACCGAGTCCATTTGGCTGAATTCAGGTGATGTGGTCGTGATGGGCGGACCCGCGCGCCTGACCTATCATGGGGTCGACCGCATCCGCTTCGGCTCATCAAAGCTGCTGCCAAAGGGCGGGCGCATCAACCTGACGCTGCGCGTAGCCACTTAACGACGGGCACCCCAGCTTTGGGAGACGTGTTGCCGGGTGAAGAAGATGCCCAGCAAACCGATCAACAACAGAATGATACCCACCCAAAGCGGGTATTCCCAATTCGTATTGCGCGGATAGTAGTTGCGGAACACAAACCCGCGGCATTGGTCAATAATGTGAAATAGCGGGTTCCAGATAAACATTGTCAACGTGAACCCGCCCAGCGCATTTGCGACAAACATCTTGCCCGAGAAGATCATGTTTAATCGCCTGTAAACATTTGTAAAAATTTCAACCAGAGTTGGCAGCCACGGCTTCAGTGCCATCATAACCACGCCGATTGAACAGCCGGTGAACCACGCCAATATCAGCATGTAAAATGCGCCACCCGGATACTGCACTTCCAGGGGTTCGACCCCGACATGAACCACAAACAAGATCACCAGAATGGAAACCACTTGCGTGTAAAGCGTTCCAAACGCTTTCGCCAAAAGCATCACCATCATGTTCATCGGTGAATGCAGCATCATCGGGTTGTTCCCGGTCGCAACCCCCGCCATGCTGGTTACGGATTTGATATGGGTCATGAACAAAAAGATCCCTGACAGCAGAAACAGGATCGCGTTCCCCCGTATTTTGGCCACACCCGTGAACCGCCCAAGCAGGCTCATGATCAGGTAAAACACGACGACCAGCGCGACGATCTGAACGATATTCATGACAACGGCGAGAACGGCATTCGAGCGTTGCGAGCGGATACTGCGCACCACTGCGTGAAACACCAATTCCGCGGTTGTAAACGCGCCACCCAGAAGGGTTCGATTTCGCTCAAAATAAAACAACTGCGTGTTCTTTCCTGTCGATTTGCCCGCAATCTGTCACGAATTTCTTGCCGTTCCGTAACCGGCACATCATAAGGCCGTCAGGTTTTTCGATCAACAAACCATCGGAACGGAGCATTTTTGTGACTTACGACGCCCTCATCCCTGTCATTCGACGTCTGGCCCTGGAAGCAGGCGACAAGATCATGGGGATCTATGAAGCAGACGACTTTGACGTCAAAGTCAAATCGGATGCCAGCCCCGTGACCGAAGCTGACGAGGCCGCCGACGCTCTGATCTCGGCCGGATTGCGTGATGCGTTTCCCGACATTCTTCTGATAACTGAAGAACAGGCCGCCTCGCATTCAGAAAAAGGTGATACGTTCCTGATTGTTGATCCGCTGGACGGCACCAAAGAATTCATCAATCGCCGTGGCGATTTCACCGTGAACATCGCCCTGGTGGAAAACGGTACACCAACCCGTGGTGTCGTTTATGCCCCCGCCAAGGGACGGATGTTCTACACACAGGCCGATGGTCAATCCGTTGAAGAGACCGGTGCGCTCGACAAAGCTAAGGCCGGGGATGTGTCGCCTATTTCAGTGTCTAATCCAGACAATTCGGCGCTTTTGATCGTGGCCTCCAAGTCGCATCGGGATCAGGCAACCGAAGACTACATCAACAAATACCAAGTTCAGGATAGCAAAAGCGCGGGCTCATCCCTGAAGTTCTGCCTGGTCGCTACGGGCGAGGCAGATCTGTACCCACGGGTCGGTCGGACGATGGAATGGGATACCGCAGCCGGACATGCGGTTCTGGCAGGCGCAGGCGGGAAAGTCGTTCGTTTCGATGATCACTCGCCTTTGACATATGGCAAGGACGGCTATGCAAACCCGTTCTTTATCGCCTACGCTCCGGGCGTTGAGCTGAAGGACGCCTGATGTCGGTACTGATTGCAATTCCTGCCCGCTACGCCTCGACCCGTTATCCCGGGAAACCTCTGGTCCCGTTGACGGGGGTAAGCGGAAAGGCGATGACGCTGGTGGAAAGATCATGGCGTGCGGCCTGCTCTGTCTCGGGCATCGACCGTGTTGTTGTTGCAACCGACGATGACCGGATCCGCGAAGCCGCCGAAGGGTTCGGGGCCGAAGTGGTTATGACCTCGGAAAGCTGCGGCAATGGAACGGAACGCTGCGCCGAGGCGCATACGATCTTGGGCACAGAACATGATATCGTGGTGAACCTGCAGGGTGATGCGCCGCTGACACCGCATTGGTTTGTCGAAGATCTGGTTGCAGGGCTGCGTGCCGCACCCCAAGCAGGTGTTGCGACACCCGTCCTGCGTTGCGATGGCGATGCCCTCAACAGCTTGCTCAATGATCGCAAAAACGGGCGCGTGGGTGGAACAACGGCGGTTTTTGCCGCGGATCACAGCGCCATGTATTTCTCAAAAGAAGTCGTGCCCTACACCGCGCAGACCTATGCCGCAGCCGACCCAACCCCTGTATATCATCACGTCGGCGTTTATGCTTACCGTCCTGACGCCCTGGCTGCTTATCCAAATTGGCCAGTTGGCCCACTGGAGAAACTTGAGGGGCTTGAGCAACTGCGTTTTATGGAAAACGGCCGCAAAGTTCTGTGTGTCGAGGTCGAAGCCAAAGGCCGTCAGTTCTGGGAGTTGAACAACCCCGAAGACGTACCAAAACTGGAACGCATGATGGCCGAGATGGGCCTGGACTGACCTTTCCCACTGTTATCGCACCGCGCCACATCTTAAACAGCATCCCAGCCTGATCGCAGGTGGAACAACTTACTGGACGCTCCAATGACCAATATTCTTGTGACCGGCGGGGCCGGATATATCGGATCGCACGCTTGCAAGGCGCTCAAACAGGCCGGATATACGCCGGTGACCTTCGACAACCTGATCACGGGCTGGCAGGACGCCGTCAAATTCGGACCGTTTGAGCAGGGTGACCTGCTGGACCGCGCCCGTTTGGACGAAGTGTTCGCCAAGTACCGACCGGCAGCCGTCATGCATTTTGCTGCGCTCAGCCAGGTGGGTGAAGCGATGTCAGAACCCGGGAAATACTGGACCAACAACGTCACCGGTTCGCTGACTCTGATCGAAGCGGCTGTGGCGGCGGGTTGTTTGAATTTCGTTTTCTCGTCGACATGCGCAACTTACGGTGAACATGACAACGTGGTGTTAGACGAAAACACGCCGCAACTTCCGCTGAATGCCTATGGGGCCTCGAAACGTGCGATCGAGGACATCCTGCGCGACTTCGAAGCAGCCCATGGCCTGAAACACGTTGTGTTCCGCTACTTCAACGTAGCTGGGGCCGACCCGGACGGAGAGGTCGGCGAATTCCACCGCCCCGAAACACATCTTATTCCGCTGATGCTGGACGCGATTGATGGCAAGCGCGACGGTCTGACTGTTTTCGGTACCGACTATGACACGCCCGATGGGACCTGTATCCGGGACTATGTGCATGTTTGTGATCTTGTAGACGCGCATGTGCTTGGCCTGAACTGGCTAGAGCAAGACAAGGCCAGCCGTATTTTCAACCTAGGTACAGGATCCGGCTTTTCGGTGATGGAGGTGATCGGGCATTCGAAATCGGTTACGAACCGTGAGGTGCCTTATTCGATCGGACCGCGACGTGCCGGGGATTGCACCAAGCTGGTCTCGGGATCGGTCCGCGCCGGGGATGAGTTGGGATGGACGCCGAAACGCTCAACGTTAGAGACGATGATTTCGGATGCATGGCGGTGGCACCAAAACGGGAATTACGAACGATAGGACCATCGTGACCGGTGCGAAACACCATACGCTTCCTTCGATAAGCTGGGTGCAGAAATACCGGTTGCGCCTGAAACGGCGGCGGTTGTTGTGGCGGTCTTTTTGCAGTCGGCACCAGATAACGTGCCTGCAGGACCGGACCTCTGCGATCAGTCCCAACTCGGTGCTGGCGTTCACGACGTTGCGCAACGAAGCCTCTCGGTTGCCGTGGTTTCTGCACCATTACCGAGATCTGGGCGTCGGGCACTTTCTGATTGTCGACAACGCCAGCGACGATGGTTCGGTTGCGTTTCTCTTGGATCAGCCCGACGTGTCGCTCTGGCAGACACATTCCAGCTACAGGGCATCGCGCTTTGGGCTGGATTGGTTGACCTGGTTGCAAATCCGATACGGGCACGGCCGCTGGACCCTGATGGTGGATGCAGATGAACTGCTGATCTATCCGGATCACGACACCCGGTCGCTGAGCGAACTGACTTCGTGGCTGGATGATCGCGGGCAGAACGCTTTTGGTGCATTGATGCTGGATCTGTATCCCAAAGGTCCATTGGGAACACAGCACTACGAGCCCGGAACAGACCCGACCGACATTCTGAAATGGTTTGATCCCGGCCCTTACCGGTCAAAAAGACAGGAGCCGATGGGTAATCTCTGGGTTCAGGGCGGCGCGCGCGCGCGGATGTTTTTTGCCGATCAGCCGATGCGATCTCCGACTTTGAACAAGATACCTTTGGTTCGGTGGTCGCGCCGCTATGCCTATGTGAACTCATGCCATTCTGCCCTGCCGCGGAATTTGAACGCAGCTTATGACGGACCAGATGGCTCCGGGCCGTCAGGTGTTTTGCTTCACACCAAGTTTCTGCCCGAAATCGTCGACAAGTCGCGGGTCGAACAAGCCCGTCGCCAGCATTTTCACGATCCCGCCCAGTTCGACAGCTACTACGACGGCATTCTTAATCAGCCGGTAATGTGGACACCGGAATCCGTCCGCTATACCGGTGCCAGACAATTGCAGCAGATCGGGTTGATGGGCGCGATTGAGTGGAATTCCGCCACGCGCGCTAACAAGTTGTAAATGCATTGCTTTGATAGATGAAAAAGTGGCATAAATCGATGATCACCCGGCACCACTCTGGCTGATCCAGGCCCCGGGGATGCTCGCGTAGATGATGAAGGTTGGGCAGTGACGTGAGCCTGTTGGATTCTTACCGGATGAGATTGCGGCGCAAGCGCCGTATTTTGCGTTGCGTCCGCAAACGGCGTGAGCTTGTGGCGACGTCCAACAAAACCGGCACTATTCGACGTCGCGACACGCTGCTGATGAGCGTGGTCAGAAACGAAAAGATCCGCCTGCCCTTTTTCCTGGAATACTACCGTAATCTGGGCATCAATCACTTCTTGTTTGTGGACAATGACAGCGACGATGGAACTGGAGACTTCCTTGCCGCGCAGCCGGACGTCTCGGTCTGGCGTGCCAATGCCAGCTACAAACGCGCGACCTTCGGACTGGACTGGTCAAATTACCTGCTGCGCAAATATGCGCACGGGCACTGGGTGCTGACGGTCGACCCGGATGAGTTCTTTATCTACCCGTTTTGCGACACACGCCCGCTCCAAGCACTGACGGATTGGCTGGACGGTTGCGCCGTGCGCAGCTTTGGTACCATGCTGTTGGATATGTATCCGCGTGGGCCGGTGGACGCTCAACCCTATCAAGAAGGTCAGGATCCATTCGAAATCGCACGCTGGTTCGATTCCGGAAACTACATGATCACCAAGAATCCAGAGTATGGAAATCTTTGGATTCAAGGCGGGCCGCGGGCTCGGGTATTCTTTCGCGACAGCCCGTCGAAGGCCCCGGCTTTGAACAAGATCCCCCTGGTCAAATGGGATCGCCGTTATGTTTATGTCAGCTCGACCCATTCGCTGCTGCCACGGGGGTTAAATCAGGTCTACGACGAATGGGGCGGCGAAAAAACAAGCGGGGCCTTACTGCACGCCAAACTCATAGACACTCTGGGCCACAAAGCCCGGGAAGAGGTCGAGCGCGGGCAGCATTACCGAAGGTCCGGCGAGTACCGCGCCTACGCGCAAGGTTTGGATGAACAGCCGGTTTTCTGGTGTACGTGGTCAGAGAAATACATCAACTGGCGGCAACTGGAAATTCTGGGCCTCATGTCGAAGGGCAACTGGGCATGAGCAGTCTGGGCGTCGTCATGCTGGTTCACACAGCCCTGCACCGCGCCGAGCAGGTCGCCCGCCATTGGTCTGCTGCAGGCTGCCCGGTTATGATCCACGTGGATCGAAAAGTGCCAGACGCGGAATATTCCCGGTTTGTTGCATCCTGTGCCGATGACGCGCTGATCCGTTTTTCGAAACGGCACACATGTCAGTGGGGCGGGTGGGGCATCGTGGCCGCGTCGCAAACTGCAGCCGAAACGCTGTTGGATAGCTTTCCCGATGTTCACCACGTTTATCTCGCGTCGGGTGCATGCCTGCCGCTCAGGCCGGTTGCCGAGCTGGTGGATTACCTATCGCATCGCCCGCGGGTGGATTTCATCGAAAGCGCAACAACCGCGGATGTCAGCTGGACCATCGGTGGGCTGGATCAGGAACGCTTTACACTGCGGTTTCCGTTCTCTTGGCGCCGGCACCGCAAGTTGTTTGACGCTTATGTCAAAGTGCAGCGTGCGCTGGGGATGCGCCGCCGTATTCCCGAAGGTCTGGTTCCACATATGGGCAGCCAGTGGTGGTGTCTGACCCGCCAAACGCTAACGGCGATTCTTCAGGATCCGAAACGCAAGATTTATGATCGTTATTTTCGCAGGGTCTGGATACCGGATGAGAGCTATTTTCAAACGCTGGCTCGGTTGTATTCGACCCATATCGAAAGCCGGTCGCTGACTTTGTCCAAATTCGACTTTCAGGGTCGACCGCACATTTTCTATGATGATCACCTGCAGCTTTTGCGTCGGTCAGATTGCTTTGTCGCCCGCAAGGTCTGGTACAACGCCGACCGACTGTATCAGGCTTTTCTGACCGATCAGACTGGCGCCATGAAACCGGCCGAGCCCAATCCAGGAAAAATTGACAGGGTTTTCTCTAAGGCGGTCGAGCGTCGGACCCGAGGGCGCGATGGCCTGTACATGCAAAGCCGGTTTCCGCGACACGGCAGTGAAAACGGTCTGACATGCTTTCCGTATTCAGTATTTCAGGGTTTCTCGGACTTGTTCGAAGACTTCGAGCCTTGGTTGGCCGATACCACGGGCGCGCGTGTACATGGACATCTGTTCGCCCCTGAAAGGGCCGAGTTTTCTGGCGGTGAGGCAATCACCAACGGTGCACTTAGCGATTGCGCGACGCTGCGCGACTATAATCCGACCGCCTTTGTGTCTAACCTGATCTGGAACACACGCGGTGAACGGCAGTGTTTCCAATTCGGCCCGCGCGACACGCAAGCCGCAAATTGGTTTCTGGCACGGGACAGAAACGCTCAGATTTCGGTAATCACCGGCGCATGGGCTATTCCGCTGTTTCGGCAGAACCTGAACTTTGGCGACATACGAAATGAGGCGGCGCGCCTGCAGCGGATCGAAACCAAGCAGCTTGAGGTCCTGAACTCGGTCTGGACCAAGGCGCGCGTGCGCACATGGTCTTTGGCGGAATTCATTGAATCCCCGATCGAAGCCCTGCAGACGATAACGGATGAAATCGGTGCGTCGGCCCCTAGCCATCTGACAACTGCCCCAACCATGGTTGACCTGACGGGCTTTGGGAAGTTTCTGCAAAACCTCAAAAACCAGGGAATGCACCCGTATCTTATGGGCGATTTCCCCGTGGATGACGTGTTTGGCAGCAAGCCCAAGCCTTACCGTAAACCGTATCTTGTGCAGTAGGCCGCCATGCAATCCGGGTTCGACTATTTCGTCATTCTTGCCGCCATGCGCACCGGGTCCAACTTGCTTGAGGCCAACCTGAACGCGCTGGAGGGGATTACCAGCCATGGCGAAGCCTTCAATCCGCATTTTATCGGACGGCTGAAATCGGATGAGCTGTTGGGCGTCTCACTGGAAACACGAGATAGCGATCCCGCAACCCTGCTGGATGCCATTCGCTCAGGTCCGGGGAAGATCAACGGGTTTCGGTTTTTCGATGGGCATGATCCGCGTGTGTTAGAGCCTGTTTTGGATGACCCACGCTGTGCAAAGATCATTTTGACGCGCAATCCCATGGACAGCTACATTTCCCTGCAAATCGCGCGTGAAACCAAGCAGTGGCAGCTCAAAAACGTTAAGCGCCGCCGGGATGCGCAGATCGAGTTCGACTCTACTAAGTTTGAACAATACCTGGAGCAACTAGAGCAGTTTCAACTGCTACTATCGCATCGTTTACAGGCGTCGGGACAAACAGCTTTCTACATCTCGTATGATGATCTGAACCGGTTGGACACGATAAACGGTCTGGCCGAATGGCTGGGTATAGACAGCCGCCTTTCCGCACTCGATGATACGCTGAAGCCCCAAAATCCAGAGCCGCCTTTGGAGAAGGTCACGAACCCGGTTGAGATGGAAGCCGCCTTGTCCCAGTTCGACCGGTTCAATCTGCACCGCTCACCCAATCTGGAGCCTCGTCGCGGGCCCGCAGTAGCGAACTATGTCGCGGGCCCAAAGACACCGCTTATGTATCTTCCTGTTCGCAACGGAGTTGAAGCGCAGATCAGGGAATGGATGGCGGCGCTGGATCGCGTTGATCCCGATGAATTGTTGATCAACCAAAACCGCAAACAAACCCGCCGGTGGATGCAGGCGCATCCCGGACATCGAAAATTCACGGTTCTGCGTCACCCGTTGGCAAGGGCACACACAGCATTTTGCCGGTATATCCTGAGCACCGAACCAGGTGCATACCTAAAGATCCGCAATATGCTGCGTAACAGGTTCAAAATTCCAATCCCCGGACAGGTGCGCGACGAAAACTACACAGTTGATCAGCATCGCGAAGCTTTTGCGACATTTTTGGTGTTCTTGCGCCAGAATCTGGCAGGGCAAACCCCGGTCCGCGTGGATGGCGTCTGGTGCAGTCAAGCACAGGTGTTGGAAGGGATGGCATCCTTTGCCATGCCGGATCTTATCCTGCGCGAAAATGAATTACCCTTGGCGCTATCGAAGATGGCCCAACAGATGGGTCACGCCAGTCCACCTGAACCCAAAGAAATCGCTGCGGATACGCCTTACACGCTGGCCCAGATCTACGACGAGCAACTCGAAGCGCTGGCAGGGGAGGCCTACCAACGCGACTATATGCAATTCGGGTTTGGAGCTTGGAAACCGTCTACGGACGCAACGTGATGATCGTACCGCGATTAACCATCGCGTAGATTTCTTCGATCTCTTCGTTCTTGACCGCTATGCAGCCCGCTGTCCAATCCGGTGTTTTGCTTGCGCGCTTACGCTCTGCACGGCGATTCGGCTGACCGTGGATAAATATATCGCCGCCCGGATCGACACCGGCAGCCTTGGCCTGTGCAATATCTTTGGAGTTCGGATAAGAGATGCCCAGCGACAAGTGATAGCGGCTGTTCGGATTGCGGCGGTCAATCAGGTAAGTACCTTCGGGTGTACGGCCATCGCCACGTTCGGTTTTGGTCCCGGCAGGCGCAAAGCCCAAATCAACCTTATATTCCTTAAGCACATGTTCATTGTGCAAAAGATATAATTTTCGTGCACCTTTATTGATGACCAATGAGGTCACTTCGGGTCCATCATAAGTCAGAAATCGTGGGCTGGCTGATGCGCAGGCCGAAAGGCCCAGCGTAGCCACAGCACCCAATCCAAATGCTCGACGATCCATGTTTCACTGCCTGCTGCTCTGTTTTTTTTAAGGATTATGCCAGAAATTGCAAAAACTGAAATCACTTTTTGCTGTTCGACTGTTCCATCAATCGGCGTTCAATTGATTCCAGCCGCTCTAGCACTTCATCGCGATAGGCATCGGTTTTGACTTCATCCTCGGCATGATGGGCGTCCTGCATAGAGTTCACGATCAAACCGACCAAAAGGTTAACGACCGCAAATGTCGTGACCATGATAAAGGGTACAAAGAACATCCAGGCATAGGGATAAACATCCATGACCGGACGCACGATACCCATCGACCAGCTTTCCAGTGTCATGATCTGGAACAGTGTATAGGCGGACAACCCAAGATCGCCGAACCAGTCCGGGAAGGATGACGAGAACAGCTTCGTCGAGATCACCGCACCGATATAAAACAGGATCGCCATCAACAGGAACACGCTGGCCATCCCCGGCAAGGCCGAGATGAACCCCTCGACCACCCGACGCAAGCGCGGCGCAACCGAGATGACCCGCAGAACCCGCAAAATACGCAGTGCACGCAACACCGAAAGCGCACCCGCGCTGGGGACAAGGGCGATACCAACGATCACGAAATCAAATATATTCCAGCCACTTGTGAAGAACTTGCGTCCGGTGGCGATCAGCTTCATCGCGATTTCTGCCACAAAGATTGCAAGACACACTTTATCCAGTGTCACGATCAATGGCCCAGCCACCTCCATTATTGTTGGAGAGGTTTCCATCCCCAGCAACACCGCGTTGAACAGAATGACACCTGTGATGAATTTCCCGAAAATCGGGGCTTCAATGATGGTCAGCAAGCGTTGGGTGATCCCCATTCGGGTGCTCTCCTGTTCGGGTTAAGAGTTCAGGGTAAACCGGGCGGCAAGTTCGGTGTGTGACGACCATCGAAATTGGTCAACCACCTGTACCCATTCAAGGGTATATCCCGCGTTAACAAGTATTTTTGCGTCGCGCGCAAACGTCACAGGATTGCACGAGACATAGGCGATAACAGGTCGTTTGGCCTGAGCAAGTTCGGAAACCTGTGCTTCAGCACCGGCACGGGGTGGATCCAGTACGACCGCATCAAAGGATTTCAGTTCATCGGGCATCAAGGGACGGCGAAACAGATCCCGCGCCTCGGACGTGACCCGCTTGAGACCTTGTGCGCGTCTCCACCCTTGGTCCAGCGCTTGGGTCATCTCGGCCTCGCCCTCCACGGCATGCACTTCGGCCCCTTGGGCGAGCGGCAGCGAGAACGTACCGCTGCCAGAAAATAGATCTACGACACGCTTCGCACCACCTACAGCTTGCAAAACAGCCTTTGCTAGAGCCTCTTCTCCATCTTTCGTTGCCTGAAGAAAAGCGCCCGGCGGCGGTACGACCGCGGCTGTTCCAAACCGTTGAACCGGCGCGTGGCGCATCGCTATGACTTCATTGTCCCAACTGAGCCGTGCCAATCCATATTTCTCGGTCGCTTGCGCCAACGCCAATTCCAACGGGCCGTCCAGTGGTTTTCCACCTTTGACCGCTACATCAAGCCCGCCTTCGGACAGGGTCAGTGTAACGGCAAGTAGGCCTTTGCGGCTGCCTCCGAGAACGGCCACGGCTTCGGCAACCGGGATCGCCGCAATCAAATCGGGCTCCAGTAGATGGCAATCAGAAATTTCAGTGATCGTATCTGACGCCCGACCGTGAAAACCCGCCAAAGTGCCCTTTTTTGTCCGCCGAACAGCGATGGTCGCGCGACGGCGCGTGCGTGCAGGCGACGTATGGATCGGGCGCATATGCGCCTCCAACCCCTGAGCCGCCAAAGCGTTGCGCACGACTTCAACCTTCCAGCTGGCAACAAAGCCATCCGCAGCATGCTGCAACTGACAGCCACCGCACGCTTTGTAATGGCGGCAAGGCGCCTTAACCCGTTGATCTGACGGCGTTTCGACTCGGATATCCGTCAACGCCTGACCTTCGACGACACCGGTGACGACTTCGCCAGGCAGAGTCCTTGGGGCGTAGATCGGTCCATCTGCAATGCCGTCGCCCTGATGTCCAAGGCGGTTTATGGTAAACTGCTGCGTCATGACGGGCGTGATACCGGGGCTTTTGATGCAACAAAACCCTTATTCTGCGGCTTCGGCCTGAATAAACCCGCCCGACTGCCGGTGCCAGAACCGCGCATAGAGCCCACCCTTTTCAAGCAATGCGTCATGGGTGCCGCTTTCGACAATACGCCCCTGATCCAGAACCACGATCCGGTCCATCTCACTTAGGGTGGACAAGCGGTGAGCGATGGCCAAAACCGTCTTGCCTTGCATCACCCTGTGCAACGCCGCTTGAATCGACGCCTCAACCTCAGAATCCAGGGCCGAGGTCGCCTCATCCAGAACCAGAATTGGCGCATCCTTGAGGATGGCGCGGGCCAACGCGATCCTTTGACGCTGTCCACCGCTAAGCTTTACCCCCCGCTCACCCAAATGCGCGTCGTAACCCGTACGACCATGCGCATCCTGTAGGCCTAGGATAAAATCATGCGCTTCGGCCTTCCGGGCCGCTGCAACCATCTCGTCCTCTGTGGCGTTCGGGCGACCGTACAGGATATTCTCGCGGGCCGACCGATTAAACATGGCGGTCTCTTGTGTGACCATCCCAATCTGGCTGCGCAAACTGTCCTGAGTAACCTGCGCGATATCCTGATCATCGATACGAATTACGCCATTTTCCCCATCATAGAGCCTTAGCAACAGCGACACCAACGTTGACTTGCCCGCACCCGAGGCGCCAACGATACCTAGTTTCTCACCAGGTTGAGCCATCATGTCGATGCCGGACACACCGCCGATATTGCGGCCATAGGCAAAACTGACATGGTCAAATTCAATTCGACCTTCAGTCACCGCCAGCTGTTTTGCCGTGGGGCTGTCTTCGACGCGCTCTGGCTTTGCCAGCGTTTTCATGCCGTTTTCGATTTCGCCGACATTGGAATACAGCCCCATGAGCGTGAAGCTGACCCAACCCGTCATTTGTGATATCCGGATCGAGACGGCACCCGCCGCCACTATATCACCCGGTGTCGCATTGCCCGCTTGCCAAAGACCCAGTGTTACGCCCATCAGAACAACAGGCAGGACACCGGCCAAAGCCATCAGGATGAACCGAAAGCTGGCCGATAGACGACCAAATTCCAAAGACCGCTCTCGCAGATCCACCATCGAATCTCGCGCTGCCTGATCCTCGAACACGGAATGCGCGAATAGCTTGACGGTTTTGATATTGGTGATCGTATCAACCACTTGCCCTGAAACCATCGCGCGCGCGCCGGCACGTGCAGCCGACCGTTTGCGAATGCGCGGCAGATACCAACGGATCAACAAAAAATAGACGCCCAGCCATACGACGAACGGGATCATCACCAACGGATGAATAGAGCCTAACAAGAGCAAAGAGCCGATCAACGAAGCCATCGCAAAGACAATCGCACTGATCGTTTCCGACACAACAGACGCCATAGCGGTCGCCGTTTGCATCTGTTTTTGCGCGATCCGCCCGGCGAAATCGTCATCGAAATATGTCACCGACTGGCCCAGCGTCCAGCGGTTCAGCTTGGCCAATACAAGCGGTGGTATGTTGGGCATGACCACATAGTTGTTCGAAAACGCCGACAGGCCAAAGAAGACCGGGCGCACCAGCATGAAGAAGGCTGCCGCGCCGGCAATCATCCAAATATTGCCAGCGCTGAAAAAGCTTTCTGGTGTGCTGGTGGTCGCAATGTCGACCACAAGGCCCAGTATCCACGCCGTTCCCGCCTCAAGCGCCCCGGCACTGGCCGAAAAGAACGCCGCGACAAACAGCATTGGCCACGCGCCAGACAAGCTCCAGCGGATGAACGCCCCCAACGATTGCGGCGGGGGCGTTTCTACGTTTTTGAACGGGTTTATGAGGTCGGCGATCCTCATTCCGCGGCCTCGGGGTTCAGGAAGCCACCTGATTGCCGCGCCCAGAATTGAGCGTAAAGCCCACCCTGAGACAGCAGGTCGGCATGACCGCCCTGCTCGACGATCCGGCCGCCATCCATAACCAAAATCCGGTCCATTTGGGCAATCGTGCTGAGGCGGTGGGCAATAGCGATCACGGTTTTACCTTGCATCATACCGTAGAGAGTTTCCTGAATCGAAGCTTCGACCTCGGAATCTAGGGCAGATGTCGCCTCATCCAACAGCAGGATTGGCGCGTCCTTCAGGATCACTCGTGCCAGGGTCACACGTTGCCGCTGCCCGCCCGACAGCTTCACGCCCCGTTCGCCCACATGGGCATCGTAACCCGTGCGCCCCTGCGGATCCTGGAGGTCCAGAATGAACTCATGCGCCTCGGCCTGTTTGGCGGCGGCGATCATCTGTTCTTCTGTGGCGTCCGGTCGACCATACAGGATGTTTTCACGGACCGAACGATGCAGCAACGAACTGTCTTGCTGAACCATACCGATACGACTGCGCAAACTGTCTTGTGTGACATGCGCAATGTTCTGATCATCGATCAGAATTGCACCCTGCTCTACGTCGTAGAACCGCAAAAGCAGCTTAACCAAAGTCGATTTCCCAGCGCCTGAACGTCCGATCAACCCGATCTTCTCACCCGGCTGGATCGTGAGGTTGATATGATCCAGCCCACCGGTTTTACGCCCATAGTGGTGCGACAATTCACGGATGTCGATCTGACCGTTGGTCAGGTTCAGAGGTTTGGCGTCGGGGGCATCCAGCAGGTCAATGGGTTGGGCAATCGTTTCCATCCCTTCGGCCACAACGCCCAGCTGGCGAAAGAAACTGGTCAGGGCCCACATGATCCAACCGGTCATCGCGTTCAGCCGTAAAGTCAGCGCCGTCGCAGCCGCCACCACCCCGACCGAAGCGCTGCCCTGCATCCAAAGCGCAATAGACCAGCCGACAACGCCCACAATCAGCAACCCGTTCAGGGTGACAAGAACGGCATCCATGATGGTGAAGATCCGCATCTCGTGTTGGAAAGTACGACGCGTTTCCTCGATCGCTTCGCGCGCATAGTCCAACTCTTGCTCGGCATGGGCAAACATCTTGACGGAATGGATGTTAGTATAGCTGTCCACCACACGGCCCGTCACGGCCGAGCGCGCGTCAGAGGCTGCCTTGGACGCGGGCCCAACCCGCTGAACCGTCCAATGCACCAACAACCCGTACAACACGAACCAGATCAAAAGGGGCAACAACAACCTGGGATCGGCCGCCATCAAAAGAATTGCTGCGCCAACCAGATACGCCAGCGAGAATGATATGGCATCGAACACCTGAAACACGGCTTCGCCTGCGGCGGGAGGTGTCTGCATGATCCGGTTTGCAATGCGGCCTGCAAAATCATTCTCGAACCATTTGACGGACTGACGCAGCACATGCTTATGCGCACGCCAGCGGAATATCGTGCCGATATTCGGAAGGATCGCGTTGTTCAGCAGCAAAACGTCCACCACATGAAGCAGCGGCCTGAGCAGCAGAACAAACACGGCCATTAGGATCAGTTCCGTACCGTGGGATTGCCAGACCTCAGCCGGTGAACCCGACAACAGATCGACCACGCGACCCATGTAATAGATCAACCCCACCTCGACCGCCGCAACGACAACCGAGATCAGAGCAGCCCAGGCAAAAAGCCGATAGAAGGGCCGGGTATATTCCAACATGAACGGCCACAACCGTGTGGGCGGCGTATTGGTTTCCTTGTAGGCAACAAAAGGGTCAACAAGGTTTTCGAAATAGCGAAACATGGAGAGTGCTCCGATTGAGCAGAAAATTAGTCATGCGAAGAAAGATGGCGCCAGAACACCACCCCTACGGGTCAAAGTGTTCCAGCCTTAGCTGTCCCAGATCCCGTAATACATTCGCATCCCTCCATTCATGTGACTGGCGCACGTAACCACAAACAATTCAAATTGTCATCCCCTTTTGAGACTCGGGACTAGCCGCCCAGCAAGTCATCGCGGGTCAGGGCAAAACCGGACGCGATCCAGCGCGCCTCAAGCTCGGCCAGTTTTTTGCCCAGCGCAGGGCCAGAAAACGCGGGGATCAGATCGGTTGCGCGTACTGGAAAATCTGCGGCAGATCCTTTGCGCAGATCGTCTCGCATGTTTTCGGTCCAGGGTTGTTCGAGAAAAGCACAACGCAGCAGAACTTCGTGCATTCCATCTTCTTCACCGTATCGAAACCCAAGCTCGGCAATGCCCGCATTTCCGGCCGCCTCTTCCCGCATTCGGGTCAGGCGTTGTAGTTGCGCCTTGCTGAGACGCAGTGTTTGGGCCAGCTCGGGCGTTGCAATTGCCGCCAATCGCCGAAGCGGTTCTGGCCCAACACCAGCTTGTTGTTCCAACGCAATCAGCGGGGCCAGTGCGCGGTCTTCGGCCCCCGGTAGAACTTGCGCCAAGACACCCGCACTGCGCATCGCTGCAACCGAGGGCGCGGGGTCGGGCGCGCCCAGCAGCTTTAACAATTCTGCTCCGACGCGTTCCCGTGACAGGCTGGTCAGCCCGTCCAGATTGGCGGCAATCGCTGCAAGAGCATCAGCGTCGAAACCTGCATCCGCATCGCCGTACCAAGCGTGAAACCGGAAATAGCGCAGTGACCGCAGATAATCTTCGCGGATTCGGTTTTCGGCAGAGCCTATGAAACGGACACAGCGCGCATTCAGATCTGGCAACCCGTTCAAAGGATCCAGAACCGTACCATCCGCCTGCGCATACAACGCATTCATGGTAAAGTCGCGACGAGCAGCGTCTTCTTTAATGTCATTTGCAAAAGCGACCACCGCCCGGCGTCCATCCGTTTCGACATCTCGGCGAAAAGTGGTGACTTCGTGCGGGATGCCTTCGGAAACAACCGTAATCGTTCCGTGGTCTATGCCGGTTGGAATTGCCTTTAACCCAACCGCCTGTGCCAGTTCCATAACCCTTTCGGGACGCGCGTCTGTGGCAATGTCGATATCAGATACTGGCGCACCCAACAGCGCATTTCGAACACATCCGCCAACAAACAAAGCCTGTGCCCCGGCATCGCCCAGCGCAGCGCATACTTTCTGCGTTGCCGGGTTGGAAACCCAGCTATCCGTCAGTTTGATCATTCACTCATCCGCGCGGCCAACCCCCGCAACATACGCGCCGTCGCACCCCAAATGTAATAGGGGCCATAAGGCACCGTGAAATAATACCGCCGTTGACCCCGCCAGCGACGCGCTTCGACGATATAATTCGCAGGGTCAAGCACATGATCAAGCGGAACCGAGAAAACCTCGTCTACTTCGCCTGTCTCGGGGATCGGGTCAAACCTGTCGCGCAGAACGGCAACAACAGGTGTGACGGTAAACGACGTCACCGTTTCATGCGTTGGCAGATGACCCAAAATCTCGGGCAATTCGGGCGGCAGGCCGATCTCTTCCTGTGCTTCGCGCAGGGCTGTCGCGGTCACGTCGGGATCTTCCTGATCCTGTTTGCCGCCAGGAAACGCGATCTGACCGGGATGGTGTTTCAGGGCCGAGGACCGTTTCGTCAAAATCAGCCGCGGCCTATCATCCACAAGCGATATCGGGACCAATACACCTGCCGGGCGCAATTTACGGCCTTCCGGCAAGACGGTCTCTGGGTTGAGATCGAAATCGCTTGAGCCATGGCCGGGGCGGCGCAAAGCCGCCCGCAGCGTTTCTGTTGCGTCAGGCACCGTCTGCATCAAACCCGACCGTTGCGGGATCCAGCACGTAGTGCGCCCCACAGAACTGACAGTCCGCTGTCACCTGACCTTCGTCCGTTGTCATCTTTTCGATGTCCTTGGCCGAATAGATCGAAAGGCTCTGGCGCACGCGATCTTCAGAGCAGGTGCACCCAAACTGCACCGGTTGGGCGTCATAGACCCGCGGCTTTTCTTCATGGAACAGACGGACAAGCAGGTCAGTCGGCGCAACCGAGGGACCGATCAGCTCAAGGTCTTCGACCGTGTCCAGCAGGATGTTGACCCGACCCCAATTCTCACCCTCTTCTCCGTCGACCAGATCATTGGCGGTCAGTATTTCACCGCTGCCTTCGCCTGACGCCGCAAACGGGGATGCTTTGGGCATGTGCTGCAACATCACGCCACCCGCGCGCCAGTGTTCACCAACACCCGGTTCGGTCGATTTTCCAAAACTCAGCGAAAACCGCGTTGGAAGCTGTTCGGACTGAGCAAAATAAGCCTCGGCACAGGCGCTCAGCGACCCTCCGGCCAGGGGTGTAATGCCCTGATATGGCTGCGTGCCTTCACCCTGATCGATCAGAATGGCGAAATACCCTTCGCCAACCTGATCAAAAGGTGCCGCATCTGTCAGCTTGTCACGGTCAAAGCTGGCATAGGCGCGAATTCGGGCCGGTTCACCTTCTGTCTTAGGCGCGTAGTAGTCGGTGGCAATCATTCGGACAGCCCCTTTGGTCTGCACTTGCAACGACAGTTTCCAGCGCAGCGATACCGTCTGGCCGATCAACGCGGTCAGCAGGGCCATTTCGGCCACCAGAGCTTCAACCTTTTCCGGATAATCATGCTGTTTCAGGATGCCATCCAGCACCCCGTCCAGCCGCGCCACGCGGCCACGCATATCCGATACATCAAGTTGAAAGGGCAGGACGGTGTCGTCCCACGCGATTTTGGTTCCAAGAGACATGGGGTTTCCTTACACGCCACAGGTTGGCATACCGCCAGCATATAGGTCGAACAATTCGGGTTGTAAGGGGCCATACATGATCAGACGGTTCGGTGAAACCCCACAAGCGGGGCGCAAATACACACGGCGTGTGGGCGTATACGCATTATTACCCAAAGGTCGAAGCCTTTTGCTGACCTGCCAAATGGAACCCGGCCCTGATCTGCAATTACCCGGAGGCGGCATAGATCCCGGCGAATCACCCATTACTGCGCTGCATCGCGAAGTGTTCGAAGAAACCGGTTGGCGCGTGGCTGACCCGCGGCGGGTCGGAGCATTTCGCCGATTCACCTACATGCCAGAATATGACCTTTGGGCCGAAAAGGTTTGCCTGATCTATACAGCTCGCCCTGTCCGTCGCGTCGGACCCCCGACCGAACCCTTTCACGAAGCCCTTTGGATGGACAGCGCAGAAGCCGCACAAATGCTGGGCAATGGCGGAGACCGGTATTTCGCGACGCGCCACCTGCTGAGGCTCTAAGCTCCGTTGAACTCAAAAAACACGGCGGACACATCGTCATCCATGCCTGTGTCCGGGACCATCGCCTGCGTCAACCTCCAGAACATGTCATCCAGAAATTCCGTCCCGCCACGACCTTGCGCGCAATCCTCTGCCAGTTTGTGCAACCCTTCTTCTTCTAACAACCCGCCTTCGGCCATACGGCACTCGGTAAAGCCGTCGGAATACAGCAGCAGCCTGTCACCGGGTTGCATGTAGGTCTCGGTCCGTTGAAATGTGACGTTGGGCAAAAGTCCAATGGGAAGGCCCCCCTCGCCCAAAAACTCAGTCGTTCCGTCCTGGCGCAACATCAGCGGATGAGGATGCCCGGCCTGCACCATTTTCAGATGTCCGTTGCGCAGGTCCACAATGGCATAGACCATGGTGAAATATTCTTCGACACCTGCATCGGCCATCAAACGGCAATTGAGCATCTCTGCCACCTGTTCAGGCGGCAACAACGCGTAGAACTTGTCAAAACGCTTTTCCATCGCGACGTTCTGATCGAAGTGCTTACTGGAAAGATAGCCACCCAATCGTGCGGTCATCATGGCCGAGGTGATCCCGTGACCTGACACATCTATGCTGTAAAACCCCAACCTGTTCACGCCGGGTGAAAACATACCGACCAGGTCGCCACCGATATGCCCACACGGTTTAAGCAGCATGCTGACCCGGGACTTCCCGAAATCTCTGGTCAATTCGGGTACAAGGGATTCCTGAATTTTCCTTGCCTGAATCAAGTCCTTGTCGATGGCATCATGGGCCACGCGTAATTCTTCCAAAGCGGTTTCGATCATGCGGTTTTTCTCGGACAGCTCGCGTTGCATTCCCAGAATGCGCGCGCCGGCCGAAATACGCGCGCGCAGCTCATCCGCCTCTAGCGGTTTGATCAGAAAGTCATCGGCACCTGCATCCAATCCGCGCGCAACCTCCTGCTTTTCACTCTTGGATGTCAGAAGGATGAAATAGCTGTAATGCCTGCAATCCAAGGCCCGAAAAGATCGACAGAACTCCAGACCGCTCATCCCGGGCATGACCCAATCGCTAAGCACAAGATCCGGTGGATCATCCGCGCAGATACTCAGCGCGGCTTCTCCGGTGTCAGCCTCAAGAACGTCGAAACCCCATTTCTTAAGCGACGCGACCAATATGCGGCGTTGCAGGCGGCTGTCATCCACGACCAGCACCTTTCGGATCACGCCGAAGTCCAGCTCTGCTCTGGCGTCTGCCTGATTGACCTGTGCCACCTGTTTCCTCTGCGATGCAGCGTTTTCCGACCTGAGGCGACCCTACCGCGCTGCGGTTTAACAACCGGTGAAAGGTTAGCTTAACTGGGCCTTTACCTGTCGAAGGCTATCAAACACCTATCGCTATACCCAAAGAGAGGGCGCCATGATCGACTGGGGCAGGGTCAAACAGCTGCGGAACGAAGTCGGTGCCAGCGAGTTTGACGAGGTGGTGCAAATCTTTCTGGAAGAAGTTCAGGAGGTGATTGAGCGCATGAACAGGGACAAGGGCCGCATCGATTTGGAACAGAATCTGCACTTTCTGAAAGGCAGCGCCCTAAGCCTTGGGTTTCAGCAATTTTCCAAACTCTGCCAAGACGGAGAGCGTGCCGCCGCTGCCGGTTGTGCAATGGATGTTGATCTGGCCGCAATTCTCACCACTTACGACGCCTCGCGCGCAGAATTTCACGCCGAGGCTGAAAAGAATCTGGTCTAGATCACAAACTGCGCCAGCGTTTCGTCTTCGGTGATGTCGGTATAGGTGAACCCGGCTTCGTCCAGATGCGCGAACAATCTTGCAAAGTTCTCGGGCTTGCGGGTTTCAATACCGATCAGGACCGAGCCGAAATTCCGGGCTGACTTTTTCATATACTCAAACCGCGCGATGTCATCCTCGGGGCCGAGAATACCTAGAAATTCCTTCAGCGCGCCGGGTCGCTGCGGCAAGCGCAGAATGAAGTATTTCTTGACCCCGGAATAACGCTGGGCGCGCTCTTTGACCTCGGGCAAACGCTCGAAATCAAAATTGCCGCCGGACGTGACGCAGACGACGGTCTTACCACGAATAAAGCTTTGAATATCGCCCAGCGCCTCGATAGCCAGCGCGCCAGCAGGCTCTAACACGATGCCTTCAACGTTCAGCATCTCGATCATCGTTGTGCAGATGCGATCCTCGGACAGAACATGCACATCAGATAAGTGCCGCCCTTTCAACAACTCGAACGGCTTGGCACCAATCCGACCAACAGCTGCCCCGTCGACAAAGTTGTCCACGTGATCTAGCGAGACCGGGTGACCCGCTGCCATAGCCGCATGCAAACATGCGCCACCCTTGGGTTCGACAAACAGACAATGGGTTCGATCCCCAAACCATGTCGCCACACCTGACGACATGCCGCCTCCACCTACCGGAAGGATGACGTGATCGGGCAACCCTCCCAATTGCTCTTCGATTTCTACGGCTAAGGATGCCTGCCCCTCAATCACGTCTTCATCGTCAAATGGGGACAAAAAGTAGCCGCCCTGCTGAGCGCACCAATCCTGCGCTGCGGCCAGAGTGTCGTCGAAATAGTCGCCGATCAGGTGGATCTCGATATTGTCGCCGCCGAAGATGCGGGTTTTCTGGATTTTCTGCTGCGGCGTGGTGACCGGCATGAAAATTACACCGCGCACATTGAGGTGCTTGCACATATAGGCCACGCCCTGCGCGTGATTTCCCGCACTGGCGCAGACAAACAGGTCCTGACCCTGCTGTTTACGCATCGCGTTGAACGCACCGCGTATCTTATACGACCGCACCGGGCTGAGATCCTCGCGCTTGAGCCAGATATCAGCGCCATAGCGATCAGACAGATGGGCATTCCGCTGCAACGGCGTTGCCGGAAAAACAGAGCGCATCGCCTGTTCGGCGGCGCGGGCACGGGTCATGAAATCGGTCATGCCGCAGTCCCTGCCCCATCACTGCTGAAAGGGCAAGGAATACATATGTGTACGGGCGCTCAGGTCAGTTCACGTTTTTCTATGAACACGCCGTACATAGTGGTCAGTATACTGACGTTGATCAGTGGCAGCACCAGGGTTCCAAAGAACACGCTTGCCAGAATTCCCAGGACGGGAATTAACGCCAGTGTCGTGAAAACCAGTTGCACCAAAAGCTGGAACACGAAGTTCACGACCAAAAGTCCGAAGATTGCTCCTGCGGTTCCCTGAGTGCTGTTCCAGGCATCCCCCAGTGACAACGGATGGCCAATTGCTGCGGCGGGCAGAATTATGGACAAGCGGTAAAAGCTGACAAACAAAAAGATGGCGTACACCGCCATAACCGCCAGTGCCAGCACCCCGCCACCAAGGGCGGCCGCAACAAACCCCATGGGAAGAAAGGCAATCGCCATAAGAATACCCAGCAACAGAATACGTCCCAGATAGGCCAGAATTCTGTCGAATCGGAACGTTGGGAATATACCGCTGGGGTATTCCTCCATCAGAATGAAGCGGTGCCATGAAACAGCGATCCAGAACACTGTTGTCACCGCGACAAACACCACACCGGCGACAAAAAGAACCACCGACGCATAAGATGTACCGGGCGGCAATTCACCCGTTTCCGCATCCAACTGATCCAGTGGTACGTCCAACAGCAGAAACAAAGCGACGATTGCGGCCGTCGCAACCATCGCAGGTCCGAAGGTAATCTGAAGAACCTGCTTGAGGTTTCCAAAAACCATTCGCACGGAATGCGTGAAAATCTGCAAACCCAACATCTTGAAACTGTCCCTTCAACCAATCCTTGTTTTATATGTGAATGTTTCATCCTAATTCGGCGTTCAGGTCAACGCAGATAACTTGCCCCCACGTTCAAAACCCGCTAGGGGCCAAGCGTCTTACGAATAAGGGGAAGTCAGATGTCCGCGCCCAAGAAAGTTGTTCTGGCCTATTCCGGTGGCCTTGATACCTCGATCATCCTGAAATGGCTGCAGACCGAGTATGGCTGTGAGGTCGTCACCTTCACCGCCGATCTGGGTCAGGGTGAAGAACTTGAGCCCGCGCGTCAAAAGGCCGAGCTGTTGGGTATCAAACCCGAGAACATTTATATCGAGGATATCCGCGAGGAATTTGTCCGCGATTTCGTCTTCCCGATGTTCCGCGCCAATGCGCAGTATGAGGGGCTGTACCTGCTGGGCACCTCCATCGCGCGCCCGCTGATCTCAAAACGTCTGGTAGAGATTGCCGAAGCCACCGGTGCCGATGCAGTCGCCCACGGCGCGACCGGTAAGGGCAACGATCAGGTGCGGTTCGAACTGGCAGCTTACGCGCTGAACCCCGACATCAAGGTGATTGCCCCGTGGCGTGAATGGGACCTGACCAGCCGTACCAAGCTGTTGGAATTTGCCGAACAGAACCAGATCCCGATTGCTAAGGACAAACGTGGTGAGGCTCCGTTCTCGGTCGATGCGAACCTGCTGCACACCTCGTCCGAGGGCAAGGTTCTGGAAGACCCCGCCGATATGGCACCCGATTACGTCTATCAGCGCACTGTCCACCCCGAGGATGCGCCTGATCAGCCCGAATTCATCGAGATCGGCTTTGAAAAAGGTGACGCGGTCAGCATCAATGGCGAGGCGATGAGCCCCGCAACCATCCTGACCAAGCTGAACGAATATGGCGGCAAGCACGGCATTGGTCGTCTCGATCTGGTCGAAGGCCGCTTTGTCGGTATGAAATCGCGCGGCATCTATGAGACGCCCGGCGGCACCATCCTGCTGGAGGCGCACCGTGGTATCGAGTCGATCACCATGGACCGTGGCGCGATGCACCTGAAAGACCAGCTGATGCCGCAATATGCCGAGCTGATCTATAACGGCTTCTGGTACTCGCCCGAGCGTGAGATGCTGCAGGCCGCAATCGACAAATCGCAGGAACACGTCACCGGCACCGTTCGTGTGAAACTGTATAAAGGTCTGGCCTCGACCGTCGGGCGCTGGTCAGAACATTCGCTGTATTCCGAGGCACACGTGACCTTTGAGGAAGACGCCGGTGCCTATGATCAGACCGACGCGGCAGGTTTCATCCAATTGAACGCGCTGCGGCTTAAGCTGTTGGCGGCCCGCGACAAGCGCGTTTCAAAATAACCCAGCCTTTTGCAAGACATACAACCCCGGCCATCCGCGCCGGGGTTTTTTCATTCACTGTCACGTCAGTTCCAGTTGGGTCATCCTTGCCCGCCTGATCGGTTTACCTTTACGTCATGTCAAACCGAAGAATGAGGACATCATGTTGCAAGAGATCGCTGACGGAATTCAAAAAGGCCTGACCGGCAAAAGCTTTGACGGGTCGCTGAAATTCGATTGCGGCGAAGATGGAGTCATTGTTCTGGCCGACAATCAGGCCACGACACAGGATCAGGACACCGACTGTACCATCCGAATTTCAAAAGACAATCTGACCAAACTGCTGACCGGCAAGCTGAACCCAATGACCGGGGTTGCGTTGGGTAAGCTCAAGATTTCGGGAAATATGGGGGTCGCGATGAAGCTGGGGCAGCTGCTGGGATAAACTCGTCTCACCAGCGCGTTACAAACGATGTCAGACGATTGCACCGGACGAAAAGAGAGGGCAGCTTAATCTCAGAAGGAGACCTGCCATGACCCGCATCGCTTATCTCGACTACGTCAAACCGACGCTTCTTTTTGCTTTGATCACCATCGCTGCTTTGTTGCGTGCCGCACCGGCCCCGGCAGCCGAAACCGAAACCCTGACCGTAGCAGGCGGGTGTTTCTGGTGCGTTGAATCCGATTTCGAATCCGTTCCCGGCGTTATCGGAGCCGTTTCGGGCTTTACCGGAGGCAGTGTCGCAAACCCGACCTACGATCAGGTCTCCAAAGGTGGCTCTGGACACTATGAGGCGGTTCAGATCACGTTTGATCCCGCGCGCGTTTCCCGTGAAACCCTGCTGAACATGTTCTTCCGCTCCGTCGATCCGACCGACGCCGGCGGACAGTTCTGCGACCGGGGTGACAGCTATCGCACGGCCATTTTCGTCTCTGGTGCAGGGGAAAAAGCACTGGCCGAAGCTGCCAAGGCAAACGCCCAGCGCGCCTTGGGTCAGACCGTAGTGACCCCGATCCTGCAGCAGGACGCATTCTACCCTGCGGACGAATACCATCAGGATTACTACAAGGGGAACAAGCTGGTGTTTACCCGCTTTGGCCCCAAACGTCAGCACAGCGCCTACAAAGCTTACCGTAAAGCCTGTGGCCGTGATGACCGTGTCAAACAGCTGTGGGGCAGCGACGCGCCGTTCGTCGGATCTTAATCGAACTGCGCTTCGCGCACCTCTTTCAAATCGGGGATGACATCAGCTGTACCGTGCCGCGTGACCATCAGAGCCGCGGCACGGTTTGCTTGTGAAATCGCTTGCGGCATCGGCATCCCTCGATCCATTCCCGCAAGAACGTAACCGGTGAAAGTATCTCCTGCGCCGGTTGTGTCGACAACCTGCACCTTATGGGCCGCGAAATCCGCTGCTTGGTGGTTATGGAAGTACCGCGCACCATCCGATCCCATGGTGACAATGATGTGCTCGACGTTCAGGTCGGCCACCTTCTGTCCGGTCGCCTCGAACAACTGTTCCGCTTCGACCTCGTTCAGGATCAGGAAATCGAGGTAAGGCAAGACCGCCTGAACGGACTGGGCCTGAAACGGGGCCGCAGCATAGCAAACGGTCAGGCCCAGTTCCGTTCCCATCTTTGCAGCCTCAACCTGAAGGTTGGTTTCGTTCTGCATCATCAACAAATCGCCACGCGAAGCGGATGACAGCGCCTGCCCCAACTGCGCGGCTGAGATCACATGGTTCGCACCGGGAAACAGGATGATATTGTTTTCACCCTCTGCATCCACCGCGATAATGGCGTGTCCTGTCGGAATTTCGACCTCTGAGATATAGCGCGTATCGACACCATATTCGGTCAGCCGATCGCGCGCCCATCGTCCATCCGACCCTACAGCGCCAATATGCGAAATCTGACCCCCGGCCCGTGCAGCGGCCACTGACATATTCGCACCCTTTCCACCCAAAAACCGATCCAGACGGTTGGCCGAAAGGGTTTCTCCGGGTCCCGGCAGGTGCGGAACGTCATAGATCATATCCGCATTGATCGAGCCGAGGTTCCAGATTGTCATGGTTTGCCCGAGATATCGCATGAGGCCAGAATGGCCATGTTCAGGATGTCATTCGCTGTCGACACGGTCGAGCAGATCTGAATCGGCTTGTCGACCCCAGACAGGATCGGGCCAATCACGGTCGCGCCACCCATTTCCTGCATCAATTTGGTTGAGATCGAGGCCGAGTGGCGCGCGGGTACAATAAGGATGTTGGCAGGCCCGGTCAGACGCTGGAACGGGTAAGTGGCTTGCTGATCCACGTTCAACGCAACATCCACGGTCATTTCGCCTTCGTATTCGAAATCAACGCCACGCTGATCCAAAACAGCAGGTGCGCGGTGCATTTTTTCGGCCCGCTCGGACACCGGATACCCAAAGGTCGAAAAGCTGACAAATGCCACGCGTGGCTCAAGCCCCATATGACGCGCAACGGCGGCCGAACGTTCGGCAATATTGGCCAGATCATTCTCATCCGGCCATTCATGCACAAGCGTGTCGCCGATAAGTACGATCCGCCCCTTGTGAAGCAACGCAGTCACGCCTGCAGCACCGTGCGCGGCATCGGCGTCAAAGACATGGTTGATCCTGTCCAGAACATGCGCTGATTTTCGCGTGGCACCTGTCACAAGGCCGTCACCATGTCCGTGCGCCAGCATCAACGCCGAGAACACATGCCGGTCCCGCGCCGCCAGACGGTGGATGTCCTTGCGGTCAAAGCCTTTGCGTTGCAGGCGCTGATACAAAAAGTTCGAATAGGTCTCCAGATGCGTTGTATTGGCGGCATTCACAACCTCCAACTCGCGCACAGCGTCACCCAGACCCGCTTCTTCCAGCTTGGCCTTTACATCATCGGCGCGACCCACAACCAATGCCTTGCCAAAGCCCGAGCGTTGGTAGGTTACAGCGGCACGCAACACACGTGGATCATCACCCTCGGCAAAGATCATTCGGCTTTGTGCCGCGCGGGCACGCGCGTTCAGACCTCGCAGAATGCTAGCCGTTGGGTCCATACGGGATTTGAGACTCAGCTCATAAGCCTCCATGTCGATGATGGGGCGTCGCGCTGCGCCTGTATCCATTCCGGCCTTGGCCACGGCAGGCGGAATGCGGTGAATCAAACGTGGATCGAAGGGCGTGGGGATAATGTAATCCCGCCCGAATGTCAGCGACTTGCCATAGGCCATTGCGACCTCATCCGGCACATCCTCGCGCGCCAGACGCGCCAGCGCATGGGCACAGGCGATCTTCATCTCATCATTGATGGCGCGGGCGTGGATATCCAAGGCACCGCGGAACAGGTAGGGGAAGCCCAGAACGTTATTCACCTGATTTGGATAATCACTGCGCCCCGTGGCCACGATCGCGTCTACGCGAACCTCATGCGCCTCTTCCGGGGTAATCTCAGGGTCGGGGTTGGCCATGGCGAAAATCACAGGGTTATCGGCCATGCTAGCGACCATATCCTGCGTCACGGCCCCTTTGACCGACACGCCCAAAAATACGTCCGCGCCCTTCATCGCGTCTTCAAGCGTCCGCAGGTCAGTCGAGATCGCATGGGCCGATTTCCACTGGTTCATGCCCTCGGTCCGGCCCTGATAGATAACGCCCTTGGTGTCGCAAACGATGCAGTTCTCGTGCTTTGCCCCCATGGATTTCAGCAGTTCGATACAGGCGATACCCGCGGCCCCGGCACCGTTCAGAACGATTTTGACGTCTTCGATTTTCTTGCCAGAAATATGCAAAGCGTTCAGCAATCCTGCTGCGCAGATCACGGCTGTCCCATGCTGATCGTCGTGGAAGACGGGGATATCCATCTCTTCCTTAAGGCGCTGTTCGATGATGAAGCATTCCGGCGCCTTGATGTCTTCCAGATTGATGCCGCCAAAGGTCGGACCCATCAGTTTGACAGCGCGGCAGAATTCATCCGGGTCTTCGGTATCCAGCTCGATATCGATCGAATTCACATCGGCAAAACGTTTGAACAGAACGGCCTTACCTTCCATCACCGGCTTACCGCCAAGCGCACCTAGATTGCCAAGCCCCAAAACAGCCGTACCGTTCGAGATTACGGCCACCAGGTTACCTTTGTTGGTATAGTCATAGGCCGTCTCGGGCGCTTCGGCGATGGCCTCACACGGAACGGCCACACCAGGGCTGTAGGCCAGCGACAGGTCGCGCTGTGTGGTCATGGGAACGGTGGCCTGCACCTCCCATTTGCCGGGGGTGGGGTCCAGGTGAAAGGCCAGTGCCTCTTCTTTGGTGATCTTCGTTTTGGGCATGGGATATGTCGTTTCTTTACAACTTCGGGCTTTAGCGTCTTAGCCTAGGCCCGTCTGTGTCTCAACGACAATAGATTTCACCTTTCGTCGCGGGGGCCGGGTTTGTAAGGTCGCCCGGAATACGCCAGAAGGGATCAGCCTTGTCCACAGTCACGCCAATGATGGCGCAATATCTCGAGATCAAAGAGGCCCATTCCGACGCCCTGCTGTTCTATCGCATGGGCGACTTCTACGAGATGTTTTTCGAAGACGCCGTCAACGCCGCCGAGGCGCTGGACATCGCCCTGACCAAACGCGGTAAACACAACGGGAATGATATCCCCATGTGCGGCGTGCCTGTCCACGCAGCCGAAGGTTACCTGCTGACCCTCATCCGCAAAGGGTTTCGTGTCGCGGTTTGCGAGCAGATGGAAAGCCCGGCCGAAGCCAAGAAAAGAGGCTCTAAATCAGTCGTAAAGCGGGATGTCGTGCGATTGGTGACACCCGGTACCCTGACCGAAGATGCCCTGCTGGAAGCGCGCAGACACAACTTTCTGGCAGCCTATGCAGAGGTCCGGGATGAGGCCGCTTTGGCTTGGGCCGATATTTCAACCGGCGCGTTTCACGTGATGCCTTTGACGTCGGTACGGCTTAGCCCAGAGCTTGCTCGATTGGCACCATCCGAATTAATCGTTGCAGACGGCGCGCAAGACACATTGAACGAACCGGTCCGGGATCTTGGCATTTCACTGACACCCATCGGACGGGCCAGTTTTGACAGCACGGCCGCGGAAAAACGCATCTGCGCTTTGTTTCACGTGGGTGCATTGGATGCTTTTGGCAGTTTCGGTCGCGCCGAAGTGTCCGCGATGGGTGCTTTGATCGACTATCTGGAGATCACACAGAAAGGGAAACTGCCCCTACTGCAAACTCCACTGAAGGAATCCGAAGACCGGGTCGTGCAGATTGATGCCGCCACACGACGCAATCTTGAACTGACGCGCTCGCTTTCTGGCGGTCGTGCCGGATCGCTTTTGTCCGTGGTGGATCGGACCGTGACACCGGGTGGTGCGCGGCTTTTGGAACAGCGCTTGTCCAGCCCGTCGCGCAATCTGGATGTCATTCACGCCCGGTTGGATGCAGTAAGTTTTGCAGCCGAGGATAGCCTGATCGCGTCCGATCTGCGCGAATCCCTGCGCAAGACTCCGGACCTGGACCGGGCTTTGTCCCGTCTGTCTCTAGAACGCGGCGGTCCCCGTGATCTGGCCGCAATCCGCAATGGCTTGACCCAAGTCAACGCGATCGCCGAGCTTTGCGAGGGCCAGGACCTTCCAGTTCTGTTGGCCACTGCACTACAAAACCTCGTCGGGTTTGATGATTTGCTCAATCTGCTGGACGAAGCACTGATTGCAGAGCCACCGCTTCTGGCGCGTGACGGCGGGTTTATCGCACCGGGATTCGATGCGGAACTGGATGAGGCGCGCACCCTGCGTGACGAAGGCCGATCCGTCATCGCGGGATTCCAACAGAAATACGCGGAACACACCGGTATCACTTCGCTGAAGATCAAGCACAACAATGTGCTGGGTTATTTCATCGAAACCACGGCCACTCATGCCGAAAAAATGCTCAACCCGCCGTTCAGCGAAACCTATATCCACCGTCAGACCACTGCCAATCAGGTACGGTTCACCACAGTCGAACTGTCCGAGATCGAGACGCGCATTCTGAACGCTGGCAATCTGGCGCTTGAGATTGAAAAGCGGCTCTATCAAAGGCTTTCTGACGAAATTCTTTCCCTCGCCGCCCGTCTCAACCAAGCGGCACGCGGGTTGGCCGAGCTGGACCTGACGACTGCGCTGGCCGATCTTGCCCGCGGCGAAAACTGGGGCCGCCCACAGGTTGACACGTCACGCGCCTTCGACGTGCGAGGCGGTCGCCATCCGGTCGTGGAACACGCGCTTCGCCAACAAGGAGGTGACGCATTCATAGCTAATGACTGTGACCTTAGCGCGGAGGACGGGGCCGCCATCTGGTTGCTGACCGGTCCCAATATGGCAGGTAAATCGACCTTTTTGCGACAAAACGCCTTAATCGCACTATTGGCTCAAATGGGGAGTTACGTTCCGGCAGAGCGGGCACATATCGGCGTTGTGAGCCAATTGTTCAGCCGTGTCGGCGCATCGGACGATCTGGCACGCGGTCGGTCAACCTTTATGGTCGAAATGGTGGAGACCGCCGCAATTCTAAATCAGGCAGATGAACGTGCGCTGGTCATCCTTGATGAAATTGGGCGCGGAACTGCCACCTATGATGGCCTTTCGATCGCCTGGGCCACTTTGGAACACCTGCATGCAGCCAATCAATGCCGGGCCCTGTTTGCAACGCACTACCATGAACTGACAGCGCTTGCCGGAAACTTGAAAGGCGTGGACAACGCCACGGTGGCCGTCAAGGAATGGGAAGGCGAAGTCATCTTTTTGCACGAAGTCCACAAAGGTGCTGCGGATCGGTCCTATGGCGTGCAGGTTGCTCAACTTGCTGGTTTGCCCGCATCAGTTGTCGCGCGGGCGCGTGTTGTGCTGGATCAGTTGGAAAAGACCGAGCGCGAAGGCGGCAAGCAAAAGGCCCTGATCGACGATTTGCCGTTATTCTCTGCCGCTCCTCCGCCACCGCCGCCTGCGCCGAAAAACTCGCCCGTCACAGATATGCTGGATGACATTTTACCAGATGAGTTAACGCCACGCGCGGCGCTGGACCTGATTTACAAACTAAAAGAGGCGGCCAAATCCTGACCGCCTCGTGATTGTCAAAAAGGTTCGATTAGCTGGCAGGGGTCGACGACACGCCAACTTGCGCCGGACGCAGCAGACGATCGTGCAGCATGAATCCTTCGGCTGAAACCTGAATGATATCGCCTGCACGGGTCCCCGGAACCGGTGCCTCGAACATCGCTTCGTGAATGTTGGGATCAAACCGATCGCCCACTTCGGGCGTGATTACCTCGATCCCGTGTTTCTGAAAGACATCCTTCAGCGCACGCATGGTCAGTTCAACACCTTCCAGCAAACCGGCAGCAACTTCTTTCTGCTCGTCGGTCGCAGCCTCAAGCGCGCGTTTCATGTTGTCGTAAACCGGCAGCATGTCACGGGCCAGTTTCGACCCACCGTATTGTTCCGCATCGCGACGCGCCTTGTCGCCACGCTTGCGCGCGTTTTCGGCGTCAGCCAATGCACGCATGAATTTGTCTTTGAAATCGTCCCGTTCCGCGCGCAAGGCATCAATTTCCAACGCTTCTTCGCTTATTTCAGCGAATTCCTCGGCCAGTTCCTCGGCCTCGGCGGTTGCGATATCGTCTAGAAAATCTTCGTTCTTGGGCTCTGCCATCTTTTACCCTCTAGCTCCGGTCGGATATCAGCTTGCCGACCAGTTGCGCCGTATAATCCACGATAGGCACGATCCGTCCATAGTTAAGACGCGTAGGTCCAATGACCCCGACCGCACCAATTATCTTTCGATCAGCGTTCATATATGGAGACACCACCAAAGAGGAACCCGAAAGTGAGAAAAGTTTGTTCTCAGAACCAATAAAAATGCGAACGCCTTCACCTTCTTCGGTCAATTCCAGAAATTCGGCAATATCACGCTTGCGCTCGAGATCGTCAAACAGGACCCGAATACGATCCAGCTCTTCCGCCTCGCCCGAATCCGCCAAGAGATTCGCCCGCCCGCGCACAATCAACCGGGCCGAGTCGCCAGCGTCCCCGTCCCATGCAGCAATCCCGCTTTCCACCATTGCGCGTGCAAGCGTATCAATTTCCTGTTTACGCGCGTCGATCTGAGACAGCATCTGGCGGCGCACCTCACTGATCGTGCGTCCCTCGATCAACGCATTCAAAAAGTTCGCAGCCTCTCGCATCGAACTGGGCGTCTGTCCGGGCGGTGGCGTAAACAACCGGTTCTCTACGTGGCCGTCAGAAAACACCAAAACCACCAAAGCCCGGTCATGGCCTAACGAGACGAACTCGATATGTTTGATTTCCGCTTCATGTTTGGGGGTCAGAACAAGCGACGCGCCTTGTGTCACGTGTGACAAAGCGGATCCAACCCGATCCAGCATTCCGCCAACATCCCCAGCGTTAGAGCCTAAAGTCTCATCTAATTTCTGTCTGTCGGCGGGTCCCAAATCCCCGACTTCGAGCAATCCGTCGACAAACATCCGCAAGCCTTGCTGCGTCGGAATTCGACCGGCACTGACATGCGGGCTGTCGAGCAATCCCAGAAATTCAAGATCCTGCATCACGTTGCGAACGGTTGCCGCGCTGACTTTTTCGGACAACGTCCGTGTCAGAGTACGGCTTCCAACCGGCTCACCGCTTTCCAAATAGCTTTCGACGATCAGCCGGAACACCTCACGTGACCGGTCGTTCATCTCATTCAGAATTTTGCTTGCTTCGCTCATCCGCGGTCCCCTGCTGGTTCGTCATTAAATCGCAGGTAAATGAAAGGTCAATCGGGGTTGCATCGTAACGCCGTGGGACGTTATCCCCAACCCAGCAAACAAAGGAATTTCCATGCGACCCTCAGGACGTAATCTAGACGAAATGCGCGCTGTTTCCATCGAGACAGGTTTCACCAAACATGCCGAAGGTTCCTGCCTGATCAAGATAGGCGACACCCATGTGCTGTGCACCGCCACGATCGAGGATCGCGTGCCGCCCTTCATCAAGGGCTCAGGCCTGGGTTGGGTCACCGCCGAATACGGCATGCTTCCCCGTGCAACCAACACCCGGATGCGGCGTGAGGCGGCCTCGGGCAAGCAAGGTGGTCGCACCGTGGAGATCCAGCGCCTAATCGGCCGCGCCCTGCGCGCCGGTGTCGACCGCGTTGCCTTGGGTGAACGTCAGATCACCGTCGACTGCGATGTGATTCAGGCCGATGGCGGAACCCGCTGCGCCTCGATCACCGGCGGTTGGGTCGCGCTGCGTCTGGCGGTGAACAAGCTGATGAAAACGGGCGATGTGATTTCCGATCCTCTGGTCGATCCGGTGGCTGCCGTGTCCTGCGGCATCTACGCCGGTCAGCCAGTGCTGGATCTGGATTACCCCGAGGATAGTGAGGCCGGAGTAGATGGCAACTTCATCATGACCGGTTCCGGCAAACTGATCGAAGTGCAGATGAGCGCCGAAGGCTCGGTCTTTAGTCGCGCGCAGATGGATCAGCTGATGGATCTGGCCGAAAAAGGCGTGGGTGAACTGGCCGCCGCGCAAAAGGCCGCCACCGCATGACCCGCAAGTTCGACAGCGACAGGCTGCTGGTCGCCACGCATAACAAAGGCAAGCTTGAGGAGATGGCGCATCTGCTTGAGCCCTTTGGTGTGACCGTGATTGGCGCGGGCGAAATGAACCTGCCCGAACCGGAAGAGACCGAGGATACCTTTGTCGGCAACGCCCGGATCAAGGCGCATGCTGCGGCCAAGGCGACCGGCCTGCCTGCCCTGTCGGACGATTCCGGGATCACCATCGATGCGCTGGACGGCGCGCCGGGTGTTTACACTGCCGATTGGGCCGAAACCGGAAATGGCCGCGATTTCCTGATGGCGATGACCCGCGCCCATGATGAGCTTGAGGCGAAAAACGCCCCCCACCCCCGCACCGCACAATTCCGCAGCACGCTGGTTCTGGCATGGCCCGACGGTCATGACGAAGTGTTCGAGGGCATCGCCCCCGGCCATCTGGTCTGGCCCATTCGCGGCGAAGGCGGGTTTGGCTATGACCCAATGTTTGTCCCCGACGGCTATGACATTACCTTTGCGGAAATGGATCGCTGGGAAAAGAACAAGATCAGCCATCGCGGTCGTGCGGTGGAGATGTTCGTGAAGGGCTGCTTTGGCGGATGATTGGCGCAACGGGGGCTTTGGCCTGTACGTGCATTGGCCCTTTTGCGAGGCCAAATGCCCTTATTGCGACTTCAACAGCCATGTTTCTCGTAATATCAATCAAAAACAATGGCTTAACGCTTATCTGAGCGAATTGCGCCGCTCAGCCGCGGAAACACCGGATCGCGTGTTGAACACGATCTTCTTTGGCGGTGGCACCCCGTCTTTAATGGACCCTGAAACCGTTTCCGCCGTGATTGATGAGGCTCGGGCACTGTGGCGGCCCGCCAATGACATGGAAATCACGCTTGAGGCCAATCCCGGCTCGGTCGAGGCCGGACGCTTCGCCGCCTATCGCGATGCCGGGGTCAACCGAATCTCCATGGGCGTGCAGGCGCTGAATGACGAAGACCTGCGCCGTTTAGGTCGCATTCATACCGTCGCGGAAGCACGCGCCGCGTTCGACATCGCTCGCTCCTGTTTTGATCGAGTGAGTTTCGACATGATTTACGCGCGCCAGTACCAGACGCGAGAGGCATGGCGCGCCGAACTGACCGAAGCCTTGTCAATGGCGGTGGACCATCTCTCACTCTACCAACTGACCATCGAAGAAGGCACCGCCTTTGGTGACCGCTATGCCGTCGGTAAACTGCGAGGACTACCCGAGGATGACCACGCCGCAGACATGTATTTGGCAACCCAGGAAATCTGCGACGCACATGGCCTGCCGGCGTATGAGGTATCCAACCACGCTCGTCCTGGCGCGGAGTCGCAGCATAACCAAATCTATTGGCGCTATGGCGATTACGTCGGAATTGGTCCAGGTGCGCATGGTCGCATCACCATTCAGGGGCAGAAATTCGCGACTGAAACCTATCTGTCGCCGAACGCATGGCTAAATGCTGCCTCCAATGGATCCGGTGAGAAAGAAAGGGCACCACTATCATCCCAGGATCAGGCCAATGAGTACCTTATGATGTGTCTTCGTTTAGTAGAAGGCCTAGATATAGACAGATTCAACCAATTATCTCTGCACCCGATAGCGTTAGATAAGCTGGAAAACCTGTCAGAGCTTGGAATGATCGAACACGCAAACGGACGCTTAGTTGCTACGACAGATGGCCGGGCCGTCTTAAATGCCGTGATCCGGGAATTGTTGGTGTAGAATGCAGTATATTTGGGCCGCTTTGGGATTGATCTGTGTGGCGCTTGCGTTCGTCGGAATCGTTTTGCCGCTGCTGCCCACCGTTCCTTTTCTTTTGCTGGCTGCTTTTTTCTTTGCGCGTTCATCCTCTCGGTTACACAACTGGCTGATGACACATCGTGTGTTCGGCCCGATGATACTGGATTGGCAAAGATCGGGTGCAATTCGTCCGGCCGCAAAAAAAGCAGCAACCGTTTCGATTGCCGCTGTCTTTGGGATTTCTATATTAATTGCCGTCCCGACTTACGTTCTGCTTATTCAGGCCGTGGTGTTGGGCGGCGTTCTGATCTTTATCTGGTCCCGTCCTAACGGCTGAGTTTAGCACAGAGATCATCCAGCTGATCGAGGTTTTCATAGGTCAGGACCACCTGCCCTGTTTCGGTCCCAGCCTTATGATTAATCGTCACCTTCATCGCCAAAATGGCGGACAAGTCCTTTTCCAAAGCCCTTGTATCTGCATCTTTACCCGCATCCAGATTTCGTGACTTAGGTACCGATTTTACAGGATCTTCGTTCTGCTTCTTGACCAAAGCCTCAGTGGCACGCACAGAAAGCCCGTCGCGCACGACAATTTTTGCCAGCTCAGACGGATCTTCGGCGGTAATAAGCGCCCGGGCGTGACCCGCCGAAAGCTTCCCTTCGATTACCAACTTCTGAACATCCAAAGGCAAAGACAACAACCGCAAAAGGTTGGCGATGTGACTGCGGCTTTTCCCTAGTGCCTCGGCCAGCTTTTCCTGGGTATGTCCAAAGCGATCCATAAGCTGCTTGTAACCCGCCGCCTCTTCTACCGCATTCAGGTCAGCGCGTTGGATATTTTCAATGATTGCGACTTCCAGAACCTCGGTATCGTCAAAATCACGAACAATAACCGGTATGTCGTGGAGCTGGGCCATCTGAGCGGCCCGCCAACGGCGTTCCCCTGCAACGATCTCATAATCGCCTTCCGAAATCTCGCGAACAATCAGAGGCTGGATAATCCCCTTCTCTTTGACCGAGGATGCAAGTTCATCCAGCTGTTCCCGTGAAAACGTTCTGCGTGGCTGATTGGGGTTGGCATGCAGCTTTTCAATCGGCACCGTCATATCGGGTCGCCGTGGTTCAATCGGAGAGCGGACTTCGGTGTCCTGAGTCACATCCGCCATCAGGGCAGACAAACCACGTCCCAGACCACGGGGTTTTGCTTTTTTGGCGGCCAAGTTGCCCTCCTCCTACCGCTCAGGCGGCGGCTTTTTTGTTTTTATGGATGACTTCTCGTGCCAAATGCCGATATGCCATCGCCCCCAGAGACCCGGAATCATATTGCAGCACAGGCAACGCATAAGACGGAGCTTCGCTTACCCGCACATTCCTGGGTATCTTGGTTTTAAATACCATCTCACCCAGATTGTCACGCGCGTCTTTTTCGACCTGGCGGGACAAGTTGTTGCGGTTGTCATACATGGTCAACACAACACCTTCGATTCTCAGGTCTGGATTTGCGGTCTGACGAACCTCTCGGATCGTCAGCATCAGCTGGGACAAACCCTCCAACGCAAAAAACTCACTTTGCAGTGGGACTAGCACAGAATGAGCCGCAACCATGGCGTTTACCGTTAGAAGGTTGAGCGATGGAGGGCAATCAATCAGCACAAAATCCAACTCGAACTTGTCGATTGCGGTTTGTCGCAAGGCATCATGCAACAAATAGCTCCGTTTTTCGTTGGATATCAGCTCAATGTCAGCTGAGCTAAGGTCAACAGTCGCCGGGATCACGAACAAGCCACCGATTTCTGTTTCCTGAACCACGGCTTCCAATGGGGCGTCATCCAGAATCAAGTCGTATGTTGTCCAATCCCGATCTTCGACCCCTAGACCTGTCGAAGCGTTTCCCTGCGGGTCAAGATCAACCACCAGCACATTGCAACCAGCCTCTGCCAATCCCGCCGCCAGATTGATCGCCGTCGTCGTCTTTCCAACCCCGCCCTTTTGGTTGGCTACCGCAATAATCCGGGGCCCGGCTGGACGAGACAGATCAACCACGAGATACTCCTTTGATCTTAAGGATAACGGCTTGGGGTTCAGTTAAACTTGTAATCTCCTCAGCATCGAATTTCCATTCTTGGCGAGCGTCTTCAACTTCTTTTTTCCAGTTTGCGCCTTTCGGCAACAATGCCACCCCGGTTGGGCTTAAATGTCTGTCACAAAAAGAAAATAGCGTTTTCAAATCCGCCAAAGCACGGGCCGATAGCACTTGCGCATTCAACGGCTCTACAGCTTCGATGCGCTTTGCGAGAATACTGCAGTTTGCACCACACTCCCGAGCTACGTTTCTTAGAAAAGCAGCCTTCCTTTGGTCACTTTCCACAAAAACAAACTTTGCCTCAGGGTTTTCAATAGCGGCGATTATCGCACAAACCATACCCGGGAAACCGCCACCGCTGCCTAAGTCCACCCAGTTTTCAAAATGGTCTACGCATCGATAGACCTGAACGGAATCATTAATATGCCGGCTCCAGATGTCTTTTAAACTATTTCTGGAAACAAGATTTATCTTTGGGTTCCAGCGATTCACCAACTCAACATAGGTCTGCAACCGCTCAGATGTTTCACGTGAAACATTTAACTCAGCTAGAACACCTTCGCTCATGCTTTCCGTACTCGTTGATCGCGACGAAGCTTCGCGAGAACCAAAGTCAAAGCGGCAGGCGTTACACCCTCTACGCGTCCGGCCTGTGCAATGTTTTCAGGCCGAGCTTTTGACAGCTTTTGCTTCATTTCCGACGACAATCCTTCCAACGCAAAGAAATCGAAGTCATTTGGTATTTCATAGGCTTCATCCCGCTTCATCGCTTCTACATCTTTTTTCTGTCTTTCGATGTAGTTGGCATAAAGCGCGTCTCGTTCGATCTGCTGACGGATGTTCTGATCTACCTGCTCCAATTCGGGAACCAATGGAATTACATCCTCAAAAGTCACGTCTGGAAATGCAAGAACTGCCATTCCGTCTCGTCTGTTTCCGTCCTGGTTCACGTTTATACCAGCTGAGCGAACCTCTTTTGGTGTATAGGTATTCTCAGTTAACAAGGCTTTCGCAGAAGAAAGTTTCTCCATCTTTCTTGTGAATGCCAATTCTCTCTTGGGACCGACACATCCGATATCCAGTCCAACCGGCGTCAGGCGTTGGTCAGCGTTATCTGCACGCAATGAAAGACGGAACTCTGCCCTGGATGTAAACATCCGATACGGCTCAGCCACGCCGCGGGTCGTCAGATCGTCAATCATGACACCAATATAGCTATCTGATCGTGTAAAATGGATCGGATCTCGACCCGATACAGCCAGAGCGGCATTCAAACCCGCAACGAGGCCCTGCGCTGCTGCTTCTTCATATCCTGTTGTCCCGTTAATCTGCCCTGCAAGGTAAAGTCCCGGAACATCCGGCAAGGCCAAAGATGAACTCAGAACTCGCGGATCGACGTAGTCGTACTCAATAGCATATCCCGGTTGCAGTATCTCTGCATTCTCAAGCCCTTTTATGGACTGGACATACTCTTTCTGAACGTCTTGGGGTAAAGATGTCGAAATACCATTCGGGTAAATCGTATTATCGTTTACCCCCTCGGGCTCAAGGAAGATCTGGTGGGACTCCTTATCAGCAAATCTTACAACCTTATCTTCGATCGACGGGCAATATCTTGGTCCCACGCCATCAATATGGCCGCCATACATAGCTGATCGAGACAGATTCTTTTCAATAATCTCATGTGTTCGCGCGTTTGTATGGGTGATCCCGCATGAAATCTGCGGAGCCACGACTGATGTAGACATGAACGAAAACAGTGTTGGAACATCGTCTCCGTCCTGTTTTTCCAGATCTGACCAGTCTATTGTGCGACCGTCCAACCTGGGGGGGGTTCCTGTTTTCAGACGACCTAAAGGTAGCTGGAAACTGTCCAACCTCTCCGCAAGTTTGACAGAAGGCCGGTCCCCCATTCGGCCGCCTGGACGCGCAACATCGCCGATGTGGATGACACCACGAAGAAAGGTTCCGGACGTCAGAATAACCGCGCTGCAGTGGAGCTCGGATTCATCCGCCAGCTTAATACCTATCACTTTGGATCCGGACATCAGGAAGTCTACAACTTCTCCGACGATTACTTCCAAACCAGTCTGAGCCTGAGTTTCCTTTTGCATCGCAGCACGGTACAGCGCACGATCTGCTTGGGTTCTTGGGCCTTGTACAGCCGGACCTTTACGGCGATTCAGCAGTCGAAATTGGATACCTGCCGCATCAGCGACACGGCCCATTACGCCATCCAGCGCATCGATCTCACGTACCAGATGCCCCTTACCCAGCCCACCAATGGCTGGGTTGCATGACATCACTCCGATATCTGAAGCAGACAATGTAACCAGCGCAGTCTTTGCGCCCATGCGCGCAGATGCATGTGCTGCTTCGGTCCCAGCGTGACCAGCGCCAATAACAATGACATCGAATTCCGAATGTTTCACGTGAAACACTCCTTACTTACCAAGACAAAAGCTCGAGAATATTTCATCCAAAAGATCCTCGACCCCTATTCTGCCAACCAACGATTCGAGCGCCCGAATAGCAATACGCAATTCCTCGGCAGCGATATCATACAAGTCCGGACCTGATTCCAGAACAGACATTGCTGATTGCAAAGCATCAAGCGCCTTGTTCAACGCAACACGGTGGCGTTCCCGCGTGGCTATCCCAGATGTAGTAGATCGCTTACTAAGTTCACACGATATATCGGAAATTAGACGATCAATACCTTCACCCGTTTTGCCAGATATTCCACCTTTCTGATCTTTCCTCAGATCAGATTTTGGCAAGACCTGAATATCCCCGACCTGCATTTCAATACCAAGAGTCAGAGGATCCTCTGCCAGAAAAACTCTTAAATCCGCAGACTCCGCTCGTTTGCGAGCAAGTTCGATTCCCAGATTCTCGACATAGTCCGCAGTCTCCCGAAGCCCAGCCGTATCCAGCAATGTGACCGGTAGGCCATCTAGATCCATCCTTACTTCGATAACATCGCGCGTCGTACCCGCGTATTCCGAGGTTATGGCCGCGTCCCGTCCAGCCAACGCGTTCAACAAAGTCGACTTTCCGGCATTCGGTAAACCAACAATCGCGACCTCAAAACCGGTCCGAATGCGTTCTGCGATCCTCACACCCTCTGCCTGATGCTGTAAATCTCGCATCACACCAGACATAAGATCCCGAACCTCTGGTGTTACGTCGGTCGGGACCTCTTCGTCTGCAAAGTCAATAACCGCTTCCAACAGGGACGCTGCCCGGATCAGATCTTTGCGCCACCGTTCAGCCAGATCACCCAAATCTCCGGCGAGAATGATTTGGGCTTGGCGGCGCTGTGCCTCGGTTTCTGCATCAATGAGATCCGCAAGCCCCTCGACTTGTGTCAGATCCATTTTACCATTCTCAAGGGCACGACGCGTGAACTCACCCGGTTCTGCCAACCGCAAACCCTTTGTATCTGACAGACATTGCAGCACTGCGTTTACCGTTGCCGTACTGCCATGTATCTGCAGTTCAGCAACATCTTCACCGGTAAAGCTCGAAGGGGCTGCAAAGGTTAAGACCAAACCATCGTCCAGACGCTGCCCATTGGGCGCGGTAAACGTGCGAACCCGCATTCCGCGAGGCGGCAATGCGCTGCCGGTCAACTCGGCCGCAGCAGCATGCGCTGACGGACCAGAGAGGCGGATAACCGCCACCCCGGCTTTGCCTTGCGCGCTGGCCAAGGCGAATATCGTATCCATTCGAAGGCCTCGCGTCGGTTAAGACCTGTGTCAGGTATTCATCGAATCGAAGAACTCGCCGTTTGTCTTCGTCTGCTTCAACTTCGATAGCAAGAACTCGATCGCGTCGGTCGTGCCCATCGGGTTGAGGATCCGGCGCAGAACGAAGGTCTTGGCCAGGTCGCCCTTGTCGACCAGCAAGTCCTCTTTCCGGGTGCCGGACTTAAGGATGTCGATGGCCGGGAACACGCGCTTGTCTGCAATTTTGCGATCCAGAACGATTTCCGAGTTACCGGTGCCTTTGAATTCTTCGAAGATCACTTCGTCCATCCGGCTACCGGTATCGATCAGAGCGGTGGCGATAATGGTCAGTGAGCCGCCCTCTTCGATGTTCCGCGCGGCACCAAAGAAGCGCTTGGGCCGTTGCAGCGCGTTCGCATCCACACCACCGGTCAGAACCTTACCTGAGGATGGGACCACGGTGTTAAACGCTCTACCAAGTCTTGTGATCGAATCGAGCAAAATAACAACATCTCGTTTATGCTCGACCAGACGTTTTGCTTTTTCGATCACCATCTCAGACACGGCGACGTGACGCGTCGCCGGTTCGTCAAAGGTCGAGGATACAACCTCACCCTTCACCGAGCGCTGCATGTCCGTCACCTCTTCGGGGCGTTCGTCGATCAGCAGGACGATCAGATAACACTCCGGGTGGTTCTGTTCGATCGAATGGGCGATGTTCTGCAGGATCACCGTCTTACCCGTCCGCGGTGGCGCCACGATCAGCGACCGCTGGCCTTTACCAATGGGCGCAACCAGGTCGATCACACGGGCCGACTTGTCCTTGATGGTCGGATCTTCGATCTCCATCTTCAAACGCTCGTCCGGGTACAGAGGCGTGAGGTTGTCGAACAAGATCTTGTGCTTGGCCTTTTCGGGATCTTCAAAGTTGATCTTGGTGACCTTCGTCAACGCAAAGTACCGCTCATTATCGTCGGGCGCCTTGATCTCACCTTCGACCGTGTCACCAGTCCGCAGCGAATGCAGGCGGATCATGTCGGGCGAGACATAGATATCGTCAGGACCCGGCAGATAGTTCGCCTCAGGCGAACGCAGAAAGCCAAAACCGTCTTGCAGGACCTCAAGCACGCCATCACCGCCAACAGTCCAGCCCTCATCCGCGCGTTCGCGCAGAATCTGGAACATCATTTCGCCCTTCCGCATGGTCGAGGCGTTTTCGATCTCCAGCTCTTCGGCCATCGCCAAAAGGTCTTTGGGGCTTTTGGCCTTTAGGTCAGCCAGATTCAGGGATTCATTGGACATAGTGATACGAACCTTGGCCGTAGGGATCACGGCACGGATTTGAATTTCAGTACGGAAGATACGCCGCCCGGACGGGCGTGTTATGCGTTACATACGCATCCAGAGAGCCCGAGTCAAATGACCCTCTCAGAACTTCAGAACGACCGCCAAAACGATGATAACCATCAAAACGGTCGGAACCTCGTTCATCATGCGATACTGGCGTCCTGACAGCTTGTTTTGGCCTGCCAGGAAATCCTTGCGCCGGGCCATCAGCCAGTGGTGGAACCAGGTCATACCGATCACGCCAGCACCTTTCAGCCAAGGCCAGGTCCAGTCCCATCCGACGATCCCCGGCGTGAACACCATGATCAACCCGCACAGCCACGCTACGATCATCGCAGGGCGCATGATCACACGCAGCAGCTTTTCTTCCATTTCAAAGAAAATGTCCTGCGCGCCTTCCACGGCTTGCGCTTTCTCAACATGATAGACGAACAATCGTGGTAAATAGAACAATCCGGCCATCCAAGAGATCACAGCCATGATATGAAGGGACTTCACCCATGGGTAAATCGCGAAAAGAAGATCAGTCATTCTGACTCCGTCGATTGCTCGGGCTCTTCCCTAATAAAAAAATAAGAAAAGAAAAAGGAAGATGGTTTTGTAGGGTGCTTAAATTCCGTGGATTACTTTTTTACACACGCGTTTTCCCCAAGTGGATTAATTCCCAGATGATATGAGTGATTCTGTTGAGGGAATTTATTTCAACATAAAAACAGTTACTTATATAGAATATGAATGTGAATCTCTGGGGATAACTCTATGGTTAAGTTCTGGCAGAACGGTTATCCTCGGGGTTGAAGTTATCCTTGTCCTGATTGGACAGAACTTGAGCGAATCTGGGAAGTTCGCAGCAAAAATCCCGGGCTTGCGTGTCAACTGGAAAACCATACAAACCATCCCGGAACCGTTAACGATTTGCTCAGGGGGTTTTCCACATGTCTGTCCCCATCATCTTGGCCTCGGGGTCGTCCATTCGGGCTCAGCTGCTGAAAAACGCGGATGTGCGATTCAGGGTGGAAACCGCACGGGTCGATGAAGATACAGCCAAACAAGCGTTGTTGGCCGAACAGGCCAGTCCGCGCGATATTGCCGATACGTTGGCTGAGATGAAAGCGCGCAAGGTCAGCGACAAGAATCCCGGGGCCATGGTCTTGGGGTGTGACCAGGTGCTGGACTTTGAAGGACAGCTCATGTCCAAGCCGAAAACGCCCGAGGATGCTTTTGCCCAGCTTAAGAAGATGCGCGGCAAACGGCATATGCTTTTGTCTGCGGCTGTCATCTATGAGAATAGCGAGCCGATCTGGAGGCATGTCGGTCAGGTCCGACTGCGAATGCGTATGAGCTCGGATGCCTATCTGCGTGACTATGTCGACCGTAACTGGGACAGCATCCGACACGCTGTCGGGGCCTATAAGCTGGAAGAAGAAGGTGTTCGCCTGTTTGCAACCATTGACGGTGACTATTTTAACGTCTTGGGTATACCCCTGTTGGAGTTGTTGAATTTCTTGGCCGTCAAAGGGGTGATTGATCAATGAGCAAGGCAAAAATTCCTTTGGCCGGTGTAATTGGGCACCCTGTGGCGCATTCAAAATCTCCGCAGCTGCATGGGCACTGGTTAAAAACCTATGGGTTGCCGGGTCATTATGTTCCTATGGATGTCGCCCCCGAGGATCTTGATACGGTTTTACGTGCGCTGCCTAAGGCGGGTTTTGTTGGAACGAACGTCACGGTCCCGCACAAAGAAGCTGTTCTGAAACTGGCGGATGAGGTCACAGATCGCGCGCGTAAAATCGGTGCGGCGAATACTCTGGTTTTTCGGAATGACGGGACGATCCATGCCGACAATACGGACGGATACGGGTTCATGGAGAACTTGTGTAGCGGCGCGCCAGATTGGAAACCCGGTGATGGGCCAGCGGTGGTTATCGGCGCCGGAGGTGCTGCTCGGGCTGTGTTGCAGGCGTTGGTCGATGCAGGCTTGCCCGAAATATTGCTGACAAACCGAACAAAAGAGCGCGCGGAACACCTGAAAGAAGAGTTTGGCCCGACCATCAAGGTGGTTGATTGGTTGCAGGCCGGGAATGTCCTGGAACTGGCTGAACTTGTGGTTAATACAAGTTCACTTGGTATGCTGGGTCAGCCGGAACTGCGCGTGCCTTTGGACGGATTACAACCGGGTGCCGTTGTAACCGATCTTGTCTATGCGCCTTTGAAAACGCACCTCTTGAAAGCGGCCGAAGAGGCCGGATGCACGACTGTCGATGGGTTGGGTATGCTGTTGCATCAGGCTGTTCCCGGATTTGAAAGCTGGTTTGGTGTTCGACCCGAAGTGAATTTCGATCTGAGAGCCGCCGTTTTGTCATGAGTTTCGCACTTGGACTCACGGGCTCGATCGGGATGGGCAAAAGCACGACCGCGCAGATGTTTGTCGACGAGGGCTGCGCGTTATGGGATGCAGATGAAGCCGTACATAGACTCTATTCAAGGGGCGGAGTCGCAGTTGAACCCATGCAAGCTGCATTTCCTGATGCAGTCGTGGACGGCGCGGTCAGCCGAGAGATGCTTAAACAAATCATCGGACGCGATGCTGACAGCCTGAAACAAATTGAAGCGATCGTGCATCCTTTGGTTGCCGCTGATCGTGCAGCGTTTCGGCAAAATACATCGGCCGACATACTGGTTTTTGACATCCCCCTGTTATTCGAAACCGGAGGGGACGCGGCGATGGACGCCGTTGCCTGCGTTTCAATTCCCGCGACAGAACAAAAACGCCGCGTGATGGAGCGCGGTACGATGACCGAAGCTCAGTTCGAACAGATCCGCGCCAAGCAGATGCCGAATGACGAAAAATGTGCGCGTTCGGATTTCGTGATCGTGACGGATACGCTGGACCATGCCCGCGCGCAGGTGCAGGATGTGGTCAGGCAGATACGGACGGGGATGGCAGATGCGTGAGATTGTACTCGATACCGAAACCACGGGGTTTGATCCCGAAAGCGGCGACCGGATTGTCGAGATCGGCGCGGTCGAGCTGTGGAACCATGTCGCCACGGGTGAGACCTATCACGTCTACATCAACCCCGAACGATCCATGCCCGAAGAGGCGTTCGGCGTGCATGGGATCGGCCCGGACCTGCTGGAAAACCCGCGCCCGCCGGAAAAGGGTGAGGTGACGCTGAAGGACAAACCGGTTTTTGCCAAGGTCGGCCAAGGATTTCGCGATTTCATCAAGGATTCCAAGCTGGTGATCCACAACGCGTCTTTCGATATGAAATTCCTGAACGCCGAGCTGAAATGGATGGGCCTGCCGCAGATTCCGATGGATCAGGCGCTGGATACGCTGGCCATTGCGCGCAAACGCTTTCCCGGATCGCCCGCATCACTGGATGCGCTGTGTCGGCGGTTCAACATCGACAATTCGAACCGGACGCTGCACGGGGCCTTGCTCGACTCGGAAATTCTGGCTGAGGTCTATCTGGAACTGATCGGTGGGCGGCAGCCGGATTTCGGCCTGTCTACATCAGCGGCTTCAGGTGCCGGAGGGCAAGATGACTGGCGGCCCGTGGCACGCCCGACACCTCTGGCGTCGAAGATCACCGAGGATGAACGCGCGGCGCATGAGGCTTTCGTGGAAAAACTGGGCGAAAACGCCTTGTGGACCCGCGCCTGAGCTGATCTCTGGCGCGGGTCAAAGATTTTAGGCGTCGGCCTTTTGCGCCTCTGCTTGACGGCGCATCAGTTCGTTGCGGTAAAGGGCGACAAAGTCGATATTGTCCAGGTTGACCGGCGGATATCCACCATCGCGGGTCACGTCACTGACGATGCGGCGCAGGAATGGGAACAACATCCGCGGGCATTCGATCATCAGGAACGGGTGCAGCTGATCTTCGGCGACACCTTCCACGTGGAACAGACCACAATAGTCGATCTCACACAGGAACAGGACATCTTCCAGACCTTTGGCCTTGGATTTGAGGTTCAGCTTGATCGAAACTTCGTACTGGTGCTCGGCGCCGCGTTTTTTGGCGTCCAGATTAACCTGAACAGAAATCTCAGGCTGTACATCACCAGACACGCCCTTTTGGGCCATTACGTTTTCAAAAGACAGGTCACGAATGAATTGTCCCAGAATGCGCATCTGAATCTGAGGGGCGGCTTGGGCCGCGGTGTTTTCTTTGGCGTCTTCTTCGGCCATGGATCTACTCCGAAACTAAAATTCGCCACTGCTTAGCAAGTTGGGCGCGCCACCTCAATGCAGGTCACGGCCCTTCTACCCATTTCGATGGCTTTGTGGGGTCTTTGCGGGGGCGAACCTCGGTAAATTCTCCGTCAATTATGTCATCCTGTTCGAAAGGATCGGCCCCTGTGTGAAATTGCGCACCCGTTCCCATTTGAAAGTGGGTGACGTTGACCTTTGACTTGAGGTAGCGAAAGACGGCGAAGCGAATACCAGGAACAAGCAACGCGAATCCAACAGCATCGGTGAAAAACCCAGGTGTCAGCAGCAACACACCTGACAGCAAAATCATTGCCCCGTGGGCCAAAGGTTCAGTCGGATCATCTAGTTCCGCAAAAGACCGCTGTAGATTGGCCAGCGCCATGCGACCTTGTGTCCGCACCAAAGCCGTGCCCAAAACCGCTGTCAGGACTACAATCGCGAGTGTTGGCCACAGGCCGATCAAACCGCCAACCTGAATAAACAGGGCGATCTCGATGATCGGAACCAATAGAAATGCCAAAAACAGATACATATGCGTTATCCTTTACAGCGGGTCGGGCGGTGGACTTGCCCCAATCTGTCACCTACATAGTGGCATGAGGTCGCGTATACAAAGCCGCGGTCTGATAAAGAGGATGAAATGAACGAACCGATGATCCAGTTGCTGGTCCTGGCCGGAATTGCCGTTTTCCTGATCCTGCGCCTGAAAAGCGTTCTGGGTACACGGGAGGGTTTTGAAAAACCTCCTGTTCAACAACAACCCGACACAGGTAAGTCGCGCCGTGACTTTGAGGTGATCGAAGGTGGCCCCGACCACGACATCACCGACCACGTCGAAGAAGACAGCGAACAGGCCCAAACCCTGACCGCAATGAAGCGAATCGAGCCCAGTTTCTCGGTCAGTGAGTTCGTGCAGGGTGCGCGCGGCGCCTATGAGATGATCGTCATGGGGTTCGAAAAGGGTAATCTGGATGAAATCCAGCCCTTCCTGTCAGAAGAGGTATTCGACACCTTTGTCTCGGTCGTCGCAGCCCGTGAAGATCAGGGCCTGACCATTGAGGCAGAGTTCATCGGTGTGCGTGAAACATCTCTGGCCGACGTCAAGTTCGACAAGGACACTAATGAGGCCGAGATCACCATGAAGTTCGTGGGTGAGCTGACATCGGTCGTACGCGATCGCGGCGGTGATATTATCGAAGGCAACCCGAACACAGTGAAACGGCAAAAGGACAGCTGGACCTTTGCCCGCGTGATGGGTTCGGATGATCCTAACTGGCTTCTTGTTGCCACGGACGCATGATTGCAACGCTTCGGTCGCTATTGCTGGTTGCTTTCATGAGCACCTCTGCCGGCGCCGAAGCGACACGTTCCATTGTCACGTTTGATGATCTTGATGGCTGGGCCGATGATGACCACGGCGCAGCCCTTTCTGTATTTCTGAATACATGCGGTGATCTGAAAGACCCTGATTGGCGTGCTCTGTGCCGAGTTGCGCGCAGTTATGGGCCAGAAGCTGCTCGTTCCTTTTTTGAGTTGTTTTTCAGACCGGTTCTAGTTGAGGACGGCAAGGATGCGCTGTTCACCGGTTATTTTGAGCCGGAACTGGATGGGTCCAAAACCCGCACGGAACGATACAGATACCCGGTCTATAAAATGCCACCCGAGGCGCGGCGTGCAGAACAATGGCTGTCCCGTCGCGAGTTACTGTCAGGCGACGTCATGCAAGGCCGTGGCCTGGAGATCGCGTGGGTGGACGACCCGGTCGAGCTTTTCTTTTTGCAAATTCAAGGCTCGGGGCGCATCCGTTTACCGGACGGCAGCGCGCTGCGTGTCGGGTACGGAGGTGCCAATGGGCACCCGTATCGCTCAATCGGGTCCGAGTTGATCCGGCGGGGCGCACTGGCTGCGCATCAGGTCAGTGCTCAGATGATCAAGTCATGGGTTCGAAAAAACCCTGAGGCTGGGGCCGAATTATTGTTCCACAATCCCTCTTATGTCTTTTTTCGCGAGGTGACGCGTGTCGCACCCGAATTTGGACCACTGGGTGCTATGAACCGATCTGTAACAGAGATGCGCAGTATCGCCGCCGACCCCGCTTTCACACCACTCGGTGCGCCGGTTTGGGTGGAAAAGGACGGCAAACAACCTTTGCGTCGGCTGATGATCGCGCAGGATACGGGATCAGCTATCAAGGGCGCACAGCGGGCCGATATCTTTTTCGGCACCGGGGATGCCGCCGGAAAGGCGGCCGGGCGTTTGAAAGACCCAGGCCGCATGGTCGTTTTACTGCCCATTCAGCGCGCATATGCCCTGCTTCCGGATGAGTTTTGATGTCACGCCGCAAGCTGACTGCAGACGAAATAGATTTGTGGCGCAAGGTCGCCAAACAGACGGAACGCCTGCACCCAGAGCTGCCTCAGACCGTGCACCCCACTTCCTTGCCGAAGCCCAAACCAAATAAACCACCCAAAACACGGCTAGAACCCTTTGAGCTTGGCCGAAACGTCAGTCTCAAACCGTCCGGTAGTGCGCTGAAACCAACCGTAACCGAAAGCCTTCAGGCCAAACCGATCCAGATGGACAGCAAGGCATTTGGCCGAATGAAACGTGGCAAGATAAAGCCCGAGGGCAAGCTGGATCTGCACGGAATGCGCGTGGACACGGCGCATCCTGCGCTTATTCGCTTTGTTCTGACGGCGCAGGCCCAGGGGAAACGGCTTGTGCTGGTGGTAACCGGAAAGGGCAAGGATCGCGACGAACCAGGCCCAATACCCACACCGCGCGGTGTTCTGCGCAATCAGGTTCCGCAATGGCTGTCATTGCCACCTTTGGCGCATGTGGTTCTGCAAGTGACACCTGCCCATATCAGCCATGGCGGCGACGGGGCCTATTACGTCTATTTGCGGCGCACGCGTTAAAGCGTGTGTGCCACACGTTTGATCCCGATCCAGACCAGCGCGCAAACCCCGAGGAAAAAGAAACCGATCCACAAAAACTGTGCGTCGAGTGGAATTCCTTGATCAATCAGAACACCGGTTAGCCCGGGGCCAATCGCCGACCCCAATACCATCAGCGATGTGGCTATTGCTTTGATCGCCCCGATATGTCGGGTTCCGTAGAACTCAGCCCAAAAGGCGCTGGGCAATGTACTGTTTGCACCCACTGTCACGGCCAGAAACGTCAGGGCAAGCGCAGCTGTACTCGGGGTCGCCATGACAGATACGATCATAAATCCAATGCCCATTGGCAGTTGGTAGAACGGCATCATCCGGGCCGTTCCCCACCTGTCCAAAGCCCAGCCCGCGGCAAACATCGAAACAACCGAAACACCAGTATACAGAGGAAACAGGGCAACAAGGTTTATGTGCTGCCACCCTTTGATTTCCGCCAAATGGACCTGGTGGAAAAAGAATGCAGTCGTAAAGGCCGGGGGCGCCATCAAGGCGGGGGCGATAAGCCAGAACAGCGGGTTGAACAGCGCTTCTTTCCGTGTCCAGTGGCGGCCTTCCATTCCCGTGGCAGAATATTCGCTGGCCAGGCTTTGCGGTGTACGCTCCAGACGCAGCATGCGCCACAACACGGGGATTCCGATCATCACGATCCCGGCTGAGATCACCCAAAGCCAACGCCAATCCAGATAAAGCATTGCTGCCACAAAGGTGACCGGCAGAATGGCTTCGCCGATTGAAAAACCAGCTGATGCTATGGACAAAGCTTTGCCGCGTGTTGCGGTGAACCAGCGCGCCATTGCGACGGCGGCCAGATGGGTGCTCATCCCCTGCCCGAACAGACGCAGCAGAAACACGACCACCGGCAGCAAGAACAACCAGCTGTTTAAGGCCATAGCCAAAGTGGCCAGCGCCAGCCCGGCCAGAACGGCGGGGCCCAGAACGCGCACGCGAAATATGTCGGTCAGCCCACCGGCCCAAATCATGACAATTGCAGAGGCGGTTGTTCCCAGAGAATACAACCCACCCCAGGCACCATGGGTCAGGCCAAACTCAGCCCGGATTTCTCCAGAAAAGACCGAGATGAAAAACGTCTGTCCGAAACTGGACATGAACGTCAGCAAGACCCCGGCGCCTAACCAGGCCGTATTGTCACGCAGATACCGGCCCAGGTTAAATTGTGTCACGGAGCGCTAACCTGCGCCTGACCAGTTTCTGACAGAACTATTTCCGTCGCACCGTCCGGATTGCGGACGCTGGCTGGCGCGATCACATCAAGCCCACGCTGTTCGGTGCCGAATGTGTTGCTGATCCTTCGGGCTGAATTGATGATTGCCAGCAAAGCCGGAGATGTCGCGGCCACAAAATGCGAGGATTCTGCATCATCGTTGAACGCCGTCGTATCCAGAATGTTGATCTTGTATTCAGACAAAGCTTCGGCGGAGCTGATATTGCCCAACCGCTCGCCCTTCGTGGTTCCGCGCAGCCGGGCTGAGATATTCAACAACTTGTCCTTTTGCGAGACCATCACGATGAAAGGATCAGGCGGCGTCTTGATCGTATCCATTTGCGACCGAAACAGATCCACATCCAGATCCGGTGCGATCAGTACCACACCTTCGATATTCTTGTTCGACCAACCGGGTTCTCGCAGTTCGGCCTGCCGCATCATCTCCATCGTCAGGGCAGTACCCATGGAATGCGCAACCAGAACCACGCGCCGTACCCCGATTGATTTCAAATCCCGAACCGTTTGTTCCAAACCATCTCGGGCAAACAACATGCTGTCCAGATCATAGGCATAGCCATATCCCGTAGCCTGGCTGGGCCAGGAATAAACCATTGTGGCACCTGGGATTTTCAGATCATAGCTGAGCTGCGCTGCCCGAAACGCGGTTTCAGATTGGGTCGTGTTATACCCATGAATAAAGATCGAAACCTCGTCTTTTCCCTGCAGGCGCGACCTCAGATCGCTTGGACCCTGCAATTCGTCCACGCGGGCCATGACGAATTGCTTGTCTGGATTGGGATTCGCATATGAGAAATCCAGTGTTCCGGGCGTGTGATTGGGCGGTATCGAGACTGTCATTTCCAGAAACTGCAACGCCTCACCGCGCCGAAACCCATAAGAGCCGTCCGCTTCGCGTGCCCGCGTCGTGGTGGCAAACACAGTTTCCGGCGTACCCACGTCCAACGCGGTGGGTACGGTCTGGGAAACAGTGCGATCGACACAAGCTGTCAGTGTCAATGAAACGAAAGTAATCAAAGCAAAACGAAACACGTTTAAATCCTCAGAGAATCTTGCGCAAAAGCTAACCGATTTCAGCCCTGCGTACAGCGACGCAAGGTGAAAGGCACGGCAAAAACCGGCTTATACTGTTACAGGACGTAACGGCTGAGGTCGGTGGACTTGGTCAATTCGCCAAGGTTTTCGTCAACGAACGCGGCGTTCACGGTAATCTCGGTGCCAGCCTTGTCGGGTGCGTTGAAAGACAGTTCTTCGAACACGCGTTCCATAACCGTATAAAGCCGGCGCGCGCCGATGTTTTCTACAGTCTGGTTCACATCCGCTGCGATCTTAGCCAGCGCTGCAATGCCATCTTCGGTGAAGCCCACCGTGACCTCTTCGGTTCCCATCAGGGCAGTGTATTGGCGGGTGAGCGCATTATCCGTCTCTGTCAGGATGCGTACGAAATCCTCTTCGGTAAGGGCACGCAGTTCGACACGGATTGGCAAACGACCTTGAAGCTCTGGTAACAGATCCGACGGCTTGGCGATGTGAAATGCACCCGAGGCGATAAACAGGATATGGTCGGTCTTGACCGGGCCATGCTTGGTTGAAACTGTGGTGCCTTCGATCAGAGGCAGCAGATCGCGCTGCACACCTTCGCGGCTGACATCCCCGCCGCGCGCATCCGAGCGCGCGCAAACCTTGTCGATTTCATCCAGAAACACGATGCCGTTCTGTTCGACCGATTCAAGTGCCACACGGTTGACGGTTTCATCGTCCAGCAGCTTGTCGGCCTCTTCCCCGATCAGTGCATCATAGCTTTCGGCCACGGTCATGCGTTTCTTGACGGTGCGCCCGCCGAACGCCTTGCCGAAGATGTCGCCCAGGTTCATCATGCCCATCTGACTGCCGGGCTGGCCGGGAACGTCAAACATCGGCATCGGATTCGATGTGTCGGACAGTTCCAGCTCAATCACCGTATCATCCAATTCTCCGGCTTTCAGCTTTTTACGGAACATGTCGCGGGTCGCTTCGCGGGCGTCCGTGCCTGCGATCGCCTCGATCACGCGGTCCTCGGCAGCCTGATGAGCCTTGGCCTTGACGTCTTCGCGCATGAATTCGCGGGTTTGGATGATTGCCGCATCAGCAAGGTCGCGCACGATCTGTTCCACGTCTCGGCCAACATAGCCAACTTCGGTGAATTTGGTGGCTTCGACTTTGATAAAAGGCGCGCGCGCCAGTTTTGCCAGACGGCGGCTGATTTCGGTTTTGCCGACACCGGTGGGGCCGATCATCAGGATGTTCTTGGGATAAACCTCTTCGCGGATATCATCAGCCAACTGTTTGCGCCGCCAACGGTTACGCAGGGCGACGGCGACCGCGCGTTTGGCATCCTTTTGCCCGATGATAAAACGATCCAGTTCCGAGACAATCTCGCGCGGGGTCAGGTCGGTCACAGGGGCAGTCCTTTCGGTCGGCTTAAGGCAGGTGCGGAGTAAGTAATCACCGCAGGGGCGAAAACAACAGAGGCAGCGTTGGTTAGCAATGCGCCACCCGGTTTGCAAATGCTTTCCGTAGGTGAAAAGCGCGCCGTCTGCTACCGTGATTTCAAGGCGTTGAGGGTCAGGAACAAAGTTATGACGAAAATTGCCAAGATCACCCTTCTGTTCGTGGTGTTTGTTGATCTGCTTGGGCAAGGATTGGTCTTTCCCATCATCAACTCTCTGATCATGGAGTCGAAATCCGGTTTCCTGCCCGAAAACACCCCAATGGGACAGCGGCATTTCTATTACGGGCTGGTAATAGGGTGCTTTTTCCTGTCGTGGTTTCTGGGTGTGGTCTATGTCTCGAAGGTTTCGGATTCCATCGGACGCAAGAACGCGCTGTTGGTGTGTCTGGGTGGGGCGTTGATCGGATACGCGCTGACGATCGCGTCGCTTTACCTCAACAGTCTGTTGTTGCTGATTATCGGTCGCTCGATCACCGGGTTCACCGCGGGCAACCAACCCATTGCCCAAGCAGCAATGATTGATGGCAGCACCGATGCTGCCGACCGCGACCGCAATATGGGATATATCGTGACCGGCGTCAGCTTTGGCCTGGTCGGTGGGCCGATCATCGGCGCGCTTCTTTCTGATGCCGCCCTGCTGGGCAGCGTGGCCACGCTGAAAACACCGTTCTACGGCGCTTTTGTTCTTGTCTTGATCGCAATCTTCCTCGTGATCACCTTTTTCAAAGACACCCGTACCGAACGTGCGCCTTTTGTCTTTCGTCCGCGCGACGTGACCGACAGTCTGATCGCCGTGCGTGGGCATCCGATGGTTCTGAAGATCCTGCCTGTCTATTCATTCTTTATGATCGCCAACGTCACTTTCTATGTGTTCGTCGACAATTATCTAACCAGCCGGTTCGGTTACGGCGTGATCGGTGGCAGTGTGGCGATGGTGGTGATCGGCTTTGCGCTGGCTTTTTCCAGCACTTTCCTTGTTAAACCAGCGCAAGAAAAGTTCAGTAAACACAAAATCATCTATACCTCGCTGATCATTATGGTGATCTGCGGCTTTGCTTTCGCATTCAGCCCCAACGGTGTGCTGAGTTATGTGCCGGTCTTTTTCTTCTACTTCTTCTTTGGAGTGTCTTACCCCACACTGCTGGGTCTGTTTTCCTCTGCCGTCAGTGAAACCGATCAAGGATGGGTCATGGGTGTCACGACAGCCGTGTTCTGTCTGGCCGGAGGCATCATGTCCCTAGTCGGCGGTGGCTTAATGAGCATCGACATCCGCGTGCCCTACTACATCGTCATCGTTGCGGCCATACTGGGATTGATCGGAATGCATCGCCGCTGGAAAGGGAAAGAGATCAAGACGCTACTGGCCTGAGATCTCCTCGACCGTCAGATTGCCATTGGTGTAAACGCAGATATCTGCGGCAATTGCCATCGCCTCGCGCGCGATCTGTTCTGCTGGTTTATCGCTGTCCATCATCGCGCGTGCTGCTGCCAGTGCGAAATTTCCGCCAGATCCAATAGCGGCCACGTTATGTTCAGGTTCCAGCACATCCCCTGCCCCGGTGATGACCAACAGGTCCTTGCCGTCGGTGACGATCAACATCGCCTCGAGCTTTTGAAGGTACTTGTCTGTCCGCCAGTCCTTGGCAAGCTCGACCGAGGCGCGGGCCAGTTGGCCGGGCGTCGCCTCAAGCTTGGCCTCCAGCCGTTCCAGCAACGTAAACGCATCAGCGGTCGAGCCAGCGAAACCGGCAACGACTTCGAAACCGCCGGGTGAAAGGCGACGCACTTTCCGGGCGGTGCCCTTGATTACGGTCTGACCCAGGCTGACCTGTCCGTCCCCGGCAATCACCACATGGCCGCCTTTTTTGACGCCAATGATCGTTGTGCCGTGCCAACCGGGAAAGTCGTTGTCTGCCATCGGGGCCTCCAATTTGATCTGGCACCCTATATGGGCCGGACCCGCCGTCAGCGCAACAGTTCACAAACTGCCTAAAAGATATGCAAGAATCGCAGATCGGGGTTACCAGACTAGCAATTGTGAGATTCGAGTGTTGGTTCTACATGAGCCTCACAACCGACATGAGGTCGGCTGTTTCAGTTAAAAGGAATGCGCAAATGGCAACCACCGCGAATATCCATGCGCCGCTCGGAGCAGCTACCATCCTGCATGTAGTGGACGCGTTCTTCGGAACCTATGAAAAAGCAGTAGCGTGGAATGAATCCCGCAAAACACGTAAGGCACTGTGGCAACTCAGCGACGCTCAGTTGGAAGACGTTGGTCTGTGCCGCGCGGATATCAGCAAGTTCTGATCCGCGACCCATACCGTGTGATAGATGAGCCGCTCGTTCGAGCGGCTTTTTCTTTGTCTAACGTAAACGAAAAAAGGCGCCCCGCTTGAGGCGTCTTTCTTTTCCGTCAATTCAGCCAGATCAGATGGATTCGTCGATCCAGCTTTGCAGGGCTGCCTTGGGGGCTGCGCCCGCGCGGTTCGAAACAACCTGACCGTCCTTGAAGATGAACAGGGCCGGAATGCCGCGCACACCCATAGCCGCTGCAGAGTTCGGGTTGCTGTCTACGTCTACTTTGGCGATTTTGACTTTGCCACCATACTCGGACGCCAGCTCTTCCAGAGCGGGGCCGATCTGTTTACAGGGGCCACACCATTCAGCCCAGAAATCGACAACAACAGGGATGTCGGAATTCTTGACTTCGGCGTCAAAGGTATCGTCGGTTACGGCTACGGTCGACATATTCTGTCTCCTGAATGGGGTAAACTCGGGATCAGAACGTAGGGTCGCGATGGCCCAAGGTCAAGATATCTGGGTGCGCGCCAAGGCATCCGTCACAATATCGTGTGGCAGCCACATCAAGTCAGCGGTTCGAGTCCAAAGAATGGCCGTGCTGATTTTCCGATCCGGGTAAACCTGTGCCAAGGCGTTGGCATAGGCCCCCATCTGACGCAGCAAACCCTCGGGGCAGGTTTCGGGGCGATCTGGAACGGTGGCATTTGATTTAAAATCAACCACCTGTACCTCGTCTTCGGTCACGATCAATCTGTCTATCACGCCGTGCATCCTTTGCCCGTTCAGATCTGCGGTCACCGGAACCTCGGCCAGAGCGTCTTTGGCAAAAACCGCCTGCAGGTGTTCTGCGGTCAACACCATCTGCGCCTCGTTTAGCAGCTCCTGACGTTCCAAGGCGGGTGTGTCGGGCAGAATCCTTTCGCTAAGCTGCGGCCAATCTGCCTGGGATATCGAAGGTAAATGTTCCAGCAACAGATGCAGGCGCGTGCCGCGCAGCTTTGCTGCCTCTTCATCTTGTCCCGCGTCCCCGGCAAGGGCTTTGGCCCCACCAAGATCCGATGGGCTGAGCGTTTTCGTCTCGGGCAGCGCGTCCTGGGCCGGGACCAGGAACATAGCTGGCAGATCTGTTTGCGAAACGGTGGCTTCGTCATGTTTGATCAAAGGAAGCCCATCCCAATCGCCATGAGACAGTCGTAAGGTTTCGGTGCCGGGAACAGCTGTGGCCCCTGCCCGTTCCATCGCGGCCTTTATCATCTGGTACCAGCTTGTGCCGTCTTTTCCGACATCACCCGCAGCACCAACGATCAACCATTTCTCTGCGCGCGTCATGGCGACGTATAACAGGCGCAACCGCTCGTTTTCTTCGCGCTGGCGCGCCTCGGCACGGGCGCGGGTAATCAGATCAGGTGATGCGTCAGCCGGTACCTTCCAGACGGGCATTCCGTCGGACACCATGATTTCCGCATCGCGCGGCGCCTGTCGTTTGCCCGTGTCAGGCAGAATGACGATTGGTGCCTCCAATCCTTTTGAGCCATGCACCGTCATCACACGGATCATGTTGCCGACCCCACTCATCTGCCGCTTGATTTCCAGATCGTCGGTCTGCATCCAGACAAGAAATCCGGTCAAACTGGGGATATCGGTGCGTTCGTAGGCCAGCGCCTGAGACAGCAGGGCGTTTATGCCGTCTTCGGCTTCAGCCCCCAACCGACCCAGCAGTTTGCGACGCCCGTCGTGTCGGGTCAGGATTCGTTCGATCAGATCATAGGGACGCAGAAAATCAATCTGACCGCGCAGATCGTTCAAAATGGCCAGCGTTTCGGGGAATTCGTCGGCTCGGCTGCGCAGCGCGGCCCAAAGAAAATGTTCCTGACGCCGGTGCGCCAGATCGAACAGTTGCTGCTCGTTCCAGCCAAACAGGGGTGATTTCAGCACGGTTGCCAGCGACAGGCTATCTTCGGGCGTCGCAAGAAAGCTGAGCAATGCGGCCAGATCCTTGACCGCCAGTTCCGCACCAACCTTTAAGCGATCAGCGCCTGCAATCGGCAATCCTTCGGCCTTGCATGCGCGGATGATTTCGGCAAACAGGTCCGAGCGGCGTTGAACCAGAACCAGAAAGTCCCCCGGCTGCACAGGGCGTCGGTTAAACCTGCCGGGTACGTCGCTGTCGTCGGGAACAGTTTCGCCACCGTCGATCATCGCCTTGATTGAACACGCTACTTTTTCGGCAAGGATCACTGTGTGGTGACGCGCGCCAGGTCGATCGACCGGATCAGTCCAGTCCGTGTCCTCAGCATCGTCGACCTTTTCCACGACAGGCCAAAGGTCGACCCGACCGGGAAGATCAGCCTTAAACGCCCGGTGCTGACTTTCTTTGTGAAATCCCGCCTCCGTCCGGTTTTCGAACAGAATATCGACCAGAGACAGGATCGCGCTGGAAGACCGGAAAGAATACTCTAACGTCGAATCCCACAGTTTAGAGCCTGATTCAGATAGTTTTCGCCCAAACTCTGCCTGCATCCGATCGAACGCCTGAGGATCGGCGCCCTGAAAAGAATAAATCGACTGTTTCTTGTCCCCGACCACAAAGATCGTCCGCTCGACACCCGAACGGGCCCCCTCGCCGCTGGTAAATTCCTGAGCTAGCTTCTCGACCACATCCCATTGATCCGGGCTGGTATCCTGAGCCTCGTCCACCAGAATATGGTCAATCCCGCCATCCAGCCGGTACAGCACCCATTCTGCCACAGCTGGGTCGTTCAAAACTTGCCTTGCCCGCAGGATCAGATCGTCAAAGTCCAGCCAGCCGCGAAGCTGCTTGCGTCGTTCGTATTCTGGCAAAAACGTCGATGCGAACCGGTGCAGGACATGCGTTTTGCGCGCGGCCACCAGTGCCAACCGCTGCTCCCGGGCGACTTCAACCCGCAGCATCAGCGCCTCAAGCTGTGGTATCTGACCTGCAAGTAACCCTTCACGCAGTGCCTTGGTTGGAAAACTGTTGATCTTGGCGGTAAAGGGCTCTTTCGCGGCTTTGCCCGTCAGAAAAACGCTTTCCAGCAGTGGAAGGTGGGTAATGTGCGCTTGGGTAAAAGCATCCAGTTTCGCTGCGGCTTTGGCGTTGTTCCCACCACTTTCGGATAGCGCGGGCAGGATTGAGCGGATCAGCTCGACTTCGCCGCCCAGAAAGACGCGGTCTTTCAAAGCGTCTTCATCGAATCCGTGGGGCAATCCGAAACGCTCAAGGATGTCGTTCCAGTCTAAGGGATGCAAAAAGTAACTGCGTTTTTGCGATATGGCAGAGGTCAGGTTTTCAAACCCGGTGTCCGTCACGAACCGCGCAACATCTTCAATCAAGCTGACTTGCACACCTTCGGCAAAGTCTGAAACGATCTCTTCGCGCAGTAAGGCGGCTGCCCGGTCCTCCATCTCGGTGAATTGGGGGCTTACACCGGCTTCAAGGGGAAAACGGCGCAATAGCGAGGCGCAGAACGAGTGAATAGTCTGGATTTTCAACCCACCCGGTGTTTCGATAGCGCGGGCAAACAACGTACGCGCCTGAGCCAGACGGTCAGGGGTCAGATTGCCCAGAACACCAAGATCGGTCAGTTGCGCCACCAACCGATCGTCACCCAGCATCGCCCATTCGCCCAGCCGTTTGAATAGGCGGTTCTGCATCTCGCTGGCAGCGGCCTTGGTATAGGTCAGGCACAGAATGTGCTGCGGCTGCACCCCGTCCAGCAACAGCCGTGCTACGCGATCGGTCAACACGCGGGTCTTTCCCGATCCCGCATTCGCCGCCAACCAGGTCGAGGCGTCAGGCCGCGCTGCCTGAACTTGACGTTCGGTGGCGTCGTTGCGGGCGCTCATGTCAAATCCTCAGGCGTTGTCTCGTCTGTCCGATCCCATTCTCCGAACCGGGCCAGATGATCATAGTCGCCAATATCGGTGTCCTTGTGCAGCATACGGCGGGAAGAAAAGCCCTGATTAGGGTCTAAATAACCGGAAATCAACTCATTTAGCTCGGCAAGTACCTTGTTAGCCGGCTCCTTCAGTAGCGGAGCGGGAACCTCTTTATAGCTGCCGCCCATACCGATAAAGATCGCTTCGGCCACGGGCAGTGGATCAAAGCCTTCGATCCCGCCTTGTTCGGCAATTGCGGCTTCGATCAGCAATTGTTTGTCGAACTTGCTTTGTTGGCTTTCGGTAGGGGGCGCGCCCGTTTTATAGTCCACGATCCGCAACCCGCCCCTGCTGTTCACATCAATCCGGTCGGCGCGACCTGAAATCGTGAAATCCAACGGGCTTAGTACAAGTTTCATTGCGGCCTCAAACGCGACCGGGCCGCCATCGCCACGACGGGCGGCTTCGGCATTCAGAAAGTCGTCAGCGATCCGTTCCAGCCGCGCGAGCCAGAGTTTGCGTGCCGTAGGCCATGCCACGTGCTGGTCCAGTAGTGTTTCGGCCCGTTTCAAAAAGTTTTCGCGGGTCAGTAGCGCGCTGTCCAGCACGCTGTCCTTCACGAAATGCTCCAATATCTCGTGGATTACGATTCCGCGCAGCAAAGCATCCGGAGCCTGCACAAGCGGGTCCAGCGGTTTGAGACGAAGCACATGTTTGGCGTAAATCGCATAAGGGTCGCGGATCAGTCGCTTGATCTGGGTAACACTCAGGCGGCGTGGTCGGGCAGAGACAGGTGGACGCGGTGAAGGACGTGGTGCAGGCATGATCGGCGGCGCGGATTCAAGCTGGTCAGTCCATTCGAGCCATTGCTGACCTCGGGTTCGCATCGCAGCAAGCGCATCCGGGCCGCCCTGCCCCGGCAACCCCTGCAACAAGTTCGTCAAACGGTTCAGCCACCGGGACGGCACGGTTTCTGCATCGTCGGACCGTGATGCGCGCGTCAGCCAAACCTCAGGCGCGCCAATGGCCTGTTGAAAGTCGTGCGCCGACAGTCCGATACGCCGTTCGGGCAGCAGCAATCCGGCTTTGTTGCGCATTTGCCGATTCAACCAGGGATCGGGCGCTGGGGCTTCGGGCCAGCTGCCTTCATTCAATCCCCCCAGAATAAGAAGATCAGCGCCTTGAACCCGTGCCTCAAGCGTACCCCAGATCATAATACGCGGGTGTGGCGCGTCACGGTCGCGGACCTCTTCGCCAGCCAGCAAGGCACCTAAAAGATCCGCAAAGTCATGCGCGGTCATGATACCGCCGTGATGGGCTTCATTTTCGAGTGTGGTCAGAACGGACAGCGCTTTTTGACCTGCATTCTTGTCCCAAAGCGTTCCGGTTTTGCCCGTGCTTCCGGCCGAGATACCCTCGGCCAGTTGCCTCAGGCGCGTGACCCAATCAGACAAGGAAAGTGCGGCAGTTACGGTTTGGTCGCAAAAGTGCTGGTTCAGCCAGCGAACCCAGTCATCCGGGACGTCCTTGCGGACTGCAAAAGCTGTAAGGCTGATGCTGTCGGGAAACGGAGGCCCGTGCCGTCGCAAATCCAGCTCAAGATCACGCGCATGCAGCAGATGAGCGCCGCGGTTTTCGCCGTCATGGCACAAAGGATGTTTGAGCAGAGTTAGCAGCGCTTCGCCGTCAAGCCGACGCACGAACAGGCCCGCCACATGGCGCAAAAACCGGCCCGGTGGCGAAAGTTGCAGCGGTAATCCCGCGCTGTCGTCGGGAAGTATGTTCCAGCTATCCAGTGCCGCACTGACCTGCCGGGTCAGCATACGGTCAGGTGTAATCAATGCTGCGGTTTGCCCGGTTTCGGCAGCTTCGCGCAGGCGCAGCGCAATGGCCAGCGCCTCATCCCGTGGCGATTGTGCTTCGATCAATGTCAGATCAGCGGTCGCGCCGTCCAGATCTGTTAGTGCGGGTCCTTCGGACATCCATGCATCGGTGATTGGTGCGGGTCGCAATGCCAGTGAAATCAACTTGTTCCGCGCGGTCGAGGGCGGCTGATCTTCGGTCCAATGCTTGATCTGACCGGGCTTCAGATCAAGTTGGGTCATCAGTTTGCGAAACCGGTACTGCGGATGGTCTTCTGAACTCAGCGCGTCGTCCAACCCGTGCCAAACATGATCCGGTTGGTCGAAATCGTAACCAGGCAGGATCAATGCGCCTTGCGGTAGGCAGGCGATGGCCTCCATCAACATCAATGTCGTTCCACGAGAGCCGGTGGATCCCGCAAGGATAACGGGATGTTGCGGGGGTTCATGCTGCCATCGCTTAATCAGGTTCTCAACGACCCGTCTTTGCCGCGCCTGCGCGTCCAGTTCGTCACCACCTGTATCCACAAACTGGTCCGCGATCCCGACAAAAGCCTGGGTACGCGCCCAGTGACCCGACATATCGCTGACATCAAGATTGCGGATGGCGTCTGGAGAAACACCCTCGCCCTGCATCTCGTCAATCAGCGCGGCGAGGCTGTCGGATAAATCGAACAAGGATGATCGTGCGGCCAGATCAGGCTGCTGGTCCAACAGTTTCGCGACAAGCTGGGTCAGTTCCAGCCGCCGCCGCAAGGCTGGAATCGCCGGAGGGATCTGCGCAAGATCGACGCTTTCTCCCAGATCGGTCACAAGTGATATCTGGGGCAAAAGGACCGCTGGGCCTTGGTCAAACAAGTCACGCACCCTGCGCGCCATTCGCCGCGTGTTGACCACAAGCTGGACGCCAGCCAACACTTCCGGAGCCATGCCTTGGGTTCGCGCACGCAAACCTTCTACCAGCGCTTTGGGGAAATCACTTCCTGGTGGAACAGCATAAACGCGCGGATGAGCGTTGGGATCAAACATCGGCCAGCAGCCCTTCGGCCAACGCAATCCCTTCGGGTCTGCCCACATCGCACCAACGGCCGGGATAGGTTATGGCGAACAGTCGGTCTTTTTGATGCATGCGGTCCCATAGAACATTCAGCGAAAAGGCTTTGTCTGGAATCTCGGCCAAGCCTTCTGTTTTCATGATCTGCGCACCGCCATAGATCAATTCTCCACCTCGTGTGATGCGACCGGAGTTGTCCGCAGTAAAATCACCGGTTCCCGCATGCCCAATTGTCTGAGAGATCGGGATGCACATCAATAAAGCGTCCATATTCTGGGGATCCCACGCGTCGCGCAGCATCGTCAGCGGATTAGGTCCGGACCAGATAGCGTCTGAGTTCAAAGTAAACACTGTATCAGTGTCTAACAAAGGCAAAGCGGTACGCAATCCACCGCCAGTTTCCAGAATGTCTGGCTCTTCATACGACAGCAAAACGCCCTTCGGCGCGAGATGTTCTGTAAGCTGATCAGGCAAATAGTGCAGGTTCGCGACCTTGCGCAAAGGTTCAAGGTCGCGGGTCAGATCAAGCGCGTGATCAATTAGCGGACGCCCAGCGCACTCGATAAGCGGTTTGGGCCGATCTTTCGTCAGCGCACCCATGCGGGTTCCCAACCCGGCTGCAAACAGCATGATTGCCTCGGGGGAACGGGTCATTTTGATCGCAGCCTGTCTAGGTTTTCAGAAGTCGGCCGGGGCAGGGCATCGCGAACAAGATCAGCCACTGTAACCAGCGCAGGATGTTCCAGATCTCGCATCAGATGCGCCCATGTCGCTGGAATAAGGTCAACATATTTGGGTTTTCCATATTCGGTCGCGAGGCGCGCAAAGCCACCGAGGATTCGCAAGTTCCTTTGCGCGCCAAGAACGGCATATGCCGTGCGAAAGTCGTGGTCGTTTATGCCGGTTTCCGAGATATACCGGCTGACCATCTGCATTTCCGTTCCAGGCGCCACATCTCGGCGCACGTCCTGCAACAACGAGACGAGGTCGTAAGCGGGATGACCCAACATAGCGGTTTGAAAATCCAGTAACCCGACCCGCGCGACGCCGATACGTTCCGGTAGCCAGATCAGGTTTTCTGCGTGGTAATCCCGTTGGACTACAACTTTAACCCCGGACGTTTCCCGGTGCAAAATATCTGCAAACCTGTCTTCGAACCGCACCCGGACGTCTTCATCATGTGAGCCGTCCACAGATTGGGCGTATTTGGTGAATGATAGGGCAGCAAGCTCGGTCATCAGGGCTGGGTCATAAGACTGCAGCGGTATTGTTGGAGCTTCGTGGAGCGTTATCAGAACATCCGTTGCTGCCTGGTACAGCTCGCGCTCTCTTTCGGGAGTTTTTTTCAAAACCCGGGCGAACAGATCGTCGCCCAAATCTTCGAGCAACAAAAACCCGAATTCGGTATCTTCGGCGTAAATCTCAGGTGCGCTCAATCCGATTGATCTGAGGTGGTTGGCCATGCGCACAAACGCCTCTACGGGTTCTGCTTGCCCTGGAGGGGAGTCCATCAATACGGCTGTTTCACTCGTTTCGCGGATTGTAAGCCGTTCATAACGGCGGTTTGAGGCATCCCCGGCAAGAGGGGCCCTGTCCGCATTGGCCCATCGGGTCTGAGCGATCAGCGCTTCGGCCACTACTGCCCGGTTTGTCATGCGGTGCTCTCCAATTTTCCTGACCATTTGACGTCTGTCCAAGTAAGTGTCACATGCCGTTTTTCCAACGTGTTAGGGTCTGTTTTGAACTGTATTGTCAAGGCCGACGCCGGCCTTAGGGCACCCAGCTTGTCCGGCCATTCGACCAAGCAGATCTCAGTATCGAACGCTTCGATCAATCCCAACTCGTCGACCTCTTCCAATGCGTTCAGGCGATAAAGATCGCAATGCCAGATTTCACCCAAGCTGGTTTCGTAGGTCTGAACCAGTGTAAACGTGGGGGATGGTACATCCTCTGGGGGTGTCATGACCGATTGGATCAGGCTGCGGGCAAAATGTGTCTTTCCACTGCCAATTTCACCCTCAAGAAGAACGATGTCACCGGGCTGCAGGTTTTGGCCTAAACGGGCCGCCAAAGCAGCCGTTTCTGCAGGTGAATTCAAGGTCATTACTAAAGGCGCAGTCGTCATGGCGCCACAATGACCGCGCGGTCGGCTCGCTGCAACCCGGTTCAGGCGCTGATCCGTTGATCCTCTGATCGGGCAGCGATGGCGTCCTCGGTTGCAAAGCGAACAATCGTCGCGCCATTTTGCATTGGACACACGATACAGGTCAGCCGCTGGCCTTCGCGTGTCCGCAATTGCGCAGACCACTCAACCCGATGGTCGCGCATTTCGATAAACTCACGGATTTCTCCAAAAACCGGCGAGGCGGCACATTGATCTTGCCATTTACGTGTGACCTCCAGGACTGTGTCCGGCTCAAACCCGGTGTCGCCCGTGTCGCCCCAGAGTTCTTGATAGGCAAAGTTGGTAAGCGCAAGCGTTCCGTCATCAGCAAAAACAGCGACAGCATCGGCGAGCTTGTCGAGAACGGATTGCATAAGATCCATCTCAGAGCGGAAACGTCGGGTCAGGGTAATCTCGGCCGTGATGTCTTCAAATAAAAAGGCCACGGCACCATCGGGATGTGGGCGACCGCTGACAGAATAGACCGACCCGGACGGCAGAGACCACGTTTCCTGATAGTTACCGTCTTCCGCCGCCTCAAGCAGATCATTCATCTGACTGCGCCAACTGCGATAATTCTTGGGTTCCGGCATCATGTGTTGGTCCCGCAGCCTGTCGAAGAAACTGGACAGACTGGGGCGGCAGCTTAGGAAATCCGGGGGCAGGGTGGTTAGGTCAATCAGGGCGGGGTTGAACAGCGCCAGTTGTCGGTTTCGGTCGAAAATGGCCAACCCGATCGACAGTTGCGCAAAGGTCTTTGTCATCGTTTGCACGAATTTTCGCTGCGCCGTTTCGGCGTCGACAATCGCGTTGATGTCAACGGCATAGCACAGATGCCCTTCGGGATGATTGACCAGCGTCAGGTCGAACCACAGCTTGTTTTGGGTGGTATCCGACGAGATTGAAACACGCGTCTTGGCAGTTGGCCGGCTTTCGTTGTCAAACCCCGGAAATAAAGGAGCCGTCAGGTCGGTATCCTGCCCCCGTACCTTGCGCACCAGTGACACATAAGCGGCGTTGCACCAACGCACACTGTCTTCAGCATCAAGCAGCCAGACAGGGTAGGGCGCGCGCTCCATCGCAAGGCGGATGGGATCGTTTGCGTCGCGGTGAATAGTTGCCGGGCACTGGCTGCTCTCGCGCAGACGGACGCGGATAATGCCGTCAATCCATTCGCACAGCACATCGCGCTCGACCGTGCAGTCTATGGCAGGGATGACCATCCGGCCTTCTTGCTGTATAAGCTCGGGTTTTTCAGGGAAAGCCGGGAAGTCGCGGTGTAAGAGGCGGCGCAGATCGGACCAGGTTCGAATATCCTCGAACCCTTCCAGCGCGATATCGGAATGGCTGATTAACCTTTCACCGTCGAACAGAAAAACCGGATCGAACAGAGAGTTGGGTGAGGACAGGCCGAAGTTGTCACCCCTGTGACGACGGCGCGGCAAGAGCCACTGAACGGCCAGACCGGCAGATACCAAGCTGATTACGGCCAGGATAATCCAATCTACCATGCGCGCGCCCTAAACAGAAAACAACGCAGCGCAGTATGGTTACCAATGGTTAACGAGGTCTTAATTCACACCTCAATGCGCTGATTAACACCCGAAGGCACAGGCGTATCGCCAAGCTGCGCATCGACTAGATTACGCGGCCACGTCACGCGCACGATCGCACCCCGGCGTTCGGGGTTGTCCGACAGGGTTTGATAGGGATCAGAGCCATTGGCAAAATCCAGCTCGGCCCCGCTGCGTTCCAACAGCGTTTTCGCGATGAACAGCCCCAACCCCATCCCTTCATATTCCGGGCGCGTGCGCTGCTCGGTCTCGGCCCGGCGGCGTCGCATGAATGGGTCACCAATCCGGCCGATCATCTGCGATGGATACCCGCGCCCGTCATCCATGATTTTGACGGTGATCTGCGTCGGGCTCCATTCAGCCTCGACCCAGACATTCGCTCGGGCGAAGTCGACGGCATTTTGTATCAGGTTTCGCAGGCCATGAATGATTTCAGGTTTGCGCAGGATCGAAGGCTGTTGCACATCCCCGTCGCCAACCGGTCCTTCGGTGAACTGAACGGATTTGCCACGATGTATATGCGGCTCAGCCGCTTCGTGAACCACCGTTGACAGCGGAGCTTGACGCAGATGCAGGTCATCTTTCCCGGCCCGGCCCATGTCGCGAAGAATGTCGCGGCAGCGATTGGCTTGTTCTCGGATCAGCGCGGCGTCTTCCTTGAGGTCAGGGCGATCGTCAAGCTCTTCGATCAACTCGGAACTTGTCAACTTGATCGTGGCAAGAGGTGTTCCCAGCTCATGCGCGGCTGCGGCGACGACCCCGCCCAGGTCCGTCAGTTTCTGCTCTCGGGCCAGTGCCATATGTGTGGCCGATAACGCCTCGGACATGGACTGAACTTCAGAGCTGACGCGGTGGGAATAGGCCCCCAAAAACACGATTGCGATGACAATTGCAGCCCAGTTTCCAAACAGTAAAATATCCGGAATATCCAGATCCATGCCGCTGTCAGTGCGCAATGGTATGTGGAATTCGGCCAACAGCGAGGTCAGGATGATCGCCACCAAACCAATGATCATGGTTGACCGCGTGGTCATCACACTGGCCGAGATCGTAACAGGGCCCACCAGCAGCAACGCAAACGGATTGTTGAGTCCGCCGGTCAGATACAGCAGAACCGTCAACTGCAGCAGGTCGAACAAGACCATCAGAAAGTTTTCAAACTCAGAAAGCCGCTTGTTTCGTGGAAATATCAGGATCGCCGTCAGGTTACCCATGATCGAAATGCCGATGGCCAGATAACACAGCATAACGTCTAGCTGCACACCATAGGTCTGTTGTGCGACTGTGATGGCGGTGATCTGGCCAACAATGGCCACCCAGCGCAACAGGATCAGCGTTCGCAGTCGGATCCAGCTGCTGCGTTCCTGTCCGCGCCACAATGTGATGTTGGAATTGGCCATTGGTCGACTATGTCCTGTTGCATCGGCTGATCATCTTGATAGGTGTCCCGGCCGAAACGATCAACAACCCCTCTGATCTCAGGATTAATGTCATGGTCCGTCTTTACGCTATTCTTGCTGCTGTTGTTCTGGCCATTGGTATGGGTGCCATGTGGCTGCTGACGCGCGGCCCCGGTTCGGATGACAAGTTCGCTCAATGCCGATCAAGCCAGATCGCAGGCGGAACCGCAGCGATCGGCGGGCCGTTTGAATTGATCAACGGCGCTGGTGAAACGGTCACTGATACCGACGTGATTACCGAGCCAACGCTGGTCTATTTCGGCTATACATTCTGTCCCGATGTTTGCCCGTTCGATATGTCCCGCAACGTCGAGGCCGTGGATGTTTTGGCAGAGCGCGGTCAGTCGGTCACACCGCTTTTCATCTCGGTCGACCCGGATCGGGATACACCCGAAGTGGTGGCAGACTATGCCTTTAACCTTGGTGGCAAGACGATCGCACTGACCGGAACGCCCGAGCAGATCAAGGCTGCCAGCCAAGCCTACAAGACCTATTACAAGGCGCATGACAAAAGCGATGAATACTATCTGGTGGACCATTCGACCTTTACCTACCTGGTCACTCCGCAGGATGGTTTCATCGAATTTTTCAATCGCAACGACAGTGCCGGGCAGATGGCCGATAAGGTCGGATGCTTTCTGGACAAGATCTAGCCTGAAACACGCTGTTTGACCTTTGCAATGGCGCTGCTATTACTCATGTTTAAGCCAAATGCGTGAAATAGCGGAAAGAATAGAATATGGCGGACAGCTCTGACCTGGATATCGGCCCCGACAAATCCCTGCTATTGGTTGATGATGACGAGCCGTTTCTGAGGCGGCTGGCCAAGGCAATGGAGAAACGCGGCTTTGAGGTCGAAACCGCAGGTTCCGTCGCCGCAGGGCGCGCGATCTCGACAGCACGCCCTCCTGCTTATGCCGTGGTTGACCTAAGGCTCGAAGATGGTAACGGGCTGGACGTGGTCGAAGTTCTGCGTGAAAAACGCCCCGACAGCCGGGTCGTGGTTCTGACCGGTTACGGAGCGATTGCCACCGCCGTAGCGGCCGTCAAGATCGGTGCAACGGACTATCTGTCGAAACCTGCAGACGCCACAGACATCACTAACGCCCTGTTGGCCAAGGACGATGAATTGCCGCCGCCGCCCGAAAACCCCATGAGCGCCGACCGCGTGCGTTGGGAACATATCCAGAGGGTCTATGAATTGTGCGACCGGAACGTATCCGAGACCGCCCGCAGATTGAACATGCACCGCCGGACATTGCAGCGGATCTTGGCGAAACGCAGCCCGCGTTGAGTTGAGATCTTACACCGGCAGATCTGGACCCTAGTGTTTACGGCTGGCCTGTTTTCGACTGTCACAGCTTCGTGACTTGCACCTCCGCGCCCTGAGGCCAAGTGTCCGTCTTGGAAAACACTTAACAAGACAGGAATCTCACATGATCGGCTATGTGACCATTGGCGTTTCGGATATGGAGCGCGCGAAGAAGTTTTATACGGATCTGCTCTCGGATCGCGATGCAAAGGTTACGTTTGATGCTGGTCGCATAGCGTTCATCGGCAATGAACCGGGCGCGCCTATGCTGGCTGTTTGTGAGCCCTATGATGGCGGTGACTGCGCGCCGGGGAATGGCACCATGGTTGCGTTTTCCGCCGACTCGAAAGAGCACGCACAAGCGATGTATGAAAAGGCAATTAGCCTTGGCGCCACCGACGAAGGCGAGCCGGGTCAGCGCGTACCGGATGTTTTCTACGGGGCCTATGCCCGCGACGCGGACGGCAACAAGCTCTGCTTTTACGTTTTCGGTTAAAGCTGCGTCAGAAGGGCCGCGTGCCTTTCAGTATACGCCCGCCGAACTTCAACCGGCGGGCGTAAGACGATATTCAGATTCTCCATTACAGACGTATCCGGACGGCCAAAGAACTTGGACGCCTCGGCCTCGGAGAAACCTGCGATCTGGGTTGCTTCCATCCAGGCGCTGATCTTGTCGGCCTTTTTGATCTGCCGCTTCACCGTTTTCGGTACGGCTGCGGGCAGGCCAAAACGGATGTGGATTGCTGCGGCAAGCCGATCATCCAGTGCCCCATAGCCCGGCCCCACTGCGGACTTGACCGGAGATATCATGTCGCCAATCACATATTCGGGTGCATCATGTAACAACGCCGCAAGCCGCCATTTTACCGGCGCATTGGGCGCGATGCGGCCAAAAAGCTCTTCGACCAGAAGTGAGTGCTCGGCCACGGAATAGGCGAAATTACCTGCCGTCTGGCCGTTCCACCGGGCCACAAACGCCAGACCATGCGCGATATCCTCAATCTCGATATCCACGGGCGTTGGATCCAACAGATCCAGCCTGCGGCCTGATAGCATTCTCTGCCATGCACGTGGTTGTGTTGCCATTATGCCATGCCCCGTCTGAACAGCCGCGATTGCGCCGCATTTTTGTGGTATGGTTTACCTGTCAAGATCACCAGCTGCCAACTTTTTCTTGAGCATTCGTGCTTTGAACAAGTGCGCGGTGATACCGACATGAAGTACCGAGGGGGGCGCATGCTTCTCCCGGTGTGCCCCTCTCGATCGAAACTCGTATCGAAAGGAGCTTGTTATGTTCAAGCGTTTGTTTGGAATTGCCCTGGCCTTTGGAATGGCTGCCACTGCCCCCCCTGCTTTTGCTCAGCAGCAAAATTGCGCGCAGCGAGAGCACGTGGTTGCCAAATTGCAGGACAGTTATTCAGAACAGCTGGCCTTTGGTGGATTGCAGAAATCGCGCGGCGGGCAATCGGTTATGGAGGTTTGGACCTCAAAGGAAACGGGAAGTTATACCGTTTTGGTGACCCATGCGAATGGCGTAAGTTGCATCGTCGCCGTTGGCACCGATTTTTTCGAAGCGATCCCCAAGATCAAGGTAGAAGGCACGCCAAGCTGATTATGGCGGCCTAAAATCCCGTTTCCGGCCATCGTCGTTGCCACGTCCGCTAAGGGATGTTAGGGCAACCCGGACCAATATTTACCGGAATGGAGTACCTGATGGCCGGGGACTATATCGTAAAAGACATTTCATTGGCCGGGTTCGGCCGTAAAGAACTTGATATTGCCGAAACGGAAATGCCGGGGCTGATGTCCCTGCGAGCCGAATATGGCGAAAGTAAACCACTGGCAGGGGCCCGTATTGTCGGTTCGCTGCACATGACAATCCAGACCGCAGTTCTGATTGAAACACTGGTTGCGCTGGGCGCGGATGTGCGCTGGGCGTCGTGCAATATCTTCTCAACCCAAGACCACGCTGCCGCCGCGATCGCCGAGGCTGGTATCCCCGTCTTCGCCATCAAGGGGCAGACGCTGGAAGAGCATTGGGATTACCTGGACAAGTCTTTCCTGTTCGACGAAGGCCCGAACATGATCCTGGACGATGGCGGCGACGCGACGCTGTACATCCTGCTGGGTGCCCGCGCCGAAGCAGGCGAAGACATCATCCCCGTTCCGGGTTCGGAAGAGGAAGAGGTCATCAAGAAACAGATCGCTAAGCGGATGGCGGCCTCGCCCGGTTGGTTCACCAAGATGCGGGACCAGATCCAAGGCGTGTCCGAGGAAACCACCACCGGTGTGAACCGCCTGTATCAGCTGGTGAAAGACGGTCATCTGCCGTTCCCGGCGATCAACGTGAACGACTCGGTCACCAAGTCGAAATTCGACAACAAATACGGCTGTAAGGAATCGCTGGTCGACGGTATCCGCCGCGCCACCGACACCATGATGGCCGGTAAAGTTGCCGTCGTCTGCGGGTATGGCGACGTGGGCAAAGGCTCGGCCGCGTCGCTGGCAGGGGCCGGTGCCCGTGTGAAGGTTACCGAAGTCGACCCGATCTGCGCGCTGCAAGCTGCAATGGACGGGTTCGAAGTTACGCTGCTGGAAGACGAAGTTGCCAGCGCGGATATCTTCATCACCACCACCGGCAACAAGGACGTGATCCGCATCGAGCATATGCGCGAGATGAAGGACATGGCTATCGTCGGCAACATCGGTCACTTTGACAACGAAATCCAAGTTGCCAGCCTGAAGAACCACAAATGGACCAACATCAAGGAACAGGTGGACATGATCGAGATGCCCTCGGGCAATCGTCTGATTCTGCTGTCCGAAGGCCGTCTGCTGAACCTCGGCAACGCCACCGGGCACCCATCCTTCGTGATGTCGGCATCCTTTACCAACCAGGTTCTGGCGCAGATTGAGCTGTTCACCAAAGGCGACCAGTACGAAAACAAGGTCTACATCCTGCCCAAGCATCTGGATGAGAAAGTCGCGCGTCTGCATCTGGACCGGATCGGCGTGAAGCTGACCCAGATGGACAGCGAACAGGCGGCCTATATCGGCGTAAAACCCGAAGGCCCCTATAAGCCCGAGCATTACCGCTACTGATCGCGGATCGGGTATGACCAAACGCAAAGGACGCCGCCGGATATTGCATCTGGCGGCGTCTTTCTTTTCGATCATCGTATTTCTATTTCTTGTTGGGTCGGGTGGGTATTTGCTGCTGGCGCACCCAAAGTCCCCGTTGCCCGCACATTGGAACCCTTTGCGGGACTTGTCTCTGACTGCTCCTGTCACGCCGGTCACGAAGTTCCAGTTGAACAAGGCGCTGGCGGATGAGGCACAGTGCCGGGCGACACTTTCACATGCGGATATCGCGTTTTCCGAGATGGAGGATCTGGTGGTTGATCGCAACTGCGGCATTGCCGGGCGGGGTTTGCTGTCGGGGTTGGGAACTGCCCGCGTCAGCGGGGTTGAGACTCGTTGTACAACAGCTCTGCGTTTGGCGATGTGGGAGCATCACGTGGTTCAGCCCGCTGCGCGGGACCTGTTGGGGACTGACGTACGCGCCTTGCGGCATCTGGGCAGCTACAATTGCCGCCGCATGCGCACGGCGCAGGGAGAAAACAGCGGATGGAGCAGTCACGCAACGGCGGACTCGATTGATATTGCCGGGATTGAGCTGGCGGATGGTAGAACACTCAGTCTGCTGCGAGACTGGGCCGAGCCGGGACCCGAGTCAGAGTTTCTGCACCGAATTGGGAAAGGGGCCTGTGACTGGTTTCGCGTGGTGCTGGGCCCGAACTTCAATCGCCTGCACGCGGATCACTTCCATCTGCAAGGCCCCGGTTGGGGCTATTGCCGATAGGTATCCCGGCCCCGCATTGCAGGGCCGGAAGTTTCTTTAGCGTCCGCTGACCGCGTCAGACAGCGATTTGAACCGGACGATCTTGTAGATGCCTTTCGAGGCGTCCTCGCCATTGTTCAGAACGGGTGAGCGGTGCAACTCGTTAATCGTGGCGTAGACATATCCATCCGCACCGATCGAGAATCCGTCTGGCCACGGCAATTCATCATCCGACTGGAACAGCACTTCATAGCTGCCATCAGGCTTGGTGACGCCCAGCGCATTGTCAGTCATCGCGGTGATATAGACGTTGCCGCCGGTATCCACGGTCGAACCATCCGAGATCGGCTTGTCGCCATAACGTTCAACCTTGGCCTCAAGATCGGCATCTGACAGGCTTTCATCCAGCAGTGCGGCCGTCGGGATGCGGTACATCGCGCTGGCTGTCATCGGGGCGAAATAGACCCAAGTGTTCGTCGGATCGACGGTGATCGGGTTGATGCCGATCTTGGCGGGATTGCCGCCCAGCGTGATCTCGCGCCCGTCGATGACCATCGGGGTATCTTCAGGAATCGTATATTTAGAGCCTTCCAGAACCCGCCGAGCGCGCCCTGTTTCCAGATCAACCACGATGATGGCCGAGTTCTGCCCGTCACCGGTATCCGAGATGTAGATAGCCCCGTGATCGCGATCCACCGCCAGATCGTTCAGGAACGAAGTCGGGCGTGCGACAGGTGCGCCGATATAGTGGATCGCATGCAGCGTCTCGGTTTTGGTGTCCCAACCGACAACGCGACCGGTCTGGTTTTCGCCCTGACCGTCCAGCATCCACAGGATACCATCGCGGTCAGCCCGCAGACCTAGAACACCGTTCAGCCCGTCGGCGTCATCTTTCGGTGCGCGGGCCCATTCTTCGGTCGGGTAAGGCTTGGTTGACCCGTCGGGCATGACCTCAACCACCCGCAGTTCGGGGCCGTAGAATTCGTGCACCGACATGAACATGCGCCCGTCCGGGCCAATAGCCAGGTTGCCCGGGGGCATAGCTTTTTCGAACTCAAGGTATGTTTCCAGCTCGGCGGCAGCGGCCGGCAGAGCAAGCGCTAGGGCGCATACACTGGCGTAAAGGGATTTCATCTGTTCCTCCTCTGATGATTGCAGAGCAGATACCATTTGAATTTTTTGCCGATAACTGGCTGAATTTCAAAACCAGTGTTAGGATTTTTCGAATGTACCATGTGAATGACCTGATGACCTTTATTTCCGTGGCCAAAACAGGCGGAGTCGGTTCGGCCGCCAAGGCTCAGGGCCTGTCCGCGGCGACAGTCAGTCATCGCATTACAAAGTTAGAAGAGGTTCTGAACCTAAAGCTGTTTCACCGCAACAGCCGCAAGGTACAGCTAACGAATGAGGGGATGATCTTTCTGGACCGGATTGAACCAATTCTGGCCGAACTGCGCGAAGCTGAATTGGATGCAGGAAGCGGAACCGGTGCATTGCGTGGGCATTTGCGGGTTACGCTGTCTCCTTGGATATTGTCTCGGTTCGTTATGCCTCAGATGGAGTCGTTTCAGCGTGAACATCCCGACCTTTCGATCGAGTTTCTGGCAGTGGATCGCTATGTATCGTTGGTGGATGAGGGGATCGATTGCGCCATTCGCGTTGGTCAGATGGCCGACAGCACGCTCAGAGCCCGGAAGCTGAGTGACAATGATCGGATCATCTGTGCGTCACCTCGATTTTGCGAAACATACGGCACCCCGCAAGTGATCGAAGATCTTCGGGTTATGCGCTGGGCGTGTTTGCCGTGGCAAACGCGGCTAGAGATCACGGGGCCGCATGGTGCCGGTCAGTTTTCAATTCCACGCGGGATTGCGGTTTCAAACTCGGACATGTTGACCGAGGCTGCTGTGCAGGGTCTGGGTTTGGCCGTTAAATCCCGCCTAGCCGTTCAGCGAGAGCTGGAAAGCGGCGCGTTGGTTGAAATAATGCCGGGTGTTCTGCGGTCTCCGGATGCGCCCATATCCTTTGTTCACGCGGGTAACGCGACACCGGGCCGAAAGGTTCGCGCCTTTTCAGACTTAGCCAGCCGCGCCTTTGAAAAACCGGTTGGTTCGAGACCGGCTACTTAGGGGGAAACGAGAAAAATTTTCCCTTTGAGCGAACACATCCTCTGATTAAAATCCATGCACTTGTTTGAAGGACATGTGAAATCGTGGCGAAGGCCGCATTACGGGAGAATTATTCATGGGAAAACGCGACGAGTTGATCGCCAAATATGCCGAAGACCTGAAGTCCAAATGTGGAATGGACGCGGATATGGACCTTTTGACCAAGGTCACGATCGGTTGCGGCCCGGCGATCTATGACGCTGATGCGGCAACTGTGGCGGCAACGCAGGAAGGTGAGATTGATACCGTCAAGAACAACTTCCTGATCAAAAAGCTAGGCCTTGCCGACGGTCCCGAGCTGGATGAGGCGATCAATAAAGTGCTGGAAACCTACGGCATGTCCGAGCGCAACAAATATCGCGCGGTCGTCTACTATATGCTGACCAAGCATTTTGGGAAAGAATCGGTTTACGGCTAAATCCACAAACCTGACGCCCGCTTCACCCGAGGTGGGCGTTTTAAATTTTAAGCAGTTGGTGTTTGTGCTGACAGCCTAAAACCGACTAATGTACCAATGTGACCAGGATGGTCAGAACCGGAATTTCTATACGCGTGTGGTGAGTCGGGAGCACGCGGGGTAGGGAAGGTTCTGCATCCGTCGGAACCTTCCCTTTTTTCATTCCGCTTGTGTTTGTCCTAATTCGCAGATCACCTGCCATTCGGTATCTGTAACCGGTTGCACGGACAGGCGTGAGTTCTTGACCAATACCATGTCGCCCAACCGTTCGTCTGATTTGATCTGGTCCAGCGTTACCTCTGTCACAAAGGGTCGGATGGCTTTGATGTCCACGCATTCCCAGCGATTATCATCGGTGGTGCTGTCAGGATGGGCTTCGGCGCAGACCTCGACGATGCCGACGACCGCTTTGTCCTTTTGGGAATGGTAAAAGAATCCACGGTCGCCCACCTGCATCTGTCGCATGAAGTTGCGGGCCTGATAGTTTCGAACGCCGTCCCATTCTTCGCCTGCCTCGCCTTTTGCAACCTGTTGGTCCCAGCTCCAGGTGGACGGTTCGGATTTGAACAGCCAAAAAGCCATTAGCCGACGACCTTTTTCCAAGTAATCAGGTCAACTGATTGAAACAGACCTGCTTTGGCATAAGGGTCATTGTCCGCCCAGCTTTGCGCAGCGGCCATGTCTTCGACTTCGAGAATAATAAGTGAGCCGATCATAGCGTCCCCATCCAGCAGAGGGCCAGCCTGCGCCACAACGCCTGTTTCCTCGATATAAGCGAGGTGGGCGGCGCGATTGTCCAATCGTGTTTGCAACGCGCCGTCCTTGTCACGGGCGATAAGAGCGATCAGCATTTTTATTCCTCCTTTAGGGGTCGGTTGAGCAGGGTTTCGATGGCTTGTGTTACGCTGTATGCGCCATGGCTCAGATCGGCGACGGTGGCACTGATGGGCATATCCAGTCCTTCGGTCTTGGCAATGTCCGCCATGGCGCGTGCGGTGGCGACACCTTCGACAGTTGTGTTGGAATCAAAGGGCTTCCTTAGACCCAAACTCAGACCAAAACGATAGTTTCTTGACAATTCTGACGCACATGTGAGCACCAGATCGCCCAGTCCCGACAGGCCCATCAAGGTATCGGGGCGCGCACCCCGCATCAGCGCAAAGCGCTGCATTTCGGCGAACCCCCGGGTCATCAAGGCCGCGCGCGCGCTGTCGCCCAGCCCCGCTCCGATGGCCGCGCCGCATGCTATGGCAATAACGTTCTTAAGCGCGCCGCCCAGTTCGGCTCCGATGATATCAGTTGTGCGATACAGGCGCAGATTGCTTGTGGTGAGCGTATGCTGCAAACCCATCGCGTCGTCGGCACAAGCCAGTGTCAACGCAGTCGGAAGACCACGCGCGATATCATCAGCAAAGCTGGGACCCGTCAGCAAAGCAGGGCGCGCATCCGGAACAGTATCGCGAATGACCGAAATTGGTCCAAGGCCCGTGGACAGCTCAATTCCTTTGCAGCAAGCGACCAGCGTCTTTCCAGAAAGAACAGCAGCGTGGTCCAGCAGAGCGCCCCGAAGTTGCTGCATTGGGACTGAAACCAGGATCGTCTCACTCTCTGCGGCCTTCGCAATGTTCGAGGTGGCTGTGATGACGTCCGGCAAACGCATGCTCGGTAGCCGTGCGGCATTCTCGCGCCCGCCCTGCATAAGCTGCGCCTGCTCTGGATCCCGAGCCCACAGCGTGACGGGTCCGTTTCCCGCCAATGAAATCGCCAAAGCGGTGCCAAACGCCCCTGATCCCAGCACTGAAATGCTCATGCTTTGGCACCTTTTTTACCACTGCCCAACATGGCTGGACTGGTCTGATCCAAAGGCCACCGAGGGCGCGCGGTCAGATCCAGCCCGTCACGTGCGCCGGCCCGGAAACGCTCGAGCCCGGCAAAGGCGATCATGGCTGCATTGTCCGTGCAAAGCGCAAGTGGTGGGGCCGTGAAACGCGTGCCTTTTTCATGCGCAACAGTCTCTAACACGGAACGAATGGGCGTATTTGCGGCCACACCACCGGCGACCGCGATCACAGGATCAGATGGGTTTTCTTCAAGATAGCTGTCAATCGCCCGTCGTGTTTTCTCGGCCAGAGTATCGACGATGGCCTGCTGAAATCCCGCGCACAGATCGGCGCGATCCTGCCGTGTTAATCCACCCTTTTCCGCCACGATCTGATCCCGCATGCGCATCAAAGCGGTCTTGAGGCCGGAAAAAGACAAGTCACAACCCGGCCGATCCAAAAGCGGGCGGGGAAATCGGAACCGCTTGGGATCGCCATTGCGGGCTTCGGCCTCGACCGAGGGGCCACCCGGCTGCGGCAGTCCCAAAAGGCGAGCGGTTTTATCAAATGCTTCGCCGGGCGCATCGTCGATCGTGCCCCCGAGGCGGGTAAACTGTTCTGGTCCGTGGGCGATCAGGTACTGGCAGTGTCCGCCCGAAACCAAAAGCATCAGGTATGGAAAGGTAATCCCGTCCGTCAATCGCGGCGTCAGGGCGTGCCCTGCCAAGTGGTTGACACCAATTAGCGGCAACCCGGTTGCCGCGCTGATCCCCTTGGCGCACATGACGCCGGACATTACGCCACCGATCAGGCCCGGGCCGGCTGTTACGGCGATGGCATCCATGTCCGAAAGGGTAAGGTTTGCGGCCTCTAACGCCTGAATCACGCAAGTATCCAGCTTTTCGGCATGCGCGCGCGCGGCGATTTCGGGTACGACACCCCCATAGGCGCTGTGCAAGTCGGTCTGCCCATGAACAATCGAGGATAAGATTTGCGTGCCATCACCGCCTTGGCGCACAACAGCAGCCGCTGTGTCGTCACAGCTGCTTTCCAGTCCGAGGACAGTAAGTGTTTGCACCATTGGCCTGATCCGTTAAACCTTGATTGCCAAGCGGGGTATCACCCTGTGCGGATGCAAACAATCCCAAGGCCCAAGGCGCCGACTGTTGTATTTGTTGATGACCCGCCCGCGCGCGGCCTCTGAAAGGTTCATCGCGCAGTTGCCAACCCGCGTCCGATCCCGGGTTGACGTCATCTATTCTCCGATACTCGAGATCAAGCCTCTCCCGGTCCAACAGCGCATTGACGATATACGTGGGTTGATTTTCACCTCGGCCAATGCCGTGAATGCTGCAGCGTCAATGGGGGTTGATCGATCCCTGCCTGCATATTGTGTGGGGTCTGCGACAACGGGAACGGCAAAGGGTGCAGGATGGGTCGCCAGTATGATGGGGCAAACGGCCGAGGAATTGGTTGCCGCGCTTTTGCAAACCCGGCCGCAAAGCCCGCTGCTGCACCTAAGGGGTGAACACACACGTGGAAACATCGCCGAAAGGTTGACCGAATCCGGTCTGACCGTGACAGAGCAAGCCGTTTATCAGCAGAACCTGTTACCGCTGACACCAGATGCAGCGGCCGCTGCAGCCGGGCACATTCCTGTGATTGCGCCAATTTTTTCGCCCAGAACGGCGCGACATTTTGCCGACATTTGGTCCGGATCGGCCCCGTTATGGCTGGTTGCAATCAGCCAGGCCACCGCTGAACCCCTTTTTTCTTTGCCCCACGCGGGTCTGAAGATCGCGAAAGAGCCTACACCCAAGAAAATGCGGAAAGCCGTTAAAAAACTTGTGAAACATGCGTTGCGGGTTGAGGGCGGCGAGGCCACCGATTAACTTAGTCAGGTCTGTTGTTCAGGTCTTTTCGGATTCGATAAGGGGAATATTGCGGTGGCTGGTAAGAAGAAAAATGATCAAAAGCCGGTGGAAGACCCAAATCTGGATGAAGTGACCGAAACCGTTTCTGCATCAGACGATTCCCTAGTTGACGAATTAGAGGCCAAGGAAGACGCACTTTCCGAAGCCGAAGCCGAAGCCGAAGCCGAAGCCGAAGCCGAAGCCGAAGCCGAAGCCGAAGCCGAAGCCGAAGCCGAAGCCGAAGCCGAAGCCGAAGCGAACCTTGAGCGTTTTAAGGAAAACCTGTCCGAACGTAATACCGAAAAGAAAAGCGCTGGTTTTATGCCCGCGTTGATCGGGGGCGCTATTGCGGCGGGTATCGGTTTTGCCGTCGGAAGCGCGGGGATGTTCTCGTCAGGTGACTCGGACGCGGTCGCCACGTTAGAGGCAAAACTGGCCGAACAGGCAGATCAGCTTGAAACACTGACCAAATCGTTGGCTGATGGCGCGGGTCTGTCGGCAAAAGTAGATGAGCTTTCGGGTCAGTTGGCGCCGGTTTCGTCGGATCTGGACGCGGTTAAGACCGCACTTGATGGTTTGGCTGGAAAGGTCGATCCGCTGACTGACCGTCTGACCGAATTGGAAAGCGGGGCCTTGACCCAAGGTGCCACACCCGAAGCGACCGCAGCTTTTGAAGCGGAACTGAAAAAACTACAGGATTCGTTAGCCGCCCAGCGCGCCGAAGTGGAAAAAATGGTTGCCGATGCTCAGGCGCTCGAGGCCAGAGCGTCAGACGAGGCATTGGCGGCAACCAATGCGGCGATCCTGTCGAAACTGCATAGCCAATTGGATGCGGGCCTGCCCTATGACGCACTGGTGTCTGAGTTGTCGGCAGGCGGTGTCGACATACCCGAGGCTCTGTCTGCTCCGGCGGACAAGGGTGTTGCAACGCTTTCTGCCTTGCGCGAGTCGTTTGATCCCGCGGCGCGTGTTGCGCTTGCCGACGCGCGAGAGGCTGATAAAGGCACTGGTATCGTCGCATTCCTGCAGCGGCAGACGGGTGCGCGATCGGTGACGCCTCAGGATGGTGACGATCCGGACGCGATTTTGTCACGCGCTCAGGCCGCGTTGTTGGATGGCAACGTGTCCGGCGCTTTGGATGAATTGAAATCCCTACCCGAGACGGCTCGGGCCGCGATGACGGATTGGGAACAGGCGGCTCAGGCGCGGGTAGCTGCGGTCGACGCCGCAGATGCGCTTGCCTCTGGCGCGAACTCGAACTGAAGGACCTGCCATGCTTTGGTCACTGTTAAAAATTCTGGTTTTTGTTGCGATTGTCGGGCTTCTCGCTGTGGGCGCGGGCTTTTTGATGGAAACCAGCGGTGGTGTGCAAATCACGGCGGGTGGAACCGAATACACGCTGGGGCCGCTACAATCTGTCATTGCGCTGGGTGTGATGGTGTTTGCGATTTGGCTGTTCTTCAAACTGCTCACCTTGCTGGTCGCCACGCTGAAATTCCTGAACGGTGATGAAACGGCGCTGTCGCGTTATTTCGACCGTAGCCGCGAGCAACGCGGATATCAGGCTTTGGCTGATGGCTTGATGGCGTTGGCCTCGGGCGAAGGGCGCGTCGCTATGAACAAGGCGACCAAGGCTGAAAAACTGCTGAACAAGCCGGAATTGACCAATCTTCTGGTGGCGCAGGCCGCCGAAATGAATGGCGATACCAAGAAGGCATCGGAAACCTACAAAAAGCTTGTGACCAACAACTCCACGCGCTTTGTTGGCGTTCGCGGAATCCTGAAACAAAAACTGGCCGAAGGCGACGACGACACGGCGCGTAAGCTGGCTGAAAAAGCGTTGGCGATCAAACCGCGCCATGCGGAAACGCAGGATATTCTGTTGGGTCTGCAAACCAAGTCCCAAGATTGGAGCGGCGCACGTTCCACGCTGACGGCCAAGTTGAAATCGGGCCACTTGCCACGCGATGTGTTCAAGCGGCGTGATGCGGTTCTGGCCTTGTCCGAAGCCAAAGGCATTCTGGATGAAAACGCCACCGTCGAGCAGCAAGAGCATGCAATCGAGGCGAACCGTTTATCGCCTGATCTTGTGCCTGCCGCTGCGATGGCTGCACGGGCCTACATCAAAAAGGGTAAGCCGCGTGCCGCTACAAAAATCCTGAAAAAGGCGTGGGAGGCACAGCCGCACCCTGATCTTGCGCATGCTTTTGCCGAGATCGCTCCGGATGAAACGCCGGTCGAGCGTATCAAACGCTTTGTTGCGCTGACCCGCGTGCACCCTGAAAACATGGAAACGCGCCTGATTTTGGCTGAGCTGAACATCGTGGCCGAAGATTTCCCCGAAGCTCGCCGTGCGCTGGGCGATGTGGTCGAAAAACAAGCCGACGCACGGGCGTATACCTTGATGGCTGCAATCGAACGTGGCGAAGGGGCCTCGGATGCGGTTGTACAAGGTTGGCTGGCCAAGGCATTGAATGCACCGCGGGGTCCGCAATGGGTGTGTGACAACTGCCATGATATTCAGGCCGAATGGGCGCCCGTCTGCCAGAACTGCCACAGCTTCGATACGCTAAGTTGGCAAACGCCCCAAACACCCGAAATCGCTTCGGCCACTGGTGTGCATATGCTGCCGCTGATTGTAGGCGCGATTGAGGACAAGGCAGAACCAGACATGGATGAGGCGGAAATCGACTCTGACGTCATCGAAATGGATGCCGAGCCAGCTCGTCCAGATGTTGAGCCTGCCGCCGAAGAAAAAGTCTAACGGGCGGTTTCTACGTCAAAGGCATCATTCCAAAGTTTGAATAGTTCTGCACGGCGGTTCTGATCTCTGGCGACCAAAAGGGCGGGGGACAGAGCAATAAAACGTTGTGCGCTGGGGTTCAGACCGGTATCCGCCGTGTCCATCTGCGCGACAAGCCCGGACGCGGATAGCAAGGCCTGAGCTTCGGGGGACAGAAGGAAATCCAGAAACCCGGTTGCTGCTGTTTTGTTCTCGGCTTGCCGGGGGATCATCAGCGCGCGCGACAAAACCAGCGTATAGTCTTCGGGCAGGATAACTCCGACGCCGGGGGCATTGGCATTGGCCACGTAAGATCCCAACACATTATAGGCGATCAGAAACCGCCCTTCTGCGACGTCGCGGATAATTTCCGAAGAACAGCAGGTGGCGACGGCATCAATACGTGCGAAACCTTCGATAAGCGAGCCAAAGGTCGTCGCTTCGAGGCTGTCGCCATAGGCAAACAGATAGCCTAACCCCGACGCGGCAATATCATAAGTTGCCACGCGGCCTCTTAACAAATCGGGTTGGGTGCGCATTGCATCAAGCAATGCAAACCTGCTGCGCGGAACGTCCTGATCCTGCAGCAACGTTTTGTTATAAGCGATGACGGCAGGTTCCGTTGTAATACCCCACAATTCGTCCCTCCACCGGCGCGCATTTGGCAGCGTGTCGGTCAGGTCGGACTTGTACCGATAGCCACAGGCCGAATTGACCAGCCAGACCATCTGCTGGATGGCCGAGGAAAACACCACATCGGCCGGGTTGGCACCCGTTTTGCAGACCGTGCGACTATGCTGGAACAAAGCGTTCGAGCCCCATTGTTCATAGGTGATCGAAAGTCGCGGGTTCAGGTCGGCAAAACGCTCCATAACTGGGGCGATAATCGCGATATCGGTCGTGGACCGGATCAGCATGGGCTGGCTGCCGCTGCCGAAACTGGCTGTGGCTTCCTGCGCGCGCAAGGGGAAGGCGGTGACAATCAGACTGATCAGAAACAGGACCCGGATCATGGATATTCCTTTTCCGTTGCGGCGGGGAAACTCAATGCGGCGCGAAATCCGGTTTCGGTACGTGCCATGTTGACGTGACCGTCGAATGCCTCGGCCGTGGATTTCACGATCGACAAGCCCAGTCCCGTGCTGTCTTCGCCAGATGCCGAAGTACGGTTGAAGCGATCGCCAAGCTGGTCAGCGATTTGCGTCGCCGGACCGCAGCCTTGATCCTGCACCCACAAGATCGCGCGATCCCCTTCCAAACATGCGCCAATGCTGACAGGTGGTTTGCCGTGACGCAGCGCATTGCCCAGAAGGTTTTTGGCTGCTTCGCCGATTGAAAACGCGTCGGCGCTGACCAGTACGGGGTCTTCTCCGATCTCAAGCCGCGTTTCAACGCCGGGCGCAATGACCTCGTGATCACCGTGCTCCAGAACGTCCAGCGCAACTTCGCGCAGGTCGACCGGAAGACGGGGGGCGCTGTCAATGCGGTGAATAACCATTGCGCGCGACAAAAGCTGATCCAGCAGTGTACCCAAAGAGCGCGTGCGCCCCAGTAACCTGTCCACAGCACGTTTTCGCGCGGGTTCATTCGGGTCATCCTGCGCTATTTCGGCCTGTACCCGAATTGCTGCGACTGGGGTCCGCAGTTGATGCGCGGTGTCGGCGATCAGGTTACGCATCGTTTCAACCTGGCGATCCAATCGCCCCATGAAACGGTTCATGGCGTTCAGCATCACTTGCAATTCACGCGGAAGACCATCGCTTGCCATTGGCGTCAGATCATGCGGGTCCCGGCGGGTGAGGTCTTCGGACAACGCCTCAAGCGGGCGCAAGGCGGACCGGGTGACAAACCAAGACATAATCAGCAGCAAGGCGCCAGCAGCGGCCATTGGAAGCAACGCATCTCGCATCAGACCAGCGGTCATGGATTGACGCGCGCGCAGGGTTTGGCCGACCAGAACCTCGACCTCGCCCGAGAAATCCCGTTCGGCAAACAAACGTGCCACGCGCACAAAGCGCGCGGGCTCGCCGTTCAGGTCAGCCGCGAAATACAGCGGCGTGCCTGTCTGATCCGGGACATCGATAACCGTGTCGCGATCCAGCCCGGTGATAAAGGGCCCATCAGGGACCTGAACCGCATAGTAGATCCGATCATCCGGTGCCTGGGCCAGCAATTGAAAAGCAGAGACGGGCAAATCCACCACCGGTTCACCATCCTGAATGCGGACCGACTCTGCGATATCGCTGGCGGCACCCAGCAACAGCCGGTCATAGGCCTGCCGTGCTGCAAGGCGTCCGTTTGCCCAGATTGAAAGACCCACAAGAAAGCCGCCCAACAGTAAGATCAGCACAACCGCACTTAGGACGCGGGCAGTCAGGCTGTGGGGCAGGTGAAGTTTAGCCATTCAGACCGATCCGGTATCCGACACCGCGCTGTGTCGTGATACTGATGGGGCTGCCTGCAAATTTTTTGCGAAGCCGCGCGATGTAAAGCTCGATCGCGTTTTCGCCCACATCCGCGTCGTCGAACCCATAGAGCGAGTCATAAAGGCGCGCCTTGGACAGGTATTGCCCTTCATGCCGGATAAGCGCATCCAGCACGGCGGCCTCGCGCGCTGTGAGGTTCAGTCGTTTTCCATCCAGCGTCGCACTGCGATCCTTGGGTGCATAGACAAGCGGCCCGAGGTTGATTTGCTCGCTTTTTCGATCCGCGTCGCGACGGACCAAAGCGCGCAAGCGCGCCTCAAGTTCGCGCTGATCAAAGGGTTTGCCCAGATAGTCATCCGCGCCTTTATCCAACGCCGCCACGCGATCTTCGACCGAGGTGAGTGCTGTCAGCATCAGAACCGGCGTTCGATCACCTGATGCGCGCATCCGTCCAAGAAAGTTCAGGCCCGAGCCGTCGGGTAGGTTGATGTCCAACAGCATTGCGTCATAGCTTTGCACCGCGCGGAAATCCTGAGCGGATTCTACCGTGGCGGCCAGATCGCACACGACACCGGACCGGGCCAGATGGGCGACTACGCCTTCGGCCAGATCTTCGGCATCTTCAACCATCAAAACGCGCATGCCCTCTCCCCAAAGCGTGACGCAGAACCGCTATGCGCTCATTATTCGGGAAACAGGTTCAACCTGCAAGGACACGCAGCTGCGCATCAGGGCGACATGGGTCGGCACCGGGGTTTAAAGGGCGCCGTTTTGGCCAATTGTCCCAGTCAATTCCGTTTGCTAACGTCTGCGCACGCCGGGGGAGGGCGTGCGACGCCAATGCTAGACTATTCGCATAACGCCTGGTTGGTGGCGGCCTCATTGGCCGTGGCGCTGATGGCTGGTTTCACCGGTCTGTACCTGACGCATGGCGCGTCCAAGATGGATAACCAACGGCGCAAATTCACGGTTGCTTTGGCCGCTGTGGTCTTGGGTGGCGGTATCTGGTCGATGCATTTCGTCGCCATGCTGGGCCTTCAACTGCCGATCCTGTTTTACTACGACGCGCTGATTACCTTGATTTCGGCGCTTGTGGCGATCCTGATGGTGGGGCTGGCGTTGCTGCTTTTGCATTTCCGCCCCCGAACCGTGCCAACTATCGTTGGGGCAGGCGTCATCGTAGGTCTGGGTATCGTCGTCATGCACTATGTTGGCATGGCCGGGATGCAGTTGTGCCGCCCGGTCTACAGCGCCTTTGACGTGGTGCTTTCAACCCTCGCGTCGGTGGTACTATCCGTGCTTGCGATTTGGGTTGCGTATGACAGCCGTACCCACAGGAATATCCTGCTGGGGACTGCTTGTTTCGGCGTGGCTGTGTTTACCATGCATTTCGTGGCCACCGGGCTGACGGATTTTGTTGCGACCGACACGGCCGGTGCGGCGGGGCCTGCGCTGGACAATCAGGTCTTGGCCATGGGAGTGACGGTATCGGTATTTCTGATCTGTGGCGCGTTTCTTCTGACGGGTATCACCTTTATCGAACCCAAGCCCGAGGTCGCGGTTGCGCCTGAACCTGCCCCTCAGCCTGACCCGACCCCGACCTTGCGCGCCGGCGTGCCGTTTGAACGCGAAGGTCAGACCTTTTTCGCGGAGCCCACGCAAATTGCTGCCATCCGGGCCGAGGGGCATTATACCGTTCTCTATATGGATAAAGAGAAACTGTTTTGTCCCTGGTCCATTACCGAGGCCGAGACGCGGCTGAAACCAGACGGTTTCCTGCGTGCCCATCGCAGTTATCTGGTGAACCCCAAACACGTCTCAAGTTTTGAACGGCACAAGGACAACGGCACCTGCTATTTCGACGGCGTGGATGCGTTGATCAAAGTGCCGGTTAGCCGGTCGCGCCTTACTGACATTCGCGACGCGCTGGGCCTTTGATCGCAGTTCGTGCAGCCCATTCGCATTTCGTGAAACAAGCTGCGCGCCCCGTTTCCGGTAGCTGGAACCGCTGATCCTATCCCCCTTTTCTGGATGCAGGTCCCCCAAGGCATTGTGTCGGACCCAGGGAGGAAAAATATGATACCAGCCGGATTCGAGTATCACCGGCCGGGCGACATCGCCTCGGCCATTGGCATTTTGCAGGAACATGGAGATGAGGCGCGCGTGATCGCGGGCGGGCACAGCCTGATCCCGATGATGAAACTGCGCATGGCCGAGATGGGCCACTTGGTCGATCTTCAAGCCATCGATGAGCTTAAGGGCATCGACGTCGGGGCGGATACCGTCACTCTGGGCGCGATGGTCACGCAGCACGAGCTGATTACCCACGAAGGGCTGGCTACTGCCGTGCCGCTTATCCGCGAGGCGGCGCTTCAAATTGCTGATCCTCAGGTTCGGTATGTTGGCACCGTTGGCGGCAACGTGGCGAATGGAGATCCGGGCAATGATATGCCGGGGCTGATGCAGTGTCTGAACGCGACGTTCCATTTGTCCGGCCCTGATGGCAACCGCAGTGTCCCCGCGCGTGAGTTTTACGAGGCGGCCTATTTCACTGCTCGTGAAGACGAAGAGATCCTGACCCGGATTTCGATTCCTGTTCCGGATGCAGGCGTTGGTCAGGCCTACGAAAAGCAAAAGCGCAAGATCGGCGATTATGCCACTGCTGCTGCTGCGGTGATGGTGGGCAACGGAACGGCCTCGGTCGCGATGACCAATCTGGCCGACACGCCGATCTGGTCCGAAGGTGCAAGCGCTGCGTTGGCCGATGGCGACGTGAACGGCTGCGTTGCCGCGATGCTGGATGCGATCGAGCCTGTGGCCGACAACCGCGGCCCCGTCGAATTCAAGAAACATGTGGCGGGCGTCATGCTGCGCCGCGCCATCGACCGCGCACAAAGCCGCGCGGGTTGAGGGGAGGATACAATGTCAAAAATGCACGTCAAACTCACCGTGAACGGCAAAGAGGTCGAAGGTCTGGCCGAACCGCGCACGCTGCTGATCCACTTCCTGCGGGAAGATCTGAAAATCACCGGCCCCCATATCGGGTGCGAAACCAGCCATTGCGGGGCTTGCACCGTGGATATCGATGGCAAGTCCGTGAAATCCTGCACCACCTTTGTGGCGCAGGTGAACGGGGCGGATATCACCACTGTCGAAGGGCTGACCAACGACGATGGCAGCCTTGGCGTACTGCAGGAGATGTTCCGCGAACATCACGGGCTGCAATGCGGTTTCTGCACGCCGGGCATGATTACCCGCGCGCATCGCCTGCTACAGGAAAACCCGAACCCGACCGAGGAAGAGATTCGTTTCGGCATGGCCGGGAACCTCTGCCGTTGCACCGGCTACCAGAACATCGTCAAGGCGATCTCGGCCTCGGCTGACATGCTGAACGCTCAGAAGGAGGCCGCGGAATGAACGACCAGACACTGACCCCCGAAGAACGCGCCGCCAATCTCAAAGGTATGGGCAGCTCGCGCAAACGCGTCGAGGACGTGCGCTTTACCCAAGGCAAGGGCAACTATGTCGATGACATCAAGCTGGACGGGATGCTGTTCGGCGACTTTGTGCGCTCCCCCTACGCACATGCCCGCGTTGTCAGCGTGAACAAAGAGGCCGCGCTGGCGCTGCCCGGCGTGATCGCTGTTCTCACCGCCGAAGACCTGTCTCCGCTGGGCCTGCATTGGATGCCGACACTGGCAGGCGATAAACAGATGGTGCTGGCCGATGGCAAAGTGCTGTTCCAAGGTCAGGAGGTCGCTTTCGTTGTGGCCGAGGATCGCTATATCGCGGCGGATGCTGTGGAACTGGTCGAGGTTGAGTATGAAGAGCTACCGGTTCTGACCGATCCGTTCGAGGCGTTGAAATCCGATGTGGTCCTGCGCGAAGACCTTGAAGGTCAGACCGAAGGTGCGCATGGCCCTCGCAAGCATCACAACCACATCTTCACTTGGGAACAAGGCGACAAGGACGCGACCGAGGCCATCCTGGCTGAAGCCGATGTGGTTGCCGAAGAGATGGTCTATTACCACCGCACCCATCCTTGCCCGCTGGAAACCTGCGGTTCTGTGGCCAGCATGGACAAGGTGACCGGCAAGCTGACGCTCTACGGTACGTTTCAGGCGCCGCACGCGATCCGAACGGTTGTGTCGCTGATCTCTGGCATCGCCGAGCACAATATCCGCGTCATCAGCCCCGATATCGGTGGCGGTTTTGGCAACAAGGTTGGAGCCTATGCGGGCTATGTCTGCTCGGTTGTGGCCTCGATTGTCACCGGCAAGCCGGTGAAATGGGTCGAGGACCGGATGGAGAACCTGATGTCCACCGCCTTTGCCCGCGACTACTGGATGCAGGGCAAGATCGCGGCCACCAAGGATGGTAAGATTACCGGGCTGTGGTGTCACACAACGGCGGACCATGGCGGCTTTGACGCCTGTGCGGACCCGACCAAATTCCCGGCGGGGTTCATGAACATCTGCACCGGGTCCTATGACATCCCGACCGCTTATCTGGCCGTGGATGGGGTTTATACCAACAAGGCTCCGGGTGGGGTGGCCTATCGCTGTTCCTTCCGCGTGACTGAGGCCGCCTATTTCATCGAACGGATGATCGAGGTTCTGGCCATCAAGCTGAACATGGACGCGGCCGAGCTGCGCAGGATCAACTTCATCAAGGCCGATCAGTTCCCGTATCAGTCTGCGCTGGGCTGGGAGTATGACTCGGGCGACTACCACACTGCGTGGGATAAAGCTCTGAAGGCCGTGGACTACGAAGGTCTGCGCGCCGAACAGGCGCAGCGGGTTGAGGACTTCAAGGCTGGCAAAACCCGCAAACTGCTGGGCATTGGTCTGACGCATTTCACCGAGATCGTCGGCGCCGGGCCGGTTAAGAACTGTGATATCCTCGGGCTTGGGATGTTCGACAGCTGCGAAATCCGCATTCACCCGACCGGGTCCGCTATCGCGCGGCTGGGGACGATCTCGCAGGGTCAGGGCCATGCCACGACCTTTGCGCAGATCATCGCCAGTGAGATTGGCCTGCCAGCCGATGACATCACGCTGGAGGAAGGGGACACCGATACTGCGCCGTATGGTCTTGGGACCTATGGCTCTCGATCCACGCCCGTGGCCGGTGCGGCAACAGCAATGGCTGCGCGCAAAATCCGCGCCAAGGCCCAGATGATCGCGGCCTATCTGCTTGAGGTCCACGACGACGATGTCGAATGGGACGTGGATCGGTTCTCAGTCAAAGGTGCGCCCGAGCGGTTCAAGACCATGAAGGAAATCGCCTTTGCCGCCTATAATCAGGCAATTCCGGGACTGGAACCCGGTCTGGAGGCGGTCAGCTATTATGACCCGCCGAACATGACCTACCCGTTCGGGGCCTATATCTGCGTCATGGAGATCGACGTCGACACCGGCGAGTGGGATGTTCGGAAGTTCTATGCGCTGGATGATTGCGGCACCCGGATCAACCCGATGATCATCGACGGGCAGGTTCATGGCGGTGTGACCGAGGCGTTGGCCATCGCGATGGGGCAAGAGATTGCCTATGATGAGATGGGCAATGTTAAGACCGGCACGCTGATGGATTTTTTCCTGCCGACCGCTTGGGAGACGCCGAACTACATTACCGATTATACGGTGACGCCTTCGCCGCATCATCCCATTGGGGCCAAAGGTGTGGGTGAAAGTCCGAATGTGGGAGGCGTGCCTTGTTTCTCGAACGCAGTGCATGATGCGTTCCGGCCCTTCGGGTTGGTGCAGAGCCATATGCCGCATGATCATTGGCGGATCTGGAAGATCGCAAATGGGTTGGGGATGCATGGGTGATCGGGTTCGGACCGGCTGATGCCGGTCCGACAGAGGCAAGGGGGCATCGTCCATTGTTACTCGAACCAATGGCGTAACAATGAACGATCCCCTTGGACCCCCGGGATATTTTTAGCCAGATGAAGAATGGATCCTGTTTGTGAGCTTGAGTGACGTTCAAAATGGATTGGCCGCACAAGGCTATGTCGCAGATGATCGGTTAGCGATGGCGTTGCATCTGGCGCAGGCTTTGGGGCGGCCTTTGTTGCTGGAAGGCCCCGCTGGCGTTGGCAAGACCGAGGTTGCCAAAGCGATGGCGGCTTGGCGTGCGGCTCGGTTGATCCGGTTGCAATGTTACGAAGGGTTGGATGCCAGCCACGCGATTTATGAGTGGAATTACCAGCGTCAGTTGTTGGCGATCCGGGCATCTGAAGCGCAAGGCGGTTTAACAGAATCGAAGTTGTTTTCGGATGAATTTCTGCTCAAACGCCCATTATTAGAGGCTATAACTGAAGATACACCTCCGGTTCTGCTGATTGATGAGATCGATCGCGCAGATGAAGAGTTCGAGGCTTATTTGTTGGAGATCCTATCCGACTTTCAGATCACGATTCCAGAACTTGGGACCGTTGAAGCCAAGACCCGACCGATCGTGATCCTGACTGCTAATGGCACACGCGATTTGTCTGATGCCCTGCGACGGCGGTGCTTGTACAGCTTTCTGGACTATCCGTCGAAAGATACCGAGATGGCCATTTTGCGAGCGCGCATGCCTGCGATTGAGGGGCTATTGGCACGGCAGATTATCGGGGTCGTTCAGGCGCTGCGCAAGGAAGACCTCGAGAAAACTCCGGGTATTGCCGAGATGCTGGATTGGGCGGCTGCCCTGTCCGGTTTGGGGGTCAACGATCTGGCGCAGTCGAGGGAAGAAGTTCAGGCCACGCTGGTGTGTCTGCTGAAGACGGCCGCAGATTACGACGCTGCGCCGCCCGAGGTTATGGACCGCCTGATCGGGAAGGTTGCGTGATGCAGGTGACGCGTTTTCCATCGCGGGCTGCGGGCCTTGCCGACCGGATGTCTGGCTTTATGGCCCATCTGCGCATGAACGGGTTGCGTGTGGGCCCGAAGGAAACCGGAGAAGCGCTTGCTGCCTTGTCAGAGGTTGAGGCAACGGATGTTGATCAGGCCAGACAGGCGCTGTGCGCGCTACTGGCCGGAGACGCCGAGGAGTGGCGTCGGTTTGACGAGTTGTTCGATGCCTATTGGTTCAATACGGGCAAACAACGGTCAGGTCAGGCCCAAAGCGCACATGTGCGGGTGCAATCCGCAAAGCCAATGATCTGGCAAAGCCAGGGCAAAGCAGAGGAAGAACAATCAAAGAATTCAGATCAGGCAGCCACCACTCCTGATCCGGGCGACGGGGAGGCCGAGGGGATGGACGGGAAGCTGATCGCGACCCGCACGGCGAACCTGTCGCGCCGGGACCTTCGGGAGGTGATGGATGAACAGGCTCTAATACAGGCGGAAAAAGCGGCTTTGACGCTTGCCCGTGCGATCCGCGACCGTCGATCACGCCGTCGGAAACGCGCATCGCGAGGCCCCGCCCTGGATATGCGGCGGATTCAACGTGCCAGCCTTGCACGAGGCGGAGAGCCGATTGACCTGTTCCGTCGCGCGCGGCCACCGCGCCCCATGCGGATTGTTGCCTTGTGCGATGTCAGCGGGTCGATGACCGTGTACTCTCGTGTCTTTCTGGCATTTCTGAAAGGTCTTATCGGCAGCGGTACCCAAGCGGATGCCTACCTGTTCCACACGCGCCTGATGCGTGTCACCGACGCGCTGCGTGATCATGACTCGATCCGGGCTGCAGGCCGCTTATCCTTGATGGCCGAAGGGTTTGGCGGCGGTACTGATATCTCAGGCAGTCTTGAGAGCTTTCTGAACGGCTATGGCGCGCGTGCCCTGAATGGCCGTACTATCGTACTAATCCTGTCGGACGGCTATTGCAGTTCGGACCCGCAGGCGCTGGGCGCGGTTCTGGCACGTATTCGCCGAAAAGCGCGGCGGATTGTCTGGCTGAACCCCTTGAAAGGGTGGCAGAATTATCAGCCGATCGCAGCCGCAATGCAAGCGGCCGAACCTCATCTGGACGCGCATCTGCCAGCGAACACCCTTGACGCTTTGGCTGCGCTTGAACCGCAGTTCCGCAAGTTGTGAAAGGAGCCGAGAATGGTAAATTTCGATATCTTTGACACGATTGAGACCCTGCGTCAGACCGGTGATCCCTTTTGCGTCGCCACGGTACTGCGAACGGCAGATGCCACCTCGGCCAAGGCCGGGGGCAAGGCGGCGATCACGCGGGACGGGCGGATACTGGGTCATCTGGGTGGCGCGTGCGTTCAGCGTGCGGTGCGCAGTTCGGCGCAAGAGGCCCTGACCAGTGGCGAGCCACAAATGATCCGTGTCAAACCCTCGGATAAGGTGGTCAGCATGACGGACACGGACGGTTTTCAAACGTTCAAAAGCGGCTGCCCCTCGGGCGGTACGGTGGATCTGCTGGTCGAGCCCTATCAACACGCGCCGCGACTGGTCATTTTTGGGGATTCCCTGATCGCCAAAGCCTTGTCCGAGCATGCCACTCTGGCTGGTTTTCGCGTGCACGCAGGCGATCCGGCAACAGTGCACGAGCTGGGTATCGAGCCACGCGATTTCGTTGTCGTCGCATCGCAGGGCCAAGGCGATGGAATTGCGTTGGAGGCCGCGCTGAAAACACCCGCAGCGCGGGTTTCTATGGTGGCCAGCCGTCGCAAAGCCGACACTTTGACGGAAAAGCTGATCGCCAAGGGGCTCGACGCCGCCAGCGCGGCACGCCTCAAATCGCCGGCGGGCCTGAATATCCATGCAATAGACCCACATGAGATCGCGCTGTCCATATTGGCCGAGATCGTGATGTGGCGGAACACGGACAAATCAAAAGAGGTGCCTCAGGATGAAAAACTTGCTTAAACGGCTCAAATCCCTTTGGCCCAAGCGCCCCGAACAAACACCCCAAGAGGCGGCTGAGACCGCGCTGCGGGTCTTTCCCAAGTGTTGTTGAACAAAGGAAACACCAATGGAACTGAGTGACGAAATCCGCATCGCAGCACCGCGCGACGTGGTATACAAAGCACTGAACAACCCCGAGATTTTGCAGGAGTGCATTCCCGGCTGCGAAGAGTTGATACAAAACTCGCCCGAAGACTTGGAGGCAAAAGTTGTTCTCAAGATCGGCCCGGTCAAAGCCAAGTTTGCAGGGCAGGTCACATTGGACAACACAAACGCGCCAAATGGCTTCTCTCTGACGGGCGAGGGCAAAGGCGGTGCTGCCGGGTTCGCCAAGGGCGGCGCTGATGTCACCCTGACCGAAGACGGGGGGGAAACGGTTCTTACCTATACGGCAAAGGTGGATGTGGGCGGCAAGATCGCCCAGCTTGGCAGTCGTTTGATTGCGGGAACAGCCAAAAAACTGTCTGGCAAGTTCTTCACACGGTTCGGAGAGATCGTGGCGGAACAGGCTGTGTCCTGATCTTTAGGCTCGGGCCGGTTCTTGCGCTGGCCCGAGCGGTTGTTTTGTCGATTGAAGTCCCATTTTGAACATTAATTATTGCAGGCCGAATGCGGGTCGTTACATCATCATATTTCGGTGCATAGTTCTTTGTTCTGGTGGTGAAGATGATTGATGAAAATGGCTCGTCGGTACGGGATTCTCATGTCTGGATTTCGACTACGTGGAACAACAAGTCCGGTGTAACTCCCATGACGCGGAGGGAATATGAACGGCATTGGCTGTCTGCTCAACCTATTGATGTAAAAGAAAAGTACCGCGCATTGCTCGATGGTTCTTTCAAAAAAATTCGAAAAGGAGAGCGGTTGACCGACGCCGAGGTTGGCGACGTCTGGTACTATGGCTCACAGGACGGCAATCCGGCACCGAGTTTCATGAACGGGGGCGGTCTGCCGGTGCTGTCAGACTCGGCCAAAACGGTTTTGGAACAGTTCGATCTGGGTGAGATCTATTTCCATTCGATCAGATTGCAGACCCCGGCGGGTCATGCGAGCACGGACGAGCCCTATTACATCCTGAACGTGTGCAACAAACGGTCGATGGGGAATTACGAAGCCTTGGGGCCCGAGGGCGATTTTGCAGCGCCATTGAACAATCTTGCCGGCAAGATTTTCAGTCCAAGGTCGGGGTGGGAGCATAAACTGGTCGTTGTCCCCGAGGCACTAGGCGGCCCTGACCTCTGGATTGATCAAAAAACGCCCCGAATCCTATTCCTCTCCGAACGTCTTGTCTCAGCCATGAAAACTGCCGGAGTTGATGACGGTTGGGGTTTAGTCCGCTGCCCCGTTGGGGTTCTTTAATCCGCAGCCAAACCCGCCTCCGCCGCTGATCAAAGCCGGTCCGCATGGACGTGACACAGTCAAAACGCGACAGCAAACAGCCGCACGAACTGGCGGCTTAAGATATTATGATGTGGTCGGGTATTTGGTGCCCAGGAGAGGACACGGGCATCATTTAATATCAATGTCTTAATCGGAAAAGATAGTAATAAAATAGTAATCCAAAATGAAAACGCCCCGTCCGCGGCAACGGACAAGGGCGCTTGTCGAGACGAAACTACAAATACTCTCTGCGTTGAATCTACCACGCTCTACCCCATCCTGCAACGACATTGGGGAGAGTTGGTATGAGTGTTTCCCACCAAATCCCCGACCACATCAAACGCGTTGCCCGTTCAGTTGGATACGCTCTTTGGCTGGACAGCTCAGATAGCTGGTTTGGCCTTCCTGTGATCCTGCGTGCTCGTCTTGAGCCGCACCAACGTGCCGCTTTGGTGTTCATGGCAATCAAGTCTCTGGACACTGAAGACGCGATCATGACTGTCGAAAGCGCGATTGGCAAAGGGGCAGGAATGCCCCAAACGCCGTTTGAACTGGACTTTCTGGATCAGGCGGCGTTCTGGGCAGAGCGCGCCGATCCGAAAGAGATCGAGGCGTATTGCCTCGCATGCTTCAGCGCCATGCCACGCACCCGTCAGGCTGCTTTCCTCGAATTTGTGCAGGGGAGGCAGGTAGCGTGATGCGTGATTTTGCTGAAATGGCAGATCGACTGGGTTCCTATAAGGCAGAGCAGACAAAGCCGGGCATTCGTGCCGCGACCCCCTTTGCTTGGCGTGACCCTGCTAAAATACCACCTCGTCCATGGATCTACGGCCACCACCTGATCCGCAAACAGGTTTCGGTGACCGTGGCTCCTGGGGGCGTCGGCAAGTCGTCTCTCACTATCTGTGAGGGCTTAGCCATGGCGACCGGCCGCAAGCTACTGGGTGATTGGGTCGCGCCCGATCTCAAGGTTTGGATATTCAATCTGGAAGATCCGCGCGATGAATTGGATCGGCGCATCATCGCAGCGATGCAGCACTATCAGATCCCGCCTGACGAACTCTTCAAGGGAACGTCTGACTGGCCAGACTCTCCCAGACTATTTGTTGACACCGGGCGCGAACGCGAACTGTGTACGGCCATTCAAACGCGAGAGGGCGTTAAAATCCTAGAGCCTTGTCTCGAGGAACTGGCAGCGGAAATCCTTGCCCGTGGCATCGACGTTCTTATCGTCGATCCATTCGTGTCATCGCATCAGGTCACTGAAAATGACAACGGTGCCATTGATGTCGTTGCAAAGGAATGGGCCAGGCTGGCGGACTATTGCAATTGCGCAATCGAGTTGGTGCACCACACCCGCAAAACCAATGGTGAGGACGCCACCACAGAGAGCGGGCGTGGCGCAACCGCGCTGTTAGCTGCCGCCCCCTCCGGTCGTGTGCTCAATAAGATGGGTGAGGATCTGAAGGCGGAAGCCGGGGTGCAGGATGATCCCAGCACCTATTTCGCAATCAACCGTGACAAGGCCAATTTGGCCCCTGTTGGCAAGCGGGTATGGCGTCGTATGGCGTCTGTGCGGCTTGCCAATGGTGATGACGTTGGCGTGGTCGAGGTCTGGGAATGGCCCGATGCATTTGACGGCGTATCCACCGATGACCTGCTGTCTGTGCAGCGCGAGATAGACGGCAAGGCCCTACGGTACTCTGACAAGGCTGGGGATGATTGGGCGGGCATCGTGATTGCCGAAGTGCTGGGCTTGGATGCCACCTCAGACCGCAAGCGTATCAAGAAAATGATCGAGGTTTGGCTGAAGTCAGGCGCGCTCAACAAGGTCAAGATCAAGGATGAGAACAGGGTGGAACGCCCCTGTCTGGAGGTGGGTGAATGGGCCAACCAATGATCATTTGCACCAGTTCAAAAACAGCACTGATGCAGACTGATGCACCGATGCAAACAACGGGCTGCACCAGTGCATCGGTAGCTTGCCCCCCTATAGGGGGGCATACGCAATGGCTAACCGCACCGATGCACGGGTGCGGACGAGCCCGTTTCGACCGATTCGCTGCGGTTGTTGATCTGGTGCCAATGCCCGGCGTTTTGGGAGAACCGACCTACGCAGAGCGGGCTGTTTCTTTCTCTCTCCCAAAATTCTGGGGGAAAATCTGATGGCAGAACGGGCATCAAAAGAAGCAATGGCCGCTCTGCGGTTCCTGCCAACTCTGAAAATTGCTCAGGGTCGGTTGGCCGGGAAGCCGTTGCGCCTTGCGCAATTTCAGAAGCAGTTTGTGCGCGGTGCCTTTGCCAAAGAGATTGAGGTCGGGGTCCTGAGTATCGGCAGGGGCAACGCTAAGACCGCGCTTTCCTCTGGGCTGTCTCTGGGGCATCTGGTCGGCGAGATCGCTCCCCAGCCTGAACGCGAAATCATTTTCGCCGCCCGGAATCGGGATCAGGCTAAAATCGCATTCGGGTTTCTGTTGGGGTTCATCGAGGGTCTGCCAGACGAGAAACGGGAAGAATACGATTTCACCATTCGCCGGGGATCTCGGCTTGAGGTGGAAACTGGGTTTAACGGCGGCGGGCTGGCAAGAGTGATTGCAGCCGATGGAAAATCGATCCTTGGCGGTGCCCCGACGCTAGCCGTCATGGACGAGCGCGCGGCATGGGATGGCGAAAAGGGTGACGCGTTGGAAAACGCAATCCTGTCCGGCCTCGGTAAACGCGACGGTCTGGCGCTGATTATCTCAACCTCGGCACCCGACGACACGAACACATTCAGTCGGTGGATGGACGAGCCGCCGCCGGGAACCTACGTGCAGGAACATCGCCCTGAACCGGGCCTGCCGCCCGATGATCTGGATAGCCTGCTGGTAGCAAACCCCGGATCGAAAGAGGGGATCGGCAACACACCGAAATGGCTGGTCGCCCAGGCACGGCGCGCGATGGCGCGGGGTGGTTCGGCACTGTCCAGTTTTCGGAACCTCAACCGCAATGAACGCGTGGCCGCAGATGACCGCTCGGTGCTTGTCACAGTGGATGAATGGCTTGCCGCTGAAGTATCACCGGACAAGCTGCCACCGCGTGAAGGGCCGGTCGTGCTGGGCGTGGATTTAGGCGGCAGCCGCAGTATGTCGGCCTCGGCGCTGTACTGGCCGGAAACCGGGCGCTTGGAAACCACGGGCGCATTCCCCAGCAAACCCAGCCTTGCAGACCGTGGCGCGGCTGACGGGGTGCGGACTCGCTATGTCGACATGTCAGAACGTGGCGAACTGGCAACCATGGGGCAAACAACAGTGCCCGTTGGTCCATGGCTGGCCTCGGTCGTGACGCAGTTGGACGGCCAACCACCAGCCGCAATCGTTGGAGATCGCTTTCGCCATGCTGAATTTGTCGAAGCCCTGAACAAGGCGGGACTCGAGCGCGTGCCGTTTCTCTGGCGCGGGTTCGGTTGGAAAGACGGCGCTGAGGACATCGAGCGCTTCCGACGGGCTCTGTTTGAAGGGCGGGTCAAAACGGTTCCGTCCATGTTGCTGCGCAGCGCCTTCGCAGACGCAATCACGCTGGTTGATCCGGCGGGCAATCACAAATTGGCAAAAGGCAGGAGCCTCGGGCGGATCGACGCCGCGGCGGCAACGGTGCTGGCCGTCGCACAGGGTGCGCGCATGGTCAGTAGTCCGGCCAAACAAGCGAGGGCTCCGGTATGGGTGTGAAACGATACGGCACATGGGTTTACCGCGATGCGCGCTGGCCAGTTCTGAGGCTGGAAGCGAAGCGGCGTGACGGCTGGAAGTGCGTGCAATGCGGATCTCGGCACCGGCTTGAGGTCGACCACATCGAACCTGTCAGGAATGCACCGGAACGCGCTTTCGATCTTGAGAATTTACAGACGCTCTGTGGCCCCTGCCATGGACGCAAGACCCGGCTGGAATGTGGCCACAAGCCCCTTCCGCCGGAGCGCCAGCAATGGCGGAACCTGCTGCAAGACATGCAGCGCAACCTATCGAGCAAAGGAGAAACACATGCTTGATTCAGTGAGAATCCAGCGCCGTCAGTCGGAGATCCGGCAGGAGCTGGCAGAGTTGGTAGGGAAAGAAACCCCGACCGAAGATGAAACCCGGTCCATGGAAACCTTGGACGGGGAATATCGCAACAACGAAACCCGCTATCGCGCGGCGTTGATTGCCGAAGATGAAGAACGCCGGGAGGCCGGTGAGGAACTGGAAACCCGTTCCGACAAAGAATGGAGCGAGCTGGTTGACGCCTTCGAAGTGCGGCAAGTTGCGATGGCCCTGGATACTGGCCACCAGATTGACGGGCGCACTGCCGAAGTGATCGAGGAGTTGAGGGGCCAGAATGGCTATCAGGGCCTTCCAGTTCCGTGGGAAGCTCTTGAAGTGCGGAATACGGTATCCAGCGGGACGCCCGATCCAATCCAGACGCGCCCGATCATCGACCGTCTGTTTCCCGGCTCCGTAGCCGCACAGATGGGTGCGCAGATGATCAGTATCGATCACGGGGATATTGAATGGCCGGTCGCAACAGCGGGTGCAACGGTCGGGTGGCAGTCCGCAGAAGGCAGCGACGTAGCCGCAGCGACACCATTCCAGACCACTGATCGGGCGATGGCCCCAGATAATACGCTGGGCGTTCGTATGACAATCACACGCAAAGCCCTGAAGAAGTCTGGCGCAGCGCTGGAACAGGCCGTGCGCCGCGACATGAACTCGGCAATGGGCGTTGAGATGGATCGTGTCGTATTCCTTGGCTCTGGTTCGTCTGGTGAACCACTGGGCGTTATCGCCGGGGCCAGCACCTACGGCATTACCGAAACCCCGATCGACGCCACAGCGTCTTGGGCAGCGTATCGGGCGGCGGTGACTCGTTTCATCACGCGCAACACTGCAACCGGACCTGGCTCGGTCAACGGTCTAATCCGGCCAGAACTGTGGGATTTCCTTGACGGGGCAATCTGGGATGCAGGCAGCGGGATCACAGAATGGGATCGCTTGGCGGCGCGCATGGGTAGCCTGCCAATGTCGCACAATGCCCTGGCAGCTCCCTCTGGTTCGCCGTCTGCTGTGACGTCTCTGTTGACCACAAGCGCCGGCGGCGTGGCTCCGATCTTTGTCGGCAAGTGGGGCGCAGTGGACATGATCCGTGACCCGTATACCGACGCCGCATCCGGTGGTCTGCGCCTGACTGCTCTTGCGACGATGGACATTGTTGCCGCGCGGCCAGCGCAGTTGGAAGTTCTGACGGGATTGCAACTGGCATGATGTTAACCAGCTTCGCAGAAGGCAGCCTTGAGCTGCGGAAACGAGCTTCTGGTGCGTTGGCGCTGCGAGGCAAGTTTCCATACAACAGCCGCGCCGTCCTGAGTGACGGCGGGCGCACCGGGCGTCCACGCAAAGAACAGTTTGCGCCCGGCGCTTTCCGCTATTCGGTCGAAAACCAGCAAGAGGTTCACCTGCTGATCGGCCATAGCTTTGATCGGCCCCTTGCATCGCGTGGGGCCGGTTCACTGGTGCTGGAAGACAGGGATGACGCACTGAGCTTTGAAGCGACAATCGCGCCCGAAATGCAGGACGTCAGTTGGGTTCAGGACTTCTTTGCAGCCTTCAATGCCGGGCTGATTATCGGCCTCAGCCCAGGCTTTCGCATCCCGCCCCAGCGCACAGTCCCAAATGCTGAGGAAGTGACAGAGGAAGACCCTGCCGAGGGCAACGCCCTAATCCGCACGATCTTCCAAGCGATCCTGTTTGAGTTGTCGCTTGTGACTCGCCCTGCGTACTCGGAAACCGAAGTTGAGGCGCGCAACTGGGATCCGGTCCAAAGGCTTCCGCATGACTACGCCAAGGTCGCACAGCATCCGAACCTGCCGAATTTTTACAACCGTTGGAGGCTCTGATGGCGGAAACGCGAAGTCAAACAGAAGGCGTCCCAATAGCCTATCCGCAGCTATCGGGAGAAGCCAAGAGACACCTGGTCTTGTCCTTAACTGCGCTTGATGAAGCGTGGGTTTGGCAACGAATTGACGGTCATGTTGCCCATCGATGGTCGGATCGAGCCGTGACGTGGGTGGTCGAGGGACCGGGTGAGTGGAGGCCACCGCTGACGCCGGTTACCAGCTCAAGCGCTGAATGCTGGGATGGTAGTGCATGGCAGCCAGTAACGGTCGGCCCGTCGCCGTTCGGCGGCTTCGACCTGCCGGGTGATGGCCCATATAGATTTTCTTGCCAGGTGGGCGCGGAGCCTTTGCCTGAGGTTGTCGCCATGGCATTCGTCCGCCTATCGAACTACTGCCTTCAGACTCTTGTCTCTGAAAGTTCAAGCGGGCAGCCGACAATCGTACCCGGATACATGCGCTCGTTCAGTCGCCAAGATGCAGTTCGAACAACAACTTTCGAGCGCAACGAAAACTGGATGGCGCTTGCACTGCACAACAGCGGCGCGGCCGATCTCCTGCGGCCATATAGGAGGGCGTGATATGGGTGTTTTTGAATGGTTCCGCCGGAAGGAACCCAACGAGACGCGGTCGGCAATGAGTGGTTTCACAGCCGAATTGATGGCTGCGCGGGAAAGCTACATCTCTGGGCGGCGTGGCATCGCTGAATTGACCGGAACCGTGCAAAGCTGCGTGAGCCTCTGGGAAAACGGGCTTAGGGTTGCAGACGTAGAGGGAACGGGTTTTCTGACCAGGCACGTCTTAGGCATGGTTGCGCGCGCTCTGGCGCTGCGGGGCGAAGCCGTGTTCCTCATCCGAGAAACCGGACTTGTCCCGTGCAGTGATTGGGATTTGCGCACTGTGGATGGCGAGCCCCGCGCCTATCGGCTGTCGATCAGCGAAGCGGGCGGCGGCAAAACGCTGACAGCTTTGGCAGGCGAGGTTCTACACGTCAGGATCGGCGTAGACTCCGTGGTGCCGTGGGCAGGTTCTGCACCTCTCAAGCGCGCCCAACTGACCGCAGGCACGTTGCAGGCCATCGAAACGGCTTTGAGTGAGGTGTACGAAAACGCGCCGCTGGGCAGCCAGATTGTGCCATTTCCCGAGTCTCCAGACACGGACATGAATGCCATTGGCCGGGAATTCAAAGGTGCTCGAGGCAAGTTGCTACTGCGGGAATCCACCAATGTCACAGCGGCGGGCGGACCTGCACCACAGACCGACTGGAAGCCACAAGACGTAACGCCTGATCTTTCCAAGGCAATGACCCGAGAAAGTCTCGACGCAATGCGCGCATCGATACTGATGGTGTTCGGTGTTCTGCCCGGAATGGTAAGTCCGGCAACCACGGGCCCCCTGATCAGGGAAGCGCAAAGGCATCTGGCGCAATGGATGCTCCAGCCGATTGCTGAGGCCATCGCCGAGGAATGCACCGTCAAGCTTGGGGAGCCGATCAAACTAGACGTCATGCGGCCCCTGCAGGCGTACGACGCTGGTGGGCGAGCACGCGCCGCCGCGGGCGTTATTCAGGCGCTGGCACAGGCGAAAGAGGCCGGAGTCGATCCTGAAACGGCGCTGAAGTTTGTGAATTTGAACGACGAGTAACCCGCTCAGCGTCCAGGCGGACGAAAATCGTTCAAACCGTGCTGCTTCGCTCGTCTCCTGTCCCGAAGCAGCGCAGCACCGGCACGCCACTCGTGGGGCGGGGCCGGTGCAGCACCGCCCTGTTTTGTTAGTGTAGCAGGGCGGTGCGACTTTCTGGTTCAGGCGCGGCGCGGATATTCAAAGTTACTTTGGCATCTCGCTCACATGCAAAGTGACAACAAAAGGGTTTTCTTCCATGAAGCCGTCTGGCAGATGCCAGGTCCTATCCTGAACGACGTAGGGGCCATTCGTCTTCCACCAAAACGTATCGCCAATAGAAGGTACGGTTTCAGCTTCTATATCGCCTATGAACTTTTCACCATCTAGGACGCGCATAATTGCCATTGTTCTCTCCAAAACAAATTCGAAGCGTTAGCGTGTCTCAAGCGGAGTTAAAGAGCAATAGGCCCCAATGGGGCATTGCGCCGTTGTTCGTTTTTGGGCAATGTGTTCGCGAGTGTCAGAACTCGGACTGTGAAATCGACCACTTTGTCTATTTGCCCAACCGTTGGCGCGGTTTGGCTCGTGGTCTCTGCGGATGTGCTTGGCGGCAATCCGTCCACCGGCAGATTATGCCGGGGTGCGGATGCTATACAAGACCTCGCAACGGGGAAAAACATCCGGCCTGTCTCACAGCAGGTTCTGAACACCCCGGTGCCAGCCCGTCGCTGGTTATGGCTGTCAGAGGCCAAAACTGTGAGAAAACCAATGAACAAAACCAAGACAAGAAATGACCTGCAGCCACACGCTGTAGCGATCGAGAAGCTAATTTCGGCAGCTATGGCGGTGCTACCCCAAACTGATGATTGCAGTGAGACATGGACGATCCTTGAGATCGCGCAGGACCACGCTCAGACCCTGAACACCGCGTTGGACAGCGTCAATCTGGAGTTGGTCAAATGAAGAAATCTCACCGCCACTATAAATTCGGCACCTTTGAGGAACGTCTGGAACACTTCTGCCTGTTGTTCGAGCTGAACCCGCCTGCGATAGAGTATGAGGACGGCGATATTGCCTTGAACTCACCTCTTATGCACTGGCTTGAAGAGAATACGGCAAACATGGACTGGCTGTTCATGGGCTGTCCAAGCGCAATGCTGCAACGTTGGGTCGATAAAGAGCGCAGTGTTCGTGACTTTAACCGAATAAACAAGCAACTCGAACCAGAGGTCCAGGAAGGCATGCGAGCCATGTTGACTGCCGTTGTAAATCACGACCTTCCACTCGAACCAGCTATCGAGATATTTCAAGGGGTGGTGGAAAAGTGGCGGGCTGATAAGGTCGTAGAAGCGTAAGTGTATTGACCGTATAGGGGCGCTTCTATATATAAGTAGCAACCCTATACGGAGATAACCATGTCGTTTGAAGAATACACCATAACACCGGGCGAACTCGCCTCACTTACGGAACCGACGCCCGACTTGCAGCGCAACTATCGTCAGCGCGGCATGATCGACGGATATGGGCAGGTTCAGGAGAATGGCCGCTACAAGTTCAATGTCATTGACCTTGTCGGCTTCTGGATTTGCGACCGCCTTTCACTGAGTGGCCAAGGCATGGACCGCAGAGATGGCTTTGATATTGGAAAACGCATCGCTGCGGGCGTTATTACTTCTGTGCTGAAGAACAACCAAGGTGCTGCGCACCGTCCTTCATACTATTTCTATCTGACTGACGGCTTTTCCAATGAGGGAAAATCCAAAGGGTCAACGATCGGCGTTTTGTCGGAACTAGATGCTGTTACCAACCTTGACTTTGACCGTATCGAAATCATCAACGTTTACCGGTTGAGCCGCACCATGCCGGAAAAAATCAGGGACGTTGTTCTTGCAACGGGCTTGGAGATTGCCCGCAAACACAACGATGACCAAGATTCGTAATGAATCAGGTTGTCGTCATATCCCCTGACGACCTTGAGGCGTTGATTGAGCGTGCAGTTTGCAAGGCTCTTTACGCCACAAAAGGCCCAGAAGCGTGGCTACCTGTGGCAACAGTCTCTGCCCGCCTTGGAAAAACCGAAAAGACAATCCGCAACTGGATCAGGGAAGGGCGCTTTACCCGCGTCTCCGGTGGTGATGGCTCGCCCTACTTGATCTCATCTTTGGAAGTAGATGAGCTGAGCCGTTCGGCCAGTTCTTCGCCTGACGCTTCGTAATACGTCAGCAACTCGTTTAGGTTCTTATGACCCGTGACCCTTGCCAAATCGAGTATCTCAAAGCGTCTAGCAAGACGGGTGATGCCCTCATGTCGGCTGTCCCTGAATTGCAGATCCGTGATCTTGCACGCCTTCACTGCGGCTCTAAACCGGGTGTCTCGGCTATCGGCATCTATCTGGAAGGGACGGTCAGCGGGTTCATCTCTGTCACCCCTTACCTTGTTCAGAATCTCGAGGGCACGCGGTGTCATAGGCACGTCGCGGGCGTGGTCATTCTTTGTTTCGGGAAGGTGGACGACGCTGTCATGAACATGACGGTTCGTGATGCCCAATATCTCACCCGAGCGCATGGCTGTCTCGATCGCAAACAGGAACGCAGCGCCGGTGATCTGCTTTTCGCTTTCCCATGGCTCTTGCTTCAGCTCCAAAGCGGCTGTCAGCTTCTCAATCTCATCGTCGTAAACGCGGCGTTTCCTGCGTTTACTGCTGGGTGGTCGTTTGACGGTGGCCATTGGATTCACGCGGATGAGCTGCCACTCATCGGTGGCTGTGACGAACACGTGCTTAAGCAGGTTCATCTCGCGCTTCACGCTGGCTGGCTTCACCTCTCTCAGACGCATATCGCGCCACGCGACCAGATCGGCTGTTGTGACTTCGCCAATCTGATAGTCACCCAGGCGTTTGCCTTTGACCATTTCACCAGCAAACTTGTTGAGTCGGATAACTTCCCAGCGCTCACCTTTCTTGCCCTTGGAGCGCTCACGGGCGTAGCGCTTGAACACGCTTTGGAGAGTGTCCGCGCTGTCGGTCCCGCTGCTAATTTCGACCTCGAACTCACGCGCCCAGACCTGCGCATCCCGTTTGGCCTTGAAGGTTTTCGCCTTGCGAACGGTCTTTCCGTTCACGCGCCGCGCAACTTGCGCCTGCCAACCGTGGGTCGTTTTCAGAATCGTCGCCATGCTCAGAATAGTAATCACGTAGTAGCTGAGTCGGCAAAGAATGGGTCACGGACTTCCCGTGATCTTCCCAATCGAGCACAAAAGGAGGCCAAAGGGAAAACAATGACCGAACACGTGACAATCATAGGAAGGGATGGTGCCCAGGAGAGGACTCGAACCTCCACGTCCATACGGACACTAGCACCTGAAGCTAGCGCGTCTACCAATTCCGCCACCTGGGCAGGTGTCGTGGAGGGGCGTTTAAGCCCACCGACGAGGAGCGTCAACCGGATTCGGAACGTTTTTTGAAAGTTTTTTGACCCGACTCGGATTACACCTCGAAATGTCCCGCGTTTTCATAAACACGCGGCGTTATTGCGCCTTGTTTGGAGCGGCTTTGGGCGCTAGATCGGATCAGGACCCAAAAGCAGGAGCCCTCTGATGTCCAAAATGGTCACGATTTATGGCGGATCGGGATTTGTCGGTCGATATATCGCGCGACGCATGGCGAATGAGGGGTGGCGCGTTCGGGTGGCCGTCAGGCGTCCGAATGAAGCGATGTTCGTAAAGCCGTACGGCGTCGTGGGTCAGGTAGAGCCCATTCTGTGCAATATTCGGGACGACGCGTCGGTTGCACAGGCCATGCAGGGTGCGGATGCGGTGGTCAATTGCGTGGGTGTCCTGAACGAAATTGGTAAGAATGAATTTGATGCCGTTCAGGCAGATGGCGCTGAGCGGGTCGCTCGTATTGCTGCCGAACAGGGCATAGCCCGGATGGTGCATATCTCGGCCATTGGTGCAGATGCGGACTCGGACAGCGCGTACTCTCGTAGCAAGGCCGAAGGGGAGGCCGGAGTGCGGGCCCATATGCCGGATGCAGTCATCCTGCGCCCGTCTGTCATTTTCGGGACCGAAGACCAGTTCTTTAACCGCTTTGCCGGTATGACCAGAATGGGCCCATTCCTGCCGCTTGTCGGGGCCGAAACTCAGTTCCAGCCGGTCTATGTCGATGATGTGGCCAAGGCAGCGGTTCAGGGTGTCTTGGGGAACGCGGACGCAGGCACCTATGAGCTGGGCGGCCCCGAGGTTAAGACGTTCCGCGCCTTGATGCAGCAGATGCTGGGCGTCATAAACCGTCGCCGCGTTATCATAGGGATGCCCTTTTGGGTGGCCCGGATCATGGCAGGCGTTTTGGACATTGTGAAATTTGTAAGCTTTCAGCTGTTTCCAAACAGCATCCTGACCCGGGATCAGTTGAAAAACCTGCGCCGGGATAATGTTGTGTCCGAAGGAGCCAATGGCTTTGCTGATCTGGGTATCGAACCCGCGACGCTGGAATCTGTCCTGCCAGATTATCTGTGGAAGTTCCGCCCGTCTGGTCAGTATGACGACATTCAGAATTCGGCCAGCAACCTGCGAACCTGATCATTCAGCTGTAGGCGATAACCAGCAGGATCGCGCCAAGGATAACGCGGTAAATCACGTAGGGCGTGAAGCTGACACTGCGCAACAGGCGCATCATTAAAGTCAGGGCCAACAGGGCCGCGAAAAAGGCGAACAGAGCCGCGATCGCGCCCTCATAGGCAAGCTGGGCATCTGCTTCGCGGATTACATCGACAGATAGAAGGGCACCCGATGCAAGTATCGTGGGGATCGACATCAGCATTGCGATCCTGGCACCGTCTTCTCGGGTGTAGCCCAATCGCCGCGCGCCCGTAATTGTGATACCTGACCGAGACGTGCCGGGTATCAGGGCAAGCATTTGCCAAAATCCCAGAATAACTGCATCTTTCAGGTTCCAGTCTCTGGCCTTTTTGGTCTGCGGGCTGTGCTGATCTAACCAATACAAAAGCAATCCAAACACCAGCATTGTCCAACCGATCACCGCCATGGACCGCAAGGATTGCGTCAGGCCTGTCTCATACAGGATTGTGCCCATGATGACGGTCGGTATTGTTGCCAGAATTAGTCCCAGCGCCAGCCGGGCCTCGCGCGTGTCCGAGCGGCCTTTGAGCGCCTGCGGAAGGCCAGCGACTGCGAGTTTTACGTCGGACCAGAAATAAACAACCACCGCACCCAGAGTTCCAACATGAACTGCAACGTCGATTGCAAGCCCTTGGTCATCCAGCCCCGTCAGATTCGGAAGAAGAATCAGGTGCCCGGACGAAGATATGGGCAGAAATTCAGTGATACCCTGAATAATTGCCGCAAGAATCAATTGAAAAAGGTTCATTAAACTGCCCGTGCTGCCGCCACGTGTTGTTTTCGGTCAATGGGTATAAGTGTGCTGGCTAAAAGGAAAGAGAGCAATTAGTTCCGAATCGGACCTAAAAATTGCGTTAATTTGCTCGCTTCCCGTCTGAATTCCCGAATTTTTTGAAAGTAGGTCAGTAAAATTGACTTTTCATCTCTACTATCATCTTTTAAAGAGGCCCGACCAAGCCAATTCATGGAGTCCGACCCGTGGCCAAGCAACCGATGCTGAAATTTGTGCAGATCGACCGTGTCATGCCCGAAAAGCGTGCCGCCGATGACCGTAGGGATGACTTCGATGAAATCTACGCCGAGTATGCTTCGGCCAAGGCGGAAGAGCAGGCAAGCCGGTGCAGCCAGTGCGGTGTGCCATATTGTCAGTCCCATTGCCCGTTGCACAATAATATCCCTGATTGGTTGCGTCTGACGGCAACGGGTCGGCTTGAAGAAGCCTATCAAACCAGCCAGGCTACGAATACATTTCCCGAAATCTGTGGACGCATCTGTCCGCAAGACCGCCTGTGCGAGGGAAATTGCGTGATCGAGCAGTCGGGTCATGGAACCGTTACCATTGGGACAATCGAGAAATACATCACGGACACTGCCTGGGACAAAGGCTGGGTAAAACCTGTTGAGCCCAGCGCTGAACGCGGTGAAAGCGTCGGTATCATTGGTGCTGGGCCCGGTGGTCTGGCCGCAGCGGACATGCTACGCCGCGCTGGTATTCAGGTTACGGTCTATGATCGGTATGATCGCGCGGGTGGTTTGCTGATGTACGGTATCCCCGGTTTCAAACTGGAAAAAGACATCGTGCAGCGCCGGAATGACCTGTTGGCCGATGGCGGTGTCGAGTTCGTACTCAACTGCGACGTAGATGATGCGAAATTTGCGGAAATCCGTGAAAAACACGATGCGGTTATTATCGCGACCGGTGTTTACAAGTCACGTGACCTATCCATGCCCGGCAGTGGTCTGAACGGTATTGAGAAGGCCATCGATTTCCTGACAGCGTCAAATCGCAAAAGCTTTGGTGACGCGGTCGAGGATTTTGACAACGGTCGTCTGAATGCCCATGGCAAAAAAGTCGTTGTCATTGGTGGCGGCGACACGGCCATGGATTGTGTGCGTACCTCGATCCGGCAGGGCGCGACTTCGGTCAAGTGCCTCTATCGCCGCGACCGGGCGAACATGCCGGGCTCGCAACGCGAAACCCAGAATGCCGAAGAAGAAGGTGTTGTGTTCGAGTGGCTCAGCGCGCCCAAAGGGTTTACCGGCGAGGATGCTGTAAAAGGCGTCATGGTTCAGAAGATGCGATTGGGTCAGCCCGACGCAACAGGCCGCCAAGCACCAGAAGTTATCGAGGGCGCGGATTACGTGGAAGAAGCCGATCTGGTTATCAAGGCGCTTGGTTTTGAGCCCGAAGATCTGCCCACGTTGTTTGGCCAGCCCGACCTTCCGGTTACCCGCTGGGGTACCATCAAAGCGGCGTTCCAGACCGGCGCGACCGAGATGGACGGTGTTTATGCCATCGGTGATATCGTTCGCGGAGCCTCTCTGGTCGTTTGGGCAATTCGGGATGGACGGGACTGTGCCGACGCCATCATCGAACGGTTCAGCGCGAAATCTGCCGTCGCCGCGGAATAACCCAAGCCCAGCTTCAGGAGGCACCAGATGCCCGAATTGCAAGGCCAATGCATGTGCGGAGCTGTCACGGTAACAGCTACTCCGGCGCGGGATGCGCTGGGTGCGTGCCATTGCGACCAGTGCCGCCGCTGGACCAGTTCGATGCTGGTGACCTTTCCGGCCGAGCCGGGATATGCGGCGCTGGGACCGGTGAAGACATTTACGTCCTCTGATTGGGCAGAGCGTGCATTCTGCGCTGATTGCGGCTCGGCTCTGTGGTATCGGATTACACTGGCCGGCGAGATGCACGGCCAAACGCAGATGGCGGCAGGTCTGTTTGAAAACGGTGCCGACAGCGCCCTCAAGTTAGAACTTTACATCGACAAAAAGCCCGACGGGTACGCGTTCGCAGGAGAACGCCGGCAAATGACCAAATCAGAGGTCGAAGCCATGTACGCCCAACCGGAACAAGGAGACAGCCAATGACCAAATATGATGCCGATTGGGTGCGCGCCGAAGAAGCCAAACGCAAGTGGATGGCTGAAAATGGTCTTTATTCCGAGGAGGAAGAGCATTCTTCCTGTGGTGTCGGTCTTGTGGTTTCCATTGACGGCAAGCCTTCGCGCAAGGTCGTCGACGCAGGTATTGATGCGCTCAAGGCGATCTGGCACCGCGGTGCTGTCGATGCCGATGGCAAAACCGGTGACGGGGCAGGCATTCATGTCCAGATCCCGGTTCCGTTTTTCTACGATCAAATTCGTCGCACAGGTCATGAGCCCAAGCTGGATGAGCTTATCGCGGTTGGTCAGGTTTTTTTGCCGCGCACAGACTTCGGCGCGCAGGAACAATGCCGGACCATCGTAGAAACCGAAGTTCTGCGTATGGGGTACTATATCTACGGCTGGCGTCACGTGCCGGTCGATGTGACGTGTCTGGGTGAAAAGGCAAATGCGACCCGCCCCGAGATTGAGCAGATCCTGATCTCAAACTCCAAGGGCGTGGACGAAGAAACCTTTGAGCGTGAGCTTTACGTTATCCGTCGCCGGATTGAAAAGGCGGCGATGGCATCGGGTATCTCAGATTTGTATCTGGCATCGTTGTCCTGCCGGTCGATTATCTACAAGGGCATGATGCTGGCTGAACAGGTCGCTGTCTTCTACCCCGATCTGATGGATGAACGATTCGAATCTGCATTCGCCATCTACCACCAGCGCTATTCGACCAATACCTTCCCGCAATGGTGGCTGGCACAACCGTTCCGCATGTTGGCTCATAACGGCGAGATCAACACGCTGAAGGGCAACATCAATTGGATGAAAAGCCACGAAATCCGGATGGCGTCGGCTACTTTTGGGGATCATGCCGAGGATATCAAACCGATTATCGCCGGTGGTTCATCGGATTCGGCTGCATTAGACTCGGTTTTTGAGGTTCTGGTGCGCGCGGGCCGTTCGGCTCCGATGGCCAAAACAATGCTAGTCCCGGAAAGCTGGTCTAAGCAAGCGATCGAACTGCCGCAGGCCTGGCGCGACATGTATTCCTACTGCAACTCGGTGATGGAGCCTTGGGATGGCCCGGCCGCCTTGGCGATGACCGATGGTCGCTGGGTGTGCGCAGGACTGGACCGTAACGGTCTGCGCCCCATGCGGTATGTGGTAACCGGCGATGGCTTGGTTATTGCAGGGTCCGAGGCCGGGATGGTGCCGATTGACGAAGCCAGCGTAACAGAGAAGGGCGCGCTGGGTCCGGGTCAGATGTTGGCCGTGGACATGAAGAAAGGCAAGCTCTACCGAGACAAGCAGATCAAAGACAAACTGGCCCGCGCATTGCCATTTGGGGAATGGGTTAAAAAGATCAACGATCTGGATGATGCGCTTGCCGGTGTGACGGAAACTCCGAAATTCACGGGCGAGGAATTGCGGAAACGCCAGATCGCTGCCGGGTATTCGGTTGAGGAACTGGAGCAGATTCTGGCCCCGATGGCTGAAGATGGCAAAGAGTCGATCGCCTCGATGGGCGACGACACTCCGTCTGCTGTTTTGTCCAAACAGTACCGTCCTCTTAGCCATTTCTTCCGCCAAAGCTTTAGTCAGGTTACCAATCCACCGATCGACAGCCTGCGTGAATACCGGGTGATGTCACTGAAAACGCGTTTCGGTAACCTGAAGAACGTGTTGGACGAAGACAGCAGCCAGACTGAGATTGTTGTGCTTGGCAGCCCCTTTGTGGGTAACGCGCAGTGGGACAAGCTGGTTGAGACTTTTGGCTCACCACTTGCGGAAATCGATTGTAGCTTTGAGCCGGGGCGCGGTGCTTTGAATGCTGCTTTGGCCCGTATTAGAGCCGAAGCGGAAGAGGCCGTGCGCTCGGGCGCGGGGCATCTGGTGCTGTCCGACATGAATTCCGGTGAGGGTCGGGTGGCAATGCCGATGATCCTGGCGACCAGCGCTGTACACTCTCATCTGACGCGTCAGGGGCTGCGGACGTTCTGTTCGCTGAATGTGCGGTCAGCTGAATGCGTCGACCCGCATTACTTTGCCGTACTGATCGGCTGTGGCGCGACCGTTGTGAACGCCTATCTGGCCGAGGATTCGCTGGCCGACCGTATCGATCGTGGGCTGCTGGATGGTTCGCTCACCGAAAACGTCGCGCGCTATCGCGAAGCGATTGACCAGGGTCTACTCAAGATCATGGCCAAGATGGGGATTTCGGTGATTTCCTCCTACCGCGGTGGCCTGAACTTTGAGGCCGTGGGCCTCAGCCGTGCCATGGTGGCCGAGTATTTCCCAGGCATGACCAGCCGGATTTCCGGCATCGGTGTCACGGGTATTCAGGCCAAGGCCGAGGAAATCCACGCCAAAGGTTGGGACTGCGGTCTGGACGTGCTGCCTATCGGCGGTTTCTACAAGGCGCGCCAATCGGGTGAGACTCATGCGTGGGAAGCGACCTCGATGCATATGATGCAAATGGCCTGTAACCGCGCATCCTATGAGCTGTGGAAGCAGTATTCTGCCAAGATGCAGTCGAACCCGCCGATCCACCTGCGCGACCTGATGGATTTCAAACCGCTGGGTAAACCGGTGCCGATTGAAGAGGTCGAATCGATCACCTCGATCCGCAAACGCTTTGTCACGCCGGGCATGTCGCTGGGCGCGCTGTCGCCCGAGGCGCACAAGACGCTGAACGTGGCGATGAACCGGATCGGTGCGAAATCCGACAGTGGCGAAGGCGGCGAAGACCCTGCGCATTTCGTGCCGGAGCCCAATGGCGACAACCCGTCTGCCAAGATCAAACAAGTGGCTTCGGGTCGGTTCGGTGTGACTGCCGAATACCTGAACCAGTGCGAAGAGCTTGAGATCAAGGTTGCTCAAGGTGCGAAACCGGGTGAAGGCGGTCAGTTGCCGGGCATGAAGGTGACTGACCTCATCGCGCGTCTGCGTCACTCGACCAAAGGCGTGACGCTGATTTCGCCGCCGCCGCACCACGACATCTACTCGATCGAGGATCTGGCGCAGCTGATCTACGACCTCAAGCAGATCAACCCGCGTTGTAAGGTCACGGTCAAGCTTGTGGCGTCCTCGGGCGTGGGCACGATTGCTGCCGGTGTAGCCAAGGCAAAAGCCGATATTATCCTTATTTCGGGTCACAATGGCGGTACAGGCGCGTCGCCCGCGACATCCATCAAATATGCCGGTCTGCCGTGGGAGATGGGCCTGACCGAGGCGCACCAGGTTCTGGCGATGAACAACCTGCGCGACCGCGTGACCCTGCGGACCGATGGTGGCCTGCGGACCGGTCGCGACATCGTAATGGCCGCAATGATGGGGGCCGAGGAATACGGTATCGGCACCGCCGCCCTGATCGCGATGGGCTGTATCATGGTGCGTCAGTGCCAGTCGAACACCTGCCCGGTCGGTGTATGTACGCAGGATGAATCCTTGCGTGCCAAATTCACCGGCAATGCCGACAAGGTCGTCAACCTGATCACCTTCTACGCGCAGGAAGTGCGTGAGCTGCTGGCCAGCCTTGGCGCGCGCTCGATTGATGAGATCATCGGGCGGGCCGATCTGCTGGCGCAGGTCAGCCGGGGCTCGGCGCATCTGGACGATCTGGACCTGAACCCGCTGCTGATCACCGTCGATGGCGCGCATGACATCGTGTATAACCGCGACAAGGATCGCAATGCAGTGCCTGATACGCTGGACGCCGAGATTGTGCGCGATGCCGCGCGGTTCCTGAAAGACGGCGAAAAGATGCAGTTGTCTTACGCCATCCAGAACACGCACCGGACCGTGGGTACGCGGGTGTCCAGCCATATCGTACGGAACTTTGGAATGCGGAACACGTTCCAGGACGACCACCTGCATGTGAAACTGCAGGGCTCAGCAGGTCAGTCGCTGGGGGCCTTTGCGGCCCCGGGACTGAAGCTCGAGGTTTCGGGCGATGCGAATGACTATGTCGGTAAAGGTCTTTCTGGCGGTATGATCGTCGTGCGACCGCCTCAGGTCAGCCCGCTGAAGGCCGATGACAATACCATCATTGGCAACACGGTCCTCTATGGCGCAACCGATGGCCACTTGTTCGCAGCAGGTCGCGCTGGTGAACGGTTCGCAGTGCGCAACTCGGGTGCCAAGGTCGTGGTCGAGGGCTGTGGGTCGAACGGGTGTGAATACATGACGGGCGGCGTTGCGGTCATCCTTGGAAGTATCGGCGCCAACTTCGGTGCGGGAATGACAGGCGGAATGGCTTATCTCTATGATCCCGAAGGCAAAGCTAAGGCGTTGATGAACATGGAGACCCTCGTCACCTGCCCGGTGACAGTGGATCATTGGGAGGATCAGCTTAAATCGCTTATCGAGACGCATCAGGCCGAAACCTACAGCCGTAAGGCGGCAGATATCCTACAGCATTGGGACGTTGAAAAAGGCAACTTCCTGCAGGTCTGCCCCAAAGAGATGCTAAACAATCTCACCCATCCCTTGACGTCCGAACCAACAGCTGTTCCGGCGGAATAACGGGTCTGCAAATTACAATCCAAAACCCGCGTGTCACTTGAAACACGCGGGTTTTTTCTATTTTGGCATGCATTTCAGGGAATTCTTGAATTATTTCCCGCTTCGCGCCTAGCTAACGCAACAGTTTCATTGGGAAGTGCCTTTGGCATCCATCCCAAAAACGCGAACCGTAGGGAGCAGGCGCATGCCGACAACCTTCACAGACCAGTTCTTTGTGCTCGACCCGGCCAATCCCGGTGCGAATGGGACAGCGCCGGGATCAACTCTGACCGTTCAGAAATTCGATATCGTCGATGAGAATGATGACAACCTGATCAACCGCCTGGATGACGACTCTGTCGACGGATCAGATATCACATCGTCTTTTTTCGACGATATGGTGACCATCGAATTGTCCGATGGAACGCAGGTTACATATACGGGCGTCACATTTTATCTGGCCGATGGGCGCGAGGTGTTTACGCCAACCGACGGGCAGGTGCTGCAGGACGGTACCTTCGTAAGCTCCTCGGTGACGGATTTCAGTGACTTTGGTGGGTCCTTTGGTTCGGTGGACATTGCCAATGGTGATCTGGGGCCGCCGTGCTTTACGCCGGGCACTTTGATCGAAACACCCGAGGGCCCACGCCGCGTGGAAGACCTTAGGCCGGGCGATATGGTGACCACATCCGATAATGGCCCACAGCCTTTGCTTTGGGTTGGAAGCACGGTTGTGGAAGCGAAGGGAAAGCTGGCACCGATCCGTTTTGAGGCGGGTGTTCTGGGGCTGACGGACGCCCTGACAGTTTCCCCGCAGCACCGAATGTTGATCGAGGATTGGCGCGCGCAATACTTGTTTGGCGATTCTGAGGTGTTGATTGCCGCGCATTGTCTTGTGAACGGAACAACGGTCACGCGGGTCGAAGGTGGTGAGGTCGCGTATTTCCATCTGTTGTTCGCGCAACATGAGATCGTGATTGCCAATGGCGCGAAAAGCGAAAGCTACTACCCGGGTCACGCGGTTTCGATGGCTGACCGTGAAACGCAGGCCGAAGTGCTGACCCTGTTTCCTGAGTTAAGTCACGAAAACCCGGTTATGCCGGAAACCGTGCGCCCCGTGGTGCGTCCGCGCGAGGCTCGGGCTCTGGCGATTTAACCCGTTCCAAACCTGTTCCACGCGTCGTATAGCAACAGCATGGCAAAAAAAGCAGCGCGCAAATCGAGCGGCAAAAAACGCAAAAGGTCTAAGGCAAAAAAACCAATTTTCCAGCGAATCCGTCGGTGGACGGGACGTCTGGTATTGGGGGCAGTTGTCGTCGTGGTGGCGCTGATCGCGCTATATTCTGTCGTCAATCCACCCGTGACCCATACGATCTGGTCCGAATGGCGCAGGTTGGGCAAGGTTGAGCGGGACTGGGTCCCGATCGAGCAGATCTCTCCGGTCATGGCGCGTTCGGTCGTTGCGGCAGAGGACGCTAATTTCTGTCTGCACTGGGGGTTTGACGTCGAAGCAATCCGCGATGCACTGGAAGACGGTGGAACACGGGGGGCGTCGACCATCACGCAGCAAGTGGTGAAGAACGTATTCCTGTGGCAAGGACGCAGTTGGGTACGAAAGGCGCTTGAGACATCGATGACCCCGGTTGTCGAGATATTCTGGAGCAAACAACGCATTCTCGAGGTCTATCTGAACGTGGCCGAAACGGGTGAAGGTATTTTCGGGGTCGAAGCTGCCGCACAGCGAAACTTCAATGTTCCGGCTGCGAAATTGTCTGCGGTGCAGGCAGCACGGATCGCCGCGATTTTACCCTCACCGCGCAACAGGTCGGTGACGGACCCCTCTGTCCGGACCCGCCGCCGCGCGGCTTCGGTACTGGACGGAGCGGCCACCATCCGCGCAGATGGACGTGCGGATTGTTTCGAGGATTGAAAACAAAGCCCTCTCAAGGCTAAAGCTGGTTGGTAGTCACTGGTTCGATTGGAAGCTCATGGCGCGTCTGTTTCACGTTCCCCTCTCACCTTATTGTCGTAAGGTCCGTCTGTCGCTGGCGGAAAAAAAGATCGAAGTCGAACTGGTCGAAGAGAAATACTGGGAAAAAGATCCGGATTTCATGCGGCGTAACCCGGCCGGAAAGGTCCCGGTTCTGCGGTTGGACGGCAAGGTGATGTCTGAAAGCGCGGCTATTTGTGAGTATATCGAGGAGACGCGTCCCGAACCCGCGTTGATGCCCAAAACGCCGGAAGCCAGGTTTGAAGTACGTCGGCTGGTGGCGTGGTTTGACGACAAGTTCCACCACGAGGTCACGTCAAAGCTTTTGTATGAACGTGTGAATAAGAAAGTGACTGGCGAAGGGTATCCTGACAGCAAGAATGTCAAAGAGGGCGCGCGGGCGATCAAATATCATTTGGATTATATGAGCTGGCTGCTGGATCACCGACGGTGGTTGGCAGGGGATCAGATGACCCTGGCGGATTTTGCAGCTGCCGCACATTTGTCGGCGTTGGATTATATCTCGGACGTGGATTGGAACCGATCGCAGGCGGTCAAGGATTGGTATGCCAAGATCAAGTCCCGCCCGGCGTTCCGGTCCATATTGGCAGATCAGGTTCCCGGTTTTCGGCCACCGCCCCATTACGCAGATTTGGATTTCTGATAGGCTGAGGACGGGGGGCTGTCTGCCCCCCCATCGCGCCGGGGCGCGATCCCCCCGAGGATATTTTTGGCCAGATGAAGAGCGGATCGGATTTAAAGGAAAGGCTGGTTGCACAGGCGCTGAGCGAAGGCTTTGTGTCTTGCCGGATATGCCGCCCTTGGGACGTTCCTAACGTACCGGCGCAACTGGCGGCGTTTTTGAAGGCCGGATATCATGGACAGATGGGGTGGATGGCGGAACGAACCCATTGGCGTGGAAATCCTTCGGAACTTTGGCCTGAGGCGCGATCTGTGATCATGTTGGCAGAGAGCTATACTCCGGACCATGATCCGACCGCTATTCTGGACCATCCGGAAAAAGGTGGCATTTCGGTTTATGCGCAGAACAAGGACTACCATGACCTTGTCAAAAAGCGGCTAAAACGATTGGCGCGCTGGTTGATCGCCGAAGGTGGTGGAGAAGTTAAGGTCTTTGTTGATACAGCGCCCGTGCCTGAAAAGGCGCTGGGTCAGGCTGCGGGCCTGGGATGGCAGGGCAAGCACACGAATCTTGTCAGCCGCGATTGGGGAAATTGGGCCTTTTTAGGCTCTGTTTTTACGACACTCGATCTTCTATCCGATATTGCGGAAGTGGATCACTGTGGGTCGTGTCGGGCATGTCTGGATGCGTGTCCGACCGATGCTTTTCCAGCGCCTTACCAACTGGATGCGCGACGGTGCATTTCTTATCTGACCATTGAACACAAAGGCCCAGTGGACGAAGAATTACGCGGTCGGTTGGGCAATCGGATTTACGGCTGTGATGACTGTCTGGCAGCTTGCCCCTGGAACAAGTTTGCGGTGACGGCCAGCGATTTGCGCTATGCGGCGCGGGAAGATCTGGTCGCGCCGCCCTTGGCCGAACTTGCTGAGTTGGATGATCCGTCCTTTCGCGCCAAGTTTTCCGGCTCACCCATCAAAAGGATCGGGCGTGACCGGTTCGTGCGTAATGTTCTGTATGCAATTGGGAATTCCGGATCTGCAGAGTTGCGGTCCGTTGCGCAGAAGTTGACGCAGGATTCCGATCCAACGGTTGCAGATGCAGCGCGCTGGGCGGTTAATCGGCTTGCATAATTGACGCAAACAGGCTGGACGTGTCGGTCCAAACCGCTACACCCAATCGCAGCGAACAGGAAGGAGACCCAGATGGCGCTGGCTTTGGGTGTGGATACAGGCGGAACCTACACGGATGCGGTTCTGGTGCGGGATGAAGCCGAGGTGATCGCCTCGGCAAAGTCTTTGACCACGCGGGCTGATCTTGCGATTGGGGTAGGCAAGGCGATATCGGCCGTGTTGCAGCAGGCGCAGGTATCGCCTGAGCAGATCGCTATGGCCTCGTTGTCGACCACATTGGCCACAAATGCGCTTGTCGAGGGGCAAGGTGGTCGCGTCGCGCTGGTTTATATCGGCTTTCAGAACAGCGATTTGGACAAACACGGATTGAAAGACGCGCTGAAAGGCGATCCGGCGTTGGTCATGGCTGGAGGACATACTCATGCCGGTAGCGAGGCTGCCCCTTTGGATACTCAAGCATTGGACATCTTTTTAGAGTTTCACAAAGGGGTTTCTGGTTTCGCGGTGGCGTCTAAATTTGCCACGCGAAACCCAGCGCATGAATTGGAAGCAGCCCGGATAATTACCGAGAAAACCGGCGCACCGGTGACGTGTTCACATCACTTGTCTGCCAAGCTGAACGGGCCTAAGCGGGCTGTGACGGCTGTCTTGAACGCACGGTTGATCGGAATGATTGACCGTCTAATCGGCAGGGCACAAGACCAGTTGATCGAGCTGGGCATCACTGCGCCGATGATGGTTGTGCGTGGGGATGGCGCGTTGATGAGTGCGGAACAAGCGCGGGAACGGCCGATTGAGACCATCCTAAGTGGTCCGGCTGCATCCATTGTTGGCGCAAGTTGGATGACCGGCGCGAAAAATGCTCTGGTTTCAGATATTGGCGGCACGACAACCGATATTGCGCTGATCCGGGATGGCAAGCCAGCGATCGACCCCGACGGCGCGCGGGTCGGGGGATTTCGGACTATGGTCGAGGCCGTGGCGATGCGTACGCATGGTCTGGGAGGTGACAGTCAAGTCCATGTTGTATCTGAGGGTTTGGGCGGCGGGGTGTTTCTTGGCCCACGGCGTGTTCTACCTGTTTCGCTGATTGCGACAGAAGATCCGGAGGTCGTGCATAAGGTTCTGGATGCCCAATTGCGCGCGACAACGGTGGGCGAGCATGACACACGTTTTGCCCGTCGTGTGCCGGGCATTCATGCCGAAGGTCTGGGTCCTCGGGAGGAGGGGTTGTTAGAGCGGCTTGGCGACAAGGTGACGCCGGTCAGCGACCTGCTGCGGACACGCATGGAAAGTGGGTCTTTGTCCCGGCTGGTGGATCGAGGGATTGTTCAGGTTTCTGGCGTAACCCCGTCGGACGCAAGCCATGTTTTAGGCCGTTTGGATGCGTGGGACCGGGAAGCTGCCCGCAAAGCACTGGAGCTTGTATCACGCAAGCGCGTCGGGTCAGGAGATGTTCTGGCACCCAATGCGGAAAAACTGGCTGAGATCATCGTTGATCAGCTGACAGAGCAGACGGCATTGACCTTGTTAGAGACTGCTTTTGCCGAAGAAGAGGACAATTTTGGCGTACCGGTCGCTGATCTTGCGCGGCATGTCCTCACACAAAGGGGGCTGCGCAGGCATCGGGGATTGTTGGCTTTGGACGCCGCGTTGAATGTGGACGTAATTGGTTTGGGCGCATCCGCGCCAAGTTATTACCCGGCAGTTGGCGATAGGTTGCATTGTCGCATGGTATTGCCCGAACACACAGGTGTTGCGAATGCCATTGGGGCAGTCGTGGGGCGTGTGACACTGCGTCGGTCAGGAACGGTGACATCGCCGTCAGAAGGAAGATACCGGGTTCACCTTGAGAATGGACCAGAGGACTTTAGCGAAGCAGACAAAGCGTTGGCCGTTCTCGAGGCCGCATTGCGGGACGAAGTCGAAACTGCGGTTCGGGATGCCGGAGCTGCGGATATTCGTGTGATCGTTGACCGCGACGTTCGGACAGCCCGGATTGAAGCCCAGGAGGTTTTTGTCGAGGGCCTGATCACTGTCGAAGCCAGCGGTCGCCCGCGGGTTGCGGTGGGATAGCCCCTTTGCAGGGGCTTCCCCGTTATTCGGCCGCGTCGCGCTTGGGTAGGACCCAGTCTGCACGTGGGAAATGGCAGGTATACCCGTTTGGGATACGCTCAAGATAGTCTTGATGCTCGGGCTCGGCGGTCCAGAAATCGCCGACAGGCTCTACCTCTGTCACGACCTTACCGGGCCAAAGACCGCTGGCGTTCACATCCGCGATCGTGTCCAGCGCAACTTGTTTCTGCGTCTCGTCCGCATAGTAGATCGCCGAACGATAGCTCATCCCGCGATCATTGCCTTGGCGGTTGATCGTTGTGGGGTCGTGAATCTGAAAGAAGAACTCCAGCAGTTCGCGATACGTGATCTGAGTGGGATCGAAATAGATCTCGATACCTTCGGCGTGGGTGCCATGGTTGCGATAGGTCGCGTTGGGCACGTCGCCGCCTGTGTACCCGACGCTTGTACGGGAAACACCGGGCAGTTTACGGATCAGGTCCTGCATGCCCCAAAAGCAGCCACCGGCCAATACAGCACGTTGTTCGGTCATTGCATGTCCTCCACATGTATCAGGTAATCACCATAGCCTTCGGCGTCCATGTCATCGCGATGGATAAACCTCAGCGCGGCGGAATTAATGCAATATCGTAGCCCACCATGTTCGCGCGGACCATCAGGAAACACATGACCCAAATGACTATCGCCGTGTTTTGACCGGACCTCGGTCCGGATCATACCCAGTGTTCGGTCGGTGAATTCCTCGACGTGCTCATGTACGATGGGCTTGGTAAAGCTGGGCCAGCCGCAACCGGACTCGTATTTGTGGGTCGAGGCAAATAGCGGTTCGCCTGACACGATATCCACGTAAATCCCCGGTTCCTTGTTGTTCAATAGCTTGCCTGTGCCCGGACGCTCGGTCCCGCTGTTTTGCGTAACGTGGTATTCCTCGGGCGATAGGGCGGCGATGGCTTCGGGGGATTTGGTGTATTGGGTCATGGCTCCTCCGGTCGGTTATTTGACGCTGTCCCATTATTTGGGCGCTGACACCGGGAAATCAAAGCATGTTTTGCTGTTCTCGCGGCCTCGTGCTTTGATCCAGTGACGCAATTCGGGCGTATACTAGGGCAAAGGAGGCCCGGTTATGCTTCGTGCGGTGATATTGGCAGTTTTAATTCTGGTTGGTCGGATTGCTCTGGCTGCCCCGTTAACAGGACAGTTTGCGTCGATTGATGGCGGTACGATTTCGATCGAGGACTGGCGCGGTCAACCGGTTCTGGTGGTCAACACAGCCTCGCATTGCGGGTTCACGGATCAATATTCAGCCCTTCAGCAAGTCCATGACGCCTATTCCGCACGTGGTTTGGTCGTGCTGGCCGTGCCGTCAGATTCGTTCAACCAAGAGCTTGGCTCGGCAGAAGAGGTTAAAGAATTCTGTGAATTCAACTATGGCCTGACGCTGCCGATGACGGATATCACCCCTGTCAAAGGGGGCGATGCGCATCCTTTCTATCGCGACGTTGCAGAGCAGACCGGTTTCGTGCCTAGTTGGAACTTCAACAAAATTCTGCTGGATCCGCAAGGAACGGTTGTCGCGACTTTCGGCGCTGGCACCGAACCGGATTCGCGTAAAATTCTGTCTCAGGTCGAGGCCTTGCTGCCCTGAACAGGCTGGCGCGACAGCTGGACGGCGAGGATCCCGGCGGTTGTAATCAAAACCCCGACAGCGTCCAGCGGCCCAAGTTTTTCACCCAGCAACAGTGCGGCGATTGTCACACCGAAGACCGGGTTGAGAAAATGGAAGGTCGCGGCCCGGGTTGGTCCGATCCGGTCCAGCAGGTGAAACCAGATCAGGGTGGCCAGAAGGCCGGGGAAAAGCGTGGTGTAGGTGAACGCCAGTGCCAGCGGTACGGTCAGATGGATGTGGATCGTTTCAAATAGCGGTGCGGCACAAAACAAAATAAATGATCCCACCAACATCTGCAGCCCGACTACCATCATGAAGTTTCCACCGGACGTGGCACCGCGAACCGCCAGGGTCGCGAATGTCAGTGCCAAAGCTCCGATACCACAAAGCATGACACCGAAGAGATCAATGCCGGCACCGATCCTGCTGCTCATGATCAAAGCGACCCCGGCAAATCCGGCAAAGAGCCCCAGTATCCCCAAGGGTCGCAGCTTATCCCCCAGAAACAGCCAGCTGGCCAAGGCCACCAACAGCGGCATGGTCGAGGCGATGATGGCGGCGACAGACGCCTCAATCGTTTGCATGGCGTAGAAATTCAGACCCAAATAAAGGGCGTTTTGGCAAATTCCGAACAAGATGGTTGCGTATAACTGCGACCGCGACAACCGCCAGCTTTGACCCATCGCGCGGGCAATAGCCACGCCAATAAGCCCGGAGATGAGAAATCGCAGCGCCAATGAGAATAGAGGGGATGCGTCCGCAACGATGATCCGCGCCGAAGTGAAGGCCGACGACCAGATCAGTGCAAATGTCAGCCCCATGGCCATGGCGCGCAGATCCATCGCCACTCCCCCTCCCGCAATTACGGGCACTGTTTCTCAATTCCGGCAAAGTCGCAAGAACCCGCCGCTCATACCTGCACAAGAAACGGCGATCCATACGGCAAACATTGAATTGGCGGAAGCCGCTCGCGCCCTAGTTAGTATGAAAAGCGATCAGGGCCCGCAGAGACATGTTGGAAGAAAAACGCAAAGATCTGGATTCGGAGAAACAGAAGAAGCTTTTGTTGCGCCTTGTCGGTGAGCTGAGCCAATCCTCGCCGGATCTGTATTATCAGTCCACGACCGAGATCGCCGCTTGTCTGGAAAACTACATCCGCCGTCAGGCGAAGTTAACGGCTGATGACCGATCTCTGTTGGCGATGTTAAGTCGGCGGGACATCGAAGTTATGTTGAGCCTGCACTAACGCAAAGAAAAAGGGCCCCCAAACGGCGGCCCTTGATCGTATCGCAGTGACGGCTTGGGGTTAGCCGTTCACGCTGTCCTTGAGGGCTTTCGCGATGGTCATTTTGACCACCTTGTCGGCCTCTTTCTTGAACTGCTCACCGGTGGCGGGGTTGCGCACCATGCGCTCGGGGCGCTCACGGCAGTAGATTTTGCCAACGCCGGGCAGGGTAACGGCACCGCCGGCGGACACTTCGCGGGTGATCAGGCCAGTCATAGCCTCCAGCGCAGCGTTCGCGGCTTTCTTGTCGGTCCCCATTTCCTCAGCGAGAGCAGCAACCAGCTGAGTTTTAGTCATAGGCTTTGCCATTTCTTGGTCTCCTTAACGTGCCCGATAGTTTGGGCCTCACCGCGTAACTGTAACGGGATATTGTGGTCGAACACAACGAATAGTAGCGCGGAAAACCCTAAAAATATGGGCGAATCGTTGCTTTTTTGCTTCAGAGAAAGGCCGTTTCGTCGAAAGAACGCAATTTCCGGCTGTGTAAACGCTCTAGCGGCATCCCACGCAAGTGTTCCATCGCGCGTATCCCAATCGCCAGATGTCGGCTGACCTGGGTGGTGTAAAACGCCGAAGCCATGCCAGGCAGCTTTAATTCACCATGCAGCGGCTTGTCCGAGACGCACAGAAGTGTCCCGTAGGGAACACGAAACCGATAGCCATTTGCAGCGATCGTTGCGCTTTCCATATCCAGCGCAATGGCGCGTGACTGGCTGAGACGTTGTACCGGGCCTGATTGATCGCGCAGCTCCCAGTTTCGGTTGTCGACCGAGGCGACGGTGCCGGTGCGCATGATCCGCTTCAGCTCATACCCTTCCAATTCGGTGACTTCGGCGACGGCCCGCTCCAACGCGACCTGTATCTCGGCCAGTGGCGGGATTGGCACCCACACAGGCAGGTCGTCGTCCAGCACCTTGTCTTCGCGCAGATAGGCGTGGGCCAGCACGAAATCTCCCAGCGCCTGTGTGTTGCGCAGGCCGGCGCAGTGGCCGACCATCAACCAGGCATGTGGGCGTAGAACTGCGATATGGTCGGTGGCGGTTTTGGCGTTGGACGGTCCGACCCCGATATTGACCAGCGTTATACCAGACCCGTCGGCGCGCTTGAGGTGATAGGTCGGCATCTGCGGCAGCTTTAGCGGTTGTTCCAAAACGCCGTCCGCCGTCGTAATCTCGATATTCCCGGTCGAAACGAAGCTGGTGTAGCCACTATTTGCGTCCGCCAATTGTTCGCGCGCGTAGTTTTCGAATTCTGACACGTAGAACTGGTAGTTGGTGAACAGAACGTGGTTCTGAAAATGGCCCGGATCGGTTGCGGTGTAATGAGACAACCTTGCCAGTGAATAATCCACACGCTGAGCGGTGAACAATGACAGAGGGCCGTCTTCGGCTTCGTGATCGTGCACACCGTTGACGATGTCGTCGTTTGTCGTTGTCAGGTCCGGTACGTCGAATACATCGCGCAATGTAAAGCCAGCGGCCCCCTGATGCGGAACAACCAGATCCGGGTTGTTGGCAACTGCAAAATGAACCGGGATTGGCGTGTCAGAGGCACCAATTGTCACGGGCTGGTCGTGGTTCTTGATCAACAACGCAATCTGCTGCTGCAGATACGCGCGAAACAGATCGGGGCGCGTCACGGTTGTCGCATGCGTGCCCGGTTCCGACACATGACCAAAACTCAGACGACTGTCGACTTGTGCGTAAGAGGTCGTTTTGATGCGAATCTCTGGGTAATAGGCTCTGAATCGCTCAGTCGGTGTGCCGACTTCCATCGCTTTGCCGAAATTTTCACAAAGGAAGGCTGTTGCCTTTTCGTACAGCTCTTCAAGCCGAGCGACTGCAGCCACCGGATCGGTGAATTTTTCGGGGTTCGGGACGTCAGGTGTTCTTATTATTGTCATGCCAAAGGTTCCAGCAGGTCGATTTTTTCAAAAGTTCGCACATCGACCAGCCCCAGATCGGAAATGCGTAATTCCGGTATCACCACAAGGGCCAGCAGCGAGTGCTGCATATATGCGTTGTTCAAGTTGCAACCACATGCCTGCATGGCCTCGACCATCCTGTCAGCCTTGGCGGCCACGTCTGCGGCCGGGCTGTCTGACATCAGTCCTGCGATGGGCAGCTCTACCAGTGCCAACTCTTCTCCATCGCGGAAAATAGTGATGCCGCCACCCACTTCGGCCAGCCGGTTTGCGGCCAGTGCCATCTGCGCGCGGTCTGTGCCGACTACGATCATGTGGTGGCTGTCATGTGCAACGGTTGAGGCCATCGCCATACGGCCCTGATACCCGAAACCTGAGACAAAGGCGTTTGTGACACCTCCGGTTGCGCGATGCCGTTCGACCAGCGCGATCTGACAGACGTCGCCTTCACCCTCGACCAGTCCGCCGATGATCGGCAGTTCTGACTTCAGCGCTTTGGTCGGCGCCTGGTTTTCAACAACGCCAATGACATTGGCCTGCACGCGATTTGCGCCGGGCGGTGCCTTGATCTGAAAATCGGTGTCTGTCAGCGCATGCCCCAAATGCACCGTTTTGCGCGCTGTCAACGGCCAGTCGAGATGGGGGCAATCTACCTTGATGTGGCCATCCTCTGCCACAACCTGACCTCGGGCGATGACCAATTCGATGGGTAGCTCTGTCAGGTCAGAACTGAGGATGATATCCGCCCGCCGCCCCGGTGTGATCGAGCCGATCTCGCGTTCCAGCCCAAAATGGGTCGCCGTATTGATCGTAGCCATTTGCAAAGCAATCAATGGGTCACATCCGCAGGCTATCGCATGGCGTACAACGCGGTTCATGTGGCCGTCATTGACCAGTGTGCCGGAATGGCAATCGTCCGTACACAAGATGAAGTTGCGTGGATCCAACCCTTTTTCGGTCACGGCGGTGATCTGGCTTTCCACATCAAACCAGGCAGATCCCAACCGCATCATCGAGCGCATCCCCTGACGCACACGCGCGATTGCGTCGGCCTCGCATGTGCCTTCATGGTCGTCAGCGGGGCCGCCCGCGACATAGGCCGCGAAATTGGGCCCCAAATTCGGCGAGGCGTAATGACCGCCAACCGTTTTGCCAGCCCGCTGCGTGGCTGCGATCTCGGCCAGCATTTTGGGGTCGCCATGGATGACACCGGGAAAGTTCATCATTTCGCCCAAGCCAATAATACCCGGCCATGACATCGCCTCGGCCACGTCATCTGGCGTAATCTCATACCCTGTCGTCTCAAGCCCCGGTGCCGAAGGTGCGCAGGACGGCATTTGGGTAAAAATGTTGACCGGCTGCATCATGGCCTCGTCATGCATCATGCGCACCCCGTCGAGGCCCAGCACATTGGCGATTTCATGCGGGTCTGTGAACATGCTGGTGGTGCCATGGGGAATAACGGCGCGCGCAAACTCTGCCGGGGTCAGCATCCCGGATTCGATATGCATATGCGCATCGCACAATCCGGGCAGCATGTAGCGCCCTTTGGCTTCGATGAGTTGCGTGTCCGGTCCGATGCAGTGTGACGCATCCGGTCCGACGAAAGCGATGCGCCCCGCTGCAATGGCCACGTCGTGATCGGGCAAAACCTCGCGGCTGTGCACGTTCACCCAAACACCGCTGCGGATAACGGTATCCGCAGCCTCTCTGCCAGCGGCGACTGCAATCAAACGAGGGGCGGTTTCGGGCCAGCTAGGGAAGGGCGTAAACTCCATGGCTCAACTTTTCTGAATGTTTGAAAAGGTTCAACCCCTGCCGAACATCTATCATGAAACCGTCACGCAGCGCGTCAGCGCTGCCGGGCCCAACCAAAGGCATTGCCTTTGGGCGGGAGTATCTTGGTCACGCGCCGATGTCTTTTCCAATCTCGCGCCGCACCCAGTCAGCGAACAACAACGCGCCCGGCGTTTCCTCGGCCTGAGGGGATAGCAATAGATAGTATGCCTCTGGCATCTGGGCGCGGTGTTGGAAGGGGGCAATCAAACGTCCTTGTTTGATCAGTCCCTGCGCGATCGTATCATGTGCCAGGCAAAGCCCACCGCCCGCCATCGCGACCGACAGGCTGACCAGATAGGTAGTGGAATACGTGATGGGCGGTTTTTCCCATATTAGAGACTGTTCTTCGACCCAGTTTTGCCAATTTGACAGTAGGTTCGAACAATCGAACAAGGGTTGCTGTTGCAGGTCATCCATTGTCACCTGATACCCCGGCGCACAGACCGGGTAGTATTGATCGGTCCGCAAAAGCTCGGTTCGGACGGTGTCCGACGGCCTTAGCGAGTACCGTATTTCAACGGCCGCACCTTCGGCCATTTCGCGCGGCTCCCACAATTCGGTGAAAAGGTTGAGCTGAATGTCAGGATGCTCGAGGCGAAAGGCCGGTAGTCGCGGCGCCAGCCAGTTGACCGCAAAGGTGATGTTACACTGTACTTGCACCGCATTTTGCTGCGCACCCGTCACGGCCTGGGTTCCACGCACCAGCGTGCGGAACGCCTCGCGCAACACTGGCAAATAGGTGATGCCCGCCTCGGTCAGTTCCAACGCGCGTGGGCGGCGCAGGAACAGCGGCTGGCCCAGATAACCTTCCAGCGACTTGATCTGTTGGCTGACCGCACTTTGGGTCATGTTCAAATCCCGGGCCGCGCCGGTAAAGGACAGGTGGCGCGCGGCGGCCTCGAATGTGCGCAGCCACCCCAGTGGCGGAAGCTGTTTCTGCATGTGCATAACCCTGTCATTAGCTCAGCTTATGAATTACTCACGTTTTTTTCGTTGGTCAAACGATCGCGACGCGGGCACGATTTTTTGCAAGTATCCATCCACTCAGACAGGAGCTTGGAATGAGCGTTGCCAATCTGCGCCCCAACATCGATCACTGGAATGAACGTGTTGATCTGGCTGCCACCTTTCGTTGGACCGAGCGGCTGAACATGCACGAAGGTGTCGCCAACCACTTTAGCCTTGCTGTGAATGAAAATGGGACGCAGTTCCTGATGAACGCAAACCAGATGCATTTCGCGCGTATCAAAGCGTCGAACCTGCTGTTGCTGGATGCCAACGACCCCGACGTGATGAACCAGCCAGGGGCGCCTGATCCAACCGCCTGGGGACTGCACGGATCAATTCACCGGCACTGCCCGCATGCACGATGTGTGATGCACGTCCATTCGATCTTTGCCACGGTGCTTGCGTCATTAGCGGATAGCACACTGCCCCCGATCGACCAGAACACCGCCACATTCTTCAACCGCTACGTGGTTGATCAAGAGTTTGGCGGGTTGGCGTTCGAGTCGGAAGGAGAGCGCTGTGCCGAGATGCTGTCGGACCCAAAGAAAAAGGTCATGATCATGGGCAATCACGGTGTGCTGGTCATTGGTCGTGATCCTGCCGATGCCTTTAATAGACTCTACTATTTCGAGCGGGCGGCAGAAACTTATATTCGCGCTTTGCAGACCGGTCAGCCGTTGCGTGTATTGTCGGACGAGATTGCAGAAAAGACCGCGCAAGAGTTGGATGATTACCCGGATCAGGCCGACGCGCATCTGCGTGAAATCAAAGCTTTGCTGGATGCCGACGGCGCGGATTACGCGACCTGACCTCTGCCAATAAACAGGAGTGAAAACTGTGACGGACAAATCTCCGATGCAGGACATGAGCCGCGAGTGGAACTATCATCCGGATCTTCCGCTTTATAACCCTTCGATCTTCCAATGGCCGCCCAATCCCGCCTTTCTGCTGGGTTGGCTTGCCCGGAATTGGCTGACGCTGAGCGAACGTGTGCTGATGGTCGGCCTTGCGATTGCGCTATGGGCGCTGTTCTACCCGTCACTTGAGACCGCCAAGACCTTTGCCTTTGGGTGGGTTTTTCAGGTTTGGCTTGTGAATTTTGTCATGATCTTCGCCGTGGCAGGTGGATTGCACTGGTATTTCTACATGCACAAGGCGCAAGGTAAGCGGTTGAAATTCGAACGGCGCGATCAGGGCAAGAACAACAAGCTGTGGGATTTCAGTGACCAGGTTCTGGACAACATGTTCTGGTCATTGGGCTCAGGTGTCCTGCAATTGACCGGGTTTCAGGTGGTAACCATGTGGCTGATGGCCAACGGCTATGCGCCTGTCATCACTTTCGCCGAAAACCCGGTCTGGTTTGTGCTGTGGCTCATCCTGCTTCCGATGTGGTCAGCCTTTCACTTTTACTGGGTACATCGTCTGCTCCATCAGCCGTTTCTGTATAAAAAAGTGCACAGTCTGCACCACAGAAACGTCAATATCGGCCCATGGTCGGGGTTCTCGATGCACCCGGTCGAACATTTCCTGTATCTGACCACGCTGTGCATCCATTGGATTGTGCCGTCCCACCCCATTCACCTGTATTTTCATATCGTGTTTCAGGGTCCGGGTGCAGCGATGACACATACCGGCTACGAAGAGCTGCTGATCCGTGACAAGCGGCGATTGGCCCTTGGAACTTTTTACCACCAGCTCCACCACCGGTATTACGAGTGCAATTACGGCAATCAGGAAATGCCGTGGGACCGCTGGTTTGGCACCTTTCATGATGGATCGGACGCCGCCACTGCGGAAACGCGGGCCCGAAAAAAACGCATGTTTGGCTAGTTTAGGGTCGATCGTAGAGCGCGCGGTGTTGTCCCAAACTCGGCGCGAAAGGCGCGGGTCAGTGCGCTTGGGTTTTCATAACCGGTGCGCAGGGCAATTTCGCTAACGGTCAAATCTGTCTCGGCGACCAGCTTGCGAGCCAGGTTCAGACGCAATCGGCGGTAAACCTGTGCAGGTCCGGCGCCAAGCTCGGCCTGCATCCGCAATGCCAACGCCTTTTGCGACCGACCCACACGGCGCGCGATCTGAGAAATCGGTAAGGGGGCCTCCAACGTCTCCTGCATAATGGCCAGCGCTTTGTTGACGTACCCGCTGGTTGCACCCGCGCCGCCAGAATGCGAGCGGGCGGAATCGCGGGTCATGAAAAGCTGCGCGACTTCTAGCGCCAGCGCCTGACCATGATCTCGTCCGATCAGGTGCAACACAAGGTCAAAGGCGGCCATTGCCCCGGAACAGGTGATGCGGTCACGATCAATCACATACCGCTCGCGCTCTGCTTTGATTTCAGGGAAACGCTCGGTAAATCCGGTCAGCTCTTCCCAGTGAATAGTTGCGCGATAGCCGTCCAGCAATCCGGCCAGCCCCAGCAGCCAGCTGCCTGTGTCCAGCCCGGCAAGAATGGGAAACCGGGCCGTGGCAGACCTTAGACCTGCCAGTGTTTGCCAACCGCCATGGGACCGGAATCCGTATGAGGGCATGACCATCAACGTGTTACCACTTGCAGATTGCAGCTTGCCATGTGGCGCGACCTGCAATCCCGAAGACGACGTGATGGGTCCATCCTCTAACGACAGAAACTCCCATCTATATAGGGACTTACCTGCAAGGGTATTTGCGGCCCGCAATGGCTCAACCGTGTTCGCCAGGCAGTGATTAGAAAACCCGTCAAACAGCAGTATCCCAAATTGCTGTGTGGCGGAGGGTGATTTAGTCCATTTAGGCATGATGAACGTCTATTTTGGCATGATAAATTAATCAAGCCGCGTCAGAATTGAACGAATTCAGGATGCGGAGACCCCAGATGCAATATGGCTTGTCCGACGAACAGGAAATGATCGCTGCCACGGTCCGCAGCTTTGTCGAAAACGAAATCTACCCTCATGAAGAGTTGGTCGAGCGCACCGGCGAGGTTCCACATGAGATCGCGGAAAACATCAAGCGCAAGACGATCGAGCTGGGGTTTTACGCCTGCAACTTTCCCGAAAGCGTCGGTTGCGCTGGTTTGAACCACCTCGAATTCGCTTTGGTCGAACGGGAGTTGGGGCGTGGGTCGATGGCATTGAACCACTTTTTTGGTCGGCCGCAGAACATTTTGATGGCGTGCCAAGGCGATCAGGTTGAACGCTACCTTATGCCCGCGGTGCGGGGCGAAAAGATGGATGCGTTGGCCATGACGGAACCGGGTGCGGGCTCGGACGTGAGAGGGATGAAATGCGCGGCTGTGCGCGATGGTGGTGATTGGGTGGTCAATGGCACCAAACATTTCATCTCAGGTGCAGAACATGCCGATTTCATCATAGTGTTTATTGCAACGGGCGAGGATCAAACTCCGAAAGGCCCAAAAAAGCGGATAACCGCGTTTCTGGTGGATCGCGGCACGCCCGGTTTCACCATTCGGGATGGGTATAAATCGGTCAGCCATCGCGGTTACAAGAACATGGTTCTGGATTTCGACGACTGTCGTTTGCCCGACGCGCAGGTTTTGGGCGAGGTCGATGGCGGGTTTGAGGTGATGAACACTTGGCTCTATGCCACGCGTATAACGGTTGCCGCCATGTCGGTTGGCCGGGCGCGCCGGGCGTTTGATTATGCGTTGGATTACGCGGCCACCCGGGAACAGTTCGGTCAGAAAATCGGTAAATTCCAGGGTGTCTCGTTCCAGATCGCCGACATGATCACTGAGATTGATGCCGCTGATCTGTTGACGCTGGCAGCGGCGGATCGGTTGGACAAGGGCTTGCCTGCAAACCGAGAAATCGCGTCGGCGAAACTATACGCATCTGAGATGCTGGCGCGGGTGACGGACGCGGCAATTCAGGTGCATGGCGGCATGGGTCTGATGGACGATTACCCGCTGGAGCGTTTTTGGCGCGACGCGCGTGTTGAGCGTATATGGGACGGTACAAGCGAAATTCAGCGCCATATTATCAGTCGCGATCTGCTTAGGGCGCTGGGCGCATGACAACAGGGCTGGCCCGCGCGCTGAACCCAAAGTCTATCGCCGTAATTGGTGGCGGTGCTTGGTGTGCGGCCGTCATCCAGCAAGCGCGAAAGTTTGGCTTCGAAGGCGAGATCTGGCCGGTTCACCCAAAAGCCGCCGAGGTTGCTGGCGTGCGCACTTTTCCAAGTTTGGAGGCGTTGCCTTCTGCGCCGGATGTGGCATTTGTGGGGATTAACCGCCAAGCCACGGTTCAAGCCGTTTCAGTTCTGTCGGCGATGGGGGCCGGCGGGGCCGTGTGTTTCGCATCCGGTTTTACCGAGGCAAAGGCCGAAGACGATCTGGGTGCCGACCTGCAAGATCAATTGATTGCCGCAGCGGGCCCCATGCCGATTCTTGGGCCAAACTGCTATGGCTTTATCAACGGCCTGGAACGCGTGGCTGTCTGGCCGGATCAGCATGGGATGTCACGGGTAGACCAGGGCGTTGCGATCCTGACGCAAAGCTCGAACATTGCGATCAACATGACGATGCAGCAGCGCGCCCTGCCGTTAGCGTTTATGCTGACATGCGGAAATCAGGCTCAGACCCATCAGGCCGAGATCGCCTCAGCTCTACTGGATGACGACAGAATTACCGCGATTGGTGTGCACATCGAAGGGTTTGGCGACCTTCGAAAATGGGAGGCACTGGCAGAAAAAGCCCGGCAGCGCAATATTCCGATCGTGGCGCTAAAGATAGGGCGATCCACCCATGCCCAAGCAGCGGCGATCTCACATACAGCCTCGTTGGCGGGTGGAGATGCAGGTGCGCAAGCCTTTCTGGACCGTCTTGGCATTGCACGTCTGGATGATGTGCCAAGTTTTCTGGAATGCCTGAAGCTGTTGCATGTAGCGGGGCGTCTGGATGGCAACGGAATTGGAACGATCAGCTGCTCTGGCGGTGAAGCCAGCCTTGCCGCCGATATGGCCGAAGGGATGTCCCTGCATTTTCCACCGTTGAATGAGACGCAGCAGGTTGAATTACGTGCGGCACTGGGCCCGATGGTCGCATTGGCAAATCCGCTGGATTACCACACCTATATCTGGCGCGACACTCAGGCGATGACCCGCGCGTGGGCGGCGATGATCTGTTCTGAACAGGCCCTAACGCTCGCGATTGTGGACTATCCGCATACGGATGCGACCGATTGGGATTGCGCCACGCAAGCGGCCTTGAATTGCGTCGCGCAAACAGGACGTGCGTTTGCCGTTGCAGCCACTTTGCCGGAACTTATGCCGCAGCATGTTGCGCAGCGTCTGATGGACGGGGGCGTGGTTCCTTTTGCAGGTCTACGAGAGGCCTTGGTCGCCGTCGAGGCCGCCGCGCGCCCAAATCCACGTGCATCTGAACCCGTTCTGTTGCCCTCGACAACAGAAGCGGACACAACCTTGACCGAGGCTGAGGCAAAACAAGACTTGGCCACCTTTGGCGTGCGGGTTCCGCGCAGCCTTGAAACTCTGGCTTCAGTTCTTCCCGAGGACCTAGCAGGCCTGGAGGGCCCGTTCGCAGTCAAGGGCGTTGGGCTGGCGCATAAATCTGAACACGGGGCGGTGCGACTGGACGCTAAGAAAGAGGATGTCCGGCAAGTTGCAGCAGATATCGGCACACAGAGCGTTCTGATCGAGGAAATGGCCCCATCAGGTGTGGCCGAGTTGTTGATCGGCGTGACGCGCGATCCTGCGCATGGCTATGTTCTGACAATAGGTGCGGGCGGTGTTCTGACTGAGATTATGCGCGACACGAAGTCGTTGCTGATCCCGTCGACCAGAACAGCCATCCGCGACGCTTTGGGCAAGCTAGACTGTGCACCGCTGCTGACAGGCTATCGCGGGAAACCAGCCGCGAACCTTGATGCTGTGCTGGACACGATCGAGGCCGTGCAGGCCTATGTCATTGCCAACGCAGCCCATGTCAGCGAAGTTGAAATCAATCCGCTTATCTGCGCGCCGGATGGTGCGGTGGCAGTGGATGCCCTGATCCGAAAGGCACGTTCATGAATCCGGTCAAAACCAAGCGCGAGGGCGCAATACTCGAGGTCACTTTGGATCGTCCTAAGGCCAACGCTATTGATCTCGCCACCAGTCGGGTGATGGGTGACGTGTTTCGCGCGTTTCGCGATGACCCCGATCTGCGTGTGGCCATCGTCACGGGCGGTGGCGAAAAGTTCTTTTGCCCCGGCTGGGATTTGAAAGCCGCAGCCGACGGTGACGCAGTTGACGGTGACTACGGCGTCGGTGGCTTCGGCGGTTTGCAGGAACTGCGGGATATGAACAAGCCTGTCATTGCGGCTGTAAACGGAATTGCCTGTGGTGGTGGGCTGGAACTGGCCCTGAGCGCCGATATGATTATCGCTGCGGATCATGCCAGCTTTGCCCTGCCGGAAATCAGATCCGGAACTGTCGCCGATGCGGCAAGCGTCAAGCTGCCCAAGCGCATCCCATATCATATCGCGATGGAACTGCTGCTCACCGGGCGCTGGTTTGATCCGGAAGAGGCTAAGAACTGGGGTCTGATCAACGAGATTGTTCCCGGTGACCAGTTGATGGATCGTGCATGGGAGCTGGCTCGTCTGTTGGCCAGCGGGCCGCCATTGGTTTACGCGGCCATCAAGGAAATCGTGCGCGAAGCCGAGGATTCCAAGTTTCAGGACGTCATGAACCGGATCACGCGTCGGCAATTGCCGACCGTAGATACCCTCTACGGGTCCGAAGACAATCTGGAGGGCGCGCGCGCCTTTGCCGAGAAACGCGATCCCGTCTGGAAAGGCCGCTAAACCCGTTCGAACAAGGCAATAAGCGCCGTGTCGTCCTTGTTGGGTCCGATGGCGAGGTCTCCGTATATCCGGACCTCGGGCAGGGCGAGGTTCTGAATCTGACCCTGAGCCAGCTTGTGCAGGGCCTCTGCAAAACCCAGTTTTTCATAGTGCTGCGCGTTGATGGAAAGGGCGAATTGCGCGCCCGGACGCGCGACACGCAATAATGGCATCAACGCCTCGGGCCCCAAGTGGCCATGTGTGAATGTGCCTGATGACACAATACCCGAATAGCTTTCGCGTGGAACCGGGATCCCATCGTTCAGGTCTGCCTCGATCGCGTCGCGGTAGATATCCTTTCGCATGGCCTGTTCCAGCATCTCGGCGCTGATGTCGGTGGCGTCGATGGGTCCGACACCCAGACCGGCCAGAACGGCACCGCAAAGTCCGGTGCCGGCGCCAACATCCAACACAGGTCCTTGCCCCCCAGCGCCAACAAAGGCGCGGGCTGCATGAATGTGAAGTTGGTAGTCTTCTCGCGCGGCAAAGCCTTCGTCGTAATCTCCGGCCCATTCGGCATAAAGCCGTTTATGGTCATCTGGGGTGTTCAGCGCGTAGGCTGCGTGCAGATCGGGTGTTTTGTCACTCATGCCCAAAAGAAAGGCGCAACCGGGGATTCGAATCAAGTATCACGGACCAGGCGCTTGCATCTGCGCTGATTGCCGATCATCAATGGCGGCATGACAGGTACTCTTTTCTCGTTCGGCCATGGCTATTCGGCACAGGAATTGTCGCGGTCGCTGGCACCCAAGGATTGGCGGATCATCGGAACGACGCGCGACCCGGCGCAATCAGCAAGCTTGCGTGCTTCGGGGGCCGAGCCGGTAATCTGGCCGGGGCAGAAAATCGATCTGGACGGGGTAACGCATCTGCTGATCTCAACCGCACCGAAAGCAGATGGTGATCCGGTTCTGGCCGCGCTGAAAGACGAGATTTCAGAACGCGCCACGCAGTTCAAATGGGTAGGCTACCTTTCGACGACAGCTGTGTATGGCGACCATCAGGGCGATTGGGTTGATGAGAACACACCGCCCACGCCGACAGCGCAGCGAGGCAAGTGGCGCGTACAGGCTGAACAGCAATGGTTGGGCGTTCCCGGGTTGCCGACACACATATTCCGCCTCGCCGGTATTTACGGCCCGGGACGCGGTCCTTTTTCGAAACTCAAACGCGTGGGAATGCGTCGGATTATCAAACCGGGTCAGGTCTTTTCTCGCATTCACGTGACGGACATTGCGCAGGTGTTGGCGGCGTCCATGTCAAATCCCAATCCGGGTACCGTATACAATGTCTGTGACGATGAACCGGTGCCTCCTCAGGATGTGATATCCTATGCGGCGGAATTGCAGGGCTTGCCGTTGCCCCCTGCCGTGCCATTTGACGAAGCCGATCTGACACCGATGGCACGTAGTTTTTACAATGAAAACAAACGGGTCAGGAATGACAGGATCAAGGATGAGCTGGGTGTAACCCTGCAATACCCCAACTATCGCGTCGGGCTCAGATCCCTGATGCAGGACAGCTAATTTCAAACCCATAGCTTTTAGTTATCAAAACCATCCATAAACAAAACTTTTTCGCATGGCTTGGCTCTGCTAGAAACAGTCGTGACAAGGCCCATGAGTCGCTGTTGCCCATTCGGACTGCGCGAAATTTCGCCATGCGTTTAGAATGGATAAAAGTGTCATCTATATGTGTTCTTGATCGACCGAGTTTTTTTAGCGGTGCGTTTGCACCGGAATATTGCCAGGAATGGAGATCGTCATGGACGGAAGTGATAACCCCAACGCAGGTGGATGCCCTGTGATGCACGGCGCAGGAACCCGGTCTAACCGGGATTGGTGGCCGAACCAGCTGAACCTTTCGATCTTGCATCAGCACGGACCGGCTTCAAACCCGATGGGTGCCGATTTCAACTATGCCGAAGAGTTCAAGAAACTGGACATGAAGGCGCTGAAAGATGACCTTTATGCGCTGATGACGGACTCTCAGGACTGGTGGCCTGCGGATTACGGTCATTATGGCGGTTTGTTCATCCGTATGGCATGGCACAGCGCGGGTACGTACCGGACGGCGGATGGCCGTGGTGGTGCCTCGACCGGGAACCAGCGGTTTGCACCGCTGAACAGCTGGCCGGACAATGGAAACCTTGACAAAGCGCGCCGTCTGCTTTGGCCGATCAAGCAGAAATACGGCAACCAGATTTCCTGGGCCGACCTGATGATCCTGGCCGGCAACTGCGCCATCGAGTCGATGGGTGGCAAAACCTTTGGCTTCGCCGGTGGCCGCGAGGACATCTGGGCCCCTGAGGAAGATATCTATTGGGGTACCGAAACCGAATGGCTTGCCCCAACCGAAAATCCTCACAGCCGCTATTCCGGCGAACGTGATCTGGAAAATCCGCTGGCCGCTGTTCAGATGGGTCTGATCTATGTGAACCCCGAGGGTCCGGATGGTGAGCCGAACGTTCTGGCATCAGGCCGCGATATCCGCGATACCTTTGGTCGGATGGCGATGAACGACGAAGAAACCGTCGCTCTGGTCGCAGGTGGTCACACGTTCGGTAAGGCGCATGGTGCAGGCGATCCGGATCTGGTTGGCCCCGAACCCGAAGCTGCCCCGATCGAAGAAATGGGCTTTGGCTGGATTAACAAGTTCGGTTCCGGCAAGGGCGACGACACCACTACTTCGGGCATCGAAGGTGCGTGGACCGCAAACCCGATCAAATGGGACAACGGCTATTTCGACCTGTTGTTCGGATACGAATGGAACCTGACCAAAAGCCCCTCGGGCGCCTATATCTGGGAGCCGATCGGCGTCAAAGACGAAGACATGGCCCCGGCGGCGCATGATCCGTCGAAAAAGGTCAAGACCATGATGACCACCGCCGACATGGCGATGCGCATGGACCCGATCTATGGCCCGATCTCGAAACGCTTCCACGAGAACCCGGACGAGTTCGCAGATGCCTTCGCACGCGCCTGGTTCAAGCTGACCCACCGCGATATGGGCCCGCGTTCCAACTACATCGGTGAAGAAGCCCCGACCGAAGAGTTGATCTGGCAAGATAACGTCCCTGCCGTGGATCATGACCTGATTGATGATGCGGATGTGGCCGACCTGAAAGCCAAGATCGCGGCTACCGGTCTGTCGGTGTCTGATCTGGTCTCGACCGCATGGGCCTCGGCCTCGACCTTCCGCGGGTCGGACAAGCGCGGTGGTGCCAACGGCGCGCGTATCCGCCTTGCGCCGCAGAAAGACTGGGAAGTGAACGAGCCGATGAAACTGTCCAAAACGCTGGATGCGTTGGAAGGCGTTCAGAAGGCGTTCAATGATGCGCAGTCCGGCGGTAAGAAAGTGTCTCTGGCTGATGTGATCGTGCTTGCAGGTGCCGCAGGCGTCGAACAAGCGGCCAAAGCCGCGGGTCATGACGTTGAAGTTCCGTTCACCCCTGGTCGAACAGATGCCTCGCAAGAGCAGACCGATGTGGACAGCTTTGCCGTGATGGAGCCCATCGCAGACGGCTTCCGCAATTACCAGAAGGGCGACTATACGGTATCGCCAGAAGAGCTGTTGGTCGACAAAGCGCAGTTGCTGGCTTTGTCCGCGCCCGAGATGACAGCGCTGGTTGGTGGTCTGCGTGTCCTTGGTGCCAATTTCGGTGATACCAAGCATGGTGTCTTCACTGACCGTGTCGGCACACTCAGTACCGATTTCTTCACCAACCTTCTGGATATGGGTACCGAATGGAAACCTTCCGGCAAAGGTGTCTATGAAGGTCGCGACCGCGCGAGCGGAGCGGTCAAATGGACCGGTACACGTGTTGATCTCGTCTTCGGCTCGAACTCGCAACTGAGGGCGCTGGCAGAAGTCTACGGTCAGGCCGATGCAGACGGGAAATTCATCAGCGACTTTGTGTCCGCCTGGAACAAAGTGATGAACGCAGATCGTTTCGATCTGAAATAAAAAGACCACCACTCACAAAACTGCGCCGCCTGGGGAGACCTCGGCGGCGTTTTTCTTGGCCACTCGCGAAGATACTGGAAGAGCGTTGGGCGCGATTCCGTCAGAATGCACCTTTGCTTTGTGCTGTCACGACCGAATAGGCGGAAATTCCACGCTATTCTTAAATCTAACATGTTGTTTTCATTAAGGTATGCGAGATTTTGCCGAGAAATGTGAAGTTTTTTCAAAATGGGGGTTGCAGGTCCCAGACCTAATCCGTAAATACCCCTTCACCGGCGCTGTTGAGGTGCTGGGACGCGGCGGAAGCGGCGGAGACGCATCGGAGAGACGGTGGGCATCTAGGGTTATTGATTAG